>JBDKFG010000128.1:0-2712 GCA_039798785.1 Verrucomicrobiota bacterium | reverse complement strand
GAGATTGATGCCATGAATCTTGCAGTTGGCGGCGAGGGTCATGAAAATGGCGCCGGCCTCGGCCCCGAGCTCAGAGCCGAAAAAGAGCCAGTTGTCACGTAAGCCCCCCGTGATCCCCATCCCCCGGGTTGAGAGATCAGGATAAAGTAGCTTGGGGTGGAATGCGTGGAAGGGCGCGAGGCAGCTCGTCGAAAGGACCAGAACGACGAGTGGCCACGATCAGCTCACGATGTTGGGCTCGGCTTCCAGTTGTGGGGCAGAAGCTGAGATTGATGCCATGAATCTTGCAGTTGGCGGCGAGGGTCATGAAAATGGCGCCGGCCTCGGCCCCGAGCTCAGAGCCGAAAAAGAGCCAGTTGTCACGACCGACGGCGACCGAGCGGAGGGCGTTCTCAGCCTTGTTGTTGTCAATCTCCAGGAAGCCGTGTTCCAGATAGGTGAAGAGCTGCTGGCGGAGATTGGCGGCATAGGTCGCGGCCTGGTGGACGAGGGTGCCGGGGACTTGTTTGGCGAGGACGGCGTCGACCTCGACGAGAAGCTTGTCGATCAGAACTTTGGCGCCCTGGTTGAGGCGGTAGTCACGGCGGAGGTCCGCTGCGGCCTGCCACTGCTGGGGGGTATCGGCCGCGGCGGCGGCGGCTTGGTACTGGGAGCGGATCTCGTCTTCAATCGCGTAGAGTCGGCCGATGATCTTCAGAATGGTCGCGGTGTGCTGCTTACCGGCGCTTTCCGAGGCCTCGAAGAACTTGCGGCGGACATGGGCGTAGCAGGCGCACTCTTGGGGCGCAGGGGCGCCGTCCTCGCGTGGGGCGAAGAGGCAGTCGTGGCTGGCACAGGCGTCGGCATGGATATATTGGGCTTTCAGCTTGCCGAGAACCTTCCAGGCATCGTCTTTGGAACGGCTGCCGGTGGCGATGAAGATCACCAGGCGAGGGCCGTTGCAGTCGCTGACGATGGTCCAGATGCGGGCAGTCCGGCACTGCTTTTTTCCTGGCCCCCTTTCGTTGTCGGGATCGAGCATGTCGACCGGGGTGTCGTCGGCATGGACGGCTGGGCTGGCGCAGATTTCCTTGTAGAGGCAGTTGATCAGGGGGCGGAAGAGGATGGCGACGCGCATCGCATGGCCGACGGCGGTCTGATAGGGGATGCTGAGGCCCTCGGAGTCAAACTGCTGCATCTGGCGGTTGATCGGCAGATGGAGGATGTATTTGTTGTAGATGAGGCGGGCGGCGAAGGACGAGTCGAAGAGGCTGCGCGCCATGCCGAGGCTAGGCATGGTGGCGCAGACGACGCCGTCCTGCGGCTTGTCGGGGTTGGCGTATTTGAGCAGGACGATGCGGGTAACGCGCCAGTGGCCTTTGATCCAGCGGTAGCGATAGTGGATCTCCTCGCCAATCAGGGACAGACCGGGGCGCATCACCGGATCGACATCGATGATCAGTTCGTCTTGGGGCAGATTTTGGTTGATCGGGCCGCGGCCGTGTTCGTGTCGGCCGGTACCCTTTGGCTTCCGCCCAGGGCTGCCTTTGCCCTTTTTTTCTTTCTCGCTGGTGGAGCCGAAAATCTGCTTCTGGAGACCGGCGATGATCTCTTGCTGCTGGCCGATGCGCCGCTGCAGCCGCTCGTTATCGGTTTTAAGCTTCTCGTTTTCCGTCTTGAGCTTGTCGTTATCCGCCTTGCTCGACTCATGGGCCGTCTTGCAAAGCGCGAGCTCGGCATCGACTTCGACGAGGCGCAGCTCCACCCTGGCGAGGTTGGCAAGGACTTCGGTGAGACGGGGATTTTCCATGCTCGGACAATGGCGCGTACGCGCGCGTATGCGAGGCGGCAGAAGCAGATTTCTGGAAATTTTCCTGGTGCGGGGTCAGGGCTTTTCCCAGCGGCGTCCGAGTCGCTGCGGGGTGATGCCATGGAGGAGCAGCTGCAGCTGTGCGGGACTGATGCTGGACTTCCCGTCATGGCCGAGGGGCGGCGTGAAGGTTCCTTGGGCCAGTCGCTTATGCCAGAGGCAGTGGCCGTCACGGTCCCACCACAGAATTTTGATCTTGTCGCGCCCTCGACTGAGGAAAACGAAATAGGCGCCAGACAGCGGGTCATCGGGGAAATGGTCCTCCACCATGCCGCTGAGGCGATCGATTCCTGAGCGCAGGTCGCAGGGCCCGTTCCACAGCCAGATCCGGGCAGTCCCGGCAACGCCGAACATCAGCTTGTCACTTGAGGCAGCAAACGCAGCACTCGCCGCAGGGTCGATTCATCGAAATCCGGGTTCAGATGCAGGCTCCATCCTTGCCATTCGAGGCGCAGACCGGCGGTGGTTCCTGCTTTCGGTGCGCTCAGCAGCTCGACAAAGGAGCCGCACTGCGGCTCAGCAGAGCTGGTCAGCCGACGGCGCCACTGGTAGAAATGCACCAGGTTGACATCATGGGCGAGGCACCAGCGCCTGGCGCTGACGCCGCTGCGGCTTTGTGCATGGATCTGGCTTTGCCAATGGGCTCGTCTCTCTGCGTGGGTCATCGTGCGCCTCCGGGGTTTGGCGCACAATGCCGCCGCAAGCGGCGGCAGGGGGGATGGGGGTCACGGGAGGCTTACCATTCAAACCCTGTTGAGCTGGGGGGCGCGGATCGAGCAGGAGGAGCGGGGGACCTACCGCTTGGTGGACAAGGACTGGATCTTTCCTGCCGTGGAGCTCGAACGGGATGAGTTGATGGCGAG
>JBDKFG010000127.1:0-2500 GCA_039798785.1 Verrucomicrobiota bacterium | reverse complement strand
CCTGCACCTGGTGCTGCTCTACTCGCAGAAACCGATCGTCACCGGGGCCTTCAGCATAAACACCCTGCAAACCATGATCGACAACGAAGTCTTGCGCCTTCGTTACTACTCACGACGCGACTGAGCCCGGCGTGAGCTGGCCGGCCGGTGCATGAGTGGGGATGGAGGAGGAAGAGCCGGAGAGGCGTCACGGAGGAGCGTTTGCCTGGGCGGGCATGAAAGGGGCGCCGGTGAAGGCGCCGCGGATGGCGGCTAAAATATCGGCGCCCTGTTTCCTGGCGGTGGAGAGGTAGGAGCGGATCTCGTAGAAGGCGCTGGCCTGCTCTTCGTTGCGGAAGGTGCCGGAGATCTTTTGTCTCAGCTTGGCCATGCGGATGTCGCGCTCGGCGAGGTTGTTGTCGAAGGGGATCTGGAGATCCTCGGCGAAGCGGAAGATCTCGGTCCGGAAGTTGGCGAAACGGGATAGGAGGTTGACCGACTTGCTTTGGGGCGCGCCGCGGACACCCGGGGCGATAGGGCCTTCGGGGAGCTGGTTTTGCCGGCGTCCGGCGGCGAGGATGGCGAGGTAGCGGGAGAGGAAGGAGACCATGAGTTCGGCGGGGAGCTGCTGGAGGCCCGCGGCCCGGCCGTCCTTGGCCGCGTTGTGCGCCTCGACCAGGAGGGTGATCATCTGTTCGGCCCAGGCCTGGGCGTCCTGCTCGTGGGCGAACTTGAGCTCGCGCAGGAGGTGGGCGACACACATGCAATGGCGCACACCCTTGAGATCGAAATAGGGTTTCCAGAAGTCGTGAACGAGGAAGCCCTTGAACAAGGGCAGTAGGCCTTGGGCGGTGATCGCATCGGCGCCGCGCTTGCCGTGCAGGAAGAAGTAGGTCAGTCTCTTGGTCGACATGACATGCAGCCAGTGGAGCTTGCCTTCGACGCGGACGCCGGTTTCGTCGACATGCAGCAGGGCGTCGGCAATAAGCTGGGCGGAGATCGCTTCGAGCGGCAGCTTGAGTTGGCGTGCGCAGCGGCGGATGTGCTTGACGATGCTGCCTTGGCTGAGCTTGATGCCGAAGACGCCCTTCAGGGTCGCGGCGAGGCGTTCGAGGGGGATGTACTGCTCGCAGGCGAAGAAGATGACGAGGGAGCAGATGCCGGGACCGTAGGAGGTGTGGGCCTTGACCTGCTCGGGGAATTGGCCGCGGTGCTGCTGGGCGCAGCCGGGGCAGACGA
Organism: Verrucomicrobiota bacterium; assembly: GCA_039798785.1. GTDB lineage: Bacteria > Verrucomicrobiota > Lentisphaeria > Lentisphaerales > Lentisphaeraceae > CAMCSH01. The sequence goes on along the minus strand of JBDKFG010000127.1, from coordinate 1,282 downwards.
CGGCGAGGACGCGGTGCTCGGTGACGGTGGGCGCCAGGATCGGGGGGAGCTCGATGACTTGGCGGGCGGTGACCAAGGTGGCAGGGAGGCCGCAGAGCTGGTGGCCGCAGGGGCAGATATCCGGCGGCCGGTGTTCGATGCTCTGGTCGTCGGGGCCGAGCTCCTTGAAGGGGAGGTTGCGGCCTTTGTGGCCGGGCTGGCCACCGCTGCTGCGGCCGGTTTTGGCGCGCTGATTCACGGGCTTGGGCGGGGGCTTGGCGAGGCCGGCGGAGGACGGTGGTTTCGAGCTGTTGTCGCTGTTTTTGGCGAGCTGCCCCATGAGTTTCTTGATCAGTTTGGCTTGGCTGCGGTTTTCCTTCTCCAGCTTGGCGATCGTTTTGCGAAGCTCGCGTTCGACCTTGTCCCGGCGGCGCCCTTCCTGCCGGAGCGCCAGTTCCGCGTTGACAGGAGCGGGCGCCGCCGGACGCGGAGTCGGCGGGCGCAGAGTGGAGCTGTGGGGCTTGCCGATATCAGACTCCGCGTTTCTGGCGCGGCTTGCGATAAGCTGCGAGGATGGCCAGTCCGGTTTCCAGCATCTGTCGTTCGAGACGGCGGCCGTTTTCCAGGGCGAGGCGGATTTCCTCGACCGCTTCTGCCGGCACATGCATCGCCTTCGAGCGGCCTTCGACCTTGCAGGTGAATTGCCAGCAGGGGTGTTTTTCGCCGCTGCCGCAGCGCTTGCAGCCGGGGCGGTTGCAGGCCTTGCGCACTTCCGCCAGGGTTCCCTTTGCCACCGGCCAGGCCTTGATGGCCTCTTCCCAGGCTTGTTTGACTTGATTGTCCATTCGCTATCTCCCTGTTGTCACTTTTGACTTATTTGATGTATTTATCCATAAAATAATACATAAAAGAGGAATGTCCAGCGCTGCAACATAAAAAATCGACCTGTGTCACTCCATTTAGCCTACCTCGGCTGACGGTATGAGCTCAAACCGGCCTGAATCCAGCCAGGTCCGCAGACGGACGCTGATGCTGGCTGCGCGAATGATCGCCAAGGCGTAGGAGCCGTCCTGCGACCAGGCCATGCCGCGGCCCTTTTGCCGCGCGCTGACGCAGAGATCACAGGTCTTCTCCGCACCATTGCTGGAAACCCTCAATCCCAGCTTTTTGCGAACGGAATAGACCGGGATCTGGTCCTTGCGCGCCTCCAGATAGCCGATCAGATCGGTGATCGACTTGGGCGAGGGAGTACGCAAATGCGCCGGATCCAGGCCCTTGAGGAAGGCGATCGCCGCATCGGTGG
>JBDKFG010000126.1:0-2507 GCA_039798785.1 Verrucomicrobiota bacterium | reverse complement strand
TTTTTGCTGACCCCGCAAAGCATTCGGCCCGGTCGCCTTCCGGCTTCCGGGGGAATCAGAGCTGGGAATTCATCGTCGGACGCGGCCGCCGATGGCGCAGAGCCCAAGGCCGGGAATGACGAAGGGACGGTGTCGCTGCTCCTTCGATCCCTTGCCCTTGGCTCCTTTGCAAGTGATCTCCGCCCCGACCTGCTCAATGAGGGCTGCCGGGGCGATGGCGTGCGCCTTCAGCAAAATCTGCGCAACTCGCCGATGATGCGCCGCCGCTTCGTCCGAATCCAAAACGAAGCGCTCCGACTTGCTCAAAAGACTTGATTTAAATAACTTGCAACGATTTCAGATCAGGGGGCGACTTAAGCCAGCAAGGCCGTAAAAGGCTGATAGATCTTCGAACAGGCTATTGAATGATCGTATTTATGGCCTATTTATTAGTCACTGGCACTCAACTCCTCGGAGGCAAGCCATGGCTGACCAGAAAATAGCGACCGAACCCTTTAGCCGTGAACGCCCAGACGTAGTTCACCTGTGGTCAAATGCCGCCAACGGACTGCGCTGGACCGACGAGGCTGTTCCGGTGGCGCGGCAGTTGTTGCGAAGAAGATGAAATTGCGGCTGCGACTGAATGCAGCGCCATTGCTTGCGGACGAGATCGGCCCATATTGGACGATCTGCAATCCCAGGAGAAGTCCATGCCCACTCAAGCCAAGGTCGAAAAGGCCGTCACCGACATTCTTCATCACATCGGGGAGGATCCCTCTCGCGAAGGCCTCTTGCGCACGCCCCACCGTGTCGCCAAGATGTTCAAGGAGCTGACCACCGGCTACTCGATGAACGTCGACGACATCATCAACGACGCTCTCTTCACCGTCGATTATTCCGAGATGGTGCTGGTCACCAACATCGAGTTCTACTCTCTTTGCGAGCACCACATGCTGCCCTTCTTCGGGCAGGCCCACATCGCCTACATCCCGCGCAAGAAGGTGGTCGGGCTGTCGAAGATACCGCGCATCGTCGACATGTTCGCCAGGCGTCTCCAGGTGCAGGAGGCGATGACGCAGCAGATTGCCCAGACCTTGATGGACGTCCTCGATCCGCACGGCGTGGGCGTCGTCATCGACGGCCACCACATGTGCATGAGCATGCGCGGCGTCCAGAAGCACGCGGCGCAGATGACCACCTCGACCGTGCTCGGCGTTTTCAAAGACAAGGAGAAGACTCGCAACGAGTTCATGGACCTGGTGAAAGGCAGCCGGATGAAGATCCGATGAGTGAGTGGCTGCCTCTGTTGATCGCCAGCCTGGTGATTGCCGGGGTGACCCTTCTTGCCATCCGTTTCTCCCGCAAACTTCCCTGCAATCCCGCCTGCGGCGTCTCCTGCGGTCCCCGCAAAGGAGGCAAACCTGATTGCGGCGAGCCGATGTTGCCTGGCCCCGCGCTCGAAGCTCTTTTCGCCGTCGCAGGCGTCCCGGCGCCGTCCTTGCCGCACACTTTGCCCTTGTCTGCCTGGCCTTCTCTTGCCAGCCAGTTGCCCGGCCGCATCTGCCCGGCCGAGCCGGAAGCGGTGAAGGCCGAGCTTCTTCGTCAAGGCTTCGACCCTGCCGCATTGGCTCTGACGGGGCATCTACCCGAGGATCTGAAGGAGATCAACAATCTTTGTGCAGGGCGATGCGAGATCCGGGTTGAATTCCCGGTTCCTGGGCAGCCTCTTGCACTGCTGATTCTTCCTCTCTCGGCCTGGCCTGTCATCGACGCCGAGCACACGCTCTGTCGCCTCTACCCGAAATTCTGATTCCGGATCCCCATCATGAGATTCCAACTTGAAGCGGGCGTCGGCGCCCACCCGGTGAAACTCGGCATGAAGAGCGACGAGCTGCGCGCCGTGCTCAAGGCCGTGCCGAAGATTCTCAAGGAAGGCCCGGATCAGGGGCAACCAGGAGAGGACTACGAGCGTCTTGGGGTCACCCTCTTCTACCGAGCCGACGGCACTCTCGAGGCTGCGGTGTTCAATCGCAAGTCCCTGGTCATCTGGGAGGGGCGCGACTGCTTCAAACTCGGCTATGCCGAGCTTGCCCGCGTTTTGGAGGATCTTGATCCCGAGCTCGAATACGACTCCGCCGGCTGCACGTCCTTCAAGCTCGGCATCGGTTTTTTCGCGCCCGAATGCGAGGAGAATCCGGAGGGGCCGATCGACTCGGTGATCGCCTTTGCCGAGGGTTACTATCTCAGGGACGAAGAAGTCGATTGACTCTAATCCGAAGTGGAACCACGGAAGACACGGAGAGCACGGAATCAAGCGCAGAAGACGCGGAGGTGCGTAGAGGGGCAGGACTGTCTTCCCGCTCTCCCAACTCGGGGCCAAGAGGTCTAAATCTGCAGTAGGCGAGCGCGAGGGCTGATCTCTTCACCCTATCCGACTCCGCCGGAACCGAAGCCTGCGGCGCGGGACAAGGAGACGCAGGGCTGCCGCCCCGCACCCCGCTTGGGGTCGCGACCCCAAACCCCTTATG
>JBDKFG010000125.1:0-2529 GCA_039798785.1 Verrucomicrobiota bacterium | reverse complement strand
AACTGTGTTGCGGATGGCCAACGCGCCCAGAAGAGAAGCGGTGGTTTGATAGTGTGATGCCGGAAGTGCGGGATGTGCAGGATGAGGTGAAGAACCTCAAAGCTTGTAAGGTTTAGCTACAACAGCAATAGGTTGTGATATCCGAAGGACTCTTGGCAAAGTTCAGGACCCTTAAGTCTTTCTGGTAGCATAAATTCATTGCTTGTTATTCTTGTTCAATTGTTTGCGTTTCAATCTTTCAACCTATCAACCGGGCTCCGCTGCTCTGCTGCGGTTTTTAGGTTGATAGGCGCTGCGCCGGGGCAGGAATCCGCAACTCGATCCGCTGAAGAAGGGGTCGATGTAGGGGCACGTTGGCCGAGCACGGCCTGTTGCCCCCTTGCCCGGTCTTCCCCTGCCTCATATCCGCTTCCTGTCCGTCGAATCCACTTTTTGTCTCGGGCTTCCTTCAGCTTGCCCTCGCGGCGTCTGCCTTGCCTTCGACTCGTACTCCTTTCCTGCAAGCGTAAACGGGACTTTCACCCCCATGGCATAAGTGCCATGCCCCGCGCACAGTCAAAGCCCGGCTTCTTTCGGGGCCGGGCTGAGTCGCAGGGGGAGGCGGGGCCACTCAGCCGCCGGCGCGCTTTTTGTTCTTGCGTCCGTCGCTGGCCCGCTTGGCGGCCAGCTTGGCCTTGATCGGCGCAGGTATCACGCCCTTGGCCCGGAACTTGTCCTGCACGTGAGTCCGCTCGCGATATTCGATCACCATAGGCACGCCGGTCAGGCCGAAGGCCTTGCGAAGGGTCTTCTCGACGAAGCTGGAGTAGGCCGGCTGGCAGTAGTCCTTCTTGTTGCAGAAGATGATGAAGTGCGCCGGCGGGTTCGAAGCCATGGTGCCGTAATAGATTTTGAAGAAACCCTTGCCGGTGGAAGGAGGCGGATGGCGCTGGGCCATGTCCTGCAACACCGAGTTGAGAATGCCGGTCGGCACCTTGACGTGCGACTGGTCGCGCACCGACAGGGCCTCGGGGAGGATCTTCTTGAAGCTGAAGCCGTCCTTGGCCGAGCACATGATCACCGGCGCGTGGGCGAGGAAGGGCATCTCGCGCTTCAGGGTCTCCATGAACTCGTCGCGCTGCTCCTTCTTCGGGATCAGGTCGCACTTGTTGGCGAGGATGACGCAGGGGCGGCCGGCCTCCTTGATCATCGCCGCGATCTTCTTCTCGTGGGTCGAGACGCCGAGCGAGCAGTCGAGAGTGAGAAGGACGACGTCGGAGCGCTTGATCGCGGTGTCGGTGCGCTCCATCGAGAACATCTCGACGAGATTGTCGATGCGGGCGCGACGCTTCACCCCGGCAGTGTCGACCAGCAGTCCGCGAGCTTCGTTGCCCTGGCTGTCTTCGAAGACGAAGGGGACGTCGACGGCGTCGCGGGTGGTGCCGGCGATGTCGGATACGATGACTCGCTGTTCGCCGAGCATGCGGTTGACGATGGAGGACTTGCCGACGTTGGGCCGGCCGGCGAGGGCAATCACCAGGTCGGGCGCGGCAAGGCCGCCGGTCTCGCCGTCGCGGGACTGGACCCGGCGGGCGATCTCTTCTTCAAGATCGGCGAGGCCGACCTTGTGCATGCAGGAAACTGGCAGCAGAGCCTTGCCGCCGAGCTTCTTGAAAACGCCGGCCTTGTCGGCGGTGTCGGGATTGTCGCACTTGTTGGGAACCACCAGCATCGGTTTGCCGAGGGTGTGAAGAAAGGCGCTGACTTCGCGGTCCTGGTTGGTGATCCCTTCCTGGGCGTCGGTGACCAGCACCAATAGGTCGGCGTCTTCCACCGCAGCCAGCAGCTGGGTGCGGATCTGTTCGTCCATGAAATCGACCCCTGCCTTCTGCTTGGCGAGGACGGCGAGACCGCCAGTGTCGACCATAAGCACCGGCTTGCCGCCGAGAACCGCCGGGACGGCGACGCGGTCGCGGGTCACACCGGCTTCTTCATGGACGATGGCGATGCGCTTGCGCAGCAGGACGTTGAAGAGCGAGGATTTGCCGACGTTCGGGCGTCCGCAGACGACGACGACGGGCAAGGTGTTGGGGGCGGCTTTCATGGTTCGAATCTCCTGTATGTATCCTCGCAATCTACGGGCGCCCAAGGGGAAAGCCAGTGCTCCGGCCGCAAGAGTTGGGAATTAGCAGGTAGAGTCGGGCGGCCAGTGCCGTGGATTCTGAACTTGGGGAGATGAGTCGCCTCCGGCGGGCGGTCAGTAGGCGAGTTCCTCATAATAGGGAGAGGCCCTTTGAATGTGGGAGGACGCCGCCCGCCGCAGCTCTCATTTCTGGCCTCAGTCGTTGCCACTTGTCGGATCACAAAAGGCAGCTTGCCACTGCAGCTCATGCGTCCTCCCGGGAGCCCCGCATGCCGATGCGTGGTGCGTTTGTGTTGGTGATCTCGCTGTTAAGCTTGGATTCCGAAGCTGAGCTTGGGCTCAGCTCGGGAATCCGATTCAAGATTCAAAATTCAAGATTCAACAGAACGCGAACAAAATCAAAGATT
>JBDKFG010000124.1:0-4028 GCA_039798785.1 Verrucomicrobiota bacterium | reverse complement strand
AATTCTTTCAGCTACGACATCACCAAAAAGCAGCGCCTGATCCGGCAAGCGGTCGGGGTCCCGGAGTTGTAATGTACCCTAAATCACTCCGGATTTCGGGATCATGCCATAGAATTTTTATTAAAAAAGGGTTTTGACATTGAAGAGTCAGAGGAGACAGAATTAGAAAGTAAGCCGATTCATTTAGCCGTTAAAGGTGGATCATTAAACACCATCAGTTTATTACTAAAATCTGGCGCAAAAATTGATACCACTGACGCTCATGGCAATCAAGCGCTTCATTTGGCTGCTTCCAAAGGAAAAGTGGATATAGTGAAGCTTTTAGTAACATCTGGCGCGGATCTTAAAGCCAAAAACAATGCCGGCGAGACGGCTTTGACGCTCTCAAAAAACTACAAGGGTTTGGAGTCTTGGATTCTGTCTCAAGAAAAGCCCTGAAGCTCTGATAGTTGGAGTTACAGGGCGCTTCGCTTCTCGGCGAGCAGCGAAGCGCAGACACTTCCGATGGCTCGCAAAAGCCTTGTCGATGTCTATCGATATCTGTCGATAACATCGATAGCTATCGTGATATCGATAGACATCGAAAGATATCGACTGCGCTGAGCTCTGCGCTCCGCTCTCTCTCCTGATTCAGCGCCGCCGTTCTTCCGGCGGCCTGCGCCCTTCCTCGGCGGGCCGCGAGCCCTGGCATTTCGGGTAGGCGCAGCAACCCCAGAAGAAGGCGCCGGAGCGGGTCTGGCTGTCATTTTCAGAAGAGGGTTGCACGGAACTCAAGCTGAAAACATATTGCTGTGCAATCCTCTTCTGAGCAATAAATGTTAGAAGAGGATTGCAGGAAGCGCCTTTTTGCTCAGAAGTCATTTCCACGAATAACGAGGCAAGGTCATGTCGGTAGAAATGAAATTGCTGCCGCCAAAATAAGGGTGTCGTGCAATCAGCTTCTGACATTTCGTGCAATCGTCTTCTGAAAACGACAATGAACCAATTAACTGCGAAAAAACATCTCAATATATACATAATTTAAATTATGCGAAAACTTATAATCCTTCAAGTTGAGCACGCCCAGGCCAGGTGAAACAGACTCTGAAGTTGTGAAATGGGTCGAGATGGAAATCGAAGCGATCAGTTTTTCTTTTGCACCAGGACTACTCCGCCGAGAATCATCCCCCCGCCGGCAAGGAGAGACCAATGCATCTCCTCATTCAAGAACATAATTGACGAAGTTACCGCAAACACGGGTACAAGATTGGTGAAGACGGCGGTACGTGCGGCTCCGATTTTCTGAATCCCTTCGGCATACCAGATGAAGGCAACGGCTGTGCCAAGCAATCCCATCAAAGCGAGAGCGGCCCACGGCGCAGGATGCGAAGCTGCCGGTTTCAAATGCATCAGAGACGGAATTGCCAAGGGCAGCAGCATGAATGTGCCGATCAAGGAGATCCAGGTGGTCATTGCCAGCAGCGACATCCCCATCTCCTGATTCCGGTCTTGGAAACGGCGAGAATAAAGGGAATATGTGACCCAGCAGGCGACGGCTGCAAGCATCAGCGCTTCGCCTTTGCCGAAGCCGAGCGAGGGGTGCATCAGATCGCCGCGGAGAATCACCACCCAGGCCCCCGCCAAGGCGAGGAAGAGTCCGAGGAAACGTCGCCAGCCCAGAGCCTCCCGCAAAAACACAGTCGATCCGAATGCGATCAAGGCCGGTGACAGGGCGATGAGCAATGAAGCCCGCGATGCCTCGAGACTTTGCAGTGCGCCGAAAATCATCATGTTGTAGAGGCTGACTCCTGTCACCGCCAATAGCACGGCGCCACGCCATTGCCGCCGCGGCAAGGCCGGAAGCCGCCCCTCCAGCCGCCAACAGGCAAAGAGCAAAGCCAAGCTGGCGCAGAAATAACGGATGAAGGCCGCGGCTGCAGCCTCCATCCCATCAGCCCCTATTTTGGCCCAGACAAAGGCCATGCCCCAGATCAATGGTACCAGCAAAAGCCGGCCCCAGAAGGACCAGGGATGCGGCGCTTGTGGAGAGGTAGACATAAGACCTTTAGCAATTACGAATTACAAATTGCGAATTACGATTTTCAAGAGAGTGAATGAAGGATCGCGATCGGCGGCGCAATGCCGCTCAACTGTTAACTCGTAACTCGTAATTGCTTAGCCGCTCATCCAACTATCTGCTTGACCAGACCGCTGAGAACCTTGCCGGGACCGACCTCGACGAATTCGGTGACGCCTTGCTGCTGCATCCAGCGGACCGATTCTGTCCAGCGGACGGAGCCGGAGATCTGAGAGCAGAGGCTGCCGAGAATCGCTTTGCCGTCGTAGGGGCGGGCGGTGAAGTTGGCGACTACGGGGATGGCCGGCGGAGTAAAGACGAACTGACGGGCGAAGCCGGTGAATTCGTCCTGAGACGAAAGCATCTCGCGGGAATGGAAGGCTCCCGACACCGGCAGCACGACGTAGCGCTTGGCCGCAGCCGCCTTGAAAGCGGCTTCAGCAGCAAGGATCTCATCCTTCTTGCCGGAAATGACGGTCTGCAATGGCGAATTGAAGTTTGCTACGTCGAGCGAAGTGAGGCCAGTGGACTTCATCACCTCTTCAACCTTGTCCGCGCTCATGCCGAGAACAGCGGCCATGCCGCCGCCTTCGACTTTGAACATAATCTCGCCGCGGCGGGCAACCAGCTTCAGGCCGGTGATGAAGTCGAAGGCCCCGGCTGCGAAGAGGGCATTGTATTCTCCCAGCGAGTGCCCGGCGAGATAGGCCGGGGCCTCGGCTCCGGAATTGACCCGGTCAAGCCAAGACAGGGCCGAGACGACGTAGAGGCAAGGTTGGGTGTAGCAGGTCTGGTCGAGCTTCTCCTTCGGGCCGTTGACGCAGAGATCTTTCACCGACCAGCCGAGGGCCGCGTCGGCTGCAGCACATAGCTCGGGAAACTTGTCAAATAATTCGGCTCCCATGCCGACGGATTGTGAACCTTGTCCCGGGAAGATGACGGCGATGCTCATGTAATGTCTCCTGATGCTGTTGTTTTCGAACCCGCGCACTTTAGCCACGTCAGCCCTTCCCGCCACTCCTGCGGCAAACCGGCTTCAGGCATTGCCAAAGGCTTCTTCAGCGTCATCTTGGGGAAAGTCTAAAATTGGCAAGGGAGCTCGGGCATGTACAAAAAGATCGGCGTCATCCTCTCCGGCTGCGGCGTCTACGATGGCTCGGAAATTCATGAATCCGTCCTCACGCTGCTGGCCATTGAACAGCTCGGAGGGGAAGCCCTTATCATCGCTCCGGACATCACCCAGGCCAAGGTCGTTGATCACCACACCGGCGCCCTTCAGCCGGGCAGCCGCAGCGTCCTCTCCGAAGCTGCTCGCATCGCCCGCGGGCCAGTCCTGCCTGTCGACCGGGTCAAGGCCCAGGACCTCGATGCACTCATCCTCCCGGGGGGATTCGGCGCTGCTCTCAATCTCTGCGACTTCGCATCCAGAGGAGCTGCCTGCAGCGCTGATGCCGCCACCGCTAAACTCATTCGTGACATCCATGCCCTGCGCCGCCCCATCGGCGCCCTCTGCATCGCACCCGCCTTCCTCGCCCGCGTCCTCGGAGATCAGGGAGTCCGCCTCACCATAGGTGATGACCCTGGTACCGCCGCCGCTCTCGAGGCCATGGGAGCCCATCACGAAAACGCCGCAGCTGATGCCATCGTCCATGATGAAAAACACCGCCTCGTCACCTGCCCTGCTTACATGAAAGCCAAAAACCTGGTCGAACTGTGGAGCGGTGTCCATCGCCTTGTTGCCAAAGTCGTCGAGCTGGCATGATGCGCTCGCTCAATACGCATGGCATCTTTCTTCTCCGTATCTGAGCTTTTCATACTTGTTAAATTAACCGGTTAATGTAAACTCGCTTGAGTCATAGAACCCCCGGAGCCCCCCATGTCCGTCCTCAACTCCTACCTCAAGTCCAAGATCTCCTCCGGCGCCAGCGTCGACGCCGGCATGGTCGCCTACCTCGCCAACCTCGAACTGGTC
>JBDKFG010000123.1:0-6022 GCA_039798785.1 Verrucomicrobiota bacterium | reverse complement strand
CAGTCAGCTACACCTGGTTTGATTCTGAGGGCAAGCAAGTCGGCAGCGGCGACAGCTTGCTCCTCACCGAAGCCCTGGTCGGCAAACAGCTCAAACTCCAAGCCGCTTACGTCGACGGCCACGGCACCCAAGAGAGCGTGACCTCGGCACTCAGCGCTGCCGTCGCCAATCTCAATGACGCCCCCACCGGCGCAGTGAGCTTCTCCGGTACTCTTCTGCAAGGCGAAATCCTGCGCGCCAGCCACAGCCTCGGCGATGCCGATGGCCTGGGTGCAGTCAGCTACACCTGGTTTGATTCTGAGGGCAAGCAAGTCGGCAGCGGCGACAGCTTGCTCCTCACCGAAGCCCTGGTCGGGAAACAGCTCAAGGTCCAAGCCTCTTTCCGTGACGGCCATGGCACCCAGGAGAGCGTGGTCTCGGCACTCAGCTCTGCCGTCGCCAATCTCAACGACACTCCCACCGGCGCAGTCAGCTTCTCCGGCACTCTCCAGCAAGGCCAGATCCTGCGCGCCAGTCACAGCCTCGGCGATGCCGATGGCCTCGGTGCAGTCAGCTACTCCTGGTTCGATACTTCCGGCACGCAGCTGGGCAGCGGCGACAGCCTGCTCCTCACCGAAGCCCTGGTTGGGAAACAGCTCAAGGTCCAGGCCTCCTACGTCGACGGCCACGGCACCAAGGAGAGCGTGGTCTCGGCACTCAGCTCTGCCATCGCCAATCTCAACGACACTCCCACCGGCGCAGTCAGTTTCTCCGGCACTCTCCTGCAAGGCCAGACCCTGCGCGCCAGCCACAGCCTCGGCGATGCCGATGGCCTGGGTGCAGTCAGCTACACCTGGTTCGATGCTGAAGGCCATTCCATCGGCAGTGGCGACAGCCTGCTCCTCACCGAAGCTCTGGTCGGGAAGCAGATCCAGGTCCAAGCCTCCTACGTCGACGGCCACGGCACTCAGGAGAGCGTGCCCTCGGAGATCAGCGCATCTGTCGGCAACCTGAATGACAGTCCGACAGGAGAGTTGAAAATCATTGGCTATCCTTGTGAAGGTTCACAGCTTTGGGCAAGTCAGACCCTCAACGATCTGGATGGTCGAGGCGAGTTGCAGTACACTTGGCTGGATGATTTGGGGTCCGTCTTGGGGCATGCAGAAACCTTGTGTTTGACCCAATTCCATGTAGGAAAATCAATCCGATTGATGGTTGAATACACAGATGGTCACGGCTCGCTTGAATCGCTCCTTTCCGTTCCTACCTCTGCCATTCAAAATCAAAACAACTCTCCCACTGGGGGAGTCTATCTACCGGGAACTGCGGCCCCCGGCCAGACAGTTCATCTGCTCAGTGATTTGGCTGACCTTGATGGCCTGGGTGTCGTGACCTATACCTGGAGAGACGAGCAGCAAAACGTACTAGGCAACGGTGACCAGTTATGCCTTCCTGCTGACATCGGAATCGGGAAAACCATCTACGTCACAGCAAACTACACCGATGCTTATGGTCAAGAAGAAAAGAGTATTTCCGCTTCAGCTCTGATCTGGCAAAATCCCGCCGATTATCCGGAAATCCGAGTCAACACTCGGACAGATTTTTATCAGTTTGCCCCAATCGTGACGGCTTTAAGTGATGGCGCTTATTTGATTACTTGGGAAGGAGCCCGTGCCCCCAGATTTTGCAGCGACATTTATGGACAGATTTACGAGGCAGACGGACAAATGCGCGGGACTCAATTGAACCTGGGGTCAACGAATTGGGCAAACTACATGTATGCATATAGCTTCGATTGGAGGCCCGAGCCATTTGCCATCAGTGCCACGGATGATGGTGGTTTTCGCATGATATGGCACAAGTTCAACTATGACCCATCCAGTCTTTCTGAGGCCAAGGATGAAATGTTTGTTCAAAACTTCGATGCCCAAGGTCAAGTCATAGGAGACTTAAGCAATATTGCCCAAGGTGGTTCCTTGACGCAGCCAAATATCGGCCGTTATGACGCTCAAGGAAATGCGGTTGGAGGGCTCCTCAATATTAACAAGTATTACTGCGCTGATTCATCCTTGCTGGCTTTGTCTAATGGTAGTTGCCTCGTCACATGGACCTGTATGGCTGATGATCCCAATGATTGGAACATGGATATTATGGCGGCAATCATCGCCTCTGATAACACAATTTTCAAACCATCATTCCGAGTCAGCCGGATCAAAAATGGAGATCAACTTGACCCGCAAGTGGCGAAGTTGGCGGATGGCGATTTCCTGATCGTCTGGCAATCGAATGATTATGACATTCGGACAGATAAATATGCTGAAGGCCCTCGATACGGCATCTCCGCTCAGCGGTTCACCGCCGATGGCACCCAGAAGGGCTCCGAGTTTCTCATCAACACCTCGATCAGGAATATCCAGAAGCGCCCGGCAATCACCGCGCTTGACGATGGCGGATTTGTCGTGACCTGGGAGGCCTTGGTCGACCAAAAACATGAAATCGTCAGCCAACGTTTCGCATCAGACAATCACCGTATCGGCACCGAATTCGTAGTCGCCGAGAATAATAGCCTGTGGCTTGATTCCCCCAGCATTGCCGCCCTCAAGGACGGCAGCTATGTCGTCGCCTGGCATGGGGCGGGCATTTATTCGGAACGCTTTGGAACACCGCCGGAAAACACCCTTCCTAGCGGGAGCGTGTCCATTTCCGGCCTACCCCTGGCCGGCCACACCCTCCAAGCGCACAACACCTTGGTTGACGTCGACGGATTAGGATCAATCACTTACACTTGGGAAGACCAGCAGGGACATATCCTCGGCAATGGCGAATACCTCACGGTCGACCGTGCCTTGGCAGGCCAGCGTCTTCATGTCACCGCCAGCTATGTCGACGGTCATCGTTACGCCGAAGCGGTGGACTCCGCCTCGATTCAAATCGCGCCGCTTCCTGTCTCGGGAGTCTACTCCGAATTTGCCGTCAACACCTACACCGCTCTTGAGCAGAGTTCGCCCTCCATCAGCGATCTCAAAGACGGTGGCTTTGTCATCGTCTGGCAGTCGTACAACGAGGACGGCTCCTTCCTCGGAGTCTACGGGCAACGCTACGATGCCAACAACTGTCCAGACGGATCGGAATTCCAGATCAACACGACAAGTTCTCTCGAACAGTCCGAGGCAAGTGTCACCGGGCTTGCGGATGGTGGTTTTGTCGTCGTCTGGAAGAGCTCGGCTGACGCCCGCTCGGAATGGGATGTCTACGGCCAGATCTACTCCCCCGACGGCTCTCCTCGGGGTGGCGAGTTCATGGTCAACGAGAACACTCTGAAAAGCCAGTCCATGCCAGTCATCACTTCTCTGAACAACGGGAATTTCGTCGTCAGCTGGACCTCCAACGGGCAGGACGGGCAGGCAGGTGGCATCTATGGGCGCATCTACCAACCTGATGGCACGGCTTCGACCTCCGAGTTCAAGATCAACACCACGATTGCCTCAGAGCAGTATGATTCGAGCATCGCCGGCCTAGCCGATGGCGGCTTCATCGCCACTTGGGGATCTTATGGTCAGGATGGCTCGGAATGGGCGGTCATCGGCCAGAGATACACGGCGCAGGGTGCACGCGTCGGAACCGAATTCCAAGCCAACAGCTATGTCGCCGGCGGGCAATTCAATCCTGCCGTGGCGGATCTTGCCAATGGTGGCTTCGTCATCACATGGATGTCTGAGGCGCAAGATGGATCAGGCTACGGGGTCTACGCCCAGCGATACGACGACCATGGTCAGCGGCTGGACTCGGAATTCCGGGTCAACAACCTCACCGCAGCGGATCAGCTTTTCCCACAGATCGCAGGTCTGGCCGAAGGCGGCTTCGTGGTGACTTGGACCTCCTTCCTGCAGGATGGAGATGGCTTCGGCATCTACGCCAGACGATATTCAGCAGAAGGGCAGGCGATCGGCTCTGAGTTCAAAGTCAACACATGCACTCGTCTCAATCAGGCCGATGGCAATGTCGCCGGTCTGGCAGACGGCGGCTTCGTCATCACTTGGCATTCCTATGATCAAGACGGCTCGGATTATGGCATCTACGCCCAGCGCTACGCAGCCGACGGCAGCAAAATCGCCCCGGCCCCCAGCCATGAGTATCTCTCCCTGGCCCTCCACCTCGCCCTCGATCCGGAATCTCTCCCCTCCGGCCTGGGCGCGGGTGAACTCGTCCTCACCGGCGATCTGAACGGCGACGGCCGCGAGGACCTGGTGATCGGCACCTTCGGCGGGGATGGCAAGGGCTTCCACGAGGCGGTCAGCGCGGTGCTCGGCGACGCCACCCTGCAAGGTCTGGAACTGCTGCCCATCGGCCGGGACTTGAACGCCGAGCAGCTCCTCAAGCTGCCGGAGGGAACGCAGCTCAGCTTCAGCTCGGGCCACTACCTCGGCACCGCCGGCAGCGGCGAAATCGCCCGCCAGGAAGAATCGCTCGTCGCCCTCGATGATGGACTCGCCCTCGGTCTGTTCCAGGCCGGAGCCGGTCTTTCCGACCTCCATCCCGAGCGCGATCTCGATCTCGGAACGCTGGAGCCGCGCTCAAACGAAGGCGTCGATGGCTTGATGCCGTTGACTCTGAACCTGCTCGAAATGGTCTGAGACCTGGCGTTCTCCGGCCGGACGAACGCCGCAAGCCTTGCGGCGTTCCGGACTTGCTTCGCCAGCGCCGTCGCGCTAGAATCGGAGCAGATCTTCCCCGGAGGCCCCCCATGCTTGCCCGCCGCACCCTGCTCCTCGCCGCACTCCCCTTCAACCTCGCCGCCGCCGAAGCCGCCGCCAAGGAGCTGGCGACGGTGCTGATCGTCGTCACCAGCGCCGACAAGCTGCCTGGAGGCAAGGCCACCGGCCTCTGGCTGGAGGAATACGCCCTGCCCTATCAGCTCTTCCGCCAGGCCGGCTGCCGCGTCGTCGTCGCCAGTCCCAAGGGCGGCGCGGCGCCGGTCGACGCCGGCAGTCTCGCCGCCGGCGAGGGGCATCCGGAATGGCAGGAGGCCCGTCAGGAGCTGCTCAAGACTCGAATCCTCAAGGAGCTCGCTGAAACCCGTTACGACGCCATCTTCATCCCCGGGGGACACGGCGCGACGGTCGATCTTCCAGTCGATCCCAGCCTCCTGGCGCTGCTCGCCCGCCATGCCGAGGCGAAGCGCCCCCTCGCGGCCGTCTGCCACGGGCCCGCCGCGCTCGTCGGCGTGCGCCTGGCCGACGGCAAAGCCCTGGTCGCAGGGCGCCGCGTCGCCGCCTTCTCCGACGCCGAGGAGAAGGCCGTCGGTCTCGACAAGGCCGTGCCCTTCCTGCTCGAAACCCGGCTCCGCGAACTGGGGGCCAAGTACAGCTCCGCCGCCCTTTGGCAGCCGCACGTCGAGAGCGACGGCTTCCTCGTCACCGGCCAGAACCCCGCCTCCAGCCGCGGCTGCGCCGAGGCGCTGCTGAAGCTGCTCGGCAAGGGATGAAATTCCGCAATGCATACCTGGAAAAGCTCTCTCAGGGCCATCTCCGGCATGAAGAAAGATTGGTCCTTGATGTTTTGATTCGACGCGGCCTTCACTGCGAGCTTTTCTGAGCCCAGCAATTGCAGCGCCGGCAACTGCCTCTCGACCCCGAAACCTTCATCATGGGCGATCACGATGTGCTGGCCTTGGCGATCAAGCAACTCAAGCTTTCGCCGCCCATCTTGGAAGATTATCCCGCCGAACTTTTCCCCTACCTGAGGCGGAAGATCTGGCGAAGCACTCTGGGTGAAGTGGAGGAGAGCTTCACTCGCGATTCTTGAAGAAGGGCAGCAGCTTCACCGTCAGCCACACCGTGCCGAGCAGCAAGAGCTGGGTGACGAAGAAAAACAGCGCCGCATCGGCGTGAATGCGGTTGTGATTACGACCCTGAGAATTATTTCGACGTGTATCACGCCGAAATGAGGTTCTTCACCTCATCCTGCACATCCCGCACTTCCGGCATCACACTATCAAACCACCGCTTCTCTTCTGGGCGCGTTGGCCATCCGCAACACAGTT
>JBDKFG010000122.1:0-8275 GCA_039798785.1 Verrucomicrobiota bacterium | reverse complement strand
TACCGACTCGTCGGCGACCCCGCGCCATGAAACCAGGAAACAACCAAAAATAACACCCCGAGGTATCATTACATTTTCCCGCAGGTCAGGTGTTCTGAATGTGGTTCGCCATTGATCCCAGGCCCAAGGGGTCCTATGGCTATCTCGGAGTGAACTCTGCAGAGGACAAAGTCCCTTCCCGAGGGCACCTCAATCCCGGAGAGGTCCAGTTCGCCCTGCTAAAATGCAACATCCAAGGCACCAAGGGAACACGCCACCTCACCGTCGAGCTACGTCTCCGCACCGAGCTGTCGCCGGACCCGAAACTGCCTTCTTACTGCGACGTCCTTTCGCCTCGCGATCCGGAAAGCGCCCCAACCCTCCACTCCCAAGCCATCGCAGAGATCCTGAGCATTCTGAGCAATCGCAGCCTGGATGAACTCGACAGCCAGCAGGGCCGGAAAAAAATCCTAGACGACATACGAACCGCCCTGGAGGCGCTGGTCAAAGCCCAGGCACCGCAGGCGAAGGGCAGTATCAAGGATTGCTACTTCACCGAATTCTTCATGCGTTGACCCTCGCATCCAGGAGAAGAGAAGAGTTCCCCCTTTTCACTTTCCCGGCGACATCGCCTGGTGCAAGCTCGGCAGGAGCTTGCCGCCGTCGCCGCTGAGCTCCCAGATGGCGGCACCGCCGAGGCGGTTCATGCGGATGTAGGCGCCTTTCGCCGCCATCGAACGGCGGTCGTCATAGCTCACCCATTGCCGCGTGCCGGCGTTGTAGAGATAGGCCTGCGCACAAATGGCGCTGTAGAAAGCTTTCCAACCCGGCTGGCCGAGATAAGCCGCCTCGATGTCGCGATAAGGCAGCATCGTCGCCGCCTTCAAGTCGATCGGAGCCTGCCGATCTTGGTAAAGGCCGTCCTGATTGGGCCCGGGAGGCACTTGGCCGAGGACAAAGCCATAAAAAGGGATGCCGAGGCAGATCTTCGAGGCCGGCACGCCGCCGTCGATGAAGGCCTGCACCGTGGCGTGGATGTTGAGCCGGACCCGCACGTCGCCGGGCCCACGCTGCAGCGGTGCGCCGAAGCCGGTTCGCGGGCTCCAGGGTCCGCTGTAGTCATAGCTCATCAGGACGATCCAGTCGAGGAAGGCGGGATACTTGTCGAGCTCGGTGCCGGCGACCTTCTCCGGCCCGGCCCCGACCGCGGCGCTGAGCAGGTAGGGGCGCTTGTCGGCCCGGCCCCGGGCGTCGAATTGCCGGCGCAGCTCCTGCAGCAGCAAGGTGAAGTTCTTCCGGTCGTCGGGATGGCCGTGCTTCTCGCCGCGGGCGCAGGGATATTCCCAGTCGATGTCGGCCCCGTCGAATCCATGATCGAGAATGAACTTCAAGGCCGAGGCGGCGAAGCGCTGGCGTCCGGCTGCGGTCGCGGAGGCGCGGGTGAAGTGATCCGAATCATTAGCTCCTCCGATCGAGATCAGGGTCTTCAGATGGGGGAAGCGCCGCTTCAGCTCGCGCAGCTCGGCGAAATTGCCGCCGGCGACGCCTCCCGGCGGGCGCGCCCCGACGCCGGTGTCGGCCACCGCGTCGCCGAGGATCACCTCGCCCTTGGCGCTGAGCTTGGCAAAGGCGTAATTGAGATGGGTGAGCCGGGCGGCATCGATGTCCCGGACGAAGAACTTGCGGTTGTAGACCGTCCAGGCGCCGTAGTAGCCGACGACGCGGGGCGAGATCGCGGGGACGGCGGGTTTCGCCACGGGTTTTGCGGCCGGCGCCGGAGCCTGGGCGATGGCGGCGGCAGCCAGGAAGCCGAAGACGAGAAGGAGGAAGAAGCGGGAGCGAAGCATGTTGAGGGTCACCTTTGGGCGCAAGGATAGTCCGAAGGAGGGAGGAATCAATCGCTGGGTAGCTTTTGCACCGCCATTCCTTTTGGGCAACGGCGGGTGCGGATCTGCCAGATGGCGTCAGCGATGATAGGAGGCGCTAGCATCTGCGGGACAGTTCATCTGCTCTGGCGGCAGGATGTGCCGCAGGGTCAGGCTGATCCGCGGACCGCTGCCCTGGGCTTTCTTGAGCGCGTGAGTCCAGAACTGCTGCGTCTCTTGGCTCATCAGGAACAGGGAGCCGTGGGGCAATGAGCAGTGCCAGAGTTTGCTTGGATCCGCTTTTGATCGGAAGGTGAGGGCTCGTTCACTGCCGAGGGAGAGGATGGCGATGCCGGTGCCTTCGGCCAGGTTGTAGATGGCGTCGGAGTGGAAACCCATGGTGGAGCCGCCGTCGGGGTAGTAGTTGATCAGGCAGTTGGTGACCGTGAATCCCAAGGGCTGTTCGCATCTTTGCAGCCACGGCTGGAGGAGTTTTGGCAGAGGTTGGAATTGATAACGCACCCCAGAGTCGTCGTAGGTTTCGCCGAAGCAGGCGGTCTTGCGCGAGACCATGCGTTCGTCCCAAGGGATCCCCTCGATTAGCTGCTTGAAAAGCTCGTCTGCCTCCTCAGGCGGGAGGAAGTTGGGAAAAAGTTGGTGTTCGGGTTGGGGCTGGAAGTTCATTGTGAAGTTGATGCTTTCTTCTGGTTTATTGATCTTTCAGTATCTTGGGGATGTCGCTTCGCCAGTCATTGTCCTCTTCATGATACATTAATCTAAATGACTCAGTAATGACATCTCTCTGCAAGCGCAGGGTTTTTAGCCATTCATAAGCTTTGGCTTCGGGTCTTCCTAAATAGGGGTCAGGAAAGTCGATGAACCAATCAATGTAATTCGTGATGTCATCAAAATTTTCAACCCCAAGATAATAGAGGCTTTGCATGGGTTTTTGCAACAAGTATATGGAGAGGTGATTCCTGTACATACAAATGCTGGCTGCACAAGTCAATGTTCCTTGGCAAACAGAATTGCAGTTTGATTGAAGTTTTTCACAAAATTTTTTATATTCTATTATTACATTATCGTCATCTACAATTTTATTTTCCTCGAGCGATTTAATTATTTTTAAAATAAATCCCAAATCTGTGAATTTAATTTTTCTGTAAAACTCACATCTTTTATGGAAAAATAGATCAAGCATTATATGGTGCCCTTATTTCGCGAAGAAGTTTATCCACCCAATTGTAGTCGCGCGGGTCGACTACGAGAACTCGAAAACCAAATTGCAGGCCGCAATCGAAGATTTCTTGGGAATCGTCGACATGCACATCGATGCTGAACCAGGTCGGATTTTTCTGTCCTTTGAATTTCGGATCATGCAGCATGCGAGCTTCATCGTGGCGGACCTGGTTGATGGCTTTGTCCACCGGGATCCCACACTGCGAGAACCAATTCTCGATATCGAACCAACCTCGGTAGGAGTTGGTGTAAATCCAGATTTCATGCCCTTGTCGACGGAGTTCTTGAAAGAGAGGCATCGTTCCGTATCGCAAGCGCTCTTCAGTGCCGGATCGGAGTAAAGGAGGTGCCTGTGGCTCGCAAGCCCAAGGAGAGCGTGGGTTGATGAGGGTGTCATCCAAGTCAAAAGAAATGCGCATCTTGAAACTCCCCATGAATGACTCCGGCAAGGATAGTCCGAAGGAGGGAGGAATCAATCGCTGGGTAGCTTTTGCTCCGCCATTCCTTTTGGGCAACGGCGGGTGCGGATCTGCCAGATGGCGACGGATTCGCCGGCTGGGATGATGACGTCGTAGGGGATGAGGATGGCGTCACAGTCCCCGTCGTCGCTTTTGCTGTAGAAGCCGCGGCAGTGGAGCTTGCCTCCGGCCAGGGGGCGGACTTCGATTTGCAGATGGATGCCGCGGTGTGAAGAGATGCGGACCCATTCCTCTCCTTGTCGCAGTTCATATTCGTCGCCGTCAGACGTCTCCTCGACGAGCCGGAGAAGGGCCGGCTTGCCGGCTTCGATCTCGCCGCAGGAGATCGGGAAGCTCGAGCTCGACTCAGACCCCAGATTCGAGCGGCTTTCCTGCCATTGGGCGCGGCAGGCGTATTTACCGTCTTGCTCAGCTGTGACCAGGAGGAAAAGAGCGCGTTTCTCTTCTCCCGGCTCTTGATTCGGATCGACGATCAGGATCTCGGAAGTGCAAGCACAGAGAAGAAGGCTGCTCAGGGCGGCGAGGAAACGCATTCTTGGGGCTCCGCTGAAGTTCGGGTTTTCCAAGCTACAGCCAAAAGAGGAGTCCTGGCAAGTCGAGTCCCTCGACATTTCACCCGCTCTTTGTTAATCCATAGCGATTCCTAATCCGACTCCGCCGCGACTCCGCCGGAACCGAAGCTGAACCACGGAGGACACGGAGGACACGTAATCAACCGCAGAAGACGCAGATGAACGCAGATGAGGAAACCCAGGACTGTCGTCCCGGACCCTGCTTGGGGTCACGACCAAACCCCAAATGACTTGGCGTCGCTGCGCTCCTGCTGAGGGAACCCGTAGCGCCGGGTTCCCCCAGACCCCTTCCCGACTCTCCGCTCTAAATTAGTTGCCAACTTTCTTGATTGCAGAATGTTATGATTATGAGACACGGCATGTATCATGTGAAGCGGGAAACATCTAAGGATCCTTGTTGCATGCCTCCAATCGAGTCACCCTGCGGGTTTACAGCTCGGAACCTTCATCCTGGACTTCCGGCGGACGCCCGCCGCCTTCGATCCAATCAAAATGGGCAGCGAACAGAGTTTCCTTGTCCGTCCCTCCGCCCCCGACTATCATGCCGGGCTTGGCCGCGACCACCGCGTAAAGGCCGCCTCGCGCGACCAAAGGAGCCAAGCCGAGACCGCTCCCCATCACCAGGATCGGCACCGGGTAAAGAGCACTCTCATCCTCCTTGTAAAACAAGGCTTCGGCCTGCTCCGGCGCCACCCCGATGCAGATGACTGCCGCGGCGCCAGAGCCGATCGCCTGCTTCAAGGATTGCTCAGTGACACTGCGCTCGCCTAGCGAGGCGCTCCCGCCCGTCCAAGTGAATTCATGATCGGGGAACTCTTTGCGAATTTGGCCCAGCCGCTCATGATCGACCGGCCCGAGAATTGCAATCTTGCCTTTAGCTCCTAGCCTGGCCGAAAGTCTCGTTATGGGAACGTGGAAACCGGCGTCTTGCACGGCTTGCCCCAAATCCACAGCCTTCACATCCTCAAGCTGAGCACGATGACCAGTGAAGAAATTCAGCAAGGCCGAAACAAGAAGCAGCGCCACCCCCGCAAATCTGCAAGCTCCTCTCATGGACTTCGGTGCCGCGAAAAATAGGAACGCCGCGACAAGCAGGAGAATGATGGAAAGAATAAACATCGCCCCCTCACTGAGCCACATAGGTGGTGAAAGCGGTCTTGGCGAGCATTTCCGAGTGCCCGTCAGCCATCAACCAGGGCAGATATAGGTTCTTGTAATGATGGGAAACAGGATTCACTGCCGCGTTGGTCGCGCCATTGGGACCGTATTTGATCGTCAGATTGTTCGGGCCGTCATTGGGCGTCCCCCAGGAATTGAATTGCCCGGCACGAGGATAGTCTCCGAGAAGATTCTGGTACGTCCCTGCATCATTGTAGTAGCGCTCGGTATAGATGGGGTTGCCGGAAGGATTCTGCATCGAATCAAGACTCATCACGCTGAAGGTCAAGCTCCCCCATCCAGTCCCGGCCCCGGCTCCGGCGACCTGCATGTTGATCGCATAGGTGCGCGTGACCCCGCTGCGACGATCCATCGGACAAATGTAGGTCTTTTCCTTCGACGGCGCTGCCGCTGCAGTCTTCTGTGTCCAAGTCAATCTCCGCCCGTCATAATTGGACAGCAAATCATCCCATGACACCGGAGCCGCATCGGTGTTGCTGATCGTCAAGGGCAGGTAGCCCTCGCAATCATCACCGTAAAGCATCGTCCACAGTCCGATCTGCTTGAGGTTGTTTATGCAGATCGCCTCTTGTGCCCGGAGCCTGGATCTGCCCAAGGCCGGCAGCAGCATCGAGGATAGAATGCCTATTACGCAAACCACCGTCAACAATTCAATCAAGGTGAATCTTGCGCTCTTCATTCTCATCTCCTTGATTGAAATTCGATTAACCTTCCGTTCTTCCTGTAATTTCGAGGAGATCCCCCAAAACAAAATTGCTACATATCACTTTCGTATTGTGAATTCTAGTAAGCCCTGATTTGTCGGAACTCATTTTCGCAGCCTCGTCTTCGGGCGTCCCCTGAAAACGGCGACGGAGTCCAATGAGCGTGACAGGCTTCATGCGAAGGGGCGCGATCGACTCGCCTCAATGTCATTCCTCGTGAGAATTCCGTGGCAAAGACCGCTTCGACTCGCGCAGCGGCCTTGCCTTTCCGCCTCGGGAAAGGAAACTGGGGACATGAAACTCACTTTCTTCCGTCCCGGCAAACCCCTCTACCGACTGATCGTCGGCGGAGCCCACCTCTTTCTCCGCGGTCTCAACGGCTCCTTGCGGGTGACGATCCGGGACGAGGCGGGGATCCTCGACGGCAGCTTCAGCGGCGCCGCGGTCGGGGTGGTCTGGCACAACCGCATCCTGAGCACTCCGGCCTTGATGCCGCCGAGCCTGCGCCAGCGCACCTGGGCGATGGCCAGCCGCAGCGACGACGGCCAGGTGATCACCGACGTCCTGCAGAAGCTCGGCTTCCACTCGCTGCGCGGTTCGGCGATGAAGAACGGACGCGACAAGGGCGGCGCCACCGCCTTGATGCAGGCGATCCACGTCCTCCAGGAAGGCAAGCTGGTATGTATCATCCCCGACGGCCCCCGCGGCCCGCGCTACAGCGTCCAGCCCGGCGCGGTGATGGCGGCGGTGAAGGCCGGGGTGCCGATCATCCCCCTCGGCGTCAACCACTCCTGCGCGATCCGCCTGCCGAGCTGGGACAAGCTGGAAATCCCCCTCCCTTTCAGCCGCGCCGAACTGGTGATCGGCAAGCCCTTCCGTCTCGACGAGGACTCGCTCGCCCCGGAGAAGCTGCCCCTGGCGAAGGAGAAGATCCGCCTCGCCTTGCTGGCCATCACCCCCGGCTGAAGCCTAGTCAAGGCCAGACGGCGCCGGCCAGCAACGCAGCAGCTCGGCGCGGAATTTTCTCACCATCTGCGCCTCGAAGGTGCTGAAGCCGCTGGGGCTGCAGTCCATCAAGGTGTCACGAGCGCCGTAATACTCCTCCTGTTGACGCAGCCAGCCGGTGTAGAGCCCCAGGCAGAGGATCCACAGCGCCAGCAGGGGCAGCATCGCCCGGCTTAGACAGGCGCGGTAATGGCAGGATACATGCTCTCAGGCCCACCTCGAAGGAGCGCAGAAATGATCCCCAGCCAGAGAAGGCTAAAGCCGAAAGCTCCCATTCGTAATTCGCAATTCGTAATTTTGCTTCACCGTTGCAGCTCGTTATCGAGGCGGACGATTTCCTTGCAGAGGGCGGCGGTGAGGCGTTGTTTATTGACTCGCACGCTGCTCTCGGCGAGATTGAGTCGTTTGGCGATTTCGACTGAGGTCAGGCCTTCGGCGGAGAGCAGGAAACTTTGTTGCACCGACTCCGTGAAGCGCTCGCGGATGTTGCTCCACGCCAGCTGTGAGATGTAGGTCTGCCATTCCTGTTCGGCGATGGCCTCGATCTCGGGGTCGGTGCTTTCGGGCACGGTGAAGCTGGCCGGCTGTTGGCGCGACTTGGTTTTTTCATGGCGGATGGAGTTGAGGAGGCTGTAGCGGCAGAGTTGGCCGAGCCAGGTGCGGAACTGGCAGCGCCCTTCCTGGTAGGTGAATTCTGGCAGCGCCTTCCAAGCTCGCAGCAGCACTTCCTGGCTCAGGTCCTCGAGGTCCGACGAAGCGGCGCCGAGCTGACGCAGCACCGCCCGGATGAAGGGCAGGTAATAGCCGGCGAAATCCGCCCACGAAGCCTCGTCCTGGCGATTGCGCAGGCGCTGCAACAGCGTCACTCGCGTCTCCTGACTCATGCGGGACTCGCAAAATCAGATCGGATGAAGAACAAGCCCATGCTCAATGCCTCCGGAACTCCGCCACAATAACCCGCGCCGCCAGATTGCACATGTCGTGGCTCGAGCTTCCAGTGGCTCGAGTTCACGAGCTCCTTCTCGGGATCGCTGGCGTCCCGCCGGCTGGAGCTCGTGATAGGAGCTAAAACTCAAAGTCTCTGGCTTTTTCATTCCACGGGATGTCTTCAAGCGAGTTTTCAATAAATGCCGCCAGGGGTGCCTGAAAAAATGCGACCTGTATTACTCCAAATCACCCCGCCTTGAGCTCAATCGAGCTTGAATCCAGCCAGGATTTGAGCCAGCCGCTGATGATGGTGGCGCGAATGACGG
>JBDKFG010000121.1:0-4307 GCA_039798785.1 Verrucomicrobiota bacterium | reverse complement strand
GGGTCGCGACCCCAAACCCCTTATGAATTGGCGTCGCTGCGCTCCTGCAGGGACAACCCGTAGCGCCGGGTTTTCCCTGACCCTTTCCCGACTTTCGCTGATTCTCTTGAAGATACTTGGCAAGTTCATTATGACCCTGTGATAGGGCTAAGGAGTAAGGCGTTGAACCATCCGCTGTTTTTGAATCGACTTTAGCGCCCGAAGCGAGTAGTACCTTCGTTATATTTGTTCGCCCAGAGTATGCAGCATCATGATGTGGGAGGCCGGGCCCCAACGGTGGAGACGATCCGGCGCTTCCTCGGATGACCCGCAGGAAGCGCCGTCTTACGACTGCGAACTCACTCAGGCAGCAAGCTCAGTCCGCCGACGTTGCAAGGGGCTTCGCCCTTCAGTTCGCGGCAGCGCAGTTTGACTTCGCTCACCCCGGCGGGCAGCTTCAGACTGCCAAGCTCCGCCTCCGCATATTTGTCCCAGCTGCCAGTGGCGGGAACGGTGAAGGGCAGGACCTGGTCGCCGACGACGAACTCGACGACGCTTCCCCCGTCCTTCGAGCTGAAGCGGAACTTGAGCTTGTAGCTGCCGGCCTCTTTGGCCTTCAGGGTCCAGCTGGCGCTGCCGGCGGGATTGGTCCAGACGCCGAGGTTCTCTTCCCCGGCGGTGTGCAATCCGGCTGAGGCAGGAATCTGGAGCTTCAACCCGCCAACGAGTTGCGCCTGGCGGGGCGAGAGCTTGAAGGAGCCGTCGGCCTGGGCATGAGCCGAGGAGTCGAGCACCGCGGCGCCTTTCAGGTCGAGAGCGACGACGAAGCGCTGCTTCGAACGCAGGGATTCGGGCAAGGTGACGCTGATCGAGCCGTCGGACGAGACGGCTTGAGGGAGCTCGCCGCCACCGAGGACGCGGATTCCTTTGACTTCATTGCCGAGACCGCCGAAGAGCAGTTTGCCGTCTGCCGGGGATTTGAAGACGATGGCGTAGAGGGTCGAATCGCCGCCGGCCTGACGGCGGAGGGTGACGCGTCCCCACGAGGGGGTTTGGGCGAAGATGCTGGCGCGGGTGCCGTAGATCGCTTCGCCGTTGGTCTTGAGCCAGGTGCCCATGGAGGCGAGGCGTTCGAGCGAGGGAGCGGGGATTTCGCCTTCGGGAGTGGGGCCGACGTTGAGCAGGTAGTTGCCGCCCTTGCTGGCGATGTCGGCGAGGTTTTCGATCAGCGCTTCGGTCGACTTCCAGTTGTGGTCGAACTTGCTGAAGCCCCAGGTGTGGTTCATGGTCATGCAGGCTTCCCAGTCCTTGCCGGGGAAGCCGGTGGGGGGGATGTGCTGCTCGGGGGTTTCGATGTCGCTCTGGTAGCCGCCGCCGAGGCGGTTGTTGAGGATGATCCTGGGTTGCAGCGAGGTGACCAGCTTGTGGATCTTGTCGGCGCGGGCCTGGTTGATGACGCCGCCGGGGATGTCCCACCAGACGACCGAGATGTCGCCGTAGTTCTTGAGGATCTCGGTGACCTGCGGGATGACGATGTCGTCGACGTATTTATCGGCATTGCCCTTGGCCGCGGGGTCCCAGTTGTTGCCGCCGCCGCCGGGGTGGTGCCAGTCGAGGTTTTGCGAGTAGTAGAAACCGAGCTTCATGTCGTGCTTGCGGCAGGCCTCGGCGAGCTCCTTCAGCGGATCGCGCTTGAAGGGGGTGGCGTCGACGATGTTGAAGGGGCTGGCCTTGCTGGCGAACATCGCAAAGCCTTCGTGGTGCTTCGAGGTGATGACGATGTAGCGCACGCCGGCGTTTTTTGCGGCCTTGACCCAGGCGTCGGCGTCGTACTTCACCGGGTTGAATTGCTTGGCGGCGAGGGCGTATTCGGCGATCGGGGCGCGGGCGCCGAGCATCAGCCATTCGGCGCAGCGGTTGACGTTGGTCTCCTTGCCCTTCCATTCGCCGGCGTGCTGGGCGTAGAGGCCCCAGTGGATGAACATGCCGAAGCGGGCGTCGCGGAACCACTGCATCCGCTCGTCGTGCTGGGCGGCGGTTTCGCCGCGCTCGGCGAGGACCTTGGCGTCGGCGGGAGTCTCGGGCTTGTCGGCCGGCAGGCTGGCGTAAGGAGCGGGCGCAGCGCACGAGGCGAGCGGCAGACCGGCAAGAAGAGAGGCGACGAGGGTGCAGGCAAAGGCGGTTTTCATCGGGAGAAATCCTGGGGGTTTGGCGTTGCGTGAGTTTTCATCGGACACTTGCGTGGCCTTGGCGGTTCCAAAAAAACGGGATTTATCAAGATAGCCCAAGTCAATAAAAATCCCCATCCTCTGGCGGATGATTTTGGCGATGGACCGCAGGGCTGGGCTTCAGCGCGGGTAGAGGATCCAGTCGCCATCGACCGCTGCGGGGATTTTGTCGCGCAGAAGGGAGTTCTGGTTAAGCTTGTCCATGTGGTTTTTCATCTCGTATTTGCGGAGTCCGCCATCGTCATCGAGGTCGAGGCCGAGGCTGTAGATGAGCGGCTTGCCGTCGACCAGTTTGTAGTGGAGGGGACCGCGGGTGATCGGGTCGAGGGGCAGCTTGGGGATCCAGGGCTTCAGGTCTTCCAGGGTGGACGGATAAGCGCCATGCTGGCGCTGGTGAAGTTCGCAGGCGAGGGCGAGGCGGAGGCCTTCGTCGTGAGAGCGGAAAATGAAGGCTTTGGTGGGGAGAGCGCTCAAATTAGGGAGCGTCATTCGGACCAATCCTGTTGACACCGGAGCCCGCAGCGCCTTCCGGACGCCGCGACTCATCAGCTTGTTGTCTGCGTTTTTACATTCTTCCCGAGCGGCGAAATCGTAGAAGTCCCGGCAAAGGCGTTCGCCGGGTTCGAAGATGCTTCGGCCGAAATCCTCAAAGGTTTCGCGGCGGTCGCGAGTCAAAAAGAGCAAGGGAGAAAAAAAGCGCACCAGGATCTTTTTCGATTCGGGCCAAGTCGTTGGGGTGATAAAATCTTGCAAGGGCTGATCTTCACCAAGCACAGGATATTTCAGCTTGCGATCGCCGGCGAACCAGCGTTGAGCGAGGTCCTCGTGGTTCAAGCGATCCCCCTGCAATGAGCACTGGATATCCCCCGGATTGAGAGATGACAGAAGCGCAGTCAAACAAGATGCTGGCATGCTCGGATATTGCTTGATTTGGTGAATTAGGAACTCTTGGATGAAGTTGCGAATTGTGACTCCGACCAAGTGGCTGATATAGATTTTCTCTTGGCAGAGGTGGCGTGACATTGCCAAAGCACACCGCACATGGCATTCAAAACCCAGCCAGTCACCGTGCTTCGCTTTCTCGTGCGCCAAACGCAATTCAAGTGTTGCGTGGACCCGAAATTGACCCATGGAAGGATATAGCGATGCCAGCAGCATTCGTTCCTTGACGCGACTCCGGTAATCCGCAATTTCCGCCTCGATTTGGGGCTTGCCGTTGGCATCGAATTTGAGATTCCCCGGCACATGGGCAAAAACCGGGCGTTTCGCCGCTTCGCGCACCAGCGCCAAAGTCTCTTGATTGGCGGGAGTGGCCAGCCACGCTTGCAGCTCCGCCGCGACCTGTGGACTCGCTTCAGCTCCCCAAGTCAAGCAGCGGGCATCTGTGCTAAGGCCCTTCATCCGTTCGAAAGCCTCGGCGTAGAGCGGGAAGGCGCGTTGCTCGGGCGGGGTTTTGAGGTAGTCCTCGATCAGGGCTTCGTAGGGCGCGGCAGTGATCACCGGTTTGCCGCTGAGGATGTAGCCCATGGCGCCGAACCAGGCGGCGGC
This sequence comes from Verrucomicrobiota bacterium, assembly GCA_039798785.1. Classification (GTDB taxonomy): domain Bacteria; phylum Verrucomicrobiota; class Lentisphaeria; order Lentisphaerales; family Lentisphaeraceae; genus CAMCSH01. Next base: position 552 of record JBDKFG010000121.1, on the reverse strand, counting down.
CAGGAGGAGGCAGACGCGGCCGAGGAAGCCCCAGGCGCTGGCGCCGAAGAAGAAGAAACGGAGGCGGGATTTCCAAGCCATCATGAGGGGCTCCGGGCGCTGGGCTGAGAGGGATCGTGACGACGATATCGGCGAAGTGCGATCGCGCCAGCGCGGCCCTGGGAGCCCGGCCTCCGTGTTGGTTTGTTCTTGGTACCTATGCTCCTCGCAAAGCTTCAGAAAAAACCCAGCGCACGACACGCGTATCCAAGATGCCTCATGAGGCATGCAGGGAACCCCTGCAAAAAAGCTTTCGGTCTGGATTCTGCCGAATTCTGTCGCTCGACCCCTTGCGGGTCGCACATGGTAACCCAGGGTCGAGCCGCATCGGCGATGACCCTGGGGTGGAGATCTCCCTGGTTCGCCGACCCGCATCGGGTCGCACAGCGCCCAGGTCGAAGACTGTGCGACCCACAAGGGGTCGGAACTCATTTTTGCCTCATACCCAGGGTCGAGGCGACCCTGGGCTACCATGTGCGACCCGCAAGGGGTCGAGCAGCAGGAGCGAAGGTC
>JBDKFG010000120.1:0-4461 GCA_039798785.1 Verrucomicrobiota bacterium | reverse complement strand
CGCCGTCAACCTCGATGCTCCCTTCGTCCTCGCCCGCGAATTCGGCCGCGACATGGTGGCCCGCGGCTCGGGCAAGATCGTCTTCACCGCCTCGCTGCTCTCCTTCCAGGGCGGCCTCACCGTTCCCGGCTACGCCGCCAGCAAGGGCGGCATCGCCTCGCTCACCAAGGCCCTCGCCAACGAGTGGGCCGGCAAGGGCGTCAACGTCAACGCCATCGCCCCCGGCTACATCGCCACCGACAACACCGCCGCCCTGCAGGCCGACCCGGTGCGCAATCCGCAAATCCTCGCCCGCATCCCCGCCGGACGCTGGGGCACTCCCGAAGACCTCGCCGGCGCCTTGATCTTCCTCGCCTCGCCCGCCTCCAACTACGTCCACGGCAGCATCCTCACCGTCGACGGCGGCTGGATGGGAAGATGAGGATTCAAAATTCAAGATTCAAAATTCAAGACAGCCACTCGGGAGTCAAGAGTTCTAGGTTTGTAGCCCCGGCTTCAGCCGGTCCTTGTGCTCAGATTTTGGGGGCGATACAACCAGCCGGCTGAAGCCGGGGCTACAAACTTCAGCTCAAACAAATTCAAGAACCGGAGGACATGATGAAACGCTTCGTCTGCAGCCTGATGTCTCTTTTTGCACTCACCGCAAGCGCGGAGGAAGCCAAGTCACCGCCTTTGGTATATCCCGTCCCCGCCGACATCCTCGCCGGTCTCGACAAGAGCCATCCCCGGCTCTTCCTGAAGGACGCCGAACTGGTCCGGCTGAAGAAGCTGGCGGAGACCGATGCGGTGCTGCAGCGCTACGTCAAGGACTCCCTTGCCGACGCAGGGCGCCAGCTCGCGAAGAAGCCGCTGGAGCACGTCATTCCCGACGGCCTGCGCCTGCTCGCCACCAGCCGCGACTGCCTCCAGCGAACCGTCGCCCTCGGCTTCGCCTGGCGCTGGACCGGAGAGCGCAAGTACGCCGACGCGGGCATCGCCAATCTGCTCGCCGTCTGCGCCTTCCCCGACTGGAACTCCAAGCGCCACTTACTCGATACAGCCGAACTGAGCAACGCCGTCGGCATTGGCTACGACTGGTTCTACGCCGCCATGGACGAGAAGACCCGCGCCACGGTCAAAGCCGGCCTGATCACCCACGGCCTGAGCACCGATCCGCGTTGGGGCATCAAGGCTGAAAATAACTGGAATATGGTATGCAACGGCGGCCTGATCGTCGGCGCTCTCGCCATTGCCGAAACCGATCCGGAACACGCCAGGACCATCATTCCTCGCGCCTTGAAGTACCTGCCGATCGCAATGAAATCCTACGCTCCCGACGGCGCTTGGATGGAAGGCCCCGGCTACTGGGACTACGCCACCCGCTACACCGTCTTCATGATGGCGGCCATGGAGTCTTCGCTGGGGCATTCCTTCGGCATCGACAAGACCCCGGGACTCCGCACCACCGCCTACTTCCCGATCAGTGCCGTCGGCCCCAGTGGGCAGTTCCTCAATTTCGCCGATGCCGGAGCTCAATTCAATCCCCAAGAACCCGGCAAGCCGCGCGTGGGCGGGCCCAGCATCTGCCTCTTCTGGCTGGCGCAGAAATACGCCACCCCGGAGGTCAGCGCCGCCGCCCGCAAGGCCCTCGAATCGCGCCCGGCCGAGCCCTTCCACGTCGTCTGGTACCAGCCCGCTGCGGCAAACGGAAAAGCCGCCCTAGACCGCTTCTTCGACGGCCCGGTGCCGATCTACCTGATGCGCTCTTCCTGGGAAGATCCCCTCGCCCTCTGGTGCGGCGTCAAGGCCGGCTTCAACCAGGTGCCTCATGGCCATCTCGACCTCGGCAACTTCGAGTTCGAAACCGACGGCATCCGCTGGGCCCTCGACCTGGGCTCGGACAACTACAACCTGCCCGGCTACTTCGGCAAACAGCGCTGGGACTACTACCGCCTCAAGTCCGAAAGCCACAACGTCCCCCTCATCGCCGGCAAGGGCCAGCTCGTCGACGGCGTCGCCAAGGTCCTCTCGACGCGAGGCGGCGAGGATCCCGCCATCGAACTCGACCTCAGCAGCGCCTATCGCGACCGCGCCGTCTCGGTGCTGCGCCGCGTCGGCCTTTGCGATCACCGCAGCCGCCTGCGCGTCGAGGACCGCTTCGTCCTCAAGGCCGCCGCTCCCATCCTCTGGGGCATGACCACCGACGCCGAGATCGAACTCCGCGCCGACGGCTCGGCCCGGCTCAGCCGCAAGGGGCGCCAGATCGAGGCCCGCATCCTCTCCCCCGCCGGCGCCAAGTTCACCAGTTCCCCGGCGGAACAGAAGGCGCCGGAGAACCCCAACAAAGGCATCCGCCGCCTCGAACTCGGCATCCCGGCCCAGGCCGGAGAAAGCCGCGTCGAAATCGAATTCGCAACCGCACGGAACCCTTGACCTCGAACCACGATCCCGGGAGCCTGAACATGACTTTCCTCGCCCAGCTCGCCGCCGCACTCTCCTTGGCCGCCCAGGACGCGCCTCCAGCGGCCCGGCTTCCATCGGTGTTCAAGATCGAGGACTACGGCGCCGTCGCCGATGACGACAAGCCCGTCGGCCCGTCATTCCAGAAGGCAATCGAAAAATTGAGGTGCAGATGAGTGCCGCCATCACCCGTTTCCGCTGGGCCATCTGCGCCCTGCTGTTTTTCGCCACCACGATCAACTACATGGACCGGCAGATCCTGTCCCTGCTCAAGCCCATACTCGACCAGGAGATCGGCTGGACCAACGAGCAGTTCGGCGCGGTGAACTCGATCTTCCAGGCCTTCTACGGCCTCGGCCTGCTCGGCTTCGGCTTCGTCATCGACCGGATCGGAATCAAGGCCGGCTATGCCCTGTCGGTGACCGGCTGGAGCCTGGCGGCGGCGGCGCACGCCCTGGTTTCCAGCGTCTTCGGCTTCCAGGTCGCCCGCGCCTGTCTCGGCCTCGCCGAGGCCGGCAACTTCCCCGCCGCGGTGAGCGCCGTGGCCCAGTGGTTTCCCCGGCGTGAACGCGCCCTCGCCACCAGCCTCTTCAACTCCGGCGCCAACGTCGGCGCGATGGTCGCTCCCGCCCTGGTGCCGGTGATCGCCGCGGCCTGGGGCTGGCAGGCGGCCTTCGTCGTCGCCGGCCTCGCCGGCCTGTGCTGGCTCTTCCTCTGGATCCCGCTCTACTCGACGCCGCGCGACAGCCAATTCACTGGCGACGAGGAGCGCGCCCTGATCGAATCCGACCCGGTCACGCCGCAGCCGAAGGTCCCCTGGTCCAGCCTGCTCGGCTACAAACAGACCTGGGCCGTCCTGGTCCTGAAGATCTGCACCGATCCAGTCTGGTGGTTCTTCCTGATCTGGCTGCCCGACTTCTTCAAGAAGGCCCGCGGCCTCGACATCAAGGCCTCCTGGCACTACCTGGTCACCATCTACGGACTGGTCACGGTGCTGAGCATCGCCGGCGGCTGGCTCACCGGACGACTGATGCAGCGCGGCTGGGACAACACCCGGGCCCGCAAGACGGTGATGCTCGGCTGCGCCTTCTGCGTCCTGCCCATCCTCGGGGTCACCCAGGTCGACCAGTTCTTCGGCCCCCACCAGGCCGCGGCCGCCAACTGGGCCATCGTCCTGATCATCGCCCTCGCCGGCGCCGCCCACCAGGCCTGGTCGGCCAACCTCTTCTGCACCATCTCCGACATGTTCCCGAAGGCGGCGGTGGCCTCGGTCACCGGCCTCGCCGGCATGGCCGGCTGCCTCAGCGGCATCGCCTTCCCGATCTTCTGCGGCAAGATCCTCGACCGCTACCCCGGCAACGCCGGCTACGCCATCCTCTTCGGCTGCTGCGGCTTCGCCTACCTCGTCGCCTTCGCGATCAACCACCTCCTCGCCCCCCGCTTCGACCCGATCGGGAATGAGGTTGAAAGGTTGAAAGGTTGAAAGGTTGAAAGGCGAGCAGCCTTCCGCCTTCCGCCTTCCGCCTTCCGCCTTCCGCCTTCCGCCTTCCGCCTTCCGCCTTCCGCCTTCCGCCTTTCAACCTTTCAACCTTTCAACCCGGTTAAACAAATGAACCTCTTCGACCTCCGCGGCAAGACCGCCCTCGTCACCGGCGCTAGCCGCGGCATCGGCCTCAGCTTCGCCCAGACCCTTGCCGCCGCCGGCTGCGACGTCATCGGCGTCTCCGCCACCCTCAAGCCCGGCAGCGAAGTCGAAAGGCTCGTCACCGCCCAGGGACGCCAGTTCTTCCCTTACGCCTGCGACTTCGCCGAGCGCAATGCCCTGCGCACCTTCATCAACCGGGTCAAGGAGGAACGCGGCGTCCCCGACATCCTGGTCGCCAATGCCGGCACCATCCGCCGCGCCCCCGCCGCCGAGCACGGCGACGAGCTTTGGGATGAAGTCATCGCCGTCAACCTCGATGCTCCCTTCGTCCTCGCCCGCGAATTCGGCCGCGACATGGTGGCCCGCGGCTCGGGCAA
>JBDKFG010000119.1:0-4657 GCA_039798785.1 Verrucomicrobiota bacterium | reverse complement strand
ACTCCTCATGCTCTCCCAAACTCCTCCCGGGCTTTCGCTCGGTCGCCACATCAGCGGCGGGTCCATAGAATATCGCCAGTCCTCGAAGCGTCCAGGGCTTCTTGCAAGATTTTTGCATTTTTCTTCCCTTTCGCACCAAACTATTGAAGTGACAAGGCTTGAGCACCGTGGGCGAGCTGGACTCAAACGGCTGCGGCTCACGCTGAGGGGCATTTTTGTGCCTGGAGGAGCCCTTTTTACAAATCCCTTACAATTGCCGCGCCGGCTTCGCCCCGCTCCATCGTAGTCTGTAATAAGAGCTCACTGCCTGCTCAACAACCCAAGGAAACGACGATGAAACACCTCCTCTTGAGCCTCTGCCTCACGCTCATCAGCGCCTGCGCTCCGCATTCGTCTCCTCCTCAGACAACCGCCTCAGAATGGAACCGGCGCAGCTACGCCGTCCACGAATGGGGCACCTTCACCAGCGTCAGCGGCTCCGACGGCAAGCTCCTCTCCGGTCTGGAGACTGAAGAAGAAGCCTTGCCGCCTTTTGTCTCGCAGTTCGGCGCCCCCGGCCTCTCTGCCGGCAAAGGCTTGCCGACACTTCCGGTCGCCCAGGTCACGATCAAGATGGAGACACCAGTCCTCTACTTCTACTCGCCTCAGGCGCAACAAGTCGAGGTGACGGTGGACTTCCGCGGCGGCTTGATCACCCAGTGGTTCCCACATGCCGAAGCTTCAGGCACTCCTTTCACCACCGAATACGATGCGGTCAACAAGGTCCGCAAGCCTTTTGTCTTCAGCCCCGAGACCAGCAACCGCCTGCGCTGGCCCGTATCGATCTACGCTCCCGATTCTTTCGTGCTGCCGAACATGGCCAGCATTCCCGGCTTGGCCAATCACGCTCATCTGGAAACCGCCACTTGGACCTCTCCCCGCGCCACTTCATCGAACATGATCCGCTCCGGCTACATTCCGCCACCGGAGTCTAGTGACCCTGAACAACGTCTTTTGCTTAAAAGCCTCCTCGAAGCCGATGAGAAGTTCCTCTTCTACCGTGGCCTCGGCCATTTCGATATCCCTTTGAAGACCTCTGCCGACGAAACGCAAGTCCACCTCGAAAACACCGGCTCCGAAGCAATCCCCTTCGCCCTCGCCTGGGAGGATGGTCAAATCCGCTGGATGGGACGCCTCGCCGCCGGTGCCAAGGCCCGCTTTGCACAAGAAGATGTGCTCAAAGAAGCATCCCTCGCCAGCCTGGTCAATGCCTTGATTGATGCCGGGCTCTACCGCGACGAAGCCCTCGCCATGCTCACCACTTGGCGGGCCAGCTACTTCGGCAGCTCCGGCCTGCGGGTCTTCTGGATCGTTCCTCGTCGCTTCACCGACAAGATCCTCCCTCTCAGCATCCAGCCTGCACCGACGCAACTCGAACGTGTCCTGGTTGGTCGCAGTGAAATCCTGACCCCCGCCTTCGAACGCTCCCTCCTGGCCGAACTCGCTCTCAAGCCCGAGGATCGCCGTCTCCTGCGCTCCCGTTACGCGCTTCCCTATTCTGAACGCATCCAGGCGCTGAAGAAGATCTCCCCATGAGCCCCGCCCAGCTTCTCCTCCTCGGCCTCTGGGGCAGCGTCTTGCCCCTGCGCCTCTGGCTCTGGTTCAGCCCCAACACCGATCTCAATCTCGGCCCCTACAATCTGCACCACCTCTACACCGGCCAAGTGCTGCTCACCCTCTGCCTGCTGCCGCTTTTGCTGCGACCGCAAAACCCCTGGCGGAAAGCGCAAATTCTGGGGCTCGGCGCCGGCCTCGGACTGGTCCTCGACGAATGGGTCTACCTCATCGCCACCGATGGCAGCAACGCCGCCTACTGGTTGCCCGTCTCGGTCTGGGGCGCCTTCATCGCCCTCGCGTTGACCAGTCTGGTCATTGGGATTCTGAGCTGGAGAAACTCGGCTCCCACCCTATCCATTCCCCCATCCTAAATTCATCTTAACCTCTTTTACAACTTGTATTTAGGCCTTCTCGTGTAAAATTCAAAATCAGTTTTTGGATTTTGCACGAATCCATCTATCTCATTGAATGCAATCTTTTTAAAAAAATCATCTGAGCCGCCTTTACATCCCATGATCCTGCCCCCTCCAGCACCGCCCTGCTACCGCTTGGCCCAAAAGCCGCAGCGGCTGTCTGATCCCCATTATGATTTCGACCCGCAAGAATTGACCTTCCTTCTCGCGAAGAATGTTCACGCGATGACTTGGGTCGACTACCAAAACCTCTTCGGCCCGATTCTGCCAGCAGGGACCTACGATGAATTGCGCCACTTCGTCCCTCACTTTGTGCGCTTCCTCTGGGATCACCCCGAGTGCCGCCTGGATCTCGTCCACGCGTGGGCCGGTTTTGCCGGCGAAAACTGGGGGGAAATCTGCGGTGATCGCGCCGCTGACTATGTCCACGCCGTGCATCGGGCCTTGTTAGCGGAATTCACCCGTCAATTCGACATCACTCATTATGATCGCGACGCCTGTGCCGCCAAAGGTTGGCGCTCGCCGCATTTCGATCATGTCCAGGGCGCTGAAGCCCTCAACCAATTTCTCTGCAAACTTTGGGAGTATGAATCCCAGCGGCCCATTGCCTGGGAATTTCTTCAACACTTGGCCGACTTTGGCGATGATTGTGTCCGCTGCTTCTGGTTTCTCGAGCTGTCCAAATCCCGCTTCGAAGTTTATTCACCTCCTTATGCCGCCGAAGTGACAGCCCTGCTGGAGAACCCGAATACCCTCGGGAAAGCCCTGAATTTGATCCTGAAGCACCAAGTCGAAGGTTCGTATTGGGACGACACCCTGCAAAAACTTGGGATCTGACCAAAGGCCTCTCATCCCTCCATCTCCAAGGCCTTGAGGCGCACCACCAACACCTGCTCATAGGCGAGCCGCAGATTCGGCGAAAACCAGGCGCATGACAAGTCCAATATCGCCGTCTCCGCCGCCTCACGCACCCAGGCAAAAGCGCCTTCCTGAGCTTGCGGCCTTATCCCTGCCGCTTCGGCCAAAGCGACGAAATCGCGCCGACGCATTTTCCGCTTGCGGCCCTGCCAAGGCAAAGCCATTTCTTCGACGTCGTCAAAGCGGCGCCCCGCCGCGAGATACACTGCCGTGGTGTTCAACAGATCGTAATTCGGTGCCAATTCGTGCAAGAGCACGCCGCGCCGCTCCCGGCTGATCAGGGACAGGTTCTTGAGATGCAGATCCTCGTTGCCGAAAACAAAGCTGAACAACAAACGCCGGAAAAGCTCTTGGCGCGCGAGAAGCGGGAAGCTGCAATACCGATCCACCAAGCTCAAGACCTTCTCGATGCTGGATTGGTATTTGTGCTCCGCCGCCAATCCCGCCAGCTGCCCGAAATCCTCCACCGCCAACTTCGACTTGCCGTGGCGGTCGAAACGCTGAACGAAATAGGAACGGCTGCCATCCCGGCAGCGCACCAGACCACTGGGGGGCACTTCCAGTCCAGCGCGACGGGCCATCAACATGGTGAAAGCCTCGTTTTCAGGCAGCTCCGGGAAGCTCAAATGCTGCGGCTTGAGGATGTAGGTGCCCCCCTTCTCCACCAGCTCAAAAGCACCGCGCTGGACGGCTAGGCGCGCACTGAATTTCGGCTGCATCCCCTGCACTGAGATTTTCCCGGCCTGCACTGCCGCCCAGCGCAACTGCTCGCCTTGATCGTAGGGCAGCTCCTGCAGTTCCCGCAGTTTAGGATCGAGTCGCTTCAAGGCCGCAATTGAGTAATCGCCCTCGACCTCCTCCAAGCTGATCAGACAGCGCTTCATAAGCACGGATCCAAGACGGTCACGGCGCCCACCAGATCCTCGCCCACCGCGGCCAACTGGCTCATTTTGTCACTCGCATCAATCTTGCGCTGGCGTAACAGTTGATCCAATTGCACCCCCTCCGGCAACAAGCCGTCAAAAAAACTCGGGAAGCCGACAAAGCTGAAGGGCCGCGCCGACACCGGCATGGTCCGGCTCACCGCCACCCCGGCGTAATCGGCGTCATAGATGAACTCGTAGCGACTTGTGTCCAGCTGCCGCAAATCCCCCGCCGGCTTCCCGTGCATGTACACCCGCAAAATCCTCATGGCTCAGCCCCCAGACGACTGCGCAGTTCAAACTCCATCCCCAAAACCGCCATGACTTTCAACAGATTCGCCCAGCGCACCGTCGCTTTCCCCGCCTCCAAGTCAAACACCATGGTCTTCCCGACTCCAGCCAAACGCGCCAATTCAAGCTGAGTCAAACCCGCCAACTTCCGGTGACGCCGCACTTCACTCGCCACCCGATCGATAAAGTCTTGCATGGTGTTAACGCCCTATATTTCTGCTTTGGCGGTAAATATCCACGGATTTGTTACAGCTTCAAGCTAAAACTGAAAATCTCGCTCATTTTTACCGGTTTAGCAGTGATTTCTCGTCCCGTTTTTCGGCCAAAGCCAGAAAGGCGCTCGAGTCGTAATAATTACCTCTATAACAGTTATTATTTCTTCCAATATTGCCCTTGGACGCCACGCGTATCCAAGATAATCATTTTTGACCTTCGCTCCTGCTGCTCGACCCCTTGCGGGTCGCACATGGTAGCCCAGGGTCGCCTCGACCCTGGGTATGAGGCAAAAATGAGTTC
>JBDKFG010000118.1:0-4769 GCA_039798785.1 Verrucomicrobiota bacterium | reverse complement strand
TGAAGTCGCACAACGCGAGCTCAGAGATCTGGACAAGGCATCATTGAGCTACAGTTCATTGTATCTCGGCATACTTGATCTGAGTATTTTTAAGGATTTACAGTTCCCCCAAATGTCTCCTGCTAACACCCGTTAGCTGGAAATAGGATTGGCGTCAAACCTGCGTTGGGCTTTTGTGTGAACAAAATACCACCACCAAGGAGGGATTGCGCATCGAAGCGGTGTTGGACGAAAACAAATACGAAGCCGGAAAGAAGATCACTAAAAAGGAGCTGGCGGCTACAGTCAAACTAGAGCCGCATAGCTTCCGGGCGCAGTGGAATTACGCCATCCTGCCAAACAAATAATTTCAATTTATTTTTTAACGAGTCCTTATTGTTTTGACTTTTTCTTCTGCCGAGGCGATTTCCAACTCCGGCCTCGACTTAGCCAGCTTGTCGATATTCGTCGCATCGACGATGAGATGCTCGCGCTGATAGATCTCGGCATCCGAATCGCCTTGCACATCAGGGCTGCTGATGCGGGCGCTGACTAGATCGACCAGATGCTTGCGAATTTCATCGGCGAAGTCGGCGGGCCAAGAGTCCTGCAGGATCAAGCTAGGGCGATCCGACTTATCTTCGTCCATCAAGCTGCAGGGGCCTGGCTCCATCCGGGTGAGAAGGACCAGGGTCTGAGCGCGAGGGTATTTGCGATGCATCTCTTCGATCTGAGCAGCCGAGAAGCCGAGAAAGAGCTTTCCTTCCTGGCTACCGATGCCTCCCGGCGCATCCACGGCGAGGAATTTCCCCTTGGTACCAAGACCCTGCCTGAAATTTGCGCAGCGGGTTTCGACTTCGGCTGAACCCCAGGCAGGACTGACGATCACCAAGACCTCCTGACTGGGATGGCGCTGCGCCACCAAAGTGCCAAGAAAACGGTCCGAGGCCGCCAACTCACGACCCTGCCGCTGAAGCGCCTCCTGTAGCTCGGGATCCTGATCCCAGATACTGCGCAGGCACAGGAACAAAGTCAGCACCATCGAGAGTGGACTGAGAAACTTGAAAATTGCATGACGCCTAGACAGGAAAAAGAAGACAGTGCAGACGAATGCCGCAATAATGATGATGTACATAATAGACCTCAATTGACCGATGGATAGGAGTATTTCGAGTTGACCATCGAGCCCCAGGGTTCCGTCATGGCGAGACGGCTTTCAGTTGCGAGAATCACCGCGCCATCGTGAAAGCTGACCGTCGCCTTGGCGGAGTGGACCATGTGGGCGCCATGATAGGCATCGAAGAGGTAGAAATTGCTTTTCCCCTTCAGGTTTACGGGGCCTGCCGAATCCGCCAGCAGAATGGTATTAGCCGGAGCGGCTAGCTTCAAGCTGTTCACCGGCACGGTGTGGCGAGTGACGCCCGAGTTGCCGCCAGCCAGGCCATAACTGGCGCGCAATTGATTGCCAGCGGTGTCAACAGTGGTTGTGCTCGACTCGGTCGCCGGGCAATAGATCTGCTTCTCCGTCCCGAATCCCGCCTCCATCAGGCGACCGGTCCAAGTCGAGAGTTTATTACTGACTGCATAGCTCGATTCATAGGGCACCGGCATCATGCCCTTGCGGTTGCGGGCGAAAAGAGTCAGCGACAGATAAAGATCATGCTGCTGTGCCGCGCATTGAGCCGCTTTCGCCGCGCGCCGGACTTTGGTGAAGGCGCCAAACATCAGAGAAAAGAGAATAGCGATGATGGTGATCACGGCAAGCAGCTCGAGGAGGGTGAATTGGCGGCGTGATTGGCGCATGGCGATTTCTCCGGTTTGTTGCTGATACAAGCGCAACCAGAAACCCCGCCGTTACAAAGTTCTGAAGTTTTCTCGAAATTTTTCTCGCCGCGCTAAGATCGCTTCGAGGCGCTAGGTTTTCGACGTCAACCGAGCGATCACCATGCCCGATCCGAAACCCTAGCTCAAGTCTTTTTTCCGCCAGGCCATGGCGGTCAAGCAGGCGTCGACCCCTGAAATTCCGGATGAACTGGTGCCGGACCAATGGCCGTACGAAGCTGATTCCCTGCTCCAGGAAGGCGGCAGCAAGCGCATCTGGCGCTGCCGCGATCGCCGCACCGGTCGCTGGGTCGCGCGAGCGGAAATGCTCCACCCCGAGCGCGATGCTGTCGTCTTTCTGCGGGAGGCGCGAATCACCGCCCACTTGCAGCACCCGGGGATCATGCCGGTGCACGAAATCGGCCTTCGCAACGGCAGCGAGCTGTACTTCATCATGAAGCTGGTCGATGGCCAGGACCTGTCGCAGCTGCTTGACAAGTTGCGTGACGGCGATGAACCGCTTCTCCGCGAGGCGACACTGGAATGGCGGGTCCAGCTCTTCACCCGGATCTGCGAGGCCATGGCCTTCGCTCACCGCCAAGGCATCGTCCACCTCGATCTCAAACCTGCCAACATCGCGGTCAGCGCCTACGGTGAAGTCCTGGTCTGCGACTGGGGACTGGCCAAGGTCCTTGACGAAGTCTGCGACGAACCGCTTCTGCTGGAGCAATCGGTCAACAGCCAGGAGCTCAACCGCTTGACCCGCGACGGCTACATCAAAGGCACCCCCGGCTACATGTCGCCCGAACAAGCGGGAGGCCCTTTTACCCGCAAGGACCAGCGCAGCGACATCTTCTCCCTCGGTGCCCTGCTCTACAGCCTACTGAGTTTCGAAGCGCCATTCCGAGGCGACAGTCTGGAAGCGGTCTTGAGCGCGACTCGCAAGGCGGAATGTGCGCCGATGCCGAAGCAGATCCCGCCAGGCTTGGAAGCGATTTGTTTGAAGGCCATGGCGAGGCGACCGGAAGATCGATATCAGAACGTCGGCGAACTCCTTGACGAACTGCGCGCCTATCAAAGCGGCTTCGCTCCAAAAGCTGAGACCGCCAGCTTCCGACGCCAGGTCCTCCTGCTCTACCGCCGCAACCGCCGCACCTGCCTCGCCCTCGCCGCCAGCGCGGCAATTTTATTGACCGCGACCATGGTTTTTATCAGCAACATTGAGAGAGCCCGTCATGAACTCGAAGAAGGCCAGATCGCCTTGAAATTCGAGATGAACCGCAGCGCCGAACTGGGACGCGAAGCCGCCCCGAACTTCCTCAAAAAAGCTCTTGAGGCGGAAACCCGTGAAAATTTCGACGTAGCTCTGGAACTTGCGACCCAAGCCTTGAGCCTGGACCCGAACTTGAAGCGAGCCTGGGGAGTGCGCGGCCACAGCTGCTTCCTGAACCAGGATTTCCACGCTTCCGCCGAAGGCTACCGCCGCTATGGCAACAAGGACTTCGCTTACGCGACCATGCTGGTGAATGCAGATTACGCAGCCACGCTGCAGCCGCCAGGACAGGCTCTGACCGCAGCGCAACCGGTCGATGTCCTCGCCAAAACCAAGATCCACCACTGGATCATCGTCAACCGGGTAGTGGAACGCCACATGGCCAAGCAGTTGACCTTATCCGAACGACTCGAAATGGTGCAGCGGCTGTTAATTATGATGAATCCCAACTCCCAATTGAAGTCAGTCCCGTTTGACGGAAGACTTCTGGATCTAAGCCAATTCAAAAACCTTTCATGGCTACTCGCCCTGCGGCATTTTCCAGCCACGGCGCTATCCATAGCCGACAGCACAATCAATCTCGAGAACCTGCGCGGCATGCCGCTCGAGGAACTGAGCTTGAGACGCTGCCAGATTTCCGATCTCCAGCCCCTCCTCCGATTCCCGAAACTGCGCCGCCTTTCCCTGCCGGAATGCAAGATCCCCGACCTGTCGCTGCTGCAGAACCTGCCGATCGAGGAACTCGATATGCGCGGCACCCCATTGCCTGAGTTGACCGTGCTGGGCCGCTTCGCCTCCCTGCGACGTCTGATCGTCAAGCCCGGACAAATCGATCACGAAAACTGCCGGGCCATCTTGCCAGGAGTGCAGATCATCGAGAAACCCTGATCAATCAGCGGCCGAGATCGTTGTCGAGGCGGACTATCTCTTTGTACAGCGCCGACGTGATCCGCTGCTTATTGACCCGCACACTGCTGTCGGGAATGCCGAGGCGAGCCGCGATCTCTACCGAAGTCAAGCCCTCCGTCCCCAGCAGAAAACTTTGACGTGCAGCCTCGGTGAAGCGTTCCTGAATGTTGCTCCAGGCCAGGTCCGAGATGTAGCTCTGCCATTCGTCTTCGGCCAAGGCTTCGATCTCGGCGTCGCTGCTCAGGGGAGGCGCGAAATCCGGAGTCAGACGCCGCCTTTGCGCCTGCTCCCGGCGGCGTGCATCCACCAGGCAGTGACGGCAGATCTGCCCGAGCCAAGTGCGGAAGCGGCACTGACCCTCGCGATATTCAAAAGTCGGCAGGGATTTCCATGACCGCAACAAGACCTCCTGGCCAAGATCCTCGACCTCATCGCTTGAGCTGCCGAGCTGCATCAGCACCGCCCGGATAAAGGGTTGGTAATAACGACAGAAATCCGCCCAGGACGCGTCGTCTTGCTGAAGCCGCAAGCGTTGCAACAAGGTGACCCGAGTACTCTGGCTCATGCTCGTGCCCGCAAGAAGTCGCAGCCAGGTCGGACGACGAGGAAGCTGGAAAACTGCGCTGACCGCAAAACTCGCATCGGCACCTCATTCCATGGCTGAGCGGGAGAAGACTTCACAATAGACCCCAGTGCGATTTTCTCCCCGCCCCCTCCCCGGCTTTTGTCGATCTCGATTTACCACCTAATCCGACTCCGCCGGAACCGAAGCCTGCGGCGCTGAACA
>JBDKFG010000117.1:0-5117 GCA_039798785.1 Verrucomicrobiota bacterium | reverse complement strand
TTTCATGATTAAACTCCTCATATGTTTTACATGATACAGGAACTGCACAATCGAAATCAATATCTATCTCATGTTGTATTTTTTGCAAGAATAAAACCCTGTTTTTTGATTTCAATCTTTGTTTGTAAACTATTTGCCTCGAATGTGCAATAAAATTGCCAACCAATAAATCCTCTCTTTTAATGAATAGGCCATCGAAGAGTCTCGCCAAAATTAAATAAGAGTTGTGAATTTTAGAATATTCCGTCGGAACTATATTTGTATCCCAAAAAATTTCCCAGCAATTTTCCGAATTAACGAATTTAAAGTGATTAACTTGGATTGTTTCATTGCTACACATATCAACTGGTGCATTGCAGGGCTGAATTTCTATTTTTAATTTATTTATATCAGAAAATAATAAGTCTAATTCAGTCGGGTTGTCAACAATAAAATCTTCATATACATATGAACATCCATCTGGATACGAATTTGATTTAAATTGATTTATTTTAGAAAATCTTAAAAAATATGATCCGCATTCATATGATCTTGAATCATGAGAGTGGAATTTGTTTTTGTATACTGCATAAAGTAGATGAGGCGAATATCTTCTCCTTTGAATTCCAACAATTAGCCTTGAACAAAAGACGATCACGACAGGATCTAGGAAATTACCAAGTTTTTCGGAATCAATTTTCGGATTACCTAAAATCAGGGGATTAGACCGAACTGAATCTAGCCAGCAGTTCATTGAGAATACATAGTCTTCATATTTTATGAAATCTCTAAGCTTTGGATTCATTCGGTTAACTCCGCGGATGTTGCTCTTTCATGCAATGATGAATCTACAGGTGCATAAGATTTCCTGCTACTGATAGCCACGGATGAATGACAGCTCTTGGCAGGGAATCCGGGAATGTATCTCTGCCTCATAGTCCTCATTTGCGCAAATTCCCGCGCCATTGCGCGAATTGCGCAGCATCCTATGCCGTCTTGAGGTTTCACAGTAAGGGAACGACCAACCAGCAGGAATCCCGATGATGAAGACCTTCCTCCTCAGCCTGACGCTCGCCCTTTCTGCGGCGGCCGCAGAATCCCAGCCGCCGGAACCGGCGCCGGGACGCGAGATCTACGCCCAGTTCTGCGCCAATTGCCACGGCCCTCGCGGCGAAGGTGGTCTCGGGCCGAATCTGACCGACAAGGTCTTCCTTCACGGCGGCACAAAAGAGGACATTGCCAAAGTCATCCGGGACGGGATCCCCGCCAAAAACATGCCGGCCTGGGGCGCCATCCTCAAGCCCGAACAGATCGCGCAAGTCAGCGATTTCGTCCACTCCCGCATCGGCCTCAATCTCAAGACGCCCGAAGCGCCGAAAGCCGCCCTCAGCGTCAACCACCTGCCCAAGGGCACGATCGAAAAGCCGCTGCTGCTGCGCAGCTTCGTCGCGGCCTACGATCTCGACCCCGAGGTGCTCGCCCATCACGGCGTCGCCGAGCGCAGCCCGGAATACGATCCCAAAACCGGCAAGGAGACACCGTCGAAGCTCTACCCGCTGCTCAAGGGCCTGCCCACCGGCAATGCGGTGAGCTTCGGTGATCGACTCTCCTATGTCTTCGACGGCACCGAATGCCGCCTCCTCTACGCCTGGAGCGGCGGCTTTCTCAACATGAAGGACTACTGGGGCCCGGAGGCCGGCGGCGGACGCAAGGACTTCAACTACCTGCCGCGCATGGAGGGCAAGCTCTTCTTCATGACTTCCGGCAAGGAGCCGCTCGTCATCCAGGGCGAGGAGGCGGCGACGCCGAAGTTTCGCGGCTACCGCAAGGTCGCCGGCGCCCCGGAATTCTTCTACGATCTCGGCAAGGCTCGGGTCAATCTCCTGATCCGTCCCGGCCCCGAGGAGCGCAGCCTGGTTTGCGCCTACCGCATCGATGGCGCCCCGCAGGGCTTGAGCTTCACTTTCGACGATAAGCTCCGCCCCGCGATCTCTTGCGACAAGGGTTCCTGGCGGGGCAATGTCCTCACCCTCAATGCGACTGAAGGGGCCGCCTTCACCCTCACTTTCAAAGCCAATCGCTGAGGTCGAAACCATGAACATTTTCACCGCCTTTGCCGCCGGTCTCTTCCTCTTCTCCGGGCAGCTCTTCGCCCAGGATCCGTATCAGGTCGAGGACATCCCGCTGCCCACCGATGTCTTCCCCGAGATCGGCGCCCTCACCTTCACCCCTGATGGCCAACTCGTCGTCGTCACCCGCCGCTCCGGCATTCTGATGACCCGTCCCGAAGGCGCGCCGGCAAGCTGGAAATGGCGCAAATTCTGTCCCGATTCCCTCCATAACCCCCTTGGCATCATCGCCCTGTCGAACAGCAGCTTCCTGGTTTCCAACATGGAGGAGCTGATGAAGATCTCCGACACCGACGGCGACGGCGAAGCCGACCTCAACGAAGTGGTCGCCGATGACTGGGGCCTCACCGGCAACTACCACGAGTGCAACGCGATCACTCCCGACGGCGCCGGCGGCTGCTACATCGCCCTCGGCACCGCTTCGCACAACGGCCCGACCTTCCAGTATGTCCGCGGCGATTATTCCGACCTCGGCCGACGCGGCCGCAACTTCTCCGCCGGCCCCTGGAAGGGCTGGGTGATGCACATCGACGCTAAGGGCGAAATGACGCCCTTCGCCAAAGGCTTCCGCATGCACAACGGCATCGTCCGCGCCCCCGACGGCAAGATCTACGCCGGCGACAACCAGGGCGACTGGCGCGCCTCCTCGCCGCTCTACCACGTGCAGCTGGATCGCTTCTACGGCCACCCCGCCTCGCTGGTCTGGGACAAGGATTACCGCAAGAATTTCGGCGACACGCCACCCGTCTTCCTGCCCTGGGAGACGATCGAGAAGATGCGCACCCGAGCCGCCATCGAAATACCCTACGGCAGCATGGGGAACTCGATCTCCGAACCCGTCTTCGTCACCCAGGAGAACTTCGGCCCCTTCAGCGGCCAGATGCTGATCGGAGACAACGCCGGCCCGCGCATCCTCCGCTGCATGCTGGAAGAGGTCGACGGCGTCATGCAAGGAGCGGTCACCCTGCTGCTCAAGGACCGCGGCCTGCGCACCGGCAACAACCGCCTCGTCTTCAGCCCTGACGGACGGAGCCTGATCACTGGCCAGACGGTGCGCGGTTGGGGCAAGCCTTGCGAAGGCCTGCAGCTCATCCGCTTCGACCATGCGCCTTTCGCCGTGCAGAAGATGAACCTCACGCCCAAGGGCTTCCGCTTCACCTTCACCGAGCCGCTTGATCCGGCCCAGATCCAGAAGCTCACCTGCGAACGCTACTGGTACAAGAACACCCACCAGTACGGCGGCCCGAAACAGGAACTTGCCAAGATCGAGATCCAAGACGCCGTGCTATCCGCCGACGGAAAAACCCTCGAGCTCAGCATCGACGGCCTCAAGACCGGTCACAACTTCGAGTTCAAATTCGGCCCGGACTTCCAGTCGAAACGCGGTGCCAGTATCGATCAGGATCTGATCAGCTACACGGTCAACAAGCTGCAGAAGGCCAGGGCTGCCGCCCCGGACCCCGCTCGGGGGCTCGCCCCCGAACCCCGTGACTCTCTCGCTCCCGCCATCTTCAACGGCAAGGACCTGAGCGGCTGGAAGATCGTCGGCGGCGACCCCGCCTGCTGGAGCGTCGCCGAAGGGGTTCTGAAGATCAAGAGCAACGCCAAGAAACAGGGCTCGATCTTGTGGACCGAGAAGAGCTACCAGGACTTCGCCTTCGAGTGCGAATTCAAGTTCGGCGCCGGCACCATCGACTCCGGCATCTTCTGCCGCGAGGAAGGCCTGCAAATCCAGATCGGCATCTCCGGTTCGCTGAAGAAGGACATGACCGCCTCGCCCTACATCGCTGCCACCGCCAAATACCCCTTCGTCGCGAAAGGCGTCGACAAGCTGCTCAAGGCGGACGACTGGAACCGTCTGCGGATCGAATGCCGCGGCCGCGCCACCCAGGTCTGGCTCAACGGCGAGAAGGTCAACGAATTCGACTTCCCCAAGGGCAAGGAAACCGGCCCGCTGGGCATCCAGCTCCATCCGGGCAAGGAGATGGCCATCGACTACCGCAAGATCAAGGCGCAGGAGCTGGCTCCGCCGGGAAAGCCCTGAGCTCCCTCGAGCGCGACGGTGACAAGTTCAAAATCGCGATCGACGGGAGCCCCTTCACCACTCTCCACTTCGGCAAGGACGAGCGCCGTCCCTTCTGCCACCCCCTGCTCGCCCCCGGGCAGCTCGCGGTGACGCGTCAATTCCCCTTGGTGAAAGGCGTTCCCGGCGAAGCCCAGGACCACCCCTGGCAGTGCGGCCTCTACTTCGCCCACGGCGCGGTCAACGGTGCCGATTTCTGGAACGGACGCACCGCTAGCGAGCTGCAGAATCGCATCGTCTGCGACCAGCTCGAAACCGCGGAAGTCCTGCCCGACGGCTCGGCCCGCGTCGTGCTGCGCAATCTCTGGAAGAGCGGCGACAAGATCCTTCTGCGCGACCGCTCGACCTGGCGTTTCGGAGCCCTGCCTGATGGTGTTCGCTTCGTCGATCTCGATCTCGAGCTCCAGGCCAGCGAGGGGGAAGTGAAGTTCGGCGACGACAAGGAAGGCAGCTTCGCCATCCGATTGGCGCCGCCCTTCAGCCTCGGCGGCAAAGCCCCTGGCAAGGCCCTCAACAGCGCCGGGGTTTCAAGCGCCGCGGTCTGGGGCAAGGACGCCGCGTGGATCTGCTACACCGCGCCGCTTGAGGGACAGGCCGTGAGCGTGGTCATGTTCGACCACCCCGACAACCTGCGCCACCCGACCCCCTGGCATGCCCGCGACTACGGCCTGCTGGCGGCCAATCCCTTCGCTCTCTCGGCCTTCCGCAAGCTGCCGCCGGGCACGGGCGACTTCCTCCTGAAAAAAGGCGAAAGCCTGCGCCTGCGCTACCGGCTGCTGCTCTTCCGAGGCGAGCCGGAGGCCAAGAAGCTGGAGGCACATCGTTTATAGATGGTTACCGCTTCACATGATACACGCCGTGTATCATAATCACAAAACTAAGCAAATGAATAATTTGGGGTGTCTTTGCGAGCGAAAGTCGGGAAA
>JBDKFG010000116.1:0-5931 GCA_039798785.1 Verrucomicrobiota bacterium | reverse complement strand
CTCTTTTGTGGACTCTAGACAAGCCCGGAGGTATCATCTCATTTTCCCGCCTTCAAGTCGTGTTCAGCACAAATACGGGCTGCGGGTCAGGTGTTCTGATGTTAGTGTCTATGATCCAGATGATTTTGAATCCATTAACTACTGCAAAATTAAAGGTCTTGGAAAAAATAGGAAATGTCCTTTTGATGATTGAATATATTCCCTCTCGCCTCGCCAAGCTCCATCTCGATAACATCCTGCCGCAGGATTCGCTGCGGGCGATGGAGCTGAGGAAAGAGTGGGAAAGGGTGAGGTAGCGACGTGAACTGGATTGCTGCCAGTTGCACACTATTTTTAGAAAGACCATGGGAGGATCAAACTGTTATGCACTCAATAAGTAGGGAGACAGCGAAAAACATTGTCGCTTGCTCAAAAATTAGAGAACTGACAGAGCAGCAGTTGACAGAGATTTTGTCGGCGTACTGGAGATACGACTCCGTTCACGAAGCGAAGAATCACATCAAGTCTGGAGATTTGCCAGATTTGACTGAGGAAGCCTTAGGTATTCTGGTATCGGTTGAAAAGCCTATCGGGATTGACCGGGAGCTCTTCGCACCGCTTATCATTGATTACTTGATTTCGAAGCTTGAGTATTCCACGAATGAGTACCTTGAGGTGTCGATTAGAAGATTGGGGAGAACTGAAAAGGTCGAGGGAGAAGTGGAAAATGCAGGACAATGCCCATGCTGTGGATATTTGTCGATAGCAGATGGAGAAGACGGACTATGGGACATCTGTCCAGTATGTTTCTGGGAGAACGGTGGTGATGGCCCGAATCACATTTGTTTATCAGATGCGCGTCGGAACTTTGAAGAATTTGGCGCTCTCGACAGGCGTAGTCTACAATACATTGACCCTGAAGCGAGAGTCAAGTACGCCAAGAAAGCGCTCCCTACGAACATGGATAGATGATGGTACACAAGGGTGAGATCAAGGCGGGCTATTGAACAAAACCTCGATCGGGACGATCGAACCACATTGAGCAACAGCCGGCGGGACGCCAGCGATCCAGTAGAAGAGCAACAGGAACGAAAACCACACCGGCGAGCCGCCGGCGCGCCCAGGGGGAAACCCTTTTCTGCGTCCTTCCGCGTCTTCTGCGCTTCCCCCCTGAGCTCATTTTCGTGTATTTCGTGTTTTTCGTGGTTCCCCCTGTGGATTCCCGTCGCGCTTTCCCGGAATTAGGGGTGACGAGAGAACTGCAAACGGGAGAACGACGATGAGATTCCTGCCCCACTTGAGCGCCCTCTGCCTGCTAGCCTTGAGCGCCGCGGCCCACGAAGGACATGAGCACCAGGTCCGCCAATGGCAGGGCGCCCAGGGCCAAACCATCAGCGGCGACTTCGTGACGCTGCGCTCCGATCGCCAGGTGGTCCTGCTCGCAGGCAGCCGGGTTGTCAGCCGTCCTTTGAGCGACTTTGCCGCGACCGAGCGCGCCAGCATCGAGGCCCTTGATGCCCACATCGAAGCGGTTCAGCAGGCTCTTGTGGCGGAGTCCAAAGGCCCCGCCCCGGCCCAGGCGACGCCCTTCCTCAACTTCGCCAAGGCTTCGCCGGCCGACAAGGTGGCGCTGCGCTGGGACGACAAATTCCTCTATGTCGAGTCCGACGGCATTCCCCGCAGCCATGAGCTGATGAGCGGCATCACCGCCTGGCAGCAGCAGCTCCCCCTGCCGCAGAGCTACCGCGGCGACAACGCCTGGGCCATCCCCCTGAAATCGACTCCGGCGAAAGAGCCGATGAGCCTCAAATCGCACTTCTTCCGCGGCGCGGTGGCGGTCGCCGCCAACGGCATCGCCATCTTCAACCCGATCAAGAACGACGGCAAGACCGACACCTTCACCGCCGGCGAGCTGGATAAGTTCGGCGGCCACTGCGGCCGCGGCGACGACTACCACTACCACATCACGCCGCTTCACCTGCAGGAACAGGTCGGCAAGGGCCAGCCCACCGCCTACGCCCTCGACGGCTACCCGATCTGCGGCCTCACCGAACCCGACGGCTCGCCGATCAAAGGCCAGCTCGACGCTTGCCACGGCCACACCGGACCCGACGGCAGCTATCACTACCACGCCTCGAAGACCTATCCCTACCTGATGCAGGCCTTCCACGGAGAAGTCACCGAGAAGGAAGGCCAGGTCGACCCGCAGCCGCGCGCCCGTTCGCCGCGTCCCGCCCTGCCGCCGATGCAAGGCGCGCGCATCGTCTCGTCGAAGACCGGCGCCGGCGAATTCGTCCTCAACTACCAGATCGGAGGCAAGCCCGGCAGCGCCGGCTACAAGATCACTGGCGACAAGATCGACTTCAGCTTCTCGCCTCCCGGCCAGGCGAGCAGCAGCCAGAGCTACTCGCTCAAGGACAAGGGCGGCAAGGGCGAAGGCAAGGGCAGGGGGCGGAAAGGGGGGCGCAAGGAGTTCAGCCCCGAGGACCACGCCCGCCCGGCCGGGGAGGAGCCGCCCCCACGCGAGGAATCCACTCCGCCCGCCGAGCCGAATGATAAGCCTCGCAAGGGCAAGGGCGGCAACGCGGCGGTCAACACCGAGCTCAAATCCTGGCTCGCCGCCCACTTCGGGGTCATTGACGCCGACCACGACGGCGTCGTCACCCGCGAGGAACTCAGCTCGATGATCGCCAGCTCGCTGCAGAGCCTCGATGCCGACAAAAACGGCAGGATCTCCGCCGCCGAGCTCGACCAGGCCGGCAAGGTGCCGATGGCCGGCAACCTCAAGAGCCACCTCCGCGAAGTCGATGCCGACGGCGACGGCTTGATCTCCGCCGACGAATTCTCCAAGCACTACCTGGCGATGTTCGATCGCGCCGACCGCGCCCAATCCGGCCGCATCACGCTCGAGCAGGCCGCGGCCGGCGGCGGCAAGGGCGGCAAGGGCGGCAAGGGCAAGAAAGGCGAGCAGGATGGCGCTAAGGACGAGCCCAAATCGGAGGAGGACGCCCCGGCCGCCAAGGAAGAGAGCAAAGACGACGCCAAGCCTGCCAAGGCGCCAGGCCAGGGCTCCGGCCCGCGTAAGGATCCCGAACCCCCCGGCGGCCGCCTGCCCTGGATCGCCGCCCACTTCACCGAACTCGACACCGACAAGAACGGCGAGGTCTCCAAGGCCGAGATGTCGGCCCAGGTCGACGGCGCGATGAAGAGCTTCGACGCCAACTCCGACGGCAAGATCAGCCGCGACGAGACCGGCCACGGCGGCCGCATCGCCATCGGCGGCTTCGTCAAGGATCACTTCGACGAGCTCGACGCCGACCACGACGGATTCATTGCCGCCGCCGAACTGCAGGCCTTCGCCGACAAGATGTTCACCAAGGCCGACAAGTCCGGCCGCGGCGCCTGCACCCTGCAGGAAGCCTCCGCCCGCTCCGAAGGCAAGGGCGAAGGCAAAAAAGGCAAAGGAGGTGGCCGATGAAACGACTGATCTTCGCGATCGCCGCGGCCTTCGTCCTTTCCGCAGCCGCCGATGCGCCCGCCGCAAAACCGGCCGACAAGGCCAAACGCCCCCCCAACGTCGTCCTCATCCTCATCGACGACATGGGCTGGCAGGACCTCGGCTGCACCGGCAACACCTTCATCGAGACCCCTGCCATCGACGCCCTCGCCGCCAAGGGCCAGCGCTTCACCCAGGCCTACGCCAGCGCCCCCAACTGCGCCCCCACCCGCGGCTGCCTGATGTCCGGCCAGTACACCCCGCGCCACGGCGTCTACACCGTCGTCGACCCCCGCCAGCCGGTCGGCGCGCCCTGGCACAAGCTCCTCGCCGCGGACAGCAAGTCGGACATGCCCACCGAGGTGGTCACCGTCGCCGAGACTCTCAAGGCCCGCGGCTACGCCACCGCGATGTTCGGCATGTGGAACCTCGGACGCGGCAAGAGCGGCCCCACCACCCCGACCGGCCAGGGCTTCGACATCTTCAAGGATCCCAAGGACATCGGCTTCGAGAAGGACGCCTACCAGGACGCCCAGGGCCAGCAGCTCTGCAACGCCGTCACCGACCAGGGACTCGCCTTCATCAAATCGAAGAAGGACCAGCCCTTCTTCCTCTACCTGCCCTACCACGACATCCACGCCCCCTTCAATCCTCGCGCCGACCTGCTCGCCAAGTACGAGAAGAAGAAGGCCGCGATGCCCGCCGACGCCGCCCACGATCCCGCCTACGCCGCCACCGTCGAAAACCTCGATGACAACATCGCCCGCCTGGTCAAGTTCCTCAAGGACGAAGGCCTCGCCGACAACACCATTCTGCTCTTCACCTCCGACAACGGCGCCACCAAACCCTTCTGCAGTCCGCTGCGCGGCTCCAAGGGCGAGCTCTACGAAGGCGGCATCCGCGTGCCGATGATCGCCTACGTCCCCGGCTTCACCCAGGCCGGCAGCATCTGCGAGACGCCGGTCTCCTCGGTCGACATCCACCCCACCCTGATCGAACTCAGCGGCGCCACCGCCCCGAAACAGCCGCTCGACGGCAAGAGCCTGCTGCCGCTCTTCAAGCGCCAAACCTTCGCCCAACGCCCGATCTACTGGCACTTCCCCTGCTACATCGGCAGCTCCAAACCCTCCTCCGCCCTCCGCCTCGGCGACTGGAAGCTGCTCGAGTTCTTCGAGGACGACCACATCGAGCTTTACAACCTCAAGGATGACCCTGCCGAATCGAAGAACCTCGCATCAACGGACCCCGCCCGCGCCAAGGCCATGCTCGACCAACTCCACGCCTGGCAGAAAGACACCGGCGCCATCTGCCCCCACACCGCCAACCCCGCCTACGACCCCAAGGCCAGCCGCCCGAAGGGGAATTCGAAATTCAAAATTCAAGATTCAAAATTCAAGATGGAACGCAACGAAATTCAAGAAGGAAAATTGAAGATGAATAATGCGAATCTTGAATTTTGAATCTTGAATGTCCCTCCAGCCCTCATTTTGAATTTTGAATCTTGAATCTTGAATGTCACTCCAGCCCTCATTTTGAATTTTGAATTTTGAATTTTGAATCTCCAAAGGAGTCCTCATGAACCGCCGCCAAGCCCTCCTCCTCGGCACTGCCGCCCTCCTTCCCGCCTGGCTCCTCGCCCAGGACGACAAGCCGCCTCGCGGCGAGCGCAAAGGCCCCCGCGGCGGCCCGCGCAAGCCCGAGATGGCCGACACCATCGCCGCCAACATCTACGCCGACAACTGGTTCGAGATGTACATCAACGGCGAACTGGTCTGCGTCGACCCGATCCGTTTCCTGCCGCACAACGTCGTCAGCATCGACCTGCTGCCGACTTATCCGATGACCATCGCCATCAAGGCCTGCGACAACGCCGATCCCAAGACCGGCCTCGAATACGCCAACACCCACATCGGCGACGGCGGCCTGATCCTCAAGTTCGCCGACGGCACGATCACCGACGCCTCCTGGAAAGCCCTCGCCGTCTCCCGCGGCCCGATCGACCGCGACATGAAGACCCCCCGCGTGGAAAACCTCGCCGAACCCGAGGGCTGGACCCAGCCCGGCTTCGATGACTCGAAATGGGCCGCCGCCAGCGTCTACAGCGAGGAGAAGATCCGTCCCAAAAAGCCCTTCTACGAGCACGACTTCAAGGGCGCCTCCTTCATCTGGAGCAGCGACCTCGACCTCGACAACACCGTGCTCTTCCGCAAGACCCTCACCGCCCCACCCGACGGCAAGGCCCGCCCCGACTTCTCCAAGCTCAATGAGCAGCGTCTTTAAATTCAAAATTCAAGATTCAAAATTCCAGATTAAGCGCAACGAAATTCAAGAAGAAAAATTGAAGATGAAACATGCGGATCTTGAATCTTGAATCTTGAATCTTGAATCTTGAATCTTGAATCTTGAATCTTGAATCTTGAATCTTGAATCTTGAATCTTGAATCTTGAATCTTGAA
>JBDKFG010000115.1:0-6043 GCA_039798785.1 Verrucomicrobiota bacterium | reverse complement strand
TCCGCTCTAAATTAGTGGCCAACTTTCTTGATTGCAGAATGTTATGATTATGAGACACGGCATGTATCATGTGAAGCGGGAAACATCTAAAAACCGCAGCGGTTTTTAGGGTCATCTGTCGTGATTGTCCTCCTGCCGAGGAAGTCGGTGAGTTAGGAGAGAGAGTCACCTGCCTCCTGAAGCCACCACTTGCACATGTCGAAGAGAGCGTCAAGCTTCAGGGCTGAGGCGAGACGCCGACATGCCAGCCAGGAGCGAGGACGCCGACCTCGGGGAATCGCCGGGTGCCCGGCAGGTCGTAATGGCTGTCGTGGATCATGACGCTGTGACGGATGATCGGCCAGACCTCAGTGCGCAGGAACCACTGGTCGATGTGCTTGGTCGGGGTCGCCACCGGCTTGTAGGCGCCGATGAACTGGCCCATTTCCGGCAGCAGGCCGCAGACTCCTCCCCACATGCCGGCGAGCATGATCTCGGAGTGCGACAGGTGGTCGCGCATGACGTGGAAGAGCTTGTCGGAGGCGAGCCATTCGTCGACGGCGCAGCGTTCGCGGATGTTGAGGATCGAATCGGCGTCGCGGCAGAGGAAGTAGTCGGCGTTGGCGTCGTTGGCGGCGTGAAAGCGCCAGAACAGCCCCTGGAAGCTCTGGTTGCGGTTCATCCTGACCACTTGGGCACCGCGCTTGAGGAACTCGTTCACGGCCTCTTGCGGCACCGAGTCGTCGACATAGAAACGGCAGGTCCAGCCGGGGTAGACGTAGGGCAGGGCGCGGACGTTGTGGAGGGCGTTCTTGACGTAGCGGGGATCGCTGCCCCATAGGGAGAAGGCGATGATATTGCGTTCGGGCCGCGAATGATCGAAGGCCGGCTTGGCTTTCTCGGGCAGGCCGTGAGGACGCTCGGGCGACAATGCGTCCTTCAAGGACAAGGCGAGGTTGCCGTAGCGGCGGGCGTCGTTCCAGCGCTCCAGCTTGAAGCAGGCTTCGGCCAGGCCGTCGAGCAGGTTCGGGGTGATCGCGCCTTCGTCGAGATTGCGCTTCATCACTTCGAAGGCCTTGTCGGGACGCCCGGCCATGCAGCAGGTGGCGCCGAGATTCTCGCGCAGGTTGGCGTCCTGAGGCTTCAGAGCGCAGGCCTGCTCGAAGGCGGCGACGGCATTGCCGAACTGCTTGAGGGAGAATTCGATCACGCCCAGGAAGGTCCAGGCGTCGGCCTTGTCATCATGGACTTCCGGCAGCTCTTCGATGAACTTTCGCTGCTCCTCCGCAGCTTCTTTGAATTTGCCTTGGGAGTAGAGGATCTGGGCAGCTTGAGAACGTGACATGGGAGGATCCGAAGTTGAAGGTTGAAGGTTGAAGGTTATGGCTTGAGTTGAAATGAGATTAAATGCGATGATTCGAATCAGAATCTTGCAGATATTGAATCAGTTTTGCCAGCATCCGACTGATCTCGATACTAAGCCCCCTGAGCTCGTCAAAAAGAGCTTAAGAAATATAATTTTGATCAAGCGCTACAAATAATTGGCATCGAACCTCTCCTGCCGAGCCTTTGGCATAGGAAAGAAAATTAGCAAAATCGCGATTGGAATTTCTTTCAAACCCTTCCGCGATGTTGGACATAATTGAAACTGCAGCTCGACAAATTTGATTGCGCAAACCTATGTCATTCTGAAACTCCCCATTTCGGCAAACGTTGTAAATTTCTTTCGTCAATTGCCGCGCCTTCTGCCAAGCCATTAAATCTTCAAAGCTTTTGATGTTGCTCATTCCTTTTGCCCTCCCATTCAACTACATCAACAACTTTCAACTTTCAACTTTTATTCCTTGACATGCACCGAGTGATTCTGGCCGACATGGCGGTCAGGCGGAAGTCCGCCGACGGCAGGGAAGCGGCGGGTGCCGGGGACATCGTAGAGCGAGTCGTGGATGCAAGTCTTGTCGCGGATGCGGGGCCAGACCATGTCACGCAGGAACCACTGGTCGACATTGCGGGTAGTGAGGTGCGGGGGCTTGTAGCTGGCGATGAGTTTTTCAATATCGGGGAGGATGCCGGCGACGCCTCCCCACATGCCGGCGAGCATCAGGTCGGTGTGGGTGTAGAAATCGCGCATGACATGGAAGGGCAGGCCGGAGGCAAGCCATTCGTCGACGGCGACGCGTTCCTTGGTGGAGAGCAGCGAGTCGGCGTCGCGACAGAGGAAGAACTCGACCTCCGGGTCGCTGGCGACGAGGAAGCGCCAGAAGAGGCCTTCATATTGCTGGTTGCGGCTCATCATCTTGACTTGGCCGCCGGCGTCGGCGAGGGCCTTGCGGATGTCGGCGGGGACGGATTCATCGACATAGAAGCGGCAGGTCCAGGCGGGGAAGAGGTATTTTGCCGCTTCGATGTTGTCGAGTCCGGTACGGGTGTAGCGCGGGTTGTCGCCCCAGATTGAATAAGCGATGATGTTCTTCTGGCGGCGGGGGTTGTGATTGAAGGCCGGGACCGGCTTCTTCTGCAGGTCGTCGATGCGGTTGTGGGCGCTGGCGGCGTCCTTGGCCATCAGGGCGGCGTTGCCGTATTTGCGGGCGTTGTCGAGATCGCGGAGGCGTCCGTAGCAGTTGGCGAGACCGTCGTAGACGTTAGGGGTCTTCTGGCCGAGTTCGAGGGCCTTGAGGAAAGCGTCGCGCGCTTCCGCCGAGAGATGGCAGCGACCGAGTGCGACACCATGGTTTTCCCAGTGCGAGGCGTTGCCGGGATCGAGCTGGACCGCGGCCCCGGTGGCGGACATCAGGCCCTTGAAGTCGCCGAGGGCGAAGAGGATGGCCCCCATGAAGACCAAGGCGGAGGCGCGATCGACCTTCTGCTCCACCGGCAAGCTGTTGATGTGGGCGACCTGGGCCTGGGCCGCCTCGGAGAATTTTCCGGCGGAGTACAATTGGCGAATGGCGGCGGTGCTCGATTTGTCCATGGACGAAGCCTTGATTGATTGGATGGGTTCGGGCAAGTTAATCGCGCTTCGCCGTTTGACTTGGGGCGAAGCAGCTGACTGTCCCTAAGCAGCTCCAATGCCAAGCGCGGAGCGCCTGCCGCCGATTCCCTGAATTTCCCTTGGAATCAAGGGCTTGACTCATTGCTTACGCATCCAATCCGAGCCATAATAGGAACGTACGGCCGCACATACGCCTGCCGACGGAGATCCCCATGCCTTCTCTGATCCTCAAGCCGCTGCTCCTCACCGAGGCGTCGACGCACAAGCTGTCGACGGCTTCGCTGAGTCTTTCGGCCGATCTGCTGAAGATCGCGCCGGCGGAGCTCCGATTCGAGATCCGGCAAGCCAGCGGCGTGGAACTCATCGGATCCGCGGGATCGAGCTTCACCTATGCCGACCTGAAAGCTGGGCTCATCAGTCTCAAGGTGGCCGCGGCGGCCGAAGCCGGTCTGCCGAGCTTCCAGATCCAGCTCAATGCCGCGGGCGTCTTCACCAGCGACTGGCTGCATCCGCCGATCCGCTACAAGACGGTCAATGACGCCCCCTCCTTTCTCAAGGCCTTCTTCAGCATCGCGCCTGGCGGCTGGCTCGTCCTCGACCGCAGCATGATCTTCGCCGTCGACGAGGAATCCGGCGAGCCTGGCAGCCTTCTCTTCTCCGCCAGGACCAGTCACGGCGGCTTCCTGCTCAACGGCCATGCCAGCACCAGTTTCACCCTGGCCGACATCGACGCCGGGCGGGTCCACTTCCGCCACGATGGCAGCGCCGCCGCCCCGGCGATCAGCCTGAGCGTCGCCGATGCCTACGGCAAGACCACCAGGACCAGCTTCAGTGCCGCCCTCGACGGCAATCTCGCCTCAGCGCCCGCACCGACGCCAGCCCTCCTGAAAATCAGCAAACCCCTGGCCGTCACCGAGGGAGGAGCGGCAAGCCTGAAGGCGCTTCTGCCGCAGCTCGAAGCGAACTTGCTCCCCGGATTGGAATTCTCGGTCGACTCGATCACCCATGCCAGCATCCTGCTCAAGCTCGACAGCAAGACCAGCCAGGCCGTCAGCCGCTTCACCTACGCCCAGCTGAAGGCCGGATTGATCAGCTTGAAACACGATGGGACCGAGGCGCCTGCTGAATTGCAGTTGCAGCTGCTTCACGGCGACAGATCCCTCGGAAGCTGCGGCGTCCCCCTCGCCTTCAAGGCAGTGAACGAGGCCCCCGTCCTGGTGGGTCATGATTTCGCCGTCGATCCAGGCGGCATCATCCTCGTCCACAGCGGCCTGCTCTTCGCCTCGGACGAAGAGATGAACCGGCTTGCCGGCAGCGCCGCGGTGAGCTTCTCCGCCAGCACCAGGAACGGCCAGTTCCTGCGACAGGGTCAGGCAGTGACGCAATTCTCCCTCGGCGATGTCGAAAAAGGGCTGATCTCCTTCCGCCACAGCGGCGCGGCCGGCAGCCTCGCCAGCTTCACCCTCAAGGCGACGGATGACGCCGGCAAAAGCTCGGCAAGCGTAAAATTCACCAGCCGCCCCGCCGTCATCGACGTCATGGCCCCGACACTGAGCAAAAACGCCTTTGTCATCGGCAAGGGCGGCATCCTGAACCTGTCGGCTTCTCAGCTTGACGCCGGCGACAGCGACAGCGGCACGAGGGACGCCGAAATCCTTTTCACGGTCACCCAGCTCAGTCATGGGCGCTTCACCCGTCTCGGCGACGAAGTTCGGCAATTCTCTCTTGAGGATCTCAAGCTTGGCCGGATGGTCTTCTCTCATGACGGCAGCGACCAAGCTCCCGCCTTCTCCTTCGTTCTCTCAGACTCGAGCCACCAGAACGAACTCGTCCCGGCCAACATCCGTTTCCTTGATCGCAGTCTCCATGCAGTCGTCATCGAGACCCCCCAATCCTCCAACCTGACTCTCGGCGACGACGATCACCTGGTCATCCTCAACGCGCTCAATCAAGCCGACATCGCCAGCGGCGGCGGCGATGATTTCCTCCTCCTCGACCTCGCCGCCGACAACGCCGGATCGATCGACCTCGGAGAAGGCGACGACCTCGTAGCCTGGGACGGGGTCGCCGCACCAGGAAGGATCAGCGCCGGCCCGGGTGCCGACACTCTCGAACTGCAAGGACCAGCGAGATTCAGCTCCCTCCTGCTCAGCCAGCTCACCGGGTTTGATGAGATTGAACTCACGGATCATGCGGCTGTCATCGACAGCCTTCCCGCCGGTTTCAACGGCTGCTATTTCTCCGGCAGCGCCGAGGCATCCTTGATCCTCGCCGGCTTCTCGGCTCAAGGAGAATCGCTCACCTGGAAGGAAAAAAACTACAGGATCTGGAGTCGCGACGCCGATCCCAGCTTCCTCATTTACATTCAATCCGGCATCACTACCGACGACGGTCGGCCCGTATTCAGCTCAACAAGCCAGGTTGATATTGATGAAAACCTGGCTGATGGAACTTTCATCCACACAGCTCAGGCCCAACTGACTCTGCTCGCCACAAGCATCGTCTACGGGCTCGGTGGCAGCGACGCCGGAGCCTTCTCCATCGATCCGGAAAAGGGCGAGATCCGCCTCAGTCAAAGTCCCGACTTCGAAAGCCGATCCTCCTATCAGCTCACCGTCACAGCTCGCGCCGGCGAACTGATCAGCGAACAAAGCCTCACCGTCTCAATTCGCGACCTCAACGAAGCCCCAACGGCGATCTCCCTCATCGAAACGACGTCCTCGCTCGCCGAAAACCTGAACGTCGGCACCGGCATCAAGATTGCCGACATCTCCATCGCCGATGACGCTCTCGGAACGGAAACCGTGAACCTCGGGGGAGCAGACGCCGCGAGCTTCCGGATCGTCGACTCGGAGTTGCAGTTCATCGGCGCCAGCCCTGATTTCGAAAACAAGTCTAGCTACGCCGTCACCGTCATCGCCACAGATCTGACTCTCAGCGCCAGCATCACCTCAAGCTTCGCACTCAATATCACCAACATCAACGACGCTCCGACTGGAAGCCTGAGCATCTCGGGCAGCGCCACTCAAGGCCAGACCTTGAGCGTTGTCGACTCTCTCTCTGATCAGGATG
>JBDKFG010000114.1:0-6588 GCA_039798785.1 Verrucomicrobiota bacterium | reverse complement strand
TCCCGACTCTCCGCTCTAAATTAGTGGCCAACTTTCTTGATTGCAGAATGTTATGATTATGAGACACGGCATGTATCATGTGAAGCGGGAAACATCTAAGATTCCACACCTGAGCACGAAGCTCCGCGACCCCCTTGGGGTAAAATTTCATAACTGTCTCATTCCCAGGGTGTCGCCGATGCGGCTCAACCCTGGGCTAAAAGCCCCGACTCCGTTGGAGTCAAGCACAAACTAAACCCCAAAATCTTCAGGTACGGAATCCAGGATAAAACCACATCGAAGCGGCGACCAGCTTTGTTCCGTGACCTCGGATCCATGCTATGGATGAAAATTCCGCGCCCCCCGCAAATTCCTTCGCGGGGGGCGCAATTTCATTTGATCGCTAGATCAGACGTTGTAGGTGGAGGAGCTGACGTTGCCGCCGGTGCCGGTCCAGTTGGTGTGGAAGAACTGGCCGGCGGGCTTGTCGGTGCGCTCGTAGGTGTGGGCGCCGAAGTAGTCGCGCTGGGCCTGCAGCAGGTTGGCGGGCAGCGAGGCGCTGCGGTAGCCGTCGAAGAAGGTCAGGGCGGTGGAGAAGCAGGGGGCAGGGATGCCGAGCTCGAGAGCCTTGATGACGGCGCGGCGCCAGCCGGGCTGGGCCTCGGTGACGGCCTGGGCGAAGAAGCCGTCGAGGAGGAGGTTCTCCAGCTCGGGGTTCTTGGTGAAGGCTTCCTTGATGTTGCCGAGGAAGGCGGAGCGGATGATGCAGCCGCCGCGCCACATCAGCGCGATGTCGCCGAAGGAGAGGTCCCACTTGTAGGTCTTGGAGGCTTCGCGCATCAGCATGTAGCCCTGGGCGTAGGAGATGATCTTCGAGGCGTAGAGGGCGTCCTCGATGTCCTTGACGAACTGGGCCTTGTCGCCGGTGAATTTGACTTCGGGACCGGGGAGGACCTTGGAGGCGGTGACGCGCTGGGTCTTCATCGAGGAGACGCAGCGGGCGAAGACCGATTCGGCGATCAGGGTGAGGGGGATGCCGAGGTCGAGGGCGTTGATGCCGGTCCACTTGCCGGTGCCTTTCTGGCCGGCCTTGTCGAGGATCTTGTCAACCAGCGAGGAGCCGTCGGCGTCCTTGAACTTGAGGATGTTGGCGGTGATCTCGGTGAGGAAGGAGTCGAGACGTCCGGTGTTCCACTTGGCGAAGATGGCGCTCATCTCGTCGTTGGAGAAGCCCGCCGCCTTGAGCAGGGCGTAGCCTTCGCAGATGAGCTGCATGTCGCCGTATTCGATGCCGTTGTGGACCATTTTGACGTAGTGGCCGGCGCCGCCGTTGCCGACCCAGTCGCAGCAGGGGACATTGTCGCCGACTTTTGCGGCGATGGCCTGGAAGATCGGCTTGACCGCGGGCCAGGCGTCCTTCGCGCCGCCGGGCATGATCGAGGGGCCGTGACGGGCGCCTTCTTCGCCGCCGGAGACGCCGGAGCCGATGTAGAGGATGCCCTTGGCGGCGAGTTCGGTGACGCGGCGCTCGGAGTCGGTGTAGAGCGAGTTGCCGCCGTCGATGATGATGTCGCCGGCTTCGAGATAGGGGAGGAGGGCGGCGATCTGCTGGTCGACCGCTTCGCCGGCCTTGACCATCATCATGACGCGACGGGGACGCTTGAGCTTGCTGCACAGCTCCTGCAGCGAGTAGGTGCCGACGACCTTGGAGCCCTTGGCGGCATCGGCGAGGAACTCGTCGACCTTGGAGGTGGTGCGGTTGTAGACGGCGACGGTGAAGCCGTGGTCGTTCATGTTCATGACGAGGTTCTGGCCCATGACGGCGAGACCAATGAGGCCGATATCAGCTTGCGACATGTTTGGGGTTCTCCAGGTGTGGTTGGCGGTTCTGCAGTCTAGCTCGACCTGCGCACCTTGCCAACCGGGACATGGTGTCATCGTGACACAGCCAGAGCTTGGGGGGCAGCAAAAATAGGACAGTTTTAGGCAGGTCTTCGGGCAGGGCGCAGGCTGGCAGCGGAGGCTCGGCAGGTGGACAGCGGGGGAGCGCCGGTGCATATTGGCGGCCGCTTCGCCGCCGGTTCATCAGTGCCCGAAATCGCCGTCGGCCGACCATTCACAAATCCCAGGAATCCGCCGATGAAACTCCTCGAACGCCTCAATCCCCATGTCGCCAAGGTCAATCCCTACCAGCCGGGACGGCCGATCGAAGAAGTCGCCCGCGAACTCGGTCTTGACCCGTCGACGATCATCAAGCTGGCCTCGAACGAAAGCGCCCTCGGGGTCTCGCCGAAGGCCCAGGCGGCCTTGGCTGCGGCTTTGCCGACGATGCATCTGTATCCCGACGCCGGAGCCTTCGAGTTGCGTCACAAGCTGGCAAAGAAGCAGGGCGTCAAGCCAGAGGAGCTGATCTTCGGCGCCGGATCGAACGAAATCCTCGTCTTCCTCGCCCAAGCACTGCTCCGCCCGGGCGTCAGCGTCGTCGCCTCAGCCTACGCCTTCGTCATCTACAAGATCCTCGCCACCATGCAGGGCGCCGAATTCATCGAAGTGCCCGCCAAAGGCCTCAGTCACGACCTTGACGCGATGGCCGCGGCGATCCGCCCCGACACCGCCGTCGTCTTCCTCTGCAACCCCAACAATCCCACCGGCACCCTGCTCGAGCGCGCCGCAGTCGATCGCTTCATGGAGAAAGTGCCCGAGGATTGCCTCGTTGTCTTTGATGAAGCCTACGCCGAAATCTGCCTCGGCGAAATGCCCGACAGCTTCCGCTTCGTCCGCCAAGGCCGCGCCTGCCTCGTCCTGCGCACCTTCTCGAAAGCCTACGGCCTCGCCGGCCTGCGCGTCGGCTGGGGTTACGGACCCGCCGCCTTGATCCAGGCCCTGGAAAAGCCGCGCCAGCCCTTCAACGTCACCCTCGCCGCCCAGATCGCCGCCGCCGCCGCCCTCGACGACGACGAGTTCCTCGTCCGCTCCCGCGCCAATTACGGCGAGGCGCGCGACATCCTCGAGGCCGGCTTCACCGAGCTCGGCCTGCCCTTCGAACGCAGCTACGCCAACTTCATGCTCTTCAAGGCCGGCGACGCCGCCAAGGTCAACGACGGCCTCCTCCGCCAAGGCGTCATCGTCCGCCCCGTCGCCCCCTACCGCCTGCCGGAATGGCTGCGGGTCAGCTTCGGCACCCCGGCCGAATGCCGCCGCTTCGTCGCCGCCCTGAAAAAAGTCCTCGGCCGATGAGCCGCTCTTTCAGCGACTGGGAAAAGCTCCTCCGTCCCGGCCGTCGCCTCCTTCTGCGCGACTCCGCCGGACGCGAAGAAGCCGCCGAGCGCGGCCTCGGCGAGGCCCTGCCGGTCGAAGTCAGCGCCCTCAGCCGCATCCAGTTCAAGAACGCCGGCAAGGCTCTGCTCGCCGAACTCAGCGACGAGGATCACTTGATGTACCTCCTCGTCGAAGACATCGCGACCGGACCGCGCCTCACCCTCGGCTTCGAAGTCCCCGACTGCCCCCCCGGCACCCGCTCCGATATCGTCGAAGCCGGCTGCTGCTGGCTCTTCGAACCGCCGAAAAGCAAGCGCATCGCCGTCGACGCCTGGGATTACGCCGCCGAAATCCACAACCTCATCGACGACGAGACCGAAATCCTCTACAGCCTGCAACCGGTTTTCAGCGGCGACTTCGTCATCGAACCCGGCGACGGCCGCAAGCTGCACATGCGACTCGTCCGCTGGCTCACCGACGAAGAGGTCGACTGCCCCCTCTTCCTCCTCTTCGAAAGCGCCGAAGCCGGCAAAAAAGACGCCTCCTTCCTCGTTCCCCTCGCCGCCCACGAACTCAAAGACGACGAGATCGGGGAGTGAGCAGGGAAACAAATGGGACACAACGGGGAACTCCTGCGCTCTAATTCGTAATTCGTAATTCGTAATTCGGACTTCCCCATGCTTATCGACCTCTCTCAGATCAGCGGTGATGCCGCCTACTTCACCCTGATCCAGACCATCCTGCCGCGGCCGGTGGCCTGGGTGATCAGTGACAGCGGGGAAGGACGGTTGAACCTCGCGCCTTTTTCGTTCTTCAACGCCGTCAGCGCCGAGCCTGCCCTGGTCATGATCGGCATCGCCAGCCGCGACGACGGCTCGCCGAAAGACACCTGGCGCAACATCGCCGAGCGCGACTTTTTTGTCATTCACATCGCCAGTGTCGAACACGCTCCCGCCGTGGTCAAATCCGCCGCTCCCTTGCCCCACGGCGAATCGGAAATCCCCCATGCCGGACTGAGCACAGTGCCCTTTGAGGACTTCCCCTTGCCCCGCCTGAAAGAAGCCAAGGTCGCCTTGGCCTGCCACCGCGAAAAGCTCATCGAAGCCGGCGACAACATGTTGATCCTCGGCCGGATCGAAAAGATTTTTATCGACGACACCATCGCCCATCACGACGCCAAGGGGCGCCTCAAGGTCGACGCCGCTCTTCTCGATCCCCTCTGCCGCCTCGGCGGCGCCCAATTCGGAAGCCTCGGGCGGATCTTCGAGCAGCGATAGCTTGGGAACCACGAAAGACACGAAAACGTTGCGGGAAACTCGATAACAAAAATTACCTGGATGATTCAAAAGGGCCAAATGATCAAAGCCACCGCGAAGCAGCTCGAGAAGTTGAAGGCAGACGGGAAGATCTGAGCTGATATTCGTGCCCTTCGTGTCTTCGTGGTGAAACTCCTCCCCCTCCGCAATTCCGCGTCACCTGCCTTCCTCGCATCTCCACCGGGGTGATGACTTTTCCGCCGTCGCCGCTAATTTGGGGGGCCTTTGTCCCGAACAATAATCCAAGGAAATTCCACCATGGCCAAAAAAACCATCGACCACGTCTGCCTCTCCGGCAAGCGCGTCTTCGTCCGCTGCGACTTCAACGTTCCCCAAGACTCCGCCGGCAAGATCACCAATGATCTCCGCATCGTCCAGGCCCTCCCCACGATCAAGAAACTGATCGAATCCGGCGCCCAAGTCGTCCTCGCCTCGCACCTCGGCCGTCCCGAAGGCAAGCGCGACATGACCTACACCCTCAAGCCCGTCGCCGAGCGCCTCAGCTCGCTCCTCGGCAAAAACGTCGCCCTCCTCCCCGACTGCGTCGGCGCCGAAGTCGCCGCCGCTTGCGCCAAGCTCAACGCCGGTGACGTCGTCCTGCTCGAGAACGTCCGCTTCCACGACGCCGAGACCACCAAGGACAAAGAGGCCATGGCCGCCTTCGCCGCCCAGATGGCCAAGGACACCGGCGCCGTCTGCTTCGTGCAAGACGCCTTCGGCACCGCCCACCGCAACCAGGCCTCGGTCACCGGCCTCGCCAAACACATGCCCGTCATCGCCGGCTACCTGATCGCCAAGGAACTCGAGTACTTCGCCAAAGTCATCGACAATCCCGAGCGCCCCGTCGTCGCGATCATCGGCGGCTCCAAGGTCTCCGACAAAATCATGCTGATCGAGAACATGATCGACAAGGTCGACAAGGTCCTCATCGGCGGCGCCATGGCCTACACCTTCCAGGTCGCCCTCGGCCGCAAGGTCGGCAAGTCGCGCGTCGAAATGGACAAGCTCGATCTCGCCCTCAGCCTCATCGCCAAGGCCAAGGCCAAAGGCGTCGAGCTCATCCTCCCCGTCGACACCCTCTGCGCCGACAAATTCGCCCAGGAAGCCAACACCCAGGTCGTCGGCGCCAGCACCGACATCCCCGAGGGCTGGGAAGGCCTTGATGTCGGCCCCGCCACTCTCGAGACCTACAAAAAAGCTCTCGTCGGCGTCCGCACCGTCATCTGGAACGGCCCAGTCGGCGTCTTCGAAATCGAGAAGTTCTCCGGCGGTACCAAAGGCCTCGCCGAAGCCATCTCGAGCATCCCCGGCCTGACCTCCATCGTCGGCGGCGGCGACACCGCCACTGCGGTCGAGAAGTTCGGCTACGACAGCAAGATGAGCCACGTCTCCACCGGCGGCGGCGCCTCCCTCGAGCTCCTCGAAGGCAAGGTTCTCCCCGGCGTCAAGATCATCATGGACAAGTGCGGCTCCTGCGGCTGCGGCATGCAGTGATCTGAGTCTGCGTTGATCGCAAACAAGCTCCCCGCTGGAAACGGCGGGGAGTTTTGTTAAACACTTCATCCGACAAGTTAAGGAGAAGACCTCATGCAAGATGTTTGGCTCACTGGGCAACCAGATTCTCATAAAAGAATCACTTTCAAGCTTTCAAACGGGCGGATTATCTGGGTTGTAAATTTCAAATATTCGGGAACATACGACTGCATGCTTGAAGGCCGTCCACGAGCGGAAACAAACAAATTCATTATCGAGAACAAACTCAAAGAAGCTAAATCTCGACCCTGGGACACCATATACCTTCTCCCCCCGTTGACTCAAGAGGACTCTAGGGGCGGAGTATTTCTCGCGCCGATTTGTTGTAGCGCCGAGTTGATGTCGGAACCCATTAATCCAGAAATGCACGGTTCATCATTAACTGTAGTTTGGTTCAGTCAACCATTTTTTCGACCTGTATCACTCCGATTGAGGCTTCCTAGCTTTCCCTGATACTTGAGACTTCTGCACCGTGGCCTCGACATCAGTGGCCGGTGGCGCT
>JBDKFG010000113.1:0-6808 GCA_039798785.1 Verrucomicrobiota bacterium | reverse complement strand
GACCAGTTCGAGGTTGGCGAGGTAGGCGACCATGCCGGCGTCGACGCTGGCGCCGGAGGAGATCTTGGACTTGAGGTAGGAGTTGAGGACGGACATGGGAGGCTCCGGGGTTATTGCGGTTGAAAAAGCCGCTCAATATAGTCCTTGTCGGCAGTCCGGCTTTGGCGATGACGGAGTTCGTCACTTTCCACGAGACTTATG
Source organism: Verrucomicrobiota bacterium (assembly GCA_039798785.1). Taxonomy (GTDB): domain Bacteria; phylum Verrucomicrobiota; class Lentisphaeria; order Lentisphaerales; family Lentisphaeraceae; genus CAMCSH01. The sequence goes on along the minus strand of JBDKFG010000113.1, from coordinate 6,607 downwards.
TTTTCCTGGGAGCGCGCCAGTCCTCTGGCGCTTGTTGGTAGCGACGAACACGGCGGCAGGGGGCTGCCGCGCTCCCAGGGAAGAACGCGGCAGCTTCAAGGCGCTACCACCTTGCCACTTTTGGGGTCGAGGATCAGCGGCTTGTCGCTTCGGGCATCGAGCAGCCACTCGCCGGTGGCGAGCTGGTCGAGGCGGGGCTTTTCGCCGCGGAGATGGGCGGCGTCGAGGCGGAGCTGGAGGTAGCAGATGCGCATCGCGGTCTGGTTGGCGGCGAAGGCGCGATAACAGGCGATCCATTCGGTCGCGGATTTGTTTAGTTGCTGAAGGCCTTCTCGATTAGGGCCATAAGTCGGGACTGGCGGCGGGATGACGTTTCCTTGGCAAAAATCGCTTAGGGGTAGCTGGCTGTAATGACGGAGTAGCGTGATTTGGGCGGCGCGTGTAGCAGCGCGGTGGTCTGCCCAGTAGGCTTGAATCCAGTCGGTGCTACCAAGGAGGAACTCAGCGTCGAACTTAAAGTCGTGGGGTTTTATCGGGCGTACTAAAATTTCGGCACTGAAATAGGCGGTGAAGAGATCCTTGTTTCTGCTTCGTTCAGGAAAATGCAGGAGATGATCGCAAATGCGATCTAGTTCTAGAGCGTTAAGGTTTAGGTCTTGAAGTGCCTGTGGCAGGGGGTTCCAGAGTTTGTATGTATCATGGATCAAGTAATCTGGATAATTGTCTGCGGAACAGCAACCTGGGATGGATAGGATGCTAATGTTGTGAAGGTTCTGAACTGACTTGTTTGGGGGTAGATATTCCCATAATTTGAACCCTTCAACAAGCGGTATTTCTACGTCATTCTTCCACTCCTCCGGCACATCGGGCATCATCACAGGCCAGCCGAAGGCCCAGCGGAAAAGAACGAGGCAGAGGCAGGTGAAGCCGATCGTGAAGCAGAGGATGACTCGGCTTTTTTTCATGCCGGGCGCGGCTCGAGCGGCAAGGCTTGGCGCAGGCGTTGCTGCAGCTCGGCCAAAACCGTCAGGAAGGGCAAGGAGGATTTGAGCTCGGGCGAGCGGGGGCCGAAGTCCAAAACCTGGTCGTGGATGATGCGGCCGGGGGAGGGGGCCATGAGGATGACGCGGTCAGCGAGGAAGCAGGCTTCGCTGAGGCTGTGGGTGACCAGCAGGCTGGGGGCCTGGCGGCGGCGAACAATGCCGACCAGTTCTTCGCCGAGGCGGCCGCGGACGATTTCGTCGAGAGCAGCGAAGGGTTCGTCGAGGAGGAGGAGGCCGGGTTCGGTGACCAGAGCGCGGGCGAGGGCGCAGCGCATTTTCATGCCGCCGCTCATCTGCGAGGGACGCAGATTCATCGCGTCGCGGAGGCCGCAAAGTTCGAGGACGTCCTGGCAGCGGCGCTTCATTTCGACGGCGCTGAGCTCGCCACGGATCTCGAGGGGAAGCTGGCAGTTTTCCAGGGCGTTGCGCCACTCGAGCAGATTGGCTTCCTGGAAGACGAGTCCGATGCTGTCGGGACGGCCGAGCACTTCGCCTTCGTCAGGCTGGTCGAGCCCGGCGAGGAGGCGCAGGAGGGTGGATTTGCCGCAGCCGGAAGGGCCGACGAGGGCGACCAGTTGACCCGGCGCGAGGTCGAGATTCAGATCTCGAAGGATCCAAGATCCTCCAAGTTGGCGACTTGTCTGGCGGAGGGAAATCATATTCAATTAAGAGTTGAGAATTAAGAGTTGAGAATTAAGAATTTGGTCAGAAGAACGAGAGTTTGGCTGAGAGAAAAGAGTTGTTAGCGGAATTCTTAACTCTTAACTCTTAACTCGTAATTCAGACTGGGGTTTCCGCCCTGCGGCGAGCGGCTTGGGGGTCGAGGGCGGGACGGCGCATCAGATCCTTGATGAGGGAGATGACGATGCTGCGGACTTCAGCGTAGGAGGAGTAGCGTTCGTTGGGGTTGAGGCGGATGAGGCCATCGATCAGGTTGGCGGTGTTTTCGCTGCCGTATTTGCATTTGCCGGTGACCGAGACGCGAAGGGAGCCGATCTGGCGCTTGACGATCTTGTTGATGTCGGTGGGGCTGAAATAGGTGTCGCCGTTGAGCAGGTGGTAGAGGACCATGCCAAGGGAATAGAGATCGGAGCGGAGGTCTTCGCCGGAGGCGGTGATGCGTTCCGGGGGCATGTAGAGCGGCGAGCCCATGATGTCATCGCCGTCGAAGGTGAGGGCTTCCTGGAGAGGCATGCAGAGGCCGTAGTCGACGGTGACGGCGATGCCGTTGTCCTGGAGCAGGACGTTTTCGGGTTTCAGGTCGCGGTAGAGGTAGCCGCAGTCGTGGATGTGCTCGAGGGAGTCGAGGATGTCGAGGGTGATCCAGAGGCAGAGTTCTTCATCGATATGGCCTTTTTCCTTGACCAGTTTATCGAGGCGTTTGCCGTCGATCATCTGCATGATCATGTAGGCGTCATGGGCGCCGTAGCCGTAGGCGTAGACCTGAGCGAGTTTCGGGTGGCGGCCGAAGGAGGCGGCGATGGTGGCTTCCTGGACGAGCTGGTCGAGGAAGATCTGGTTGCCTTCGGCCTGCTGGAGAAGCTTGACGGCGGCCTTGGCGCTGGGCTGGGCTTTGTGGCGTGCGAGGTAGACCGCGCCCATGCCGCCGGCGCCGAGCGGCTCGATCACCCACCAGTCCTCCATTAGGTGCGGCACCAGGAAGAGGTCCTGGCATTTCGGGCAGCGGCCAAAGGAGAGGGGGATGAGTTGTTCGAGGCGGGTTTCGAGTTTGCAATGGGCACAGGGGTAGACGCCGCGGTTGAGAGCTTCGATGAGCTGCTCGGGGCTGCGAGCGAAGAGGCTTTTGATCTTGTCGAGGAATCCCATGTGCCCTTGCCGGGTTTTAGATGTGGATCGGGCGCTTGTCGAAGGCGGCCATGGCGGCCTCCTTGAGCGGCTCGGTGAAGGTCGGGTGGGCGTGGCAGATGCGGGCGATGTCCTCGGCCGAGGCGCGGTATTCCATCGCCACGACGGCTTCGGCGATGATGTCGGCGCAGCGCGGGCCGATCAGGTGGATGCCGAGGATCTCGTCGGTCTTCTCGCAGGCGAGAACCTTGCAGAAACCGTCGCCCTCTTCGGCGGCGCGGGCGCGGCCCGAGGCCTTGAAGGGGAACTTGCCGACCTTGTAGGCGGTGCCGGCGGCTTTCAGCTGCTCTTCGGTCTGGCCGACGGCGGCGACTTCAGGCCAGGTGTAGACGACGCCGGGGATGGTGTTGTAATTGATGTGGCCCCACTTGCCGGCGGCGTCGTCGGCGGCGAAGACGCCTTCCTCTTCAGCCTTGTGGGCGAGCATGGCGCCGCCGCGGACGTCGCCGACGGCGTAGATGTGCTTGTGGACGGTGCGCAGGTGCTCGTCGGTCTTGATGAAGCCGCGTTCGGTCTCGATGCCGAGGGCGGCGAGGTTGAGGCCGTCGGTGTAGGGGCGGCGGCCGACCGAGACGAGGGCGTGGTCGCCGGTGACCACGACTTCCTTGCCTGACTTGTCTTCGGCGGTGATGGTGATCTTGCCGCCTTCGACGGCGCCGGATTTCACCTTGGTGCCGAGGTGGAAGGTGAAGCCGATCTTCTTGAGAGTCTTCTGCAGCTCCTTGCCGAGCTCGAGGTCCATGGTCGGGATGATGTTGTCCATGAATTCGATGACGGTGATCTTGCTGCCGAGGCGGCCGTAGACCGAGCCGAGCTCGAGGCCGATGACGCCGCCGCCGATGACGATCAGGTGTTCGGGGACCTTGTCGAGCTTGAGGGCGCCGGAGGAGGAGATGACGTGCTTGTCATCGTACTTGAGGAAGGGCAGCTCGACCGGCTTCGAGCCGGTGGCGATGATGAACTTGGCGGCGGTGACGGTCTCGGAAGTACCGTCGGCCTTGTCGATTTTCAGGGTGTGGGCGTCGACGAAGGAGGCGTGGCCGTTGAGGCGGGTGACCTTGTTCTTGCCGAAGAGGTAGTCGATGCCTTTGCAGGTGTCGGAGATGACCTTGTCCTTGCGGGAGAGCATCTGCTGCCAGTTCAGGCTGAGGCCGGAAACATCGATGCCGTGGGTCTTGAACTTGTCTTTGGCGAGGTGGTAGAGTTCGGAGGAGTCGAGCAGGGCTTTCGAGGGGATGCAGCCGACGTTGAGGCAGGTGCCGCCGAGGGTGGAATATTTCTCGACGCAGGCGGTCTTGAGGCCGTTCTGGGAAGCGCGGATGGCGGCGACGTAGCCGCCAGGGCCGCCGCCGATGACGATGAGGTCGAACTGGAACTGCTGGGACATGCTGGACTCCGGATTGCGTTTGCTATCAATTTTGGCGGCACAAGATAGCGCGATCCGGCGGAGCGGGTAGGGCCTTGCGGCTTTAAGTTAAGGCTGGCTTGCGGCCTTTTTAGTGTTTTCGTCGGCGAGCCAGACTTGGTCATGCGCCTCGTCACACAGGTATTCGGTGCTAATGTCGCGGCGCATAAAATCATCGAATGGGAGTCGATCATGCCCGATCAACCTGCTAAGAAGTTGAGCACCATCGAAAAGGCGCTCGAGGTCAATCTCAATCCGGAACGCTACGGCACCTTCGCCGAGATCGGCGCCGGTCAGGAAGTGGTCCGCTGGTTCTTCCAGGCCGGCGGTGCCGCGGGCACCGTCGCCAAGAGCATGTCGGCCTACGACATGGTGGTTTCGGACTCGATCTATGGCAAGTCGGACCAGTACGTCTCCCGCAAGCGCCTGGAGGCAATGCTGGAATACGAGTACAAGCTCAACCTGGAGCGCCTCAGCGAGATCCGGGGCGACAGCACCGCCTTCTTCTCCTTTGCCGACACGGTCACCGCCAAGAGCTATTCCGGCAACAACCGCTGCCACGGCTGGATGGGGGTGAAGTTCCAGTCGCATCCGCGCGACCAGTCTTCGCAAGTGCTCATCCACGTCAACATGCTCGACAAGACCAACAACCTCCAGCAGGAGGCGATCGGCATCGTCGGGGTCAACCTCCTGCACGCCTGCTTCACCGATTTCCACCGCCCCGAACGCATCCTCGAGCGCCTGATGGACGGCCTCAGCCCGGAACGGATCGAGATCGACATGGTGGAGTTCTCCGGCATCGAGTTCCGCCACGTCGACAACCGCATCGTCTCGCTGCGTCTGGTCCAACTCGGCCTGTCGAAGGCGGCGATGTTCGGTCCCGACGGCTCGATCCTGCAACCTTCCAGTGTCTTCCGCAAGAAGCCCATCCTCGTCGAGCGGGGCAGCTTCCGCCCGGTGTGCAACGTCAACATCGACATCATCGAGTGCGCCCGTCGCGCCTTCGCCGCGGAGGAGAACGTTGATGCCGAGGCGGTGGTGCCGCTGATGGAGATCACCATGAGCAACCTTCTCACCGAAGGCAAGCTCGATTTGCACGACTTCATGGCCCGCGCCGACCTCCTGGGGGCCATGGGCTATCGAGTCCTCATCTCCGACTACTTCGAATACTTCCGCCTGTCGCAATACCTGCACAGCAACACCAATGAACCGATCGGCCTGGCCCTCGGCGCCAACTCCCTCCTCGGGCTTTTCGACGAGAAGTTCTACACCAATCTCGAGGGCGGTATCCTCGAAGCTCTGGGACGGCTGTTCAAGACCGGACTCAAGCTCTATGTCTATCCCTGGCGCGATCCGGTCAGCGGCAAGGTCTACACCGTCAAGGACATTCAGCTCGATCACGAACGCCAGCTCCTGTTCAACTACCTGGTCAAGCGCAAGGCGATCGTCCCTCTCGAGGGCTCCGACCCGAGCTGCCAGGAGATCTTCTCTCGTGACATCCTCGCCCGGATCAAGAGCGGCGACGAGAGCTGGGAGCGGATGGTGCCGCCGCAGGTTGGCGAGATGATTCGCAAGCGCCACTTCTTCGGCTACAAGGGCTGATCCCTCCCGATGAACAGCGAAGTCCTGCTCCGTTCCGCCGGCCTGCTCTTCCTCTCGAACATCTTCATGACCTTCGCCTGGTACGCCCACCTCAAGGGCGGCCAGGAATCGCAGAAGCCCCTGTGGATCGCGATCCTGATCAGTTGGGGCATCGCCTTCTTCGAATACGTCATCATGGTCCCGGCGAACCGCCTCGGCTACAACGGCGGCCTTCGGCTCGATCAGCTCAAGATCCTGCAGGAAGTGATCACCCTCACCGTCTTCGTCCTCTTCGCCCGGTTCTACATGGGCGAAAAGATGCGGATGGACTACCTCTACGCCGGCCTCTGCCTGATGGGCGCGGTGTATTTCATCTTCCGGGGGAGATGAAGTCCTCGGACTGGCTAAATCGAAAAAATTAAATCGATGCCGCCAACGGACTGCGCTGGACCGACGAGGAGCGGAGCTTCATCCTGCTCTTCCTCATCGACCGCTTCCGCGCCAGCGGCTTCACGCTGTTCGCTATCAACGTCCTGCACACCCACTGGCATCTGCTCCTCCACGCCGAAGGCGAAAAGATCGTCCCGAAGCAACTGCGTCAGCTCTGGGACGCACAGGCGCTGATCACCAAGCTGCCCAAGCGCGACGGGCACTGGCGCATCGAGTATCTGTGCGAATACAGCAACAACCTCAGCGAAACCATGCGCAGCCT
>JBDKFG010000112.1:0-7434 GCA_039798785.1 Verrucomicrobiota bacterium | reverse complement strand
GAGAACATCATGATCGGCGAGCACGGCGAGGTGCAAGTGCTGGACTGGGGCATCGCCAAGGTGCTGGGGCACCGCGGTCCGCCCGGCGAGCGCGGGACCGGCGACGAGATCAGCTCCGAGCGGCATGACAGCGACAGCGGCTACGGCTACCGCACCTTGGACGGCGAGATCCTCGGGTCGCCCCTGTACATGTCTCCAGAGCAGTCCCGAGGCGGGATCGAGCTGGACGGGCGGAGCGACATCTACAGTCTCGGGGCGATCTTGTACCGTCTGATCTCCCTGAAGCACTACATCGACATGCAAGGGACGCGGCGCGCCATCATGAGTGCCAAGATCAAAGGCGAGCACATCCCCTTGATGCACTGGGACGGCCGCCAGGAGCTGCCTTTGCGCCATCTGCCTGGCGGGAGGATTCCGCCAGGCCTGGCGGCGGTGGTGGAGAAATGCCTGAAGCCGAAGCGTGAGGACCGCTATACCGATCTGCCGGCGCTGATCAGCGATCTGGAGGCCTGGCGGGCGGGCTTCGCCCCCCGTGCCGAGCAGGCCGGCTTTCTGCGGCAGGCCGGCCTGCTGGTCCGGCGTCACCGCGCCCTGAGCGGCACCTTGGCGGCGGCATCGGCCATGCTGCTTCTGACCGGCGCTCTGTCGATGAAGCGCATCGTCGCCGCCCGAGACGATGCCAGGCAGCAGGCGGAGGAAGCCCGCCGGGCCCGTGCCGTGGCGGAGGAGCGGGGCGCGACGATCAGCAGCCACAACCGCGATCTTTCGATCTCGCATGCCGGGTCGCTGCTCGGGCAAGGGCGGCACGACGAAGCCTTGGCGATGCTGGAGCAGCTGCCGTCGGCCCAGAGGACCGGGGAGTGGCATTTTTTGCGGGGCCTGACGCAGCGCGACTTCCGGGTGCATGACGAGGCGGGTTTCCGGGCCGAGGCGCTTCGTTTCTCGCCCGACGGGATGGTCTACGGCCTCTGCGGTCGCGGGCTTTTGCGTTTCCACGACACTTTGAGCGGGCGGCTGGTGGCGGAATTGAAGCAGGTGCCTGAGGGCCACTTCCGCCTGCATTTCAGCGCCGACGGCAGTCGTTTCGCCTGCAGCGGGACCGGTCGCTCGGTGGTGTACGACCAGGCGAGCTTGCGGGCGATCGCCGATTTCAGCCACGAGGAACTGGGGCCGGAGACCGTGCTGGACCGCAGCGGCGAATACATGCTCAGCCTGCCGGCGGACGGAGCGAGCTCTCCTCTGCTATGGAACATCAAGAGCAGGCGATATGCCGGCCATGTTCCGGCGGGGGGGCCGCGCGGCAAGATCCTGTCGGCGAGCTTCCTCGACGATTCGGAAAAGATCCTGATCACCCGCGAGGATGGATCGGGGATCTGGAACTGGCCGGCCGACAGCTACAGCGGCGAGTATTTCAACGGCAGCCGCCAGCGGCTGCACACGGCGACGCCGGACACCGGGCGGCTGTTCTGCGCCGACCTGGACAATCAGCTCACGATGCAGGATCAGCGCAGCGGCTCGCAGCTGCTGTCCTTCTGCCAGACTGAGAGCGCCCCGAGTCTGCTGCGGGTGAGCAGCGACGGCAGCCAGTGCCTGGCGGCGAGCAGCAGCCTCCGTCTTCATCTCTGGGACCAGGGAAGCAACACGGCGATCGTCGCCAACCGGCTGCGGCAGATGCGCGGCTTCGACGCGACGCCCGATCTCGGCCTGATGGCAGTGATCGACCTGGAAGGCCGGACCCATCTGAGCCGGATCCGCGACTTCATCCATGGCGAACAAGGGCCGCATCTCTACCAGGACGCTGCGCCCCTGTTCCCCAAGCTGGTGGCGAGCGACGCCAGCGGCAGTCTGCTGGTGCAGCATGCCGCGGCCTGGAAGGAAGTGCGGATTTGCGAGGCCCGCGAGCTGGGCGTGCTGAGGCGGATTGCGGTAAGCGCGCCGGTCGAGGCCCTGGCCCTGAGCCCTGATGGCCGGAGCCTGGCCCTGCTGAGCGGCGGCGGCACGCAGGTGGCGATCCACGACTGCGCCAGCGGCGAGATCAAGCTGCGGCTGCCGCCCTCGTCGCGCCAGTCGCAATGCCGGGGACTCCTGAGCTTCAGTCCCGACAGCCGCCGCCTGATCTGCCGCTACCAAGGGCGCCCGAGCGTCATCGAGGCTGCTAGCGGCAAGGTCCTGGTCAGTCTTGACCGCAGCGTCGTCGAGGCGGTGTTCACCGGAGCTGACGGAAGTTTTGCGGCGCGGCACGGCAAGGGCGAGCTGCATCTGCATCGGCCCGACGGCACGGTGGCGCAGCGGCGCCACTTGCCTGAAGGGACCTCGGTGATCGCCGGGGACGCCTCGCGCGACCTGCTGGCCTGCGGGGCGGAGGACGGCCTGATCACGATGCAATCGCTGAGCGACGGCAAGCCGCTGGGCCGCTTCGCCAGCGAGGCGGGCAGCGCCATCTCCTGCCTGAAATTCGAAGGCGAAAGGCTGATCGCCGGGTGCCTGGCCGGCTCCCTGTGCTTCTACGACCTCAAGGCCGGGCGGACGACGCTCCTGATCCCCGGCCACGGAGACGGACTGAACAGCCTGGCCACCTGCGGACGAAGGCTGTTCACCGGCTCGCAAAACAGCATCCGCTATTGGGGCGAGGCCTCGCCCCCCGGCCCCGCCTGCCTGATCCGCCCGGAAGTCCCCGGCTTCGATCCGGCGCCGGAAAACGCGACCGAGCGGCGCCTTTCGGCGAAGCGCCCCTGGCTGGTCAAAGACGGCGATCAATGGCTGGTGCTGGGGCTGCCTCCTCAGACGCGGCTACGCGTCCATCCCGAGGGCGGCGACCCCCGCCTGAACGAACCGAGCCTGCGACCTGGGCAGGCCGTGCCCAGCGGCTCCCGCTTCGCCCTGCTGGCTTCGGACAATCCCGGCCTGATCACTGCACGAGAGATCCTTTTTGGCGGCGAAGTGATGAAGAAGCGATGACAAGGTGGCAAGGTTGGCAGGCGAAAATGCAGAACAAAGGCGAGCTGATGGACATTCAAACCAATCTCGGGTCACTGACCTTGAAATCGCTTCTGGGGGGGAGCCTCCTACTGCTCCTTCTGGGCGCGGCCGCGCCGGTTTACGAGGAGGATTTCGACAAGGGCTTGCCTGCCGGAGTCTTCAGCCATGATCGCCAGAAGCTCGAGATCTTCACGGCCCCGAAAGGCGAGAAAGTCCTGGGGCGGCTGGGGCCCGGCAAGCTGCAGATGCACTTGGACAAACTGCCACCGCACCAAGCGCTCCGGATCAGCTTCGACCTGTGTTTCTCCGGCTCCTGGGATGGAACGGCAGCCGGCTATGGCCCCGACATCTGGGCTTGCGGCCCCAAAGGCGGCTTGCCCCTGCTGGAAACCAGCTTCAACAATTGCCACAAAGTATTCGATGATAACATCTGGCAGAATTTCCCAGACAACTACCGGGCGGCCCAGGTGGCGCGTATAATGAAAACCCACACGGGAGAAAAATTCAACAAAGTCGACGCACGGGTGGAAGATCTGCTGCATCGTGGCGGCAGCGGAGCTTTTGACCACGGCCATCTCGGATGCACCTGGAACAGGCTAGGCACCGACGTCCGTTACCGCCTCTGTTTCCATCTGCGCCATCGGGCCGAGAGTCTGGACTTCCTCTTCGACAATCGCTTCGAGGAGGATGTCAATGGCCAATGGTGGGCTTTGGACAAGATCAAAGTGGAATGCCAGGAAGAAATCCCCCCTCTCGCGGAAAATGAGCGGGAGAGACTCTGGCTGGACCTGCTGAGCGAAGATGCGATGCGCGCTTTGATCGCTCGCGACGCCCTGTCGCTGCATCCGGAAGCGGTACGGATGCTGCTGGATCGGCATTTCCCGCCGTCTCGGGATTTGGATCTTGGCCATCTGATCAAAGACCTGGAAAAAGCGGGAACAGCCCGGGAAGAGGCGATAAAAACGCTTCGCGAGGCGGGGCCGATCCTTCTACAGCAGCTGGAGGATCTCCGCCGGCTTCACGCCAGCAGCTCACCCGAATCAGCTGCACAGCTTGATTTCATCCTGGCGGACTGGCGGAAAATCCCTGCACCCGAATGGACGGTGCGGCAGCTTTGGCGGATGGCCGATCTGGCCCGGATCAGCGGCTGCGCAGAAGGAATGCGAATCGGGCAGGAAATGGATGCCCGCGCCGCCCTGCTGCTCAGCCCGGAGACCAAGCCATGAACCTGATCCTCAGCCTGCTGCTGGCCAGCAGCGCCCCGGCCCCGAGCGTCAAGGCCGAAACGCCGCTTCGGGCATTGGTGCCGATCGTCAGCGCCCCCGAATGGCAAAGCTTTCTGGACGATCTGGCCCTCGCCGAATTCCAAGCCCGTTTCGATCCCGGCTTGAGCCAACGCTGCGCTGCCTTGTCCGCCAAAATCCCGGACACCTCTAGAGGGAAACTGTTGCGGCTGACCTTGCAGTCCCGCACTGCAATCGCCGCCAAAGACCCCCTCCTCTTCCGCCAATCTTACCGAGAAGGATTTTCCTTGATGGCCCAGGTGGGCGATCTGCCTGCCGCCGAACTCCTGGAGTTCCTCTGCAGCCGAATGAGACAAACAATCACATTGAACCAGTTCATCTCGCCACGCCTTTACCAACAAAACCTTGATTCGCACCAAAATTGCCAAAGACAGATCTATTTATGCGTCGTCCGCCTCTTGAGTGGCGCCCAGGCTCAAAGCAGCGAAGATGAACTCCGAGAGAAGCTAAGTCTATTGCAAAACTGGATGGACTCAGCCCCGATCTCGAATGCCAGCGATGACCTGAATCTGCCCAGGATAAAAAGTCCTTCAACCGCTCTCGAAGTCTTTGCCCGAGCCGCCTATCTGCGGATGCATCCTGGAGGCAAGAACTGGCGATCCGAGGCGGAAGCGATCGTCTCACTGCTGGAAGCGCAGATCCGGCAGCATCCCGGGCTGGTGGAATTGCGGATCCAGCAAATCGCCCTGCGGCGCGATCTCGGCGCCTCTCCGGAGGAACTGCGTGATCTCGTCGAGCCGGCATTCAAGACGGCGCCGCGCGATCCGCGGCTGCACGGGATCTGGGCCTCGTGCCTGCGCCCCGAGTGCGGCGGCAGCGCCGCTCAGTTGAAGGAGCGGATTGAGACCTTGTCGGCCGATGCCGAAGCGGTGACAAAGCTCGGGCAGCCCCTCTTTCTGATCTATCTGGAGGCCCTTCTCGCCTGTGAGGGCCCGGAAGTGCTGCAGGAGAATTGGGTCAGCCAGAGCCTGGTTCGCCGACTTGAGCTGATGGAGTCCCAGCCGGCTGGCCCCCTGCAAAAGATCCACCGTACGCAGCTCATCGCCCGGCTCCTGCCAAGCAGCGACATGAGCCTGCCGCGAGTTCTGCGACGCTACGATCTTGTGCAAGATCTCGACTACTCTCTCCTGCGTCCGGAAATTCAGGGTCCGCTCGATCTGGCCCGCCGCTGTGTCGGACCGGAAGAGATGAAGCTGCTGGAAAAAATGGAAAAGGTCCTGGATTGGGAGCTGGGGCGCCCGCTGGAATCAGAGGTCCCCGCGACACAGATCGGCGAGTGGGCCGAGGCCTTGGAAAAGGCCGCGCTGTCTGCTGAACATCCTCATGCCGCCAGCTGCTGCCGACACTGGGCCCGTCTCTGCCGGCTGCATCTGGAGTTTCTGCGGGGCGAATGGGTGGCCCTGGATCTCGACGATCCCTGGCTGTGGCGGCGGAGTTCGGGGGATTTCCAAAGCGGAGCGGAGGGTCTCCTGGCTTCATCCATGTACGGGAAGTCCATGCTGGCCCAACACCGCGGCGTCTTCCCTCCTCCCTTCGAAGTCGAGGTCGAGCTCCGCCCCGTCAAGGTCTTCAGCGACACCTACCAGGACCGCTGCAATTTTTTCGGCATCGCCTGCGGCGACCTGCGATCACGGCCGATCAGCGGACGCATCCTCTTTTCCGACCCCTCGATCGGCTGGAGCGGCTGTTGCGGCATGCAGCCCTATATTAATGTTTACAAAACCAAAGAAATCCCTGCCCCTCTACGGGCCTGGATTTGGCCCTTTGAAGGTGAGGTCTCCCGAGACCCCATAAATGGAAGCTGCAGCACCAATGAAGAGTTCCGAATTCCCGGAGAACTCCACTTCCGTGCCGGGGCCCTCGGCATAGGGTGCCCCTACGATGCGGATGGGGCCGCCATCTTTCAAAAATTCCGCCTGCGTCGCAACCCTCTCCCAGCCATTCCACCTGCCGAGCCCGAAGCCGCGATGAAGTACTGGGCACAACGCAATAAACAATTTCCCCGCCAGGAAAAAATCATTCTCTACATAAAGAGCGCTTTATCTGCAAATCAACCTAAAACAGCAGCCGCGCTCCTAAAAGCCCTGCCCACACGTCTACCACCAGGGGTAAACGAGCTGGATAGAATCACCATCAAAATCGAGACGGATTGCGCACGGATCGCCGAGCTCAGCGCCGAAGTGCAAGCGGCTTTGGGGCACTGGCCAGAAGCCGTGGCCGAGATGCGGCAGTCAATGACGATGACACCCGACGACGAGGGTTTCGAGGCGGCGCGGCGCCGGATGCGCTTGGCGGCGTTCCTGGCGCGAAACGCGGCGAGCGGCGCCGCCGAGCTGCAGGAAGCGCGCGACAGCATCGCCTTCGTCCTGCGGCAGAACTCCCCGGAGTTGCGCCTGCATGCCTGGTGGGCGAGGGCCTGGATGGAGCGGCGCGAGGGACGCACGGAAAGAGCGCAAGAAGCTTTTGAAACGGCACGGATGCTGGCGAAGGAGAACGCCCCGGAACTGCTCGGCAAGATGGATCAGGAAGCGAGGGAATCAGCGCGCTGAGTTTTAGGAGCATCGTTCAGGGAGTTGGGGAGTGCTTTGACTCCCCCGAGAATCAATCAAGTTAATCCGACTCCGCCGGAACCGAATTCACCACGAAGACACGAAGACCACGAAAATGAGCTTCACCACAGAGGGCACAGAGGGCACGGAGGAACCACCAGGGCTGCCGCCCCGCCCCCCCCCAGACCCCTTCCCGGCTTTTTGCGCAAAATGACACCTTAACCTGGATTCCGAAGCTGAGCTTGGGCTCAGCTCGGGAACTCGATTCAAGATTCAAGATTCAAAATTCAAGACTCAACAGAACACGCACAAAATCAAAGATTTAACATTCAAGATTGAAGACTGACTCTGCTTCTGAAGTTCTCTGAACCTGGATTCCGAAGTCAAAGATCGATTCCGGTTGACTCCTAATTCCTAATCCGACTCCGCCGGAACCGAAGCTTGCGGCGCGGGACAAGGAGACGCAGGGCTGCCGCCCCGCACCCCGCTTGGGGTCGCGACCACAAACCCCTTATGAATTGGCGTCGCTGCGCTCCTGCAGGGACAACCCGTAGCGCCGGGTTTTCCCTGACCCTTTCCCGACTTTCGCTCGCAAAGACACC
>JBDKFG010000111.1:0-7691 GCA_039798785.1 Verrucomicrobiota bacterium | reverse complement strand
TCCTCATCTGCGTTCATCTGCGTCTTCTGCGGTTGATTACGTGTCCTCCGTGTCCTCCGTGGTTCAGCTTCGGTTCCGGCGGAGTCGGATTAGGTTCAAGCTAGATTCAAGATTGCGGATCGAAACTCACAGTGCGGCGAAATCCGCCTCAATCTTCCCGTACGGGATTCGCCTGACAACTCCGATTCCGATTATTCCGCCGGATCGGACTTGATTTCGACTGCACCTTAGGCGCAGATTAAGGCAAGGAAGGCCAAGCTCCCCAAGACGTGGCGCCGCCCTCCCCATCCCCAAGGACCCCGCATGAATTCGCGTGTCACCGTGCCGATCGCGGCTTTGTTGATGATGAGCACTCTCGCCGCCTGTGCTCCCACCCGCTACCAGAGTCAAGCGCATTGCCAGACCGGCCTCCGCCCCGTCGACAACTGCCCTCCTCTCGATCGCTACGACCGCATCGTCCGGCCGGCGCCGCCCGCACCCGAGGAGCCTCTGCTCCCCCCTCCCCCTCCTTGCCTCGATCGCCCCCCCGCGGTCGAGCAGAGATTCCATCAGGACCCGTACTGGATCCCGCCCGCGGCTGACGACGATCTCTGGTATCAAGAGCGACAGCGTCTCCTGGAAGAAGAGGAGTGCCGCCTCGCCTACGAAAGGATGGAGCTCGACCGCCTGCGCTGGGAACTCGAACACCGGACCTGGCACGACCAGCTGGAACGGGAACGATGCGCCCGCCTCTGCCGCGAACGCGAGCTCCGCCACCGCCAGCGCTGCGACACCTGGTACCTGCGCTTCTACTACGTCGACGAACGCTGCCGCAAACGCGAACGGGATCGCGACGGCCACGCCGGCCACGACCATGGAACCGATCCGCGCGACACTCACGGTGGACACGGCACCCGCCCTCATGTCGAAACCGCCGCCGAGCGCGCCGCACGCCTCGAGGCCGAACGCTTGAAAAAACAGCGGGAGGCTGAGCTCCAGGCGCAACGCGAACGGGAGCTGGAGCTGAAACGCCAGGAGGAAGCCGCCAGGATCGCCCGCGACAAGGAGCTGCGCCAGGCTCGTGAAGCCCGCAACCTCGAAGACGCTACGACCCGCCGACAGACCGAAATCCTCAAGCGCCAGCAGGAGGCCGAGCTAGCCGCTCAGCAACGCGCCCGGCTCGATCAACAGCGCCAGGAAGAAGCCCGCCGCCGCGAAGAGCAGATCCGGCAAGCCCAGGCTGCCGGATCCCGAAACGCCGAGACCCAGCGGCTCGATGCCCAGCAGGAGACGTCGAGAATCCGCGCCGAAGCGGCAAGGGCGGAACAGCTGGGGAAATCCCGGCCGCCCGCCCAGATCGACCCCCGCGCCGGAGCCGCTCAGGATGAAGCTCTCCGGACCGGCCGGGCGCAAAACCGCCAAGCGGAAGTGCAGCCCCGCCCGGCAGCTCAACTTCCAAGCCCGTCCCCGACTCAGAACCGCCAGGATGACAGCCGCGCCCGTGCAGAAGCGGCCGCCCGGGTCAAGTCGGAAGCCGAGGCAGCCTCTCGCGAAGCGCGCATCCAGGCCCAGCGGGCGGCTTACGAGCAGGCACAGCGCCAAGCCAGGATTGAAAGGGAGAGCCAGGCTCGCGATCGGGCCGAGGCCGCCAGGCTGGAAAAAGATCGCGCCCGCCGCGACATCCAGCAGATCGAACAGGAAGCCGAATCCCGTGCAGCCACCCAGGCCCGCGCCGATGCGAAGGCCCGCCAAGCCGCCGCCGAAGCCCAGCGCAACGCCGCCGCCAGAGCCGATGAGGAGGCCCGCCAAGCCGCCGCAGCCCGAGCCGAGCGCGAAGCCCGGGATCGACAGGATCAGCAAGAAGCCCAGGCTCAAGCGGAACGCGAGGCCGAGGCCCGCGAACGCGCCGAACGCCAGCGCGAAGCCCAGGCCCGCGCCGAACGCGAGGCCGAAGCCCGCGAACGCGCCGAAGCCGCCCGCGCCGAACGCGAACGCGAATCCCAGGCCCGCGCTGAAAGAGAATCCCAGGCCCGCGCTGAAAGAGAAGCCCAGGCCCGCGCTGAAAGAGAAGCCCAGGCCCGCGCTGAAAGAGAAGCCCAGGCCCGCGCCGAACGCGAGGTCGAAGCCCGCGAACGCGCCGAAGCCGCCCGCGCCGAACGCGAACGCGAATCCCAGGCCCGCGCTGAAAGAGAAGCCCAGGCCCGCGCCGAACGCGAGGCCGAGGCCCGCGAACGCGCCGAGGCCGCCCGCGCCGCCCGTGAAGCGCAGAGCGAAGAACACGGCAAAAGACGCTGAAGGATCCGGCCGCTCCCTGCCTCGCGCGGGGAGCGGCTTCTCCATGCCGAAGTGATTTCCGGATCTCGAGTTTGGAATTTTCCGACCTCGTTCCAACTTGAGTGCCGCTCCGCCTGCCTCTGCCGGCCAGCTCAACTCAAGAACCTCAGGCCGATCCATGACGACCAGCCCCGACCTGCAAGATCTCGCGTCCCGCTTCCAAATCGCCGGCGATTACGTCCGAGCCGAGGCCTACGGCAGCGGCCACATCAACGACACCTTCTGCCTGCACTTCCTGCAGGGGGGACAGGCACGGCGCTACATCCTGCAACGGATCAACCATCTCGTCTTCAAGGATCCTGAAGCGGTCACCGCCAACATCGACAGGGTCACCCGCCACATCTCTGCTCAAGTCGCGCATCTACCCGACGCGGCGCGACGGGTCTTGAAGCCGATCCCCGCACGCGACGGCCGCGACCTCTGCAGCGCCGGCGGTAATTTCTGGCGCTGCTACGACTTCATCGCCGGCGCCCGCTGCTACGACGAGATTGAAAGCCACGCCCAAGCCTACGCCGCCGCCAGAGCATTTGGACTCTTCCAAAAACAGCTCGCCGACCTCCCCGGACGCCTCATCGAAACCATCCCCGGCTTCCACAACACCCGCCGCCGCTTCGACAACCTGGTCGACGCCATCCGTCTCGATCCCCTGGGCCGAGCCGGAGCGGTCGAGGAAGCCATCGACTTCTGTCTCCAACGCGAAGGCATCGTCGACCTCCTTCTCGAAGGCCAGCGGAAAGGTCTGCTCCCCGAACGAAACACCCACAACGACACCAAACTCAACAACGTCCTCATCGATGATCTCAGCGGCGAAGGCATCTGTGTCATCGATCTCGACACCGTCATGCCCGGCCTCTCCCTCTACGACTTCGGCGACATGTGCCGCAGCGCCTGCCGTCCCTGCGCCGAAGACGAAACCGAACTCTCCAAGGTGGTCTGCGACCTCGATATGTTCGAGGCCCTCGTGCGCGGCTACCTCGACAGCGCCCGCGACTTCCTCGTCGAAGCCGAAATCGATCTGCTCGCCTTCTCCGCCCGTCTGATCACCTTCGAAATCGGCGTCCGCTTCCTCGAAGACCACCTGCGCGGCGATGTCTACTACCGCATCCACCACCCCGGCCATAATCTCGAACGCGCCCTCGTCCAGTTCCAGCTGGTCCGGTCCTTCGAGGAGAATCAAGCCGCGATGGAATCGATCGTCGCCGCCGCGCGCCGACCCACGCACTGAGCCCGGCTTGTTGAGACGCCATCCATCCTTGCCCGAATTCCTTTCCGCGCTCTTGCCAGATACGCCTCGTGATCGATAATGGGGCGATTTCCAGCAACCCCGACAGCAAAGATGATCAAGCTCCCTCACAACCAGCTCTCGCCGGCCCAGATCCAGGCCCGTCTCGCCGCCGAGACCGAGCCCCGGACACCGCTTTCCTGCTACCGCTACTTCCCCGTCGCCGACCCCAAGGCCTTCCGCGATCAGGTCTACCTGGCCCTGGATCCACTCGCCGTTTTCGGCCGTATTTACGTCGCTCACGAAGGGATCAACGCCCAGTTCTCCGCGCCGGCCTCGCGAGTCGCTGAAGTCTCCGCTTGCCTTCGCTCGCTTCCCGGCCTCGAAGGCATCGATGTCAAACCGGGCATCGCACCGGGACGCGATGAAGCCTTCATCAAGCTCGTGGTCAAGGTGAAGAAGAGCCTGGTCGCCGACGGACTCCGGGAAGGCGAAGGAGATCCCTTGCTCGCCGCTCCGCACCTCAGCGCGGCCGAATTCAACGCCGCACTCGATCTGCCCGATGCGACCGTCGTCGACATGCGCAACGGCTACGAGTCCGAAGTCGGCCATTTCGACCGCGCCTGGTGCCCAGAGGTCGAGACCTTCCGCGAACAGCTGCCCCTGGTCGTCGAGCGTCTCAAGGACAAGAAGCATGCCCCGGTCTTGATGTATTGCACCGGCGGCATCCGTTGTGAAAAGGCCAGTGCCTATCTCCGCCAACACGGCTTCAGCGATGTCCGCCAGCTCGACGGCGGCATCCTCGGCTATGTCCGCGGCATCCGCGAAAACGGCCTTCCCAGCCGCTTCCATGGCCGTAACTTCGTCTTCGACGGACGTCTCGGCGAAAAAGTCACCGACGAAATCCTCGCCCGCTGCTTCATCTGCGGCGCACCTGCGGACGAACACCAGAATTGCGCCGACACCGCCTGCCACCGCCTGCATATCCGATGCCCCGATTGCGCCCACCGCCTCAAGGACTGCTGTTCGGAAGACTGCCTCGCCTCTCTCGATCTTCCAGAAGCGCAACATCTCGAACGCCGCCGCCGCCTCGCCGCCGAACGCGAAGCCTTCTACCAGAGTCGACATCACCAGGGCTCCGCCAGGCCCGGATAATTGCGGAATTCTCAGCCCGCTGGTTTGGCGTCTCCACTCCCGATCGTAATTTCTCCTCGACGCAATTTCAACCGACGAGGATACCTGATGGAAGAACAATTCGATTTCGCCGCCGTCTGCAGCTGGCTCAAGGAGCTTCAGGACCGGATCATCTCCGGCCTCGAAAAGGCCGACGGCCAAAAGCTCTTCCTGCGCGACTCCTGGCAGCGGGAAGGCAAGCTCCGCGGCCTCGGCATCAGCTCGGTCCTCGAGGGCGGCGGCGTCTTCGAAAAAGGCGGCGTCAACTACTCCGAAGTCGCCGGCGATTCCCTGCCACCCTCCGCCACCGCGCACCGCCCCGAACTCGCCGGCCGCAGCTACCGCGCTGCCGGCATTTCGCTGGTGATGCACCCGGAAAACCCCTTCGTCCCCACCACCCACGCCAACGTCCGCGTCTTCTGCGCCGAAGCCCCCGGCGAAAAACCCATCTGGTGGTTCGGCGGCGGCTACGACCTCACCCCCTACTACGGCTTCGAGGAAGATTGCCGCCACTGGCACCAGACCGCCAAAAACGCCTGCGAGCCCTTCGGCGCCGAGGTCTACCCGAAGTTCAAGAACTGGTGCGACGAATACTTCTTCCTCAAGCACCGCGGCGAACCCCGCGGCATCGGCGGCCTCTTCTACGACGACCTCAACGAATGGGGCTTCCAGAAGTCCTTCGCCTTCATGCGCAGCATCGGCGACAGCTTCCTGCCAGCCTATCTGCCGCTGGTCGAGCGTCGCCAGCACACTCCTTTCGGCGAACGCGAAAAGGAATTCCAGGAATACCGCCGCGGCCGCTACGTCGAGTTCAACCTGGTCTACGACCGCGGCACCCTCTTCGGCCTGCAGAGCGGCGGCCGCACCGAGTCGATCCTGATGTCCCTGCCCGCCAAGGTCCGTTGGCAATACATGCGCCAAGAAGAACCGGGAAGCGCCGAGGCCGAGCTCTACAGCCGCTATCTGGTGAAACGGGAGTGGATTTGAACGAGAATTACGAATTACGAATTACGAATTTGAGCACGACAAGGGCACCGAGATGAAGGAAGCAAACACGACGGAGAGCAAAGGCCTGAAATGGGTGCTGCGGCTGTTTGCACCCTTGTGCCTAGGGCTCATTTTGGTGCTCGGCTGGCAGGTGCATGAAGAAGGTCGATTCTGCATTCGGCTCTTCGATGAGATGCTCTGTGGAGAGCCTGTACCTAGTCTGGTCATGATGATGCTGAGACCTCATTTCGCCCTGATTTTTGGCATCCCGGCAAGCTTGACCGTGTGGGCAGCATGGGCTCTTGAGAAAGACAGAAAGGTGCCTTTCGCCGCTGCTTTGGCAGCTGCGACGTTTCTCAGCTTGAGCCTCTTGGCCTGGGTCCATTACGAACTGCACTGGAGGCCCTATCACATCATGTCAACAGAAAACTCACAACAGATTGCTCCTTCGGAGCTGAAATGCTCGATATGCAAAGGTTTCGACAGCCGTAAAAACCTGATTCATATTCGAAATCGCCTGAAGAAAGAAGAACAAACTCCCCTGGCTCGGTAAGCCCAACCAACTCTATAGGCAAGAACTGAGAGAATTTAGATGGATGCAAACTCTTCCCCCGATGGCCAAGGCCTGAAGTGGCTGCTGCGGTTGTTTGCGCCTTTATGCCTGGGGCTGGTCTTGATTCTGGCTTGGCAAGAGCAGCAGATGGCTGTGACAGCGAAGCTGGTGCTCGCGAGCAGTCACGGAGGCGAGCCGCCACCGGGCCTAACAGCTTTGTTTCTGCTGGAATCCTTCCCTTGGGCCGCCTGTGTTTTCCCGGCGGCTCTGATCGGCTATTCAGTCTGGAGTCTGGAGCGTTCGAGCAGCAAAATCGGCTGGGGATTGACTCTCGTTTTGGCAGCTTTTTTCGCCGTGGCGGTTTTTGCTGCGGCACATCTGGCTCTGCATCGTCTTCCTTTCATCTCCATGATGCACATGATTGGCTCAACCCGATCAAGCTTTCACCCCCCTCCCCCCGAGCATGAGTGCCCGGTCTGCGGCGGTTGGAGGTCGTGGTCGAAAAAATGAATGACAAAGACACTGAAAGCCCAGGCCTGAAATGGCTGCTGCGACTTGTCGCGCCGCTCGTTCTGGTACTCCTCTTGTTCTTGGGTCATGAGGCGTATACCACCATCGAGACCGGCAAGGTGCTTTTAGACGACGTCCTCAAAGGAGAGCCCCTTTCGAGTCTGACGGCGACCTTGCTGGTGTTTGGGAAATACTTGATCCTTCTAGCGATCGCCTTGGCCTTGTTTGCGATCGGCATTTATGAAGCTTGGGGAGCTTCTTTATCCTGGGGCCTGAGTTTAGGCCTGGCTTGTCTTTTGGTGGCGCCTTTGCCATCCCTGGCGCATTACTGCTTCCACAAAGAGCCGTTTTACTACGCCACCAGCAAAGGGAGTTCTTACAAATGGGATCCCCCGCCCCCCGAGCACCAATGCCCGGCCTGCGGCGGTTGGAAGTCCTGGCCAGAGAAAAAGAAGTGAGGAAGGCGGATTTCACCACAGAAGCACAGAGGGCACAGAGATGAACGAAGAAGCCACAGGGGAAGGCAGGGGAATGAAGTGGGCTCTGCGGCTCGTTGCGCCCTTTTGCCTTGGGCTCATTCTGGTGCTCGGTTGGTAGGTGCATGAAGAAGGTCGATTCTGCCATGTCGTCTCTCCTTTGGCCAAGCTCGATCAGGTCTCCCAATTCTTCCTCGTCTATGTGGGCTTTTACGCCTTCATGGGCAATCATTTCCATCTTCTCTTCGAAATGCTCGGGACGGAGCATTTGAAAGACCCTGAAATTCAGGCTCGTTACGAAATCTACTACGCCAAGGCGATCGCCTCGGGACGGCATCAGATCCCGGATTGGAAACGTCCCGAAGTGGTGGCGGCGATCCGCAAGCGGATGAGCAGCCCCTCCGAATTCATGCACGACCTCAAGGGACAGTTTGCCGCGGAGTACAACGTTCGCCAC
>JBDKFG010000110.1:0-7733 GCA_039798785.1 Verrucomicrobiota bacterium | reverse complement strand
TCCTCATCTGCGTTCATCTGCGTCTTCTGCGGTTGATTACGTGTCCTCCGTGTCCTCCGTGGTTCAGCTTCGGTTCCGGCGGAGTCGGATTAGGTTCAAAGGTGGAAAGGTGGGGCAAGCTTCGGACCCGGGGCCATTCCTGGGCTGAGCAAGGTCATCTTATCTTGATGCTTAAAGGCTAGCGGTTCAGCCTAAATGGATTCCTGGTTTTTTCTTGCCGCACTGCTGTGCGCCACCAGAACCCCGGAAGAACCAAAAATTCATCTTGATCAAAGAGAAAGTTCACGGCAGCTGGCAGGACTGCGATTAGCTTGGGCGGAGATGAACATCCCAGAACAGCCCCCGAGCTTCGCCCAGGCCCTGCGTTTCTGGGCCTGGCTCGGCTGCGTCAGTTTCGGCGGCCCCGCGGGGCAGATCGCCATCCTGCACCGCGAACTGGTGGAAAAGCGCCGCTGGATCGCCGAGGAGCGCTTCAGGCACGCACTCAATTACTGCCTGTTCCTGCCCGGACCCGAGGCGCAGCAGCTGGCGACCTACTGCGGCTGGCTGCTGCACGGCATCCGCGGCGGCCTGGCGGCGGGGCTGCTTTTCATCCTGCCCTCGCTTCTGCTGCTTCTGCTGCTCTCCTGGCTCTATCTGGAATTCGCGGCACAAGCGGCTTTCGGCTGCCTGCTCTGGGCGGTCAAGCCAGCGGTGCTGGCGTTGATCCTGGCGGCGGCCTGGCGTCTAGCATCCCAGGTGTTGAAAACCTGGAGCGATGCCAGCCTTGCCGCCGGCGCCTTCCTCGCCCTTGCGCTGCTGCAGGCGCCTTTCCCGCTGATCATTCTCGCCGCAGCACTGACCGGCTTTCTGCGCTCCGAAGCGGTCCGCCCCGGAATGCCCCTGCCGCGGTCGCGGGACCTGCCGCTGCGGCGGCTCGCCGTCCTGCTGAGCGCCGGCCTCGGCCTCGGAATCGGCGTCTATCTCCTCCTGCGGGCGACCGCCCCGGCTCTGGCCGAAATGGCGGCCTTCTTCACCCGCTGCGCCCTGGTGAGTTTCGGCGGCGCCTATGCCGTCCTCCCTTATGTCCAGCAGGCGGCGGTGGAGCAGTACCAGTGGCTGGATGCGAAGCAGATGCTCGACGGCCTCGCCCTCGGCGAAAGCACTCCCGGCCCCTTGATCATGATCGTCGCCTTCGTCGGCTTCCTTGGCGGCTGGCAGAAGGAGATGGCCGGCCCCGGCGCCTGCCTGGAGGGAGGTGTCGCCGGCAGCCTGGTCGCCACCTTCTTCACCTTCCTGCCCAGCTTTCTCTTCATCTTTGTCGGCGCCCCCCTGATCGAGGCGGGCCGCATGCAGCCGCGCTGGCAAGGGCCGCTTGCCGCCATCGGCGCCGCCGTGATCGGCGTCATCCTGCATCTGGCCTGGATCTTCGGCGCCACGGTCTTCTTGGCGGCTGAGGGATTCGATCTTGCCGCCATGCTGCTTGGCTCCGCCTCCGCCTGGCTCCTGATCCGCTGGCAGTGGAGCGCCCTTCGCGTCATCGGACTGGCCTTGGCAGTCGGCGCCGGACGCTTCCTGCTGAGCTGAAAAAACTGCGCCCACTGCAAGTCAGTCACCTTTCATTTCATGGGTGACTCTAGATTCCAGTTCCGAACTTGCCTTTCTCCGCACCCTTCTGGTCGGAGGATTGTCGGGACGCAAGTCATCTTGAACACGCCTGCCGAGGGAGAGAAAGGGAGTGGGGGACTATGCCGCTTGTCGCAACTCCCTTGCTCCCTCACTCACCCACGCCCTCGGCACGCGTACATGTCGCAGGGGGGTCTCAGCCATGAAAGATGACTTGCACAGCCCGCGTCTTTTCAGCCGAGAAGGGCTTTTTTCATGTCACCGAGGACCTTGGCGAGGCGCTTGGTGTCGCCGCCGCCGACTTCAGCCGTCGACCAGCCGTGGAAATTGATCTCCTTGAGTGCTGCGCGGACGTCGGCCCAGTCGATATCGCCGTCGACGATGTCGCGCCACTGGCCGTTATTGCCGGATTCGAGGGCCTTCTTTTTGTCGTAGCCCTTGAGGTCAAGCTTGGCGATGCGGTAATCGAGCTTGCGGATCCAGGCGCCGACATGGGCATAGCGGTGGTGGTTGCCGATATCGAAGTAGGAGCCGATCCAGGGGCTCTTGAAGCTGTCGATGAACTTGACGAAATCGTCGACGCCTTGGTCGCCCGGGCCTTTGTCGGTGTAGTGCATGCCGTTCCAGACGTTTTCAAAGAGGATGCGCTGGCCGAGGGCGGCGGCGAGGGGCAGATGCTTGCTGATCCGCTCGCGGCAGCGCTGCTCAAGAACTTCGATCGGGCCGTCGCCTTTGGCGCCGACGACGAGGAGGACGCCGGAGCCGCCGGCGGCATGGGAGACGCGCAGGCAGTGATCGAGGTTTTTGGCGGCGATTTCGGCGTCGGCCTCGTTGGCGGAGGTGAAGCGCTTACCCCAGTGGGTGTGATTGATGGCGTTATGGACGAAGAGGCCGGTGTTCCAGGCGGCGCTGCGGACTTGCTCGGCTGTGACCGGTCCGCAATCGTCGAAGTCAATGCCATCGTAACCGGCGTCCTTGACCGACTGGAAGCGCTCCTCGAGTGAGCGTCCCTTGGTCATGGTGTATTTGCAGGAGAAGAGGATGGGGTTGATGGCGCGCGGCCAGGGCATAACGGGCGCCGGGGCGGCGGCCTTCTCCTGGGCGAAGGCGGCGGGGGCGAGAGCGGCGGCGCTGGCGGCGGCGAAGAATTTGCGGCGGTCGGTCATGTATGATCCTTGGGTTGTCTGCGGGGGAGGAATCTGGCCGGGATCGGCTTCATTTCACCGGCGTGCCTTCCGGTTCAGGAAGGTCATCGAAGGGCAGCTCGGGGGCGGCGGGCTGGCTCAGCTTGGTGCTGCCGGGGGAGGTGCCAACGGCTCCGGGCTGGCTGCCTGGGGCGTTGCGGCGGGGTTGCGGGAAGAGCTTGATTTCGATGCGGCGGTTGAGCTTGCGTCCGGCGGCGGTGTCGTTGGAAGCGACGGGGTGGAATTCGCCGAGCCCGACGGCCTCGACGCGGGTAGGATCGAGCTTGTGCTGGGCGAGAAGGCGGACGACGACATTGGCGGCGCGGTCGCAGGAGAGCTGCCAGTTGCTGGAGTAGCGGCCGCCGCTGCCTTTGATCGGAATGTTGTCGCAATGGCCTTCGACCCGGATGATCTTGTCAGTCGACTTGGCGAGGATGCCGGCGATGCGGCCGAGGACTTCCCCTCCCTTGTCGTTGATCTGGGCCCGGCCGGTCTCGAAGAGCAGAGCTTCGTCCATCGACACCTGGATGCCGCCGTTGAGTTCGCTGATGTGGACGTCCTTGTTGGCGATCTCGTTGCGCAGCTGGGCGAGCATCTCGTCGTGGCTGCGGTCGTTCTTCTGGATCGCCAGCTCGGTGGCGTGGAGCTTGTTCTCGAGCTCGGACTTGAGACTGGAGAGCTTGCCGAGCTGCTCTTCGCTGATGCGGATCTTCTCGCCATTCTGCAGGCGCTCGTTGAGAAGCTCGCTGGTCAGCGCCTCTTTTTCCGCGGCGAGCTGCTGCAGGCTCTGGTTGAGCTCGAGGTTGCTTTGGGCGAATTGGCGCTGCTGCCAGAAGAACCAGGCGGAGGCAATCAGCGAGAGGGCGGCGACGCCCCCGGCGATCCAGGTCAGGCCGTTGGCGCCAGAGGAGGATTCCTCGGCCTTGGGCTGGGGACGCTTCTCCTCGAGAGCCTTGAGTTGACGCGGCTGGTAGGTGGGCGCTTCGATCTTGGGCTTGTCTTCGTCAGCGGGCATGGTATGGAGCCAGGTTGAAAGGTTGAAAGTGGGCGGCAAAACTGAGTCACTGAGTCCCGTGACCGAGCTTTAGGTTTCGGGCAGCTGGCCTTTCAACCTTTGAACTTTTCAACTTGCTGATCAAGATCGCGGACCTCGCCGAGGTCGATCTGGATCTTCAGTCTGCAGTTGTCGCAACGGTAGGGACGGATGCAATCGGAGAGATCGGCATTGAGCTGTACCGAGCTGGGCTCCTGGCAGCGGGGACAGGTGAAGACCACCTTGCGGAAGTTTCGGATGTAAGAGAGGATGCGGAGCTTTTGCGGCGCGTCGTTCATCGTCGGGCTCACAGCAGGTGCTCGAGGCCGTAGACCAGCTCTGCCTTGCCGATGACGGCGCGGCAGGCGAGGGCGATGCCGGGCATGTAGGCCTTGCGCTCGGTGTTGTCGTGCCGGATGACCAGACGTTCTCCGGGAGCCCCGAGGATCACTTCCTGAGAAGCGATGTAGCTGGGCATGCGGATGGCATGGAGGCGGATGCCATTGTAGTTGCCGCCGCGGGCTCCTTCCACCTTGGCGACCTTGTCGCCGAGACGCGGATTGAAAGCCTTGCCGAGCGAGCTCATCATCTCGGCGGTCTTGACCGCGGTGCCGGAGGGATAGTCGACCTTCTCTTCATGATGATACTCGATGATCTCGGCGTACTCGTAATATTCCGCTGCCTTCTTGGCGAAGAGCTGCATCAGGACGTTGCCGATGATGAAGTTGGGGGCGATGACGCAGCCCTTGCCGGTGTTTTTCACCCAGGCCCGGATGGTGTCGAGATCGGCGGGGGTGAAGCCGGTGGTGCCGACCACCGCGGCGGCGCCCGAGTGGAGGATCTTCTCGACGTTGGCCATGCGGGCTTCCGGGCGGGTGAAGTCGATCACCACCTCGGCCCGGCCGGCGCGGATCATCGCGGCAAGGTCGTCCTGATATTCCGCTTCGCCGGCGAGGGTGAATTCCGGAGTGGATTGAATCCATTCGACGATGGCCCGGCCCATTTTGCCCTTGGCGCCGTTGACGAGGATGCGCATGATGAATCTCCTGGAGTTTTGATTTCTGGACAGCCGCGAATCTAGCGCGCCCGGCTGCGGCGGCTACGGCGTCGCCGCCTCTTGTGCCGTAATGCGAAACGGGTATTCTTTCGCGAGAGGTGTAACAACGCCGACTTGAATTGGGTAGAAATGAAGGAATGTCATCGGGCATCCCCGCACCTCCAACAAGGACCTCCTCCATGATCCGCATCGCCGCCTGCCTCTTCGCCTGCCTGCCGCTCGCCGCGGCCGAGCTCGACACCGACAGCATCCCCGCCGACACCCGCCTCGTCCTGCATCTCGACTGCGAACGCTTCCAGAAAGGCCAGATCGGCGCGGCCCTTCTCGAAATCATCGGCCGCGACGCCGCCGCGACGCAGCGCCTCGACGCCCTGAAGAATCTCTCCGGCATCGACCTGCGCCGCGACCTGAAAGGCGTCACCCTCTTCTCCAAGGCCAGCCGCCCGGGCGAAGGCACCCTGATGGTGCACGGCAGGATCGACCGGGACAAGATCCTCTCCTTCGCCAAGCTGGCCGAGGACCACCGCAGCAGCCCTCATGAGGGAGTCGAGCTTCATTCCTGGACGCCCCGCAAAGGTGCCGGCCAGCGCCTCGCCTGGATGGCCTTCCCCCGACCCGACCTGATGATCCTTTCCGACTCGAAGGAATCTCTCGCCGCGGTGATCGACACCGCCGCCGGCCGCGCCGAGCGCCTGGCACCGACAGGCCTCGCCGCCCTCCTGCCCAAAGACCGCACCTTCGTCGCCGCCGCCAGCGGCCTCGACAGCCTGCCCGCCGGCCGCCCGGCCTCGCCGCTGCTCCGCCAGATCAAGGATTTCAGCCTGTCGATGGGCGAAGTCGAAGGCCAGATCGACATGCAGCTCGATCTCAACGCGATCGACGACACGGCGGCGCAGCAGCTCAAGACCATGCTCGACGGCTTCGTCGCCATGGCCAAGATGCAGGCCGATCCCGAAGGCCTGAAAGTTCTCGACGGCATCGCCATCAAGCAGGTTGCCGCCAGCCTCAGCTCCCGCTGCGGCATCGACGCCAGGCAGCTCGCAGAGCAGATGAAAGCCAAGGCCGGGCGCGACCAGGCGGCACGGGCGGCGCGGAACGCCGCACCCCGATGACCCCCGCCGGCGACAGCCCCGATGAAGCCGCGCTGGCCTCGGCCGCCGCGGCCGGGGACTGCGCCGCTTTCGAGCGCCTCGCCGCCCTCCACGCCGCGCCGCTGCTGCGCTTCCTGAAGCAGCGGATGCGCGGCGCCCACGAAGCCGAAGACATCGCCCAGCAGGCCCTGATCAAAGCCTGGCAGGCGATGCCTTCCTACAATCCGAAATTCCGCTTCCGCACCTGGCTCTGGACCATCGCCTGGCGCCTCGCCCTCAGCCACTACCGCCGCAAAATCCCGGGCGGCGGAGAGGGCGTCGCCGAAGCCGTCGCCGACGACTCTCCCCGTCCCGACCAGATCGCCAGCCGCGACGGCGACGGACGGCTCTGGGAAATCGCCCGGCGCGAACTCAAGCCCCGTCAGCACCTCCTGCTCTGGCTCTTCTACGGTGAAGAGATGAGCCTCAAGGAGATCGCCGAGGTCACCGGCGACAATGCCCTCGTGGTCCGCGTCAGCCTCCACCGCGCCCGCCTCGCCCTCGGACGCGTGCTCAAGACGCCAGGCGGCGTCGAAATGCTCTCCCTCACTTGAACCCCGCAAGGTCCGCCATGCCCGAATCCCTCGACCAGGAACTCCGCCGCCAGGCCCGCCAAGAGCCGCTGCCGGACAGCTCAGCCCTTCTCGCCAAGCTCGGCCCGGAACTGCGCCGCAGCCCGCAGGCCGCGCGCCCCGCCCTCAGCGCCTGGAAACACCTCCTCCCGATCGCCGCCGCCGCGGCGCTCCTGCTCTTCTTCCGTCCCTCAACACCGCTCGTGGCAACGCCGCCGCCTGTTCAAATCGCCGCCGTCGCGCCGGAAACCCAGGCCGCCTTGTCGCAACTGAGCCAGCTCAGCTTCGACAATCTCCTGCAGCGAAGCGAAGAACTGCCGCGCTCCGCCCTCGATCAACAGCTGCAGCTGCTGAAGCAGGATTTCCAGACCCTGCTCCCCGCTGGCTCGGAATTGCTGCTGACGACGAATTGAGGAATACCGCCCCCCATTCCTTCTTGATCTTGCTTTCGACATCTTCCTGTCTTATGCTGAAGAAATCCACCAACCGCTTCAGTCTGCAAGACAAGGAAACAAAGATGTACAAGTTCTCATTCCTCCGCCTATTCGGCCTGGTTCTCTTCGCTGCCTTGGGGATCTTTGTCCTTCCAACCTTCGGCCTGTCGCCCCAACGCCTCAAACTCTTCGTCGACATGCCCACATTCACCCTGGTTTTCGGCGGGACCCTGGCGCTTCTTCTGATCTGCGAAGGGCAGTCGACGCTGCGTCTATTCCCTTCCTTGGTTTTGGCCTTGCTGACCGATCGCCGAGAAAGGGACGAAGCGCTGATTGCCGTCACCACGCGATGCAGCAATCTTCTGCTTCTGGCCGGTGCGATCGCGATGTTGACAGGATTCATCTTGGTCTTGGCCAACCTGAATGACCCCAGCAAAATTGGCTATTCTTTTGCCATTACTCTGATGGGCATCCTGTATGCCGCGACGGCTAATGCATGGCTCTACCTTGTACGCTGCTGGGCCGGGGCCGGGGCGCCGGAAAGCGATCCGCCTACTCCTCCCGATGGCATTGGGCCATTTTCGGCTGCATGTTGGCTCTGGCGACCTGTTGCGTAATGTCAGAACACCTGACCCGCAGCCCGTATTTGTGCTGAACACGACTTGAAGGCGGGAAAATGAGATGATACCTCCGGGCTTGTCTAGAGTCCACAAAAGAG
>JBDKFG010000109.1:0-9035 GCA_039798785.1 Verrucomicrobiota bacterium | reverse complement strand
CTTCTTGAGCTGCTGCGAGTAGGCCTTGGCGGAGTAGTAGCAGGCGCGCTTGGCGAAGTCCTTGTTGTCCTCGACCTGCATCTCGATGATGAAGTCGCGTCCCGCCTTGTCCTTGGCGCGGACATCGAGGGTGCTTTCGCGGAAGCCCTTGAGACGAGGCCCTTGGTAAGGCGAGATGATCTCCAGCTCGACGATGGCGTCCTTGTCCTTGAAGTCGAGGGCGGCGTTGAGGAAGGAGATCAGGATGTGGCTGCGCTGCTGCGAGCCGAAGATCTTCTTGAAGGCGATGTCAGAGGTGGGGTCGGCGAAACTCATGAGAAACTCATTGCGGTTGGATTCAAGAAGAATCTAGCGGCAAATGAGCTAAAATGCCAGTTCCCAAGACGGCTCCGATGGCTCCGGAAGGCGCCGTCGCGAAGTCCCACCGCTCCCCCTTGTGGATGAAACCCACCTGGCATGGGTCAAGTGACAGTACAAAAACCCATATATTTTGTCCGCATTTGAACGAAAATGATGGAGCAGACTTGCTTTTTCCGTGTATAATTCCACAGATGCGAACAAAACGCCTTCTTTTCGGAAGGCCGTACTACGGCTTGCGATTTGCGCTTCAGCAAGACCCGAGCCGGGAAAAAAGTCCAGCCTTGGAGACCGCCGCCATGATCCGTTTCAGCCTCGCCCTTGCCCTCGCCGCCGCGACCTCCCCCTCCTGCACTCACGGCGAAGCCGCTACTTTATATTTCCACCGCATTCACAAAGAAGCCGCGGAGCAGCAGGCTGCCGCAACGATGGCCCTGATGAGCCGCGTCGCCGATTGGCAGATCGCCCACCCGACCAAGCGCCCGGCCGTCGACTGGACCTGCGGCGCCCTCTATTCCGGCCTCACCCATTTCGCCCTCGCCTCCCCCGACAAGAAATATCTCGACCATATCCGTGCCTACGGCGAAACCCAGAAATGGCAGCTTGGCAAGAAGAAGCGCTTCTTCGCCGACGATCAAGCCATCGGCCAGACCTGGATCGACCTGCACCGCCTCGATAAACGATCGGAGCAGATCGCCGACACCCTCGCCGTGATGGAGGACTTCATCGTCCGCCCCGATGCCATCGGCGACATGACGCACGACTACAAGAAGAAGAATCTTTACCAGCGCTGGACCTGGTGCGACGCGCTCTTCATGGCGCCTCCTGTGCTCGCCAAGCTCTTCGCTGATACCAAGGACCCGAAGTGGGAGGAGGCCCTCCTCAAGGACTACCGGCAGACCACTGACTACCTCTTCGACAAAGACGAGAACCTCTTCTACCGCGACCACACATATTTCGACAAGAAAGAGGCCAACGGCGCCAAGGTCTTCTGGTCGCGCGGCAACGGCTGGGTCTTCGCCGGACTCGCCCATATCCTGCGCGAACTGCCCGCCGACGCCAAGAGCCGCCCCTACTTCGAAGATCTCTTCAAGAAAATGGCCAAACGCCTCGCCGCCCTGCAGCAGCCCGACGGCTCCTGGCACGCCTCTTTGCTCGACCCCGCCTCCTTCCCTGTCCCCGAAACCTCCGGCACCGGCTTCTTCACCTACGGCTTCGCCTACGGGCTCAATGCCGGCCTGCTGGATCACAAAACCTATGCCCCGGTCGTCGCCAAAGGCTGGGAACGCCTGGTCTCCTGCGTCGAGGCCGACGGCAAGCTCGGCTTCGTCCAGCCGATCGGCCAGGATCCCAAACTCGTCACCCGCGACATGACCGAGAATTACGGCGTCGGCGCCTTCCTCCTCGCCGGCACCGAGATCCGCGCACTGCAGCTCCAGGGCCTGAAATTCGCCCCGACCCGCGTCCTGGCCCGCGTCGTCCCCGAGCGCTTCGATGACTTCAGCTTCGAGAACGACCTCATCGCCGGACGCTTCTACTCGAGCCGCCTCAAGGACAAGGTCGCTCCCGTCGGCGCCATCGACGTCTGGTGCAAGAACACTCCCGCGCTAGTCACCGCCGAGTGGTTCAAAAAGGGCGACTACCACCAGGACCACGGCCAGGGCGGCGACTTCTATTCCTGCCACGGCAGCCTCGGCGCCGGCGGCCTCGGCTACCTCCTGCCCGAAGGCACACTCGTCCCCAGCCCGGCCTACGACCAGGCCCGCATCGTCTCGCAAAGCTTCGACGAAGTGGTCTTCGAGCTCAGCTATCCCGCCGTCCAGGTCGGCAGCGCCAGCATCGTCGAAACCCGCCGCGGCTCGCTCAAGGCCGGCTCGCGCTGCCTCGAACTCAGCAGCCGCTTCGAAGTCAAAGGCGAAGCCAGCGGCATCCGCGTCGTCGCCGCCCTTGCCAGCCGCAAAGGTGCGCAGACCGCAGAAGCCGCAGGCCAGCTCCTGCAATGGGAGAAGGCCGACGGCAAGGACAGCGGCTTCATCGGTCTCGCCGTCAAAGCTGCGCCAGGCGCAAAAACCTTCGCCGACGCCAAACACCGCCTGCTTGAAATCGGCAGCCTGAAGGACGGCGCCCGCTGGTCCAGCGGCTCCTGCTGGAGCAAGGGTGGAATCAAGGATTTCGCCGCCTGGCAGAAGATAGTAGCGGACGAAAAGTCATGAACAACCGCCGCCACTTCCTCGCCAAGAGCGGACTCCTGGCCGGCCTTGCCGCCATCGCCCCGGGCTGCCTGCATACTGAAGGTAAAATTGCGACAGTCGCAAGCCGCGAGGAATGGATCGCCCTCGCCGAGAAACTGGCCGGCCCGGTGCTCGAAAACCTCGCCGCCCGCAAGCTCCGCCAGAACATGCCGGTCGAACAGCGCCCCGGCGCCGGACGCGAGGCCTTCAGCCACCTCGAGGTCTTCGGCCGCCTGATGTCCGGCCTCGCCCCCTGGCTCGAGCAGGACCGCCCCGCCCAATGGCTCAAGCTCTCCCATCAGGCGATCGATGCCGCCACCGATCCCGACTCGCCCGACTTCCTCAACTTCA
Organism: Verrucomicrobiota bacterium; assembly: GCA_039798785.1. GTDB lineage: Bacteria > Verrucomicrobiota > Lentisphaeria > Lentisphaerales > Lentisphaeraceae > CAMCSH01. The sequence goes on along the minus strand of JBDKFG010000109.1, from coordinate 6,096 downwards.
ATCAGGGATCGCAACCCCTGGTCGACAGCGCCTTCCTCGCCCTCGCCTTCCTGCGGGCTCCATCAAGCCTCTGGGAACCCCTGCCGGAGCGGGTCAAGGCCAATGTCGTCAGCGCCCTCAAATCGAGCCGGGTCATCCGTCCCCACGACTGCAATTGGCTCCTCTTTGCCGCCACGGTCGAGGCCTGCCTGCAAAGAATGGGACAGGAAATCGTCCGCGGCCGAGTCGCCCGTGCCCTGGAAAAGCATCAAGAATGGTACCTCGGCGACGGCATTTATGGCGATGGCCCGAAATTCCACGCCGACGGCTACAACTCCTTCGTCATCCATCCCATGCTGATCGAGGTCACCCAGGTCTTCAAGGACGATCCCGAGTGGGGCAAGCTGGCCGATCTCACCCTGAAGCGGGCGCAGCGCTACGCCGTCATCCAGGAGCGCCAGATCGGGCCCGACGGCAGCTACCCCCTGTGCGGCCGTTCCGCCACCTATCGCTGCGGCGCCTTCCATGCGCTGGCGCTCACCGCGCTCCGCCGCGAACTGCCGCCCAGTCTCAAGCCCGCCCAGGTCCGCTGTGCCCTCGCCGCCGCCATCCGCCGCCAGATGAATGCCCCCGGCACCTTCGACGCCCAGGGCTGGCTGCAGATCGGTTTCTGCGGCCACCAGCCCTCCCTCGCCGAATCCTACGTCTCCACCGGCAGCCTCTACCTGTGCAGCAACGTCCTGCTCCCTCTCGGCCTGCCCGCCTCCGATCCCTTCTGGGCCGATGCCGATGCCCCCTGGACCGCCGTCAAGGCCTGGTCCGGAGTCGATCTCCCTGCCGATCACGCAATGAAATGATCTAACGAGGTTTCCCATGCGCGCCGTCTACCTTCCCGCTCTCCTGGCCTTCAGTCTCGCCGCCTGCACCGAGACTGCGAAGCTCTCGCCGGAGGGGAAGACGGCCAGCGCGCCAGTCGCCAGGCCGGCCCCGGTCCTCCGCCTCGACGGCCTCGCCCCGCTCCGCCTCAAGCTCGAGGCCGGCAGCCTGCTCAAGCTCGACATCGCGCCGCCCGCCGGACGCCGCCTGGTGCTGCTCGACAAGGTCTCCGGTCTGCCCTGGTTCGACGGGACGCAGCCGGAAACCCTCAGGACCTGGCTGATCCGCGGCGGTCCGATCGAATTGGAAAGCCGCCTCGACGGCGCCCCGGCACAGACGGTGACGATCGAGGTCGACGACAGCGCCGGTTCGCTCTTCCCCGGCCTGCTCGCCAAGGTGATCCGTCCCTCGTCGACGCTTTCCAGTCCCGCTCCCGACACCGCCTTCGTCCCGCCCGCCGGCGCCATCGCCTCGGGCCTGCCTGCCGAGGGGCTCGCCCCGGCCACCCGCGACTACCCCGCCTGGCGCAACGCCGAATCGGTGGTCCGCCATCAGACCGGCCAGGGACAGCCGAGCTTCGCCCCGGCCTCCTACTGGCACCTGCCGCTGCCGCATCCCTCCTTCGGCGCCGCGCCGGAATTCCCCCAGGCCTTCAAGCTCCCTCTCGGCGACCTGGCCCTCGAACAGCGCGTCGCGGTCCGCCTCGAGTCGCTGCTGCGGGTGGAACGCGGCGGCCTCCACAGCCTGCGCCTCGCCTCCTCGCTGCCCGGCCGCGCTCTCTTCGCCGGTCAGTCGCGCGAGCTCGTCCCGGGCCAGCCGCTCGAACTCGCCGCCGAATTGACCGAGGGATCCCTGGCGCCCCTCGAGATCGTCATCGATCGCCCCGCCGGCAAAAGCGAGGTCTCGCTCGCCGTCTCCTTGCGCGAACCCGGCGCGGCGGCGTTCGTCCCCCTCTCCGGCGCCCGCCTGCTGCACCGCGCCCCGCCTGCCCAGGCCGCCGCCTGGAAGAGCTTCCGCGACGCCAAGCGGCCCGCCTTCAAGGCGCCTCCGCCCAAGGAGCTCGCGGCGCTGCCCGCCGATACCGCCGCGCTCGACTTCGCCCAGAGCTTCCCGGCCCAGCGCGCCGCCGCCGCCGAACTCGCGACGAAGCCCTCCCTCGCCGCGGCGGAACGCCTCCTCGCCGTCGACTTGCGCCGACTGCAACTGCTGCGCGACAAGCCGGAGCTGCGCGTCCCCGGCGGCTTCAGCAAGATCAACGGCGACGCCCTCCAGATCGCCGAGGAGGCACGCTCGCTCTTCGAGGACCTGCTGCGCCATCCGCGCTTCCAGGAACAGGCCCTCGCCCGCCGCGCCGAACTGCTCTCCTATGCCAGCCTGATCTCCGGCCGCAGCTTCTTCAGCGAAACCCACGCCGGCACCAACGACGGCTACGGCGACCAGCACAACTTCCTCGTCAACAACAGACGCGTCGCCCATCTCTGGGATGAACCCGCCGCCCTCGACGCCGCCCGCTCGCTGCTCGACAACCACTTCAACTACGGCTTCGGCACCAAGGACGCGATGCACGCCGACGGCGTCATCTGCTTCCACGCCGCCAACGGCCGCCACGTCAACATGGGCGGCTACGGCCACGACTGGGTCACCCGCATCCTCGGCGCGCCGAACTTCGGCACGCCCTGGAGCCACACTCCCGAGCAGTGCCGCCGCATGGCCGAATTCCTCCTCGCCTTCGAGTGGTTCTTCTACAAGGACGCCATGGCCTTCACCACCGCCGGACGCCACAACACCGGCACCGGCAAGATGCCCTGGCACCTCGTCGACCGCGCCCTCAAACTGCCCGCGCCGCTGCTCGACGCCGACACCCGCCGCCGCCTCGAAGCCTTGAGCGCCCGCCGCGACGCCAAGACGCCGCCGCTCGAGGGCGACCGCTTCTTCTTCCGCCACCTCCAGCTCATCCACCGCCGCGCCGACTACTACCTCGACGTCAAGATGAACTCGCCCATCGTCGGCGGCATCGAGACCTTCGCCGGCGCCACCCCCGGCAACCTCTCCTTCGCCGACGGCGTCACCACCTTCCTCCGCAGCGGCCAGGAGTACCGCCCGATCCACGCCTACAACATCCCCGAATCGCTCTGGCGTTTCCGCGCCCTGCCCGGCACCACCCAGCTCGATCTCGAAGGGGTCAACAACGACGGCCACAACAACCCGGACCGCTACCGCAGCGGCGCCGGATCGCTCGCCGGCGGTCTCAGCGACGGCCGCAACGGCTTCTGCGCCTTCGACTTCGTCAGCCACGGCAATAACGCCTCCCGTGCCCGCAAGTTTTTCGGAGCCATCGAGGATGGCCTCGTCGTCCTCGGCAGCGGCATCACCTGCGGCAAAAAGGCGCCGAGCGGCAACTGGAGCATCCGCTCCAACCTCAACCAATGCGCCCACAGCGCCGAATGCAGCGTCACCGACGCCCAGGGCCAGCGCCAAAGCCTCGCGCCGAATGGCGAAGCCAAAACCCTGCGCCTGCCGCTCGACCGCAGCTATTGGCTCGAACACGCCGGCATCGGCTACCTGGTGCTGCCCTCCGGCGCCGAACGCGGCCCCGGCAAACCCGGCGAACTGGTGATCCGCAGCTCTTTGCGGACGCCGCTCAACCGCCTCCCCGCCGAGGTGATGGACAAGCCCGCCCTGAAGGACTGGAAGGAACGCTGCCGCGCCCTGAGCGAAGGCGACAAGGCCCGCTCCGCCCGCGTCCTCGAGATCTTCGTCGATCACGGCGGCGACAAGCTCGAAAACGCCTCCTGCGCCTACTTCGTTTGTATGCGCCCGGAGAAGAAGAGCGCCGCCCAGTGGCTGGCCGATCCGGGCTTCAAGATCCTCGCCAACTCCCCGTCGCTCCAGGCCATCGGAGCCCCCGGCGCCGGCGTGCAAGTCTGCTTCTACGCGACCGGCAAGCTTGCCGCCCCGGGGCTGCCCGAGATTGAGGCGGCCCAGCCCCTCTGCCTGATGCTGAACGAAGGCAGGCTCATCGTCCAGGACCCCCTCGCCGCCTGCACCCGCAAGGTCGCCGAAATGTGCGACGCCGCCAAGCTCAAGATCGGCGGACGCGAGCTCTCCCTGCCCCTGCCCGGCGCCGGCGACCCCGACGACCGCTACCGCGGCGGCCACGCTGAAATCGAGTTGAAAATCCCCGCCCGCCCCTGAACCCCGAGGAGCCCTCATGAAATTCGCCCCCGCCCTTCTCGCCCTTGTACTCGCCGCCGCCAGCGGCTGCGCCACCCCGCCGCCGCCAGCGTCCCTCTACAGCCGAGCCGTGGTCGACATCGGCATTGTCTGTTCTGATCTCGAGCGCTCGAGCCGTTTCTACCGCGAGGTCCTCGGCCTGGAGGAGATCCCCGGCTTCACCGGCGCCGCCCAGGTCACCGGCGACAGCGGCCTTTGCGACTACCGCGACGTTCCGGTGCGCCAGTTTGTGGTTCCCGGCGGCGGCGGCACCACGATCAAGCTGATGGCATTCCCCTCCCCCGCTCCGCGGCCGGCCGCGGTCGATCAGCGCCATCTCGAGTCGAGCCTCGGCCTGCGCTACCTCACCCTCATCGTCAAGGATGTCGAGGCCTGCCGTCATCGCCTCGCCAAGAACGGTGTCTCCTTCCTCGCCAAGGGCCCCGTCGCCATCCCCGGCACGCCGCTTTTCCTCGCCGTGGTGAAGGATCCCGACGGCAACTTCGTCGAGCTGGTCGGTCCGCGTCCCTGAACCCAGCCAAGCCTACACCATCCCTAGCCATCCCGAGGAACCCCATGAAAGTCGTCCGCTGTCCCGATGAAATCTCCTACGCCCGCATGACCACCGCCGAGCTGCGCGCCGGATTCCTGGTCGAAAACCTCTTCACGCCCGGCCAGCTCGACCTAGTCTACACCGAGCTCGACCGCGCCATCGTCGGCTCGGCCGTGCCGCTCGACCAGGCGCTCTCCCTGCCCGCCGGCGAGGAGCTCAAGGCCGACTTCTTCTGCCAGCGCCGCGAACTCGGCGTCCTCAACGTCGGCGGCCCCGGCAAGGTCCTGGTCGACGGCCAGGAGTTCCCCATGGCCAAGCTCGACAACCTCTACGTCGGACGCGGCGCCAAGGAGATCAGCTTCCGCAGCGAGGATCCCGCCCATCCGGCCCTCTTCTACCTAGCCTCCTACCCGGCCCACAAGGAATACCCCAGCCGCCTCGGCAAAAGCGCCGATATCGGCGTCCGCGAACTCGGCGCCGTCGCCACCGCCAACCAGCGCCGCCTCTCCCAGGTGATCCACGAGAACGGCATCCCCTCCTGCCAGCTCGTCATGGGCTACACCGAGCTCCACTCCGGCGGCGTCTGGAACACCATGCCGCCGCACACCCACGCCCGCCGCACCGAGATCTACTTCTACTTCGACGTCCCCGCCGAACACCGCGTCCTCCACATGATGGGCCGCCCCGACGAAACCCGGCCTCTCTGGGTCGCCAACCTGCAGGTCGTCCTCGCCCCGACCTGGAGCATCCACACCGCCTGCGGCACCACCTCCTACCGCTTCTGCTGGCACATGGGCGGCGAAAACCAGCGCTTCGACGACATGGACGCCGTCCCGGTCGCCAGCTTGCGTTGAAAATTCAAAATTCCAGATTCAAAATTCAAGATGGAAGATGGGAGTTGGAATCCGAGGATTCTGCCATCCGCACCTCATCAGTCACATCTCTTGAATTTTGCTATTTTCCTCAAAACTCGCGCCGTCGAGACGATGATTTTGCACTCAAAACCAGCCCCCCATCTTGAATTTTGAATCTTGAATTTTGAATCTCCGAAGGAGCCCCCCCATGAATCTCTTCGATCTGCGCGGCAAGACCGCCCTCGTCACCGGCGCCAGCCGCGGCATCGGCATGGCCTTCGCCAAGACCCTGGCGGAAGCCGGCTGCGACATCATCGGCGTCTCCGCCACCCTCAAGCCCGGCAGCGAAGTCGAGAAGATCGTCACCGGCCTCGGCCGCAAGTTCTTCTCCTACTCCTGCGACTTCTCCGACCGCGCTGCGCTGCGCGGCTTCATCAACCGGGTCAAGGAAGAGCGCGGCGCCCCCGACATCCTCGTCGCCAATGCCGGCACCATCCGCCGCGCCCCCGCCGCCGAACACGCCGACGAGCTTTGGGATGAAGTCATCGCCGTCAACCTCGATGCTCCCTTCGTCCTCGCCCGCGAATTCGGCCGCGACATGGTGGCCCGCGGCTCGGGCAA
>JBDKFG010000108.1:0-9270 GCA_039798785.1 Verrucomicrobiota bacterium | reverse complement strand
GGGCTGGTTCCTCTTGCAAGGTCTCGCCGACCCCTTCGGCGGGGTCAAGGCCCTCTGGCCGATGTTCGGCATCGCCAACCAGATCCTCGCCGCCATCGCGCTGCTCTTCTGCAGCGTCGTCCTCTACCGCCAGGGCGGCTGGAAAAAGGCCTGGATCACCGCACTGCCCTTCCTCTTCGTCGCCAGCTGCACCCTCACCGCCGCCCTGCAGAAGCTCGTCCACTCGAGCTGGAAGATCGGCTTCTACGCCGACATCCATCGGCTGAGCGCCGCCCTCGCCGAAGGCAAGCTCCTCCCCGGCTACAAGTCGCTCGAACAAATGCAGGCCGCCTTGCGCAACACCTGGATCAACCTGGGCATCGACACCGGCTTGATCCTGCTGGTCGTTGCGACCATCGTGTTCGCGCTGCGGGCGATGAGGAAGAAGGCGTGAAATTTATTTTGGTTCTTCCGGGATTTCTGTGGGTGCCCCCCCGGAAGCACTAGAGTAGGCGAATACATCGAAACTTAAACCCATGGGATGGCGATGATCGATCTCACTCAGCACTACGCCCTGCTTCTTGGCCTTCAACCCCCCTGGTTCGTCAAGTCGGTTGACATCGTCAATCACACGTCCGATCCCGATCAGGTGATGATCTGACATCCAACGGCGTCTGCTGCAAGTTTGAGGAGGGACACGGACAAAGGCCGCGGAAAATTCAAGTTTCATGAATTTACATATTTCACCAATCAATCTTGTTTTAATGAGATGAACTAGATGGTTTGATTGTCATTTTCGTGAAAACGGCGACGTTTTTAGAAGCAGTGTCAGTAAAACCCAAACTTGAAAACTTGGAGACAATCATGAAATCCAGCCCGTTAGGAGTCTTTGCCTTAGCCGCCTTAGCCGTTATGGCTGGAGCGCAGTCCGCCCCGCTTTTAGGTTCGGCTGAACTCCCGCCCTTGGGGACGCCAACGGCAGAGACTGTCCGTGCTGATGCCGCCGCCACGCAATTGGCGAGGCCTTCCCACAATCAAATTGCTTGGCACGAGCAAGAGCGGACCATGTTCGTATGCATCGGCGTGCCGACATGGGAGGGGAACGAGTACGATGCTGACGGCAAAACCGACCTGTCTAAGATCAATCCCGAAAAATTCGATGCCGACCAGCTCTGTCAGGTCGCCAAGTCCTGGGGGGCCCGGCAGATCCTCTTCGTCTGCAAACATGTTGGCGGCTTCTGTCTCTGGCCCACGGAAACCACCTCCTACCACATCGGCAAGACACCCTGGAAGGATGGCAAGGGCAACATGGTCAAGGAAGTGGCGGAGGCCTGCCGCCGCCACGGTCTCAACCTTGGGGTCTATCTGTATCCGGACGACACCCGCTACACCAAGGGCATCGGCTGCAGCGGTCGCACCGACGACCCCGCTAAGCAAGAGGAATGGTCGAAACTCTACATCCGCCAATGGGAAGAGGTACTGACACTCTGCGGTCCTGATCTGGTAAACGAGATCTGGCTAGATGGTGGCTGCGTCATCGACATACAGCAGACGATCGAGCGACTGGCGCCCAAGGCGGTGCTCTTCCAAGGAATGAAGAACGACCAGGTCCGCTGGGTCGGCAACGAAGCCGGCATCGCTTCCGATGTCAACTGGAATTCCACTTCAAAGCAGAAACCCGATCCCGATGGTGATGTATGGGCTCCAGCCGAATGTGACACCACACTTTACGATCACAACTGGTTCTGGAACCCGAAGAACGAGGCCAAGAGGAAAAGCCTGGACCATTTGATGCATACCTACGTGAAATCAGTCGGCAACGGCTCCGTACTATTGCTGAATTGCACTCCTGACACCAGCGGCGCCGTTCCGCAAGGGGATATCAATCGCTATATCGAGCTTGGCGCTGCCATTGAGGAGAACTTCGGCCAACCGGTGGGCAAGACCTCGGGCGCGCTGGCTGCTACTATCGTAGAATGCGATTTGGGAGGTGTCAAAAAGATCAACTGCGTCGACATCTGGGAGGATTACAGCCTCGGCCACCGTATTCGAGCTTTTGAAATCGATGGTTGGCGCGATGGCAAATGGGTCAAACTTAATCAAGGCCAAGCCGTCGGCCGCCGCAAGATGATCTTCTTCCCTGAGCAGGAGCTCGAACGAGTCCGGATCAGGGTCACCCGCTCGGTCGGGGCGCCGGTCATCCGCCTGCTACAAGCCCACTTGGTCGATGACAAACTCGCCCGATCCAATGGGACCGCTGTCTCCGACGATTGTCCTTTCTCCACTTCCTCCTTTCAGAATCCGTCAAATGACCATAAGTCGCTGGAGGATAGTGACTTCAATACGCACTGGCGCGCCAAGGAGGGGGACAAGGCCCCCTGGGTCGAAATCGACCTCGGACGAACTCGGAAATTCGCAGCCATGACGGCTTCTGATTTATCCAAACGAATCAAGAATTTCACCATCGAATACAGGAATGACAAGGCCGATGAGTGGAAAAAAATCTACCACGGCAGCTCCATGATTGGAGAGAAGTTCAAGACTGATTTCGATAGGGTCACAGGCCGCTATGTACGGATGAACATTCACAAATGGGACGGAGCCAACCCGATGTTGTGGAGCTGGCAGCTCTTCGATCGCGACGAGGCTTGGGAGACTGTCGGCTCGTGGAAGGCCGGCGCTGAGACCGGGGTGGACCTTTCCATCGCCGTCAACGAAGCTGCTCGGTATGAAGTCCGATGCATTGACGGAGATGGCATTCCGGTCAAAGTGCAGGGGGCGCGCCTGCTCTTTGAGGGCAGGGAGGCGGCGGAATCCCTTGGTGGCGTCGGAACGGAAACCCTGACGGTCAACCGCACCCAGGCGATCGGCCCAGGCGCTTCCTCGCGGCTGATCATCATCACCGCAGGAATCCACTCGGGGAAGATTCAGATCCGCCCGCTGCGTTGACTCTGACAATCATCGCATCCTGACAAGCGAGGCCTCTCATGAAAATCAGATTGACTGGATGCGCTTCGCTTGTTCTATGTATTTCCGGCGAACCTAGAGTCGAGAGAGGTGACCGATGACACATCCGCCTAGCATTTTGCTGGTTGACGACCAAGCAGAAATGCTCCAGCTTTTAATCACACTTCTCTGTCCGAGCTATGAAGTGAGGGCCACTACCTGCGCATATGAGGCACAACGCATTATAACATTACAGGCGCCCGATCTCGTACTTTTGGACATCGTCATGCCCGAAGTTGATGGATTTGCCGTATTGCAATGGATTCGCAGTTCCGATGTGCACATCCCAGTTATTATGCTCACGAGCCTTGATGATGAAGTCGCCAAGCAACGGGCCTTTGAAAACGGGGCGGATGACTTCATTACGAAGCCCTTCCAGCCAATGGATGTTCTGGCGCGGATCAAGCAGCAGATCCTCATTTCTCGCCAGATGCGCGAGCTTGAGCGGCGGAATGCCGAGCTTGAGCGGATCAACGGCCAACTCCGTGAGGCGCAGATGTGCCGCGATGAATTCATTCGCATCGCCAGCCACGATCTACGTTTGCCTCTGTCCGTGATCACTAGTAGCGCCGAAATTATTCGCTTCCTGTACGCAGAAGGACGCCCCCCTGAAACCGACAAGCTCCTCAGCCGCATGGTGTCGATTTCATCTGCCGCAGAGCTCATGCGGTGCATGATCAACGATTTTCTTGAATTCCGTATCATCAAGGATGGTCAGATACAGATTCAACCTGAATTCTGCAGTTTGACTCGCGTTGCGTATGATGTGATGGCTGCGCGCATGATCCTCGCAGAAAAAAAATCGATCGTCATCGAGCTCGCGTCGACAAGTGAAGGCATGGCTTGGTTTGACCGAAATCGCATAATGCAGGTGGTCGATAATCTTGTTTCTAATGCTATTAAATTCAGCCCCAGCGAAAAGCGGATTAGAATTGTTGTTGAAGAGCAATCCGATTCGGTGCATCTTGCGGTCTTTGATCAGGGACCTGGCTTGATGCAGGAAGATTTCTCAAAATTGTTTAAGGAATACGCTCGCCTGAGTGCACAGCCCACTGCAGGAGAGAAAAGCCTTGGCCTGGGGCTTTCTATCTGCCGATTGCTTATTGAGCTTCATAATGGAAAAATCGGCGCAGACAATGTTCTGGATGGGGGCGCGAGATTCTGGATTAAACTATCAAAATCAATGCACACCGTCAATTCTTCAAACTTCCAAAGCAACCAAAAAACCAACAACAATGAGGTTTCCTGATGATCAAGTCGCTTTTCTGCCTTTTGCTGGCTGCCGCCTCCACCCCCACAAGCTCCACGCCCGCTCCAGCACCACTCCAGCAAGATGCTGCGGACTTGCGGGAGGCTCTCGCCGATCCTGCCGCCGCTAAGCTCGCCAAACCCACTCCCGGCCAGATCGAATGGGCCGACATGGAGAGAGAGATGTTCGTCCACTTCGGCGTCGCCACTTGGGAAGGCCAGGAATACGACGCCGACGGCCGTTTCGACTTGTCGAAGATGAACCCGGAAGGATTTGATGCCGAAGAAATTTGTCGAGTCGCGAAATCCTGGGGAGCGAAACAGGTCATCCTGGTCTGTAAACATGTCGGTGGCTTCTGCTGGTGGCCGACCGAAAGCACTGAGTATTGCGTCAAGAATGCCGCTTGGAAGGGCGGCAAAGGCAACTTGGTCAAGGAAATGGCAGACGCCCTTCGCCGCAACGGCCTCAAGATGGGGATCTATATCTATTCCGATGACACGCGCTACACCAAGGCTATTGGTAACGGCGGCCGTACCGATGACCCCGCCAAGCAGGAGGAGTGGAACGCCAAGCTCCGTCAGCAGTGGACGGAAGTGCTGACGCTCTGCGGCCCCGATCTCATCAGGGAGATTTGGTTCGACGGCGGCTGCATCGTCCCCCTTAAGGATATCATCGAGAAACTCGCGCCCAAGGCCGAGATCTTCGGCGGCCCCCAAGCCACTCTCCGCTGGCCAGGGACGGAATCCGGCAAACTGCCCTATCCGAGCTGGAGCAGCATGGCCCCAGGAGGCGACGCCACCATCGGCGACCCCGATGGAGTTAGCTGGCTGCCGCCGGAGTGTGACACGGTGCTCTATGGCAAGGGCGGTCACAACTGGTTCTGGTCACCCAAGAACGAGTCACGCCGGCACAGCGTCGACGAATTGATGGACATCTATCTTAAGTCCGTCGGACGCGGCGGCGTCCTCCTGCTCAACTCTGCACCGAACACCGAGGGCCGGATCCCAGCCGCCGATGTCGAACGCTACCGTGAATTCGGCGCCGAACTTCATCGCCGCTTCGGTTCCCCCCTGGCCCAGACCCGCGGCGTCGGCGAGCAGCTCGAGCTTGATCTCGGCGGCGTCAAACGCGTCAATCAGGCCTGGATCATGGAAGACACCCGCGGCGGGCATCGCATCCGCGCCTACGTGCTGGAAGGCCGCAGCCCCGCCGGCGAATGGCAAACCTTGGCCGAAGGTATCTCGGTCGGCCACAAACGCATCAATGTCTTCAAGGAGGTCTCGGTCGATCGACTCCGCCTGCGCATTACTAAAAGCGTCGGAACCCCCATCGTCCGCGATTTCGCTGCCTTCCATGCGGAAGGTGTCGAATCTCTCGAACTGGTCCGTTCGCTGACTGAAGGAAAACCCACCCGCGCTTCCTCCTCCCACGGCGCCACCTTTCATCCGGCCATGGCGACGGATGGCCTCGAACAGACGCGCTGGGCGGCTAAGGAGGATGATCTGACACCGTGGCTGGAAGTGGATCTGGAGCAGCCGCGCAGCTTCGCCAAGCTCCACCTCAGTCAACTCCAGAAGCGCATCCAGGAGTTCGTCCTCGAATGCCGCAACGACGCCAACAGCCCGTGGCAGCTGGCCTTCTCCGGCAGACCTGACAGCCATAGCTTCACCAAGACCTTCCCCGCCGTTACAGCCCGCTATGTCCGCCTGCGCGTCACCCAAGGTGACAAGCTCGGCCCGAGCTTGCGGGAATTCGAGCTGTGGCCGGCGCCCGATGTCGGCGCACCCTGTGGCGAATGGGCCCAGGGCGCCACCTCAGTCAAACTTGATCTGACGCCGCACATCCAGATGCCGGCCACCTACGAGATCGCCGTCGCCCAAGCAAAAATCGCATCGGCCCGACTGCTTTTCAACGGCACCTATTTACCAGCAGAGGACTGCGTCGTCAGGGAAGGCAAGGTGGTCATTCGTCAGACCCAGCAGGTGACGCCGCAGACCAAGACCGAGCTCGAGCTGTTGTTCCATCCTGCCACCCCCGCAGGCAAGGCATCCATTCGGATGAGCTCCGAACGCTGATCTTGAATCTCGAGATGGATGGTTGTTGGCTCTCTCGCTTTGGTCACCAGTTCAGTAGGTGCGACAATGCGAGGGTGCCCCTGCCGTAGCGGAGCATTCGAAGGACACGATTTAGTCCCGGCTTCTACCGGAGCTTACCCTCGAAAGCTCCAATTTATTAAGACAAAGGCGTTTCAATGAAATCCTCCTGGATCCACTCTTCTCCCAGCAACTATAATAAGTTCCTCCTTCTGGTCGCCGGCCTCGGCGGCCTGCTTTACGGCATCGACATCGGCGTCATCGACCCGGCGCTGCCTTATCTCAATCAGTCGGTGCAGCTGTCGGAGCAGCAAAGCTCCTACGTGGTGGCGGCGGTGCTGGCCGGTTCGTTGATGGGTTCGATCCTCGGCGGCTTCCTTGCCGATTGGCTCGGCCGCAAGCTGATGATGATTTTCAGCGGCCTACTCTTCGTCGGCAGCGTCGGCGTCATCTTCACCTCGCAGGGCTTCGAGGCCCTGATCGTCGGGCGGGTCCTCCAGGGCCTCAGCGGCGGCGTCATCGCCGTCGTCGTCCCGCTCTTCCTCGCCGAAAGCCTGCCGGCGCAGAGCCGCGGCCGCGGCACCGCCATCTTCCAGTTCGCCCTCACCTTCGGCATCGTCCTCGCCGCCTTCGTCGGCGGCTACTTCATCGGCAACGCCGAACGCGCCATCGAGGCCGCCGGCAGCAATTCCCAGGAGATCCTCGGCGCCGCCGACTACGCCTGGCGCAACATGTTCCTCGCCGTCGTCTACCCCGGCGTCCTCTTCCTCCTCGGCAGCTTCCTGATCTCCGAATCCCCCCGCTGGCTCTTCCGCCGCGGCCGGACCGAGGCCGCCCGCGCCGCCCTCCTGCGTCTGGGTAGCCCGGAACAGTGCGAAATCGAAATGAAGGAAATGGCCGACTCCCTCGCCCATGAACACGCCAAGCCCAAGGTCACCTTCTTCGAATCCCTCGGCGAAATCTTCACCCGGCGCAAATACGTCCTGCCCTTCGTCCTCGCCTGCATCATCCTCGGCTGCAACCAGGCCACCGGGATCAACTCGGTCCTGCAATTCATGTCCACCATCCTCCAGAAAGCCGGCCTCGACCCCATCGCCGCCTCCAGCTACGGCACCGGCATCAAGATCGTCAACTGCCTGATGACCATCGTCGCCATCCTCCTGGTCGAAAGAAAGGGCCGCACCTTCCTCCTCAAGATCGGCACCGGCGGAATCATCGTCTCCCTCTGCGTCCTCGCCGCCGTCTTCCACTCGGTCGAATCGAAACGCGTCGATGTCGATGCCGAAGTCCGGGCGATGATCCGGGACAACCAGCTCCACTTCGATGTCACCCAGGTCAAGTTCCAAGGCCAGAATCCCGCCGAAGCGCAGCAGCTCAGCCTCCTGGTCAGCTACGGCCAGCGCCAGCAGGTCCTCACAGCCTTCATGCCCACTCCGGAGGCGCAACAGGTCCTGGAGCTGGCCCGTCAAGTCTTCGATCAGCTGCCGCCAAGCGATCGCGCCTTGATCAGCGCCGCGCAGCAGCTCAAGCAGAAAGGCCTGGCCCATCTCGACGAGAGTGAAAAGCGGACGCTCGACCAGGGCCAGAAGATCCTCTCGTCCCTGCCGCGGGAGACTCAGACGCTCCTCGCCGACGCCCGGCGCATTCGCGCCGCCCAGGTGATCTCGGTCGCGCCGGATCCCAAGGACGCCGACAATGCCGGCCAGCCCCTCGAAATCAAACGTGCCAAGCTCGGGCCCATCCCCAGCCGCGACCTGGGCCTCGTCGCCGCCGCCTGCATCGCCGTCTTCATCGCCTTCTTCTCCATCGGCCCCGGCGTCTGCGTCTGGCTCGCCCTCTCCGAGCTGATGCCCACCCGCATCCGCGCCGCCGGCATGGGCATAGCCTTGCTGATCAACTCCTCCGTCGCCACCGCCATCGCCGCCGCCTTCCTGCCCATCGTCGGCAACTATGGATTCGCCGCCATGTTCCTCTTCTGGGCCGCCTGCACCGTGATCTACTTCATCACCGCCGCTTTCTTCCTCCCTGAAACCAAGGGAAAGACCCTGGAGGAGATCGAAAGCCACTTCGAGGGCCGGAAGCCATGAAGCACCTTCTTGCCGCTACCCTCGAGCGCGACTGGTTTGGCCAAATGGTCGCCGGCAGCCCCGCCATCAGCCTCGCCCTCGATCAAGGCGAGCTGCGCCTGGCCGCCAGCCGGCAGGCTCCGGCCGAGCTCCTTGCCGACGAGGTTCCGGGCGCGTTTCGCGAAGGTCTGTGGGCGCGCGACTGCGCCGAGGCCTTCCTCCTCAATCCTCGCAGCGGCTATTATCTCGAGATCAACCTCAGTCCTTCCGGCTCCTGGTGGGCCTGCGCCTTCAGCGCCCCCCTCTGGCGCCTGACGCCCCAGGGGCTCGAGCTGAAAGAAGTCCGCAGCGCCGGCCGAATCGCCGCGGACTCCTGGTCGGCCGAATGGCGCATTCCCCTGGCGCAGCTGCCGCCGGAGCTGGAATTTGCCGCCAACTCCACCTGCGCCAACCTCACTTTCTGCCTCGGCCTCGTCCCCCAGCGATTCCTCAGCCTCCACCCCCTCGGCAACGGCATCCCCGACTTCCACCGCCCCGCCGCCTGGCCGAGATTTGCAAATTAAATTGAGTATGAATAAACCTGAAAACCGCAGTTGGAAGGTTGGAAGGTTAAAAGGTTGGAAGGTTAAAAGGTTGAAAGGATGAGCTGCAATAGCAGTAATTAACGACTGTGCGACAAAGCTTTGAGCTCATCTTCGCCAAGCCGAGGAGACGCTCATCCATTCGTCTTTTGTTTCTGTTGTATCGCGGTAGGGACTCTCATTGCTGTGAGCCCCCCGGTGTTTGGCGATGAAGCGCACGCTGGGCCAAGGATGAAGGATGCGGGGGCGAGGCAGGTAGCTGTCGGCGATTGCCGTCATGCGGCTCCATGTGGTGG
>JBDKFG010000107.1:0-9667 GCA_039798785.1 Verrucomicrobiota bacterium | reverse complement strand
CGGTTTAGTTCCGCCCTCCCTGTCGGAAGCCGGCCTTCGGCCGGAACAAAGCAGGACAGGGGTCCCGCCTGTCGTTTCCACGGGCGGGTCGCCCGTGCTTTTTTTATGGGTGCGGCCAGGCCCTTCTCCGCCGCGTCGAGGGCTTCTTTGAGGCGGGAATTGAGGAGCAGTTCGCGAGTTGCTTCGGGGTGGCGCTTCCATTCGGCGAGGCGTTCGGTGAAGATTTTGAGGTTGGCTTCGGCGCGGCCGCGGCGGTTGGTGATCTGGTTGGCGGTTTCGTAGGAGACGCGTTGGGCGTCGTTGATGCTGGTGGCGTCGGTGTTGCGGACGTAGGTATCGGCGTCGGAGGCTGTGGTGACGGCTTCCTGGCGGGCTTTGGAGAGCTGGCTGTATTCGAGATCGAGCTGGCGGGGCAGGGAGGCTTGGAGTTCAAGGAGCTGGATGTCGATGCCGAGTTCCTTGGCGCGAGGGCGGAGGATGTCGAGGGCGGCGCTGCTGAGGGCCTGTTGTTTCAAGCATTCTTCGCGGCTGAGGCCGGCGGCGGCGCGGAGGAGGGCGGCTTCGAGCGCCTTTTGGAGTTCGAGCTGGAGGGTCTGGGGATCGCTGTCGATGAGCGCCTTTTGGAGTTCGGCGCGGCGGTATTGGAGGCGGGCGCTGCAGTGGACGAGATCGAGTCCGGCGCAGAGGAGGGCGCCGTCGTGGGCGGGATTGAGGCTTGGTGGGGGGACGGTGCTGACGCCGGCGGAGGCGGTGGCGCTTTCCTTGGGGAGGAATGCGGAGGTCTCGAGGGTGTCGGTGCGGCCGGCGGGGAGGCGGACGACGCTGTCGATGGGGAAGGGCAGGGCCCAGATGAGGCCGGGCTCGCTGCGGATTTCGTCCTTTTTCTCACCGAAGCGAAGGACGAGGGCCTGTTCGTTCTGGCCGAGGGTGGTGACGCCGCTGAAGAGGAAGGCGAGGGCGAGGGCGATCATGCCGATCTTGACGACTGCGAAGATGGTCCGGAGGGCGTCTTCGAGGCCGCTGAGACCCTTGAGTTCGGGTTCAGGCGGGGGTTGGGCTGGCCCGGGATTCACTGGGGAGCTCCGGGGTGGGGGCTGAGGCTGTGGGCGTCGGGGACGCGGAGCAGGTCGACCGGTTGGGTGCGGGGATCGAGGAACCAGGTGGTCTGGCTTTTGAATCCTTCGCCGAGGGCGGCGGATTTGCGGAGGAAGATGGCGAAGTCGAGGGAGCCGGGGTCGTTGGCGTAGGATTTGTAGCTCGAGGCGATTTCCGCCTGGAGGGCGCCGAGCTCGGTGCGGGCCTTGGTTTCGGCGGCGGTGATGAGGGCGGCGCGGCGGGCGTCGGCGTCGTCGCGCTTCTTGCGTGCGGCGGCATCGGCCTCGGCCTTGACCGCGTCGGCTTCGGCGCGCATCTCCTGCTTCATCCGGGCGAGGATGCTTTCGGCGTTTTTCTGGCCGACGGCGATGCGGGTGATGGAGAGGCTGTGGCAGCTGACGCCGTAGCTTTCGAGGGCACGGCGGTGGAATTCGCTGCGGATCTTCTCCTCGATCTGGGCGAGGCGGCTTTCCTTGCCGACGAGGTCCTTGATGTCGCAATCGCGGAGGACGGAGTTCTGGCAGTCTTCGAGGAGGCCGCGGAGCTGGGGGGCGGCTTCGCCGACGTTGGCGAGGCTGGTGCGGAAGCGCAGGAGCTTGACGGGGTCCTGGCTGTCGACCCGCCAGCCGGCGGAGCACTGGGTGATGAGCAGGGTGCCGTCGGTGGTGGCGATGTTCTGGGGGCTGCTTTCGACCATCTGGCGGCGGAGGTCGATGCGGTCGAGCTTCTGCATCGGCCAGGGGAGGCGCGGGTGGAGGCCGGTCTCGGTGACCACCTCGGCCTTGCCGAAGGTGGAGAGGACGGCGGCTTCGTCGAGTCGGAGCTGCCAGGTGCAGAGGACGCCGAGGAGGGCGGCGGCGGCGGCGAGGGCGGGGAGGGCGTGGCGCAGGTTCATTTCATTTCTCCAGGGAAAGAATGTCGGGTTGGGCCTTCTTCAGGTCGAGTTCGAGGCGGGGCGGGAGAGGGCAGGTGCTGACGAATTTGCGCAGGCCTTGCATCGACTGTTCGAAGGCGTCCATTTCGACCAGGGTCTTGTAGAGGGGGCGGACTTCGCTCCAGGCCTGGTACTGGGCGGCGAGGATCTGGCGGCTGGAGTCGAGCTGGAGGCGGCGTCGTTTCACTTCGGTTTCACCGGCGAGGCGGAGGCGTTCCGCCTCGACCTTTGCGTTGGCGTCGCTGACCAGGGCGTAGCTGCCGGCCTCGGCGGCGAGGCGGCGGGCCTCCTGTCTTTCGCTGAGCAGGTAGGACCAGGCCTCGGCGGCTTCCTGGGGCGGCTGCAGGCGAAGCAGGCGGACGGCAAGGATCTCGGCGCCGAGGCCGAGGCGCTCGGATTCGCTCTGGATGCCGGCGCGGAGCTGGGCGGCGAGTTCCTCCGGCGGGGCGGCGGCGAGTTCCCGGGCGGGGCGCGAAACGAGGAGGCGGGTGCAGGCGCTTTGGAGGAGCTGGCGCAGTTCCTGGCGAGGGTCGCGGGAGGCGCTCCACTGGGCGATGCCGCCGGGGCGGTCCGGCGCCGCCGGGCGGACGCGGCATTCGAGGCTGGCGTCGACCAGGGCGAGGGTGACGGCTCCTTCGCGGCCCGGGCCGGCGAGGACGGCTCGCTTCTCCAGGGCCTTGTGGTTCCAATCACGCAGGGGCACGGATTCGCCATCTTCCAGCATCTTCTTCTCGGCGTCGGCGAAATCCGGACCCTGGTCGAGGCTGATGACGATGCTGCGGCTGGTCTCGCGGCGGATCTGGGCGAGGGGCCAGGGGGGCAGCAGGTGCAGGCCTTCTTCCAGTTCGACCCGTTTGCCGCCGGGGAGTACGGCCATGGCCCGTTGTTCGCTGGGGACGTGGACGATGCTGG
Source organism: Verrucomicrobiota bacterium (assembly GCA_039798785.1). GTDB lineage: Bacteria > Verrucomicrobiota > Lentisphaeria > Lentisphaerales > Lentisphaeraceae > CAMCSH01. The sequence goes on along the minus strand of JBDKFG010000107.1, from coordinate 6,726 downwards.
CAAGAAGCAGGAGGCTGAGGCCCTGGATCAGCGCCAGCGGCAGCAGGACGCGGCGGAGGAAGCCGGCGGCGGAGCTGTCGCTGATCTTGACTCCGAATTGGTATTCGAGCAGCTCGGCGAGGTTGCCGAAGACGCCGCGTGGGTGGCTGAAGAGACCGAGCAGGCGGCTGTCGTAGGAAGGATGTTCGCTTTCGCCGCGGCGGCGCGGGCGGTAGAAGTCCATCAGCCAGAGCAGAGGGCGTTCGAGGGCGAGGAGGACGACGGCGCCGCCGAGGACGAGGGCGGCGGCGCGGGACAAGTGGGGCAGGCCCCAGCGGACGCCGAGGCAGGCGAGGGCGGCGACCAGGGCGGCGAGCGAGCTCCAAAGCAGCACCGAGGCGGCGGGGTGCAGGAAGGGGAGGCGCCGCTCGTGCGACTGCGCCGCCAGCACCTTGCCGCCCATGAAGGAGGCGACGAGGAGGGCGCCGAGAAGGCTGGCGCGGATCAGCTGTGCCGAGGCGCTGGTCTCGCTGGCCGTGTCGGCCTTGAAGCTTTCAGGCGCCAGGACGAACTGCTTGAGGATGGCCAGCTCGGCCGCCGCCAGCAGGATCAGCAGGGCCGGCAGGATGTACTTGCGGAAGCTGGCCAGGCTTTTGCCGTGCTGGCCGGCGGCGCTGGTGAAAAGCCCCTCCTCGGACTCGCCGCGCCTCGATTCCTCCTCGGCGGCGGCGAAAGCCAGCGACGCGTGCCAGGAGCTGATCAAGGCGACGAAGCCGCTGCCGGCGAGGACCAAGGCGGCGGCGTGGACCGCGGCGGCTGGAGCGGGGCCGAAGTAGGCGCTGGCGGCGACGGCGAGGGCGGCGAACAGGAGTAGCAGGCCGGTGACGAGGGGGGGGCGGGATTGCTGCAGGTTCATCAGGGGGCTCCATGGATGTCGCGCCGGTCCAGGACCAGGGACGCGAGGCTGAGAGAGAGCAGGCTCATCAAGGTGGCCTGCAGGAAGGCGGGGAGGAGGCGGACGCGCGGGTCGAGGCCTTCGCCCAGGTCGTCGAGCGCCCAGAAGAGGCGCCAGTCCGGCAGGGGCGCGAGAAGCGCGGCGCGCAGCTCGGGAGAGCTGACCAGCTGCTTCAGCGACTCGTCCGCCACCAGGCCGAGGAAAAACACCGCCAGGCAGGCGCCGAGCGCCAGGAAGCTGTCGAAAAGGGTCGCGGCGAGGAGTGCGCAGGCGGCGAAGGCGCAGGCGCCGAGAGCGAGCAGGGCGAGGGCCGGCAGGGCGGCCCAGTCGAAGTTGTCCCTGACGCCGACGAGGAGTCGGACGCCGAGGCAGGCGAGGACGCTGAGGTTCATCAGGATGCCGGCGACCACGGCGAAGGGGCGGCGGAGCAGCCAGGAACGCAGGCCGGCGAGGAGGAGGGCGAGCAGGGGCAGGGCCGCCAGCAGGCGGACGCCGGCGGGGTCGAGATGTTCCGGATCGGAGGCGAACTCGCTGGCGCACAGGTAGGCGGCGGCGCCCGAGCCGAAGATCAGCCCGGCGACGGCCAGCAGAGCCAGGAGCTTGCCGCTCAGCAGCACCCAGTTCGGCAGAGGGCGGCTGGCGAGGACGTCGCCGGCGCCCCGGCGCAAGTCGTCGGTCACCGTCCGCACCGCGCCGAAGGCGAGGAAGAGGCAGACGGCGAGGAAGAGGAAGCTGAGGCACTGGTCGCGCAGGATGCGGGTGTGCTCGGTGTTGGAGATGGTGGGGAGGCAGCCCATGAACAGCATGCCGCCGAGACAGCCGGCGTGGAGGACTGTCGCCAGGGGGTCGGCCATCAAGACGCGCACCGAGGTGCCGGTCACCGCTGCCAGTTGTCCCATTCTCATGAAAAGCTCTCCTTACAGCCGGCAATTCTAACTCTCTTCACCCGCTAAGCAAAGCCGGATGCACAAATTCCTCTGTGTTCGGATGCCCGGGAGGCGCCATCCGGCGAGACGGAAAGATCCTCTGGAGCTGGCGGATTCGCCGAAGTCGCTTCATCTTCCTTCGTGTCCCGCCCCGAAGCTCAGGAAGCCGCGCCGATGCCGAGCAAATATCCAGGAAGCCCTGAAGAAGTGCGAGCCCTCAGCGGCGTCATCGCACTGCTGCGCTGCGTCAACGCGCTGGAAGCCCGACTCCACGCCCATCTCCCCGATGGCCTCACCGTCAGCCAGTTCGCCGTCCTCGAAACCCTGCTCCACCTCGGCCCCCTCAAGCCCTGCGAGATCGGCCCGAAGATCCTCGTCTCGCCGTCGAACCTGTGCACCGTCATCCGCAACCTCGAAAAGGCCGGCCTGATCGAACGCATCGCCCTCCCCGACGACCAGCGCACCTTCCAGGTCGCCCTGAGCGCCGCCGGACGCAAGCTCATCGGCGATTACTTCCCCGCCCACGCCGGCCGCGTCGCCGCGGAATTCTCCGTCCTCCAGCCCTGGGAGCAGGAGGCCCTGACCTCGCTGTGCAAGCGCCTCGGCAAGGGCCGCCAGACACCTTCTTGACCCCCTCTTCGGCGAATCTCGAGGAATTCTTGCGTTCGCCCCTTGTCATTCGATGTCGAATGATATAGATTGAGGCAGAAAGAAGTCTAGGAGGGAGTTTATGAGTCTGATTCTCCGACGCGCGGCGGAACGCGGCCAGGCCGACCACGGCTGGCTCCAGGCGGCGCACAGCTTTTCCTTCGCCGAGTACTACGACCCGAAGTGGATGGGATTCCGCAGCCTGCGGGTGATCAACGAGGACCGGGTGGCGCCGGGCACCGGTTTCGGCACCCATCCGCACCGTGACGCGGAGATCCTCACCTTCGTCCTCTCCGGCGCCCTGCGGCACCGCGACAGCCTGGGACGCGAAGAGGTGCTGCGGGGCGGCGACGTCCAGCATCTCAGCGCCGGCAGCGGCATCACCCATAGCGAGGTCAACGCCTCGGACCGCGACGAGGTGCATCTCTACCAGGTCTGGCTTTTGCCCGAGAGTCGCGGCCTGGCGCCGGTCTACCGCGATCTTCCCGACGCCTGGCCGGAATCCGGACGCCGGCTTGTCGCTTCCCGCGACGGCGCCGAGGGCTCCCTGGCGATCCGGCAGGATGCCAGGGTCGAGCTTGTCGTCCTCGCCGCCGGGGCTCGGCTCGAGCTCGATCCCGCCCCGGGCCGGGCGCAGTGGCTGCAGGTGGTGGCGGGCTCGGCCGCGGGCGGCGGTGTGAATCTTGCGTCCAGCGACGCCCTGGCCCTCGAGGGCGAGTCGCTCAGCCTGCAAGCCGGCGACTCCGGCCTGAAGGCAATTTTGTTCGATCTAAAATGAAAAAGTGAATCCATTTCGCAAATTCCAACAGGAGCTCTCCATGTCCAGCATTCTCATCACCGGCGGCAATTCCGGCATCGGCTTCGCCACGGCGCAGCTCTTCCTCGCCAAGGGCTGGAAGGTCGGCATCGTCGGCCGTCGCGCCGACGCCGTCTCTGACGCCGTCCGGTCTCTCGGCGGCGGCGCCGTCGGCTTCACCTGCGACGTCGCCCGGGTGGGCGAACTCGTCCGTCTCGCCGGCGAAGTCGAAGCCAGGCTGGGCGGTCTCGACGCCCTCTTCATCAACGCCGGCCTGGGCGAGTTCCGCTCCCTCGAGGACACCGACGAGGCCTATTACGACCATGTCATGGGCGTCAACCTGAAGGGAGCCTTCTTCAGCATCCAGAAGCTCCTGCCCTTGCTCCGCAATCCCGGTTCGATCGTGCTCAACACCTCGGTCGCCGGCAATCTCGGCATGGGCAATTTCAGCGCCTACAGCGCCAGCAAGGCCGGCCTGCGCTGCCTCGCCCGCTCGCTGTCGCGCGAGCTGCTGCCCCGCGGCATCCGGGTCAACGCCGTCGCCCCCGGCCCGATCGACACGCCGATCTACGGCAAGCTCGGGATGCCGGGCGAGGCGGTCGATCCGACCAAGGCGGCGATCGCCGCGATGGTGCCGATGCAGCGTTTCGGCAGCTCCGAGGAGGTCGCCCGCGCGGTCGAATTCCTCGCCACCTCCGCCTCCAGCTACGTCGCCGGGATCGAGATCTCGGTCGACGGCGGCATGACTGAACTTTGAAAACAAGGTTGAAAGGTTGAAAGGTTCACAGGCGAACAGCCAAACGACCGAACTCAATTGTCGCCATAAACCTTGCAACCTTACCAACTGCGGTTTTTAGCTTGATCGATCCCCCCGAACAGAAACCCCACGACACCAGGAAGACCACCATGAAACTGATCGCCACCCTCGCCCTTCTCGGCAGCGCCCTGCTGCTCAACTCCTGCGGCAGCTGCGAAGACTGCAAGAACGGCGTCTGCGCCGCCGAGGCCGTCGCCGCCCCCGTCCCCCACATCAGCCTGAAGGACCTGCAGGCTGCGGTCGCGGCGAAATCCGCCATCCTGGTCGACGCCCGCGCCGGCTCGAAGTGGGACAACGGCGAGCGCATTCCCGGCGCCATCGGCCTGTCGCTCGAGGCCGACGCCGCGGCGATCGCCGCCGCCCTGCCGGACAAGAGCGCCGCCATCGTCACCTACTGCGGCTCGGAGAAGTGCCCGATGTCCGACATGATGGCCAAGAAGCTGCAAGGCCTCGGCTACGCCAAGGTCAGCGAATTCAAGCCCGGCATCGCCGGCTGGAAGAGCTCGGGCGGCCAAGTGATCAAATAATCCTTGCGCAAGGTGACGGCTCCGGGGGCGACTCCGGAGCTTTTTGCCGTCACAGCCTCCTCCAACTCCTCAGGAAGCAAAGGGGCTAAGCAGCTGGACGCTTCAACCTGGAAGCCGAAGTTGAAGATCGATAACGGTTGATTCCTCAGCGGATTTTTCAATTTTTAATCTTTGATTTTGTTGATGTTATCTGGAATTTTGAATTTTGAATTTTGAATCTTGAATCCTGGATTCGGAAGCTGAGCCCAAGCTCAACTTCTGAATCCAGGTTCAACCTCGATTCCACTTCCGGGATTTCTTTGTTCCTCTTGCTTCCCGGAGGCGCAGGAGGATATTTTCGCGAAAGATGGCAAGTTCTTCCCGGCTTCTTAGCTCTCAACCCTGCGACCCGGAGTCTCCAGATGAAATTCTTCTCCTGTCTGCTCTTTGCCCTGGCCCTGCCTCTTGCCGCCGGCCCGGAAAAGCCCGAGGCCGTCGAAAACCGTTACGAAAACCGCCTTGATCCTGACATCAACAACGACTGCAAGGTCAGCAGCCTGGAAGTCAAGGCCTGGGTTCCCAAGGCGGCGCAATTCTATGCCGAATTCGCCGCCAAGATGCCGCGCCACGGCTTCATCAAGTTCTGTGCCGGATTTGACAAGAAACCTGCTGACGGCAAGCTGGATGCGGAAGAGGTTAAGAGCCTACATGATTATTGCCAGATCCTTGCCAACTACCACAACGACCAGATCATAAAAATGGATCTCAACCGCAACGGCAAGATCGATGAAGGAACAGAGTCGAACAGCTTCCGAAACAAATACAGGAATCTCATTCCCGGCGACGGTCTCAGCCCGATCAAGGGTTCAGATCTTGAGCTTTATAAAAACCGCCGCCTCGACGACATTTACGACTGATCCGTCGACATGGCTCTAGCACCCCCCCCCCCCTCCTGACAAACTTTCAAACTTACGAAGAGATCCCCAGGAATGAGCGCTGAACTTGCCGTTGCCGGCACCCATTTGGAAAAGACTTTCAAGGATTTCTGGGGGCGCCCCAAGACCCGTGCTCTTCGCGGCGTCGACATCCAGATCCCCAAAGGTTGCGTTTTCGGCCTGCTCGGTCCCAACGGGGCCGGCAAGTCGACCTTGATCAAGCTCATCCTCGGGCATCTCAATCCCAGCTCCGGCCGCATTCAGGTCCTGGGTTGCGATCCCCGCGATCTGGCCTTGAAGTCAAGGCTCGGCTATCTGCCGGAACGCAGCAACCTCTACCGCAACCTCACCTGCCGCGAGACGCTGCGCTACTTCGGCGCCATCCTCGGCCTCGACAAGGCCGAGATCGAATCGCGCTCTGCGCAATTGATCGAGATGACCGGCCTGGGGGCCGCCGCCGACCGCCTCGTCGGGGAATTCTCCCACGGCATGACCCGCCGCATGGGCCTCGCCCAGGCTCTCCTCAACGACCCCGAATTCATCATTCTCGATGAACCCACCGCCGGCCTCGACCCTCTCGGCTGCCGCGAAGTCAAAGATCTGGTCATCAACCTCGGTCGCCGGGGGAAAACCGTCCTGATGACTTCGCATCTGCTGGCCGACGTCGAGGACACCTGTTCGGAAATCATGATGATTTACGGAGGCCAGGTGCAGTCCCAGGGGCGGCTCGACGATCTCCTCGCGGACTCCAGCCGCGGCACCCTCGAGTTCCCGGCCGTGTCCCGCCCGGTCCTCGCCGCCGCCGTCGCCGCCCTCTCCCGAGAAGCCGATCCCGCCGACATCCATCTCGGCGCTCCTCGCCAGTCCCTGGAGAACTTCTTTATCCAATCGGTCAAGCAGGGAGCCGCTGCCGGCTGGCAGGTTTCCGGCGCCGCCTCGGGCGCTGGCGTCGCCAACTTCCTGAAAGCCGAGGCCGCTGCGCCGCAAACCAGCAGCCCCCTCGATCCTCGCATCGCCGATCTTCTCAGCTTCGTCGCCGAGGATCTGGCGACAAAACAGCCCGTCGCCCCTGTATCGGCCCCTGTATCGGCCCCTGTATCGGCCCCTGTATCGGCCCCTGTATCGGCCCCTGTATCGGCCCCTGTATCGGCCCCTGTATCGGCC
>JBDKFG010000106.1:0-9706 GCA_039798785.1 Verrucomicrobiota bacterium | reverse complement strand
GAGGAGAAGGCCGGAGAGGAGAAGGCCGGAGAGGAGAAGGCCGGAGAGGAGAAGGCCGGAGAGGAGAAGGCCGGAGAGGAGAAGGCCGGAGAGGAGAAGTCAGAAGCTCATCAGAAGAGAGCTCAGGACTTGGCCAATGAGGCGCAGGGGCAGGCGGAAGGCTTGAGTCATTCTGAGCAGGGGGACTCGGAGGCGGCGCAAAAAGCCGCCGAAGCTGCACATGCCTTGCAAAAGGCGCGGGAGAAGATGGCGGAGGCCGGCGAGAATCCGGAAGCCGGCAAAGAAGCCTCGAAACTTTTGGGCGAAGCGGCCGAAAAACTCGAGGCGCTAGCCAGGGACGGGCAGGGGGACGGTAAGGGGGGTGACAGCAAACCTGACTCTCAGGCACCGGGAAAGGAGGCTGCGAAGCCCGAGGATCAAAAAGCACAGGCGGGCGAAGTCAAGGGCGGGGCGCGCAAGCCTTCGGATCAGCTGGCCGACCAGCTGATGGAGCAGCGCGAGCAGGCCATTGTCGAGGAGGTTCGCAACCAGGAGCGACGGCGTCAGCGCCAGCAGCGCCGTCAGGAGCGGGTCGATCCTGGGAGTGACAAGTGAGGGCGGATTGACAGGGGCGGCAGGGCCTGCAGATTGCAGGCTTGACGCGGCCCTTTCCGGGTAAAAGCGGCGCAATGTAATCTTCACATCAAGGAATGCACGGACATGAGCTTAAAAAACTTGCAAAAATATTTTTGCGGCGGGTGGACGGCATTGCTGCCTATCGTTATAGTGGGCGCCCTGTCTCTGACACCCCTCACTTTGCGGAGTGAAGATCCTGCGGCGGCCTCCGGGCCGGAAGCTGCCGCCGACCTCCGGGTCAAGATCTTCGAGCTGCAAACTGAACTGGACAAGGCGAGGACGGCGCAAGCCGGGCTCACCGTCCAGATCCGGGAGTTGGAGAGCCGGTTAAGGGAACACGAAACCGGCATCGCCGTGCTGGCCACTGGCGAGCACAACCCGGCGCAACTGCGCGCCGGGCTGCTCGATGAGCTGGTCCGCACCAGCAACAGCGCGGCGAACTTGGAGCGGCGGTATGACGAACTCGTCACCTACTGCCGCACGGCACTCGGGGCTCTCAAGGCCGAACCGGGAATCCTGCAGGACTTCGACAAGAAGTCCGCGCTGGTCCGGGAGGATCTTAGGGTGCTGAGAGAAGCGGGAACGACACCGAAAGCGGCAACGCGCGGCACCGTTCTCAGCGTCAACCAGGAATTGCAGGCAGTGGCGGTCACTCTCGGCTACGCAGACAGCGTGGCGGTGGGTGACCAGTGGACGGTTGAAGACTCTGGCAAGACAGTCGCAACCCTCAGGACGACAGCTGTACGACGGGCCCTGAGCCTGGCGGTGGTGGTCGAAGGGAGGATTGGGGACATCCCCGCCGGGGCGGCCGTGAAAAAGAAAAACTGAATCTCGAACGAGAGTACAGGAACACATGGAAGCAATCGCCATCACCCGCAACGCGAAAATCAGCGCGTTCAAGTGCCGTGAGGTTACGCGCACCATGCAGGGCAAGAACTACGAAAATGCCCTGCGTATCGCCACCCTGGCCAACAAAAAAGCCGCCGGCCTGGTCCTCAAGACCTTGGTCTCCGCTCGCGCCAACGCCGAGCAGCACGGCCTCGATATGAGCCTCGTCTTCGTCAAGCTCGCCGTCGTCGGCGAAGGCGCGACGATGAAGCGTTTCATGCCCCGCGCCCGTGGTTCCGCCGGCCGCATCCGCAAGCGTACCAGCCACATCAAGATCGTCCTCAGCGACGAGAAAGCCTAAGGAGTTCATCCGTGGGTCAGAAAGTCAACCCCATCGGTTTCCGTCTTGCCGTCACCAAGGACTGGCGTTCGCGCTGGTTCGGCCGCAAGAAAGATTTCGCCACCAAGATCGCCGAAGACTTCCAAGTCCGCGAGCTTGTCCGTGAGCGTCTCAAAGAAGCCGCCATCGCCCGCATCATCATCGAGCGCTTCGGCAACCGCGTCCGCGTCGCCGTGCACTCCGCCCGCCCCGGTCTCGTCATCGGCAAGCAAGGCAAGGACATCGAGACCCTGAAGTCGGTCCTCTCCGAAGCCTGCGGCGGCAAGGAAGTCTTCGTCGACATCGTCGAAGTGAAGTCTCCCGAAACCGACGCCTACCTCGTCGCTGAAGGCGTCGCCCAGCAGCTCGAGCGCCGTGTCTCCTTCCGTCGTGCCATGAAGAAGTCGATCCAGACTGCCATGGACATGGGAGTCGACGGCATCAAGATCAAGGTCTCCGGCCGCGTCGGCGGTGCCGACATCGCCCGTACCGAGCACTACGCCGAAGGCAAGGTGCCCCTCCAGACCCTGTCCGCCAACATCGACTACGGTTTCTGCGAAGCCAACACCACCGCCGGCAAGATCGGCATCAAGGTGTGGATCTGCAAGCCCGTCGGCGAACTTCGTGGCCGCAACCGCGGTGGCGAGCGTGGTCCTCGTGAGCGCGGTCCCCGCGGCGAGCAGCGCAATGATCGCGGTGGCGAGCGCCAGCAGCGCGCCCCCCGTCAAGCTTGAAACCCTATAAATTACTCGGAGCTCAACTATGTCTCTGATGCCCAAGCGGAGCAAATTCCGCAAAGTCCAGCGCGGTAGCTGTGCCGGTAACTCCGGTGCCTGCAACAAGCTCGACTTTGGCGAATTCGGCCTGCAAATCCTCGATCGCGGCTGGATGAACGGCCGCCAGATCGAAGCCTGCCGGGTCGCCCTGTCCCGCCACACCAAACGCCGCGCCAAGATCTGGATCCGCGTCTTCCCCGACAAGCCCGTGTCGCAAAAGCCCCTCGGTATCCGCATGGGTTCCGGTAAAGGCGCTCCCGACCGCTGGGTCGCCGTCGTCCGCCCCGGCCGCGTTCTCTTCGAAATGGCCGGCTGCTCCCGCAACATCGCCCGTGAAGCCATGGCTCTGGCTGCCAACAAGCTTGGCTTCCGCTGCCGCTTCCTCGCCAAGGAGGACCAGATCTAATGAAAGCCGCCGACGTCAAGAAACTCAACGCCGAAGAGCTCGGCCAGAACCTGGCCGCCTCGCAGCAGGAGCTCTTCAAGCTCCGCATCCAGGCGAAGACCGGTCAGCTCGAAAACAGCGCCCGCATCGGCCTTCTGCGCCGCACCATCGCCCGCATCAAGACCGAGCAGACTGCGCGGGCCAAGTAAGGAACACAACATGTCTGAACAACAAAGCCAAGCCCGCGGCCAGCGCAAAGAACGCGCCGGTGTGGTCAGCTCCAGCAAGATGGACAAAACCATCGTTGTCAAGGTGCACCGCAAAGCCCGCCACCCGCGCTTCAAGAAAGTGATGGACATCACCAAGAAGTACTACGCCCACGACGAGAAGAACGAAGCCAAGGCCGGCGACCATGTCGTCATCGCCGAGACCCGTCCGACCTCGAAGCTGAAGCGTTGGCGCCTCGTCAGCATCTCCAAGCACGCCGAGTAAGGAGTACTGACCATGATCCAAATGCAATCCACCATGGAAGTCGCCGACAACACCGGCGCCAAAGAACTGATGTGCATCGGCGTCCTCGGACAAGACCGTCAGTTCGCCCGCGTCGGCGACATCATCACCGCCTCCGTCCGCGAAGCCGCCCCCCGCGGCGTCGTCAAGAAGGGTGAAGTCGTCAAGGCCGTCATCGTCCGCACCCGTTCGAAGATCCGCCGCAGCGACGGCTCCTATCTCTCGTTCGACCGCAACGCTGCCGTCATCATCAACGCCAACAACGAGCCCCGCGGCACCCGTATCTTCGGCCCCGTCGCCCGTGAACTGCGCGAGAAGAACTTCATGAAAATCATCTCCCTCGCTCCGGAGGTTCTGTGATGAGCAACTCATTCCCCGTCAAGGTCGGCGAAGAAGTCGTCGTCATCGCCGGCAAGCACAAGCACGGCAACAAGAATGGCCTCGCCTCCACCGGCAAGATCACCTCGGTTGACCGCTCCGCCTCGACCGTCACCGTCGAAGGCATCAACATCCAGAAGAAAGCCGTCCGCAAGTCGGAAGCCAACGCCGAAGGCGGCTGGCTCCAGCAAGAGGGCCCCATCGCCGTTTCCAACGTCATGGGCAAGGCTGAATTCGACGCGCGCCGCGCCAAGAAAGCCAAATAAGAGGAAACCTCAAAATGGTTGTCAACCTCAAAGAAAGCTTCCAGACCAAGATCTCCGCCGAACTGATCAAGAAGTTCGGTTACGAGAACGTCAACATGGTCCCCAAGCTCCAGAAAATCGTCATCAACAGCGGCGTCAGCTCGAAGAAGGAACGCGAAGTCCTTCAAGAGACCCTGAAGACCCTGACCACCATCACCGGCCAGAAGCCTGTCACGACCAAAGCCCGCAAGGCGGTCGCCAACTTCAAGATCCGTGAAGGCCAGTCGATCGGCGCCAAGGTCACCCTGCGCAACGCCATGATGTACGACTTCCTCACCCGCCTGATCCACAACGCCCTGCCCCGCGTCCGCGACTTCCGCGGCATCAAGGCAGTCGGCTTCGACGGCTTCGGCAACTACTCCATGGGCATCAGCGACCAGACCATCTTCACCGAGATCGATCTGGACAAGATCAAGCACATGATCGGCATGAACATCACCTTCGTGACCACCGCCCGCAACGATGAAGAGTGCAAAGCCCTGCTCGAAATGCTCGGCCTGCCCTTCGCCAAGCAAGGAGCCAACTAATGGCCAAGACCGCCTGGATCGAACGCAACGAGCGCAAGAAGCGCACCGTCGCCAAATTCGCCGCTAAGCGCGCCGAGCTGAAAGCCAACGGCGACTACGCCGGCCTGGCCGCTCTCCCCCGCGATGCCTCCCCCACCCGCGTCATCAACCGCTGCTCCGTCACCGGTCGCCGCCGCGCCTTCTACCGCAAGTTCGGCGTCTCCCGTCTGACCCTGCGTGAACTGGCCCACGCCGGCATGATCCCCGGCATGACCAAAGCCAGCTGGTAATCCAAGGAAATCCCAATGAACGATCCCATTGCAGACTTTCTGACTCGCATCAGAAACGCCGGGCTGGCCCGCAAGGCCACCCTCCAAATGCCTTCTTCGAAGGTCAAAGCCGAGCTTGCCCGCATCCTCAAGGAAGAGGGCTTCATCGAATCCTTTGAAGTCGTAGATCTCGGCAACAACAAGAAAGACCTGTCGATCACCCTGCGCTTCCTCAAGACCCGCTCGGTCATCACCGGCCTCCGCCGCGTCTCGAAAGGCTCCTGCCGCGTCTACGTGCAGGCCGACGAGATCCCCCGCGTCCGCGCCGGCCTCGGCACTTCCATCCTCTCGACCTCGCAGGGTCTGATGACCGGCAAGACCGCCAAATCCAAAAACGTCGGCGGCGAACTCATCGCCCTCGTCTGGTGATTCGGAGGAACTGAAAAATGTCACGTATCGGCAACAAGCCCGTCACCGTCGCCTCCGGCGTCACCGTCACCATCACCGGCAAGGAAGTCAAGGTCAAGGGTCCCAAGGGTGAGCTCAAGCACACCGTCGGCAACCTCCTCGATGTCACCTACGACAAGGCCGCCAACCTCATCGTTCTCAAGCGCACCGTCGAAACCCGCGAAGCCTCGGCCCAGCACGGTCTCAACCGCAGCTTGATCAACAACATGATCCTCGGTGTCACCACCGGCTGGAAGAAAGAACTGGAAATCCGCGGCACCGGTTACCGCGGCGCCGTCCAGGGCTCCAACGTCAGCCTGGCCCTCGGTTACTCCCACCCGATCAACTACCCGATCCCCGCCGGCATCACCGTCACCATGCCCGACAACACCAAGATCACCATCACCGGCGCCGACAAGCAGCTGGTCGGTCAGGTGGCCGCGGACATCCGCTTCTACCGGAAGCCCGAACCCTACAAGGGCAAAGGCATCCGCTACGTCGGCGAGTTCGTCATGCAGAAGGAAGGTAAAGCTTCCGGTAAGAAGAAATAATCTCGGGGAAAACTTCCATGAGCATCAATACCAAGAAAATGGCCCGCCTGAAGCGCCACTGGCACATTCGCAAGAATGTCAGCGGCATCAGCAGCAAGCCCCGCTTGAGCGTCTTCCGCTCTCTCAACAATATCTACGCCCAGCTGATCGACGACACCAGCGGCAAGACCCTCGCCAGCGCTTCGACGCTGGAGAAGGCCTTCAAGGCCGCCGGCAAGGGCGCCGGCAACAAAGAGGGCGCCGCCCTCGTCGGCAAGCTCGTCGCCGAACGTGGACTGAAGGCCGGCGTCAAAGCCGTCGTCTTCGACCGCGGTGGCTTCAAGTACCACGGCCGCGTCCAGTCCCTGGCCGATGCCGCCCGCGAAGCCGGTCTCGAATTCTGATAGGAGCCAAAAATGAGCAACCCTGAAATCAAAGCGGCCGACGAGAAGTCCATCCAGCTTCCCGGCGCCAAGGCCTCCCCCGAATTCGACGAGCGTCTCGTCGTCATCAACCGCTGCTCGAAGACCGTGAAAGGCGGCCGCAACCTGAGCTTCTCCGCTCTCGTCGTCTGCGGCAACCACAAAGGTTCCTTCGGCGTCGGTTTCGGCAAAGCCAACGAAGTCTCCGACGCGATCCGCAAGGCCTCGAGCAGCGCCCGCGCCCAAGCCAAGACCATCAAGATCCCGCTCTACGGCAAGACCGTCCCCCACGACGTCGTCGGCCAGTTCTGCGGCACTCACGTGATCATCAAGCCGGCCACCGAAGGTACCGGCATGATCGCGGGTGGCGGTATGCGCGCCGTCCTCGAACTCGCGGGCGTCCGTGACGTCCTCTGCAAATCCCTCGGCGCCACCAGCCCGATGAACGTCGTCAAGGCTACCGCCCAGGCCCTCCAGTCCCTGGAAAGCCGTGACACCGTTCTCGCCAAGCGCGGCCTCAAGTAAGGAACATCCCCATGAACCTCCACAAAATGAAGAACCCCGGCACCAACAAGCGTCACAAGCGCGTTGGCCGCGGCGACTCCTCCGGCATGGGCCGCACCTGCGGCCGCGGTGAAAAAGGCCAGAAGGCCCGCTCCGGCGCTCGTATCCGTCCCTACTTCGAAGGCGGCCAGGTCCCCCTGTTCCGTCGCCTCCCGATGGTCCGCGGCTTCAAGCGCTCCTACCGCGAAGTCCTCCCCACCGTCAACGTCGCCGTCCTCGACAGCAATTTCGCTGCCGGTGAAACCGTCGACGCCGAAGCCCTCGTCGCCAAAGGTCTCCTCAATACCGCTACCGAAGGTCTCAAGATCCTCGGCAACGGCGAGATCAAGAAAGCCCTCACCGTCAAAGCCTGCTGCTTCTCCGAATCAGCCAAGGCCAAGATCGAGAAGGCTGGCGGCAAGTGCCTCGTCCCCGTTTGCGAATAAGCAGGAACTAACATGATCGCCGACCTGAAGAACTTCATCAAAGTCAAGGACCTGCGTAACAAGATCCTCTGGACCTTGTTCGTCCTCGCCCTGGCGCGACTGCTCCAAAACATCCCCTTGCCGCATATCGACAAGGAGGCTCTCGCTCTCATGCAGACCGAGATTGCGAACGCACGCGCCAATAACAGCGGCCAGATCCTCAACATGGTGAACGTCTTCAGTGGCGGCGCTCTGCAGAAACTGTCCATCGGTGCCCTGGGCATCATGCCCTACATCACGGCGTCCATCGTCGTGCAGCTCATGGCACCGGTGATCCCTGCTCTTGAAAAGATGCAGAAAGACGGCATCAACGGCCGCCAGCGCATCAGCCAGATCACCCGTTATGTCACCATCGTCATCTGCCTCTTCCAGGCCATCTTCCTCGCCAAGGCTCTGCCTCAGCTTGGTTCATTCTCTCAGCAGATCTTCGGCTTCCAGCTTCCTCAAGGGACGGTGCTAGTCCATGACACCGGCTTCGGATTCATGATCACCACCATCCTCGCCCTCACCGGCACCGCCCTCCTCATCACCTGGCTCGGCGAACAGATCACTGAACGAGGCGTCGGCAATGGCGCCTCCGTCCTGATCATGGCCAATATCCTCGCCGACGCTCCCTCCGCTGGTCAGATCCTCCTCGGCAAGTTCGATAAGCCCGACTTCCTCCTGGTCCACTTCCTCCTCCTCGTCGGCGTCATGGTTGCTGCCGCTGCCGCCACTGTCGTCTTGGTTCAGACTCTCCGCAAGATCCCGCTCAAATACGCCCGCAAAAGCGGCGGGGCCGACAAGGTTCTCTCCGAAAAGACTTCTTTCCTACCCCTCAAGCTCAACCACGCGGGCGTTATGCCGGTGATCTTCGCCGGTGCCTTGATGATGGTCCCCAACATCGTTTTCCAAAACCTCAATCCTAGCTCTGAGATTGGCAAGACCATTGTGGGTTTCCTGTCGCCCCTCTTCGTCTATGGGTCACCCGGCTTCATCCTCTTCGAAGCCGTCCTCATCCTTCTCTTCACCTTCTTCTGGGTCGCCACCCAGTTCAACCCGATCCAGATCTCCGATGACTTGAACCGTTCCGGCGGCTTCATCCCTGGCGTCCGCCCCGGCGAACCCACCTCCGACTACCTCAACGGTGTCATGACCCGGATCACCGTCGCCGGCGGCCTCTTCCTCGTTGTCCTCGCCATCTTCCCTAGTATCATGAACACCGTCATTCTGAAAGACCCCAACATGCTCCTGTCGCAGTTCTTCGGCGGCACCAGCCTGCTCATCATGGTCGGCGTCATCCTCCAGACCTACCAGCAGTTCCAGGTCCAGGTGGTGCAGCAGAACTACGACAGCATCGCAAGCACCGGACGTCTTCGCTCCCGCGAACCAGACGCCACTTGATTCTCCAGGCGGGCGTTTAGCTCAGTTGGTTAGAGCGCTTCCTTCACACGGAAGAGGTCACAGGTTCGAGTCCTGTAACGCCCACCAAAACCCCGAATTCGGGGCGCTTAGCTCAGTTGGTTAGAGCGACTGGTTTACACCCAGTAGGTCGTGGGTTCAAATCCCTCAGCGCCCACCAAGCCCTTAGGGGCGTTTAGCTCAGTTGGTTAGAGCGCTTCCTTCACACGGAAGAGGCCACAGGTTCGAGTCCTGTAACGCCCACCAAATCCATCCTCCGGTTTTCCTTGTCGGGAACTGGAGTTTTGTTTTTAACGCCGTGATGCAATTGTTTGAAATTTTTAGAGCTAGTATATTGAAGCTGTATGATGTTGAGCTTATCTTATGATGGTCCAAGAGGGCGTCCGATGAGCAACTACAAATCCAGCTTCAACACCCAGCATTGCAGCGAGGCGAGCCGCATCTTCCTGCATGTATGGATTCACTTTGACTGGGAGCTTTTCCTCAGCGAAGACGAGCGGAAATGGGTAGAGAGCTACCTGCGTGGGCGATTGATTCCGCGCCTCGGGCTTCGACATCATCAGCGACTACACCTACAACACTCACCTGCACATCGGCATCATCGCCAGCGGCCGGATGCTCAGCACCAAAGAGCTGGAAAAGGAATGGGATGCGGAGCTCTTTGGTCCGCTGAAGAACGAAGCTCGCAAGGAATGGCTGTGCCGCGCCGGCGCCGATTTGCCGAAGCTGATGAAAAGCATCTTCGTGGCGATGGTCAGGAAGTTCAACAAGAAGATCCGCCCCGGACGCAAAGGCACCATGCTCGCCCGCTCCTATGAGGCTCGCAAAATCGAGGACGAATTCCTCGCCGAATGCGGCGGTGATCCGGTTCGAGCGCTCGGGACAATCGTCAGCTACATCGAAAACCAAGGCAGCGACGGCGGCACG
>JBDKFG010000105.1:0-13603 GCA_039798785.1 Verrucomicrobiota bacterium | reverse complement strand
TCGGATCTGAAGAATGACTCCGACCTCACGATCGCCGCATCCGTCACCACCACCGACGCCGCCGGCAACTCCACCACTGCCACCAGCTCGAAGACCTACGCTCTCGATCAAAGCCTGCCGACAGCTCCCTCCGTCACTCCCATCACCACCAACGACTCCAGCCCCTTGATCGGCGGCACCGCCACTCTCAACCCGGGCGAATCCCTCTCGGTCACCGTCAACGGCGTCACCTACTCCGACGTCCCCGTCGTCGACGGCGCCTGGACTCTGCAGCTCCCGACTCTCCCCGCCGGAACCTATGCGGTCACCGCAACGGTCACCGACGCCGCTGGCAACAGCAGCTCCGACGCCACCAGCAGCGAGCTCGTCATCGACAGCCAGGCTCCTGTGGCTCCCAGCGTCAACCCCACCACCACCACCGACTCCAGCCCCTTGATCGGCGGCACCGCCACGCTCAACCCGGGCGAATCCCTCTCGGTCACCGTCAACGGCGTCACCTACTCCGACGTCCCCGTCGTCGACGGCGCCTGGACTCTGCAGCTTCCGGTCCTCCCCGCCGGAACCTATGCGGTCACCGCAACGGTCGCCGACGCCGCCGGCAACAGCTCCAGCGACTCGACCAGCAGCGAGCTGGTGATCGACACCTCGGCCCCGGCGACCCCCACGGTCAATCCCATCACCACCAACGACTCCAGCCCGCTGATTGGCGGCACCGCCACTCTCAACCCGGGCGAATCCCTCTCGGTCACAGTCAACGGCGTCACCTACTCCGACGTCTCCGTCGTCGACGGCGTCTGGACTCTGCAGCTCCCGACTCTCACCGACGGCACCTATGCGGTCACCGCAATGATCACCGACGCCGCCGGCAACAGCGCCAGCGACTCGACCAGCAGCGAGCTGGTGATCGACACCACCGCCCCGGCGGCACCCTCCGTCACTCCCATCACCACCAACGACTCCAGCCCCTTGATCGGCGGCAGCGCCAGCCTCAACCCGGGCGAATCCCTCTCGGTCACAGTCAACGGCGTCACCTACTCCGACGTCTCCGTCGTCGACGGCGTCTGGTCGCTGCAGCTCCCGACTCTCACCGACGGCACCTATGCGGTCACAGCTACGGTCGCCGACGCCGCCGGCAACAGCAGCTCCGACGCCACCAGCAGTGAGCTCGTCGTCGACAGCCAGGCTCCTGTAGCTCCCAGCGTCAACCCCATCACCACCACCGACTCCAGCCCCTTGATCGGCGGCACCGCCACTCTCAACCCGGGCGAATCTCTCTCGGTCACCGTCAACGGCGTCACCTACTCCAACGTCCCGGTCGTCGACGGCGCTTGGACCCTGCAGCTACCGGTTCTCACCGACGGCACCTATGCGGTCACCGCAACGGTCACCGACGCCGCCGGCAACAGCAGCTCCGATTCCACCTCGAGCGAGCTGGTCGTCGACGCCCATGATCCCGCCGCCCCGGTGATCACCGGCATCAGCTCCGACACCGGCGCCTCGGGCAGCGATGGCATCACCCAGGATCATACGCTGTTGGTCAACGGCACTGCCGAAGCCGGCAGCACGGTGGAAGTCTTCCTCGACGGTGAAAGCCTGGGCACCGTTGTCGCCGACATCCAGGGCCATTGGACTCTCGATGCCACGGGCACAATCCTGCCGGAGGGTTCGTACACCTTCACCGCCATCGCCACCGATGCCGCCGGCAACAGCTCCACATCCTCGGAAGATCTCCCCATCCGCATCGACAACCACGCGGTGATCAACCTCGACTTGCCGGCGGAAAGCCAGCTCACCGACGGCGCCGCCCAGAACGTCAGCCTGAGCGGCAGCGTCAACGGCATCGAGGACGGCCAGACCTTGACCCTGACCTTCAGCGGCCCCGGCGGCGAGGTCACGGTCGTGGTCGAAGTCATCGACGGCACCTGGACCGTCAACGCCGATCTCAGCCCCCTCGGCAGCGGCCCTGTGAGCCTTTCGATCGAAGGCGACGACCTCGCCGGCAATCAGGTTTCCGCGACCCAGGAAAATCTCTTCGTCATCAGTGTTGTCGAGCCCCAGGTCGAACCTCTGGTCCCCGACGACGGCCGCAACGATCCCGGCGGCATCGACACCCTGCCACCTGTCACCGGAAACGACAGCGCCATTCTCGAGTCGCTCCATCCCGGCAGCCAGAAAGAGCTTGAAGGCGGACAATTCCATCTCGACGACGGCCGCCTCTGGGCGATCCACAGCCACGGCACGCAGCACCCGCCCCGCGCCCTCTTCAGCACCGTTCCCGACGGCGAATACGCCATGCAGAACTCCAGCTCGCGCCTCAACGACGGCGAGTACGGCATGGAGCTGTCGCGCCTCTTGTGGAGCCGCCAGACCCGCGCCTACCAGTCTGACTTCGAACTTTTGAGCTGGGAAGACGTCACTCGCGGCCTGACAGGCACGCATGGTGCGGATGAAAGCCTGTTGACCAGCCTCAGCGATGACCGCCGCGAACACTCCGCCACTCGAACTGAACTTCGTTGACCCCCCTTTAGACAAGGAAAAAACCACTATGAAATCCTACGCCCTGCCTGCCGGAATCTCGCTTCTCCTCCTCGCCTCCTGCAGCTCGACCCCGGTCGACCGCGTCGCCGAACGGGCCGCCCGGGTCCAGGCCTTCCAGACTCTCCAGCCCAAGCTCAGCATCGACCTGAAGAAGACCTACACCTTGAAGGACTGCATCGACCTGGCCTGCTCGAACTCGCTCGACCTGCAGATCAAGAGCACGCTCGAGAAGATCGCCAAGGAGAAGCGCGAGGCGAGCTGGTTCGGCATGCTGCCCTCGCTCAACCTGAGCGCCAACGCCAACAAGCGCAGCAACGACTCCGGCGGCTCGAGCTTCGGCATTGACGACGGCAAGGAGTCGCTGCGCCCCTCGTCGTCGAGCGAACGCACCACCTACCACGCCTCCGCCGAGATCGCCCTCAGCGCCCTCGACTTCGGCCTCGCCTACCTGCGCACCGAAGGCGCCCACACCCAGGAAGAGCTCGCCCAGGTGAGCACCGACCAGGCCGTCGCCGACCTGCGCATGCAGGTGATCCAGAGCTACTTCGCCGCCTGCGCCGCGCAGAAGTTCATCGCCTCCACCGAAGTCCGCCTGAAAAGCTGCGAGGAAGCCCTCGCCCGCCTCGAAAAGCTCAACGCCAACCAGGCCGACCCGGAAGAGACCCTGCGCCTGCGCCGCGACTTCCTCAGCAGCCGCCTCCGCGCCCGCGAATTCGAGCGCAGCTACAAGAACCACTGCCTCAACCTCACTTCGCTGATGGGCGTCATCCCCACCGACGCCATCCAGATCGACGTCGCCTCGATGGCCGGCGAGATCAAGTTCCCGCAGCAATCGGTCGCCGAGCTCACCGACATCGCCCTGCGCCAGCGCAGCGAACTCCGCGCCAACGACCTGCAGCGCCACCTCGCCAAGCTCGCCGAAAACGAGAAGTTCCTGATGATGTTCCCCAACGTCAAGCTCTTCGCCGCCTGGAACGCCGATTCCAACAAGTACCTCTACAACCAGCAGTGGGGCGAAGTCGGCGCCCAGGCGATGATCGACGTCATGCGCCTGCCCGCCCTCAAGCACGAGCTCAAGGCGGCGGAAATGGAAAGCCTCGGCCTGGCCTATCGCGACGCCGCCCTGTCGATGGCGGTCATCGCCCAGGTCCACATCGCCGCCAACAACCTCGCCGAAGTCCGCGAACGCCTCGGCTACCTCGACAAGATCTGCGAGCTCTCCCGCCAGGAACGCGACCTCGTCAGCCAGCGCCTCGCCAAAGGCCAGAGCACCGAGATCCAGCTTGCCGAAAAAGAGCTGCAGCTCTCGGTCAGCGAACTCGACCAGCTCAACGCCCTCGGCAACTGCCACATCGCCTACTACCGCCTGATGAACACCTCCGGCATCTCCTCCCTGATGATGCCCGACGGCTCCACCGCCACCTACGACCGCGAAGCCTGCCTCAAACTCCTCGGCACCCGCCCCGGCATCGTCGCGTTGCTCAAGGAAGAACTGGAGAAGAAGGAGTAATCTGGGAGCGCGCCAGCCCCCTGGCGCCCTGGGGCAGAATCAGCGGCAGAGGGCTGCCGCGCTCCCAGGAATCTTTGACTTCACCCTCCTCAGGATCCCGATCATGCTCCACCGCCTTCTTCTCACCAGCCTTTTCTTCAGCCTCGCCGCGTCCGCCGCCGAAGGCGTCCTGGCGCCGAGCCAGGTCCTCAACCTGCCGGCTTTGCGGGAAGGGCAAGTGCAAGAACAACTTCAGGCCGGGCAGAGCGGCAAGCAGGGCCACCCGCTGGTCAGCGTCCGCAACCTGCAGATCGAAACCGAACTGGCGATGACCGCCCTGCAACTCAAGGCGCAGGAGGAGAAGGAGGCCTTCCTCAAGGCGGCGATGGAAAACACCCGCGAACTGGTGAAGAGCCAGACGGTGTCGGCCCAGGAACTCCGCAAGCAGGAATTCGAAGCCCGCCAAGCCGGATTGGAGAAGCAGAACCTCGAGGCCAAGCTGGCCCTCCTCAAGGAACAGGCCGCCACCCAGAAGCTCAGCCCGCCCTTCGACGGCAAGGTCAGCAAGGTGCTCAAGCAGCAGGGCGATTTCGCCCGCGCCGGCGACACGGTCTGCGAATTCATCCGCATCCACCCCCTTCACGCCGAGATCTTCGTCGCGGAAGCCCAATACCGCCGCTTCGCCGCCGGCGCCCAAGCCGAGCTGCTGATCGACGGCAAACGCGTCCCGGCCGCGGTCCTGAGCAAGGACCCCGCCATCGACCCCGCCACCGGACTCGGCAAGGTGATCTTCAGCCTGCCCAATCCCGATGGACACTTCCTCCCCGGCCAATCCTTCTCCCTGCCGGAGGGGAAATGAGCTCGGCCTCCACGCGCATCCAAGATAATCGTTTGGGCCTTCGCTCCTGTCGCTCGACCCCTTGCGGGTCGCACATGGTAGCCCAGGGTCGCTTCGACCCTGGGTTTGGGCCAAAAAAGAGTTCCGACCCCTTGCGGGTCGCACAACGCTCGACCGGGCGCTGTGCGACCCGATGCGGGTCGGCGAACCAGGGAAATCCCCAACCCAGGGTCATCGCCGATGCGGCTCGACCCTGGGCTACCATGTGCGACCCGCAGGGGGTCGAGCAACTGAATTCGGCAAAATCCAGACCCGTATCTTTTCGTAGATGTTCATTGCATGACTCATACGGCATCTTGGATACGCGTCCCTCCTGTCGCTTCCACGAGCGCGACGCCCGCGCTCCTTTCTCGACCGAGACGGTCGAGCCACATCCTGCGAAATCCTCACCCTCGGCTCCCCTGTGAATCCTCCCACCCAAGCCCCGCGCAAACACTTCCTCGAGATCCTCGTCCAGGCCTTTGCGGTCAGCTCCGAGGCCGACTGGGCCGCATTTTTGCGCTACAACGCCCTCGACCTGCTGCAGGCGCCGGCGGGCACTTCCTTGCTCCTGCGCCGCGGCGAAACCGCGCTCTTCCAGGAAGGCAGCCCCGCCGCCGCCAGCTTTGTCCCGAAGGAACTGCAATCCGGCGTCGCCTATTCCCTGGAAGATCAGTCGCTGCTCCTCCAGATCGCCGATCACCAGCTCTTCCTGCGCCTGGGTCCCGAGGAGGCCCGCAAGACCGCGCTGCACGCCCGCATCTGCCAGCCCTTTTTGGCGCTGTCGCTCGACCACGTGCGTTTGCGCTCGCCGCGCCGCCTGCGGCCTCTCTGGATCGGCCTCGGCGTCACCCTCCTGAGCGCCCTTCTGCTCTTCTGGCCGGTGACCGAGGCGGTGCGGGTCGAAGCGGAATCCCTCCCGCTCAGCCGCCTCGTCCTCGCCGCCCCCGAGACAGCGCCGGTCCTCGAAGTCCTCGTCCGCCGCGGCGACAAGCTGCAAGCGGGCCAGCTCGTCCTGCGCCTCGACCCGCGCGACTTCGACGAACGCATCCAGCTCAAGAGCCTCGAGCTCGCCACCTGCCAGGAGAAGCTGCGCGCCTTGGAGAAGCTGTCCTTCGCCGACGCCAAGCAGCTCGCGGAACGCCAGATCAGCGCCGCCCAGGCCCGCTGCCTCGAAGCCGAGCTGAAGCTTCTGCAGCGACGCCGCCAGGGACTCGAGATCCGGGCGCCCTCGGAAGGAGTCATCGACTTTGATCCCGACCAGCTCGGCCGCGGCCGCACCCTGCAGGCGGGCGAGGACTTGGCGATCCTGAAATCGCCCGAGTGCCGCCTCGCCTTCTTCGTCCCTCTCGCCGATGCCGACATCATGGCGCGCCGCCGCGAACTCAGCTACTTCCCCCACCTCAAGCCCGAGGAGGGCTCCGTCTTGCGGGAGGCGCAATTGCACCAGAATGCCGCCCGTCCCCACCGCTCCGGCTGGGCCTTCCAGTATTTCTCCGAACTGAAGCTCCCCGAAGGCCACTCCGGCAGCGTCCTCGTCGAGGGTGAACGCCTGCCCCTCGCCCTCTACACCTGGCGCTTCCTGCGCAAGTACCTGCGGCGATGAGCTGAACCCATGAAGACAGTTCAGCAGGAAGTGCAACACACCCGGCGGGACGCCGGGGCTCCCAGGGACACCGTCGCTTCGCGACGAGCGCAGAGCAACAACCGGCTGGCAGCCGGCGCTCCCAGGTCTTGCGGCTCGCCCCCTACAACCCCTACAACCCCTTCCACCCTTCCCCGATGATCGCCAAGGAACATCTGTCGCTCAGCCGTCACGGCTTCGTCGACGGCGTCTACCACTGGCTGGTCCACGATCCCGACCAGGACGAATATTTCCTCCTGCCCGAGGCCGAGGTGGATCTGCTGCGGCGGCTCGCATCAGGCTCGAGCTCGCTCGGCATGAACGAGATGCCGCTCTACCAGAAGCTGCTCGGGCTCGGCCTCCTGCGGCAGCAGGCGCCGCCCGCGGGCTGGAGCGCCGCGGCAATGAAGGCCCTCGCCCTGCCGCTGTTTTTGCGCCTGCCGCTGATCCGTCCCGGCCAGGCCCTGGGGACGCTGCGGCCGCTCTGCCAGATGGCGACCTCCGTCCCGGTCCTCCTTGTCGGCGCCCTCTTCGTCGTCGCCGGCTGGATCGCCCTCCTGCCCCGCGCCGAGGCCCTCTTCGCCTTCGACTACCAGATCGCCGAACTGCCGCTCTTCCTCATCCTGCTCTTCGCCGCCAAGATCAGCCACGAGCTCGCCCACGCCGCCGTCGCCACCCGCTACGGCCTGCCGGTGCGCGCCTTCGGCATCGCCTTCCTCTTCTTCGTGCCGCGCTTCTACACCGACTGCTCCGACGCCTGGCGCCTGCCGCCGCGGCAGCGCGCCGCCCTCGCCGCCGCCGGCGTCCTCTGGGAGCTCTTCCTCTCCGGACTCTGCGCCTGGGTGATGGTGCACAGCCCGGTCGATTCCGAAGCCTTCCGCCTTGCCCGCGCCCTCTTCCTGGTCACCACCCTGAACTCGCTCTTCTTCAACGGCAACATCTTCATGCGCTTCGACGGCTACCACGTCCTCTCCGCCTTGTGGGGACGCCCGAACCTGCAGGAGACCGCATCGCAAGAGCTCAAGGCGCGTTTCCAGTCGCTATTCCTCGGCCTGCCCGCCGCCGCCCCCGCCCGCCCCGCCCTGGCGATTTACGGCCTGCTCGCCTGGCTCTACCGCCTCTTCCTCTACACCTCGATCGTCCTCGCCCTCTTCGCCTTCGGCTTCAAGCCCCTCGCCTACGCCCTCGCCTTCCTCGAGGTCTGCCTCTTCATCCTGCTGCCTCTCGGACGCGCCGCCGCCGGCACCTGGAAGCTGCGCTCGCGCGTGGGCGGACGCGCCTGGCTGCCCTCGCTCAGCCTCGCCGCCCTGCTTCTCTTCCTCGCCGCCTGGCCCTGGAGCATCACCCGCGCCGCTCCGGCCGTCCTGCAAAACCGCGATTCCCAGATCCTCCACGCCCCCTTCGAAGGCGAGATCGAACGGCTCGTCGCCGAGGGCGGCAGCGTCGTCCCCGGCCAGCTCGTCGCCTGCCTCCGCTCCTGGACGCTGCTCGAGGAGGAGCAGCGCCTGCTGCGCCAGGAGGCCGAGGCGGAGCAGCGCTGCGCCGAGAACCGCCTCGTCCCGGCCCTGCGCGGGGTCTGGCAGGCCCGCCTGGAGGAGAGCCGGCAAGGGCTGGCGCAGCTGCGCCAGGGCCTGAAGAACGGCGAGCTGCGCGCCGCCGCCGCCGGACGCCTTTTCTGGCGCGAGCCGCGGCAGCACTGCCGCGCCAACACGGCGCTGGCGGAGATCCACGGCGGCGCCCTGGGGTTCGACATCCTGGTGCCGGCGGAACACGCCGAAAAGCTCCTCGCCGAGACGGCGCCGCGCTTCGCCCTCGCCGCCAGCACGGCGGCGGAATTCCCGCTCCCGGGCCGGATCGAAAGCCGCGGCTTCCCCTCCCCCCTCCCCGGCCACCCGCTGCTCAGCGAGGCCGGCGGCCCTCTCAGCTCCTCCGGCGGCATCTGCGCCAGCCCGCAGGTCCTCTGCTCCGTCCCCGCCTCCCTGCCCCTGCCCGCCGGCAGCAGCGGCGTCGTCCTCTACCAGGACCGCTTCTCCCTCCTCGGCTGGATCGGCCGCCGCTTGCTCGATTCCCTCATCCGGTGAGGACGGGAGAAGCCGACGGGAATTCCGCGGGACATCCTGTCATCCCCCTTGCTCTTTTTGCCCTGCCGCAAGTAGAATGAATCCGGTCAACCCCGAGGAATTTTCATGGCCACCGCAGTTCTGCTGATCTCCTGCCCCGACCGCACCGGCATCGTCCACGCCGTCACCGGTTTTGTCCTGTCGCACGGCGGCAACATTCTCGACCTCGAGCAGCATGTCGATCCGGCTCAGGGCTGGTTCTTCATGCGCCTCGAATGGAGCCTCGACAATTTCCTCCTGCCGCGCGAGGCGATCCATGATGCCTTCCGCCACCTCGCCGAACACATGCAGATGGATTGGGAACTGCGCCTCACCGGCACCCCGGCCAAGCTCGCTCTCTTCGTCACCCGCGAATCCCATTGCTTCTTCGACATCATGGGCCGGATCGAGTCCGGCGAATGGCAGGCCCAGGTGCCGCTGGTCATCTCCAACCGCGAAGACCTCCGCCTCGCCGCCGAACGCTATGGTTTGCCCTTCCATTACATCCCGGTGACCAGCGACACCAAGCAGGCCGCCGAGGAAAAGCAGGACGCCCTGCTCCGCGCCGCCGGGGTCAATCTCATCGTCCTCGCCCGCTACATGCAGGTGCTCAGCCCCTGGATCATCGAGCGCTGGCGCGAAAAGGTGATCAACATCCATCACTCCTTCCTCCCCGCCTTCGCCGGCGCCAAGCCCTACCACGCCGCCCACTCGCGCGGCGTCAAGATCATCGGCGCCACCGCCCACTACGTCACCGAAGAGCTCGACGAAGGCCCGATCATCGAACAGGATGTCGCCCGCGTCAGCCACCGCGAAACCGTGGAAGAACTGGTCCGCCTCGGCAAGGACGTCGAAAAGATCGTCCTCGCCCGCGCCATCGCCGCCCACCTCGAGCACCGCGTCCTCGCCTGGCGCAAACGCACGGTCGTGTTCAGCTGAAACAAAGTTCTCACCACAGAGGCACAGAGATCACAGAGTGAGAAAACAAAAACTTCTCTGTGTCCTCTGTGCCTCTGTGGTGAATAATGTTCGCTCCCCCGTGCCGTTCGCCGCATCCGGTGTTAGTTTCCGCGCGCCAACCCGAAAACCCCAAGGACCCCCCATGGCCAACCCACGCGTCAAGATCAGCACCACCAAAGGCGACATGATCGCCGAGCTCTACGAAGACCAGGCGCCGAACACCGTCGCCAACATGATCTCGCTCGCCGAGAAGGGCTTCTACACCGACATCAAGTTCCACCGCATCCTCAAGGGCTTCATGGCCCAGGGCGGCTGCCCGCACGCTAAGAAAGGCGCCACTTCCGGCCGCGCCGGCACCGGCGGCCCGGGCTATTGCATCGACAACGAGAACGCCAGCGGCAAACACGACGCCCGCGGCATCCTCTCCATGGCCAACGCCGGCCCGAACACCAACGGCTCGCAGTTCTTCATGTGCTTCAAAGAAGCCTCCTTCCTCAACGGCGGCTACACCGTCTTCGGCAAAATCGTCGAAGGCCTACCCGTCCTCGACGCCATCGAAGCCGCCGGCGCCGCCCGCGATCCCAATCCCCCCACCGAAGACATCTATTTCACCATCAGCCTGTTCAGCAAAGACGAAGGCAAGACCTACACCGTCAAGCCCAACGGCAAAGAGCGCTGAGCAGACGCCAGGAAATCTTCAGGAATTCTCGCCAAGGCAGCTGAAGGGCGATTAGCTCAGTTGGTTAGAGCGCTTCGTTGACATCGAAGAGGTCACAGATTCGAGTTCTGTATCGCCCACCACCCTTCTCAGAGGCCGAGGAACTTCTCCTCGGCCTCTATTTTCACGGAAATCAGCCGCCCCGTTTGATCGCCCGGGCCAGGAGGCGACAAGGATGGACCGCGGCGCGAAGATCTTCGGACATCAGACTGAATCCATCACAGGCGAGAGAGGCGATCTCGGCGGCGGCCAGCGGCGCGGTGGCGAGACCGCGGGAGCCATGGGCGAGGCTGAGCCACAGCCCGGGACGCATCTGCGGTGGCGGCAGATCCTGGCGTCGGGCGTTCTGGCGGAGTGACGCGTAGTCGCGGCGGAAGGACGCGACCTCCGGCACCGGGCCGATCCAGGGAATCTGGTCGGGACTGGCGCAGCGCAGCGCGACACGCGCCGGCAATGAGGCCGGATCAAGACCGCCGAAATCGCTTCCGGGCAGGATCCGCTGCAGAGAGGACAGAAGAGCTGCCGACTCCTCAGGACGGAATTCGACGCTGCGATCGCCCATCTTGAAACTGGCGCCCAGGACCATCGAATCCCCCTCTTCGCATGGAACCAGGTACTCGCCGAAATTGATCCCGGCGGCGGGCAGGGGGGGCAGGACCGACGCCGGGACGAGACAGATCTGCCCGCGCACCGGCCGCAGCCAGGAGGCGAAGTCGGGAAGAAAGGCGGCCGCATCGAGTGCGGCACAGACGATCACCGCGTCGAAGTCGCCCAGCTCCTTCGCCGCTTCCCCGCGCAGGACCCAAGGTCCGCCAGCCTCCTCGAGAGACTCGACCCGCTCCCTCGCCAAGAGAGCTCCGGAGCTCTCGAAAAGCGCCTGGCAGAGCACCGGAGGCCGCAGCGCTGCGGCCCAAGGCAAGAAGGCAGCGCCATGCTCGGCCCTCCACGGCGCCGGCAGCTCGCGGCTCTCGCAATGACCGCCGCCAAGCCGCCCGGACGCGGAGTGCTGGCGCTCCGCGTCGGCCGCGTCCTCGGCGATTTCGATCAGACCGAGATCGACCCGGAGACCCAGCTGCCGGGCAAGTCGCAAGGTGAATAGAGCCCCGATGCCGCTGAGCGAATCCTGCGCACTGCCCTGCCGGGTGAGCTGCGGCGCCAGCATGCCGCGGGGATTCCCGGAGGCCGCCGCGGCGATGCCCGCAGGATCGAAGACGGTGACAGCACAGCCGCGCCGGCCGAAGGCCCAGGCGGCGCTGCATCCGGCGATGCCGGCGCCAATGACCGCAACCCGCCGGGGCGGCTGCAAAGGCGGATACGCCGCCCAGCTCGGCAAGCTCCGCAATAAATCCGGGGACGGACCTCGGAAGACCGCCGTGACGCGGTGACGCTTGTGCGCAAAGCCCTTGCTCTTGACCACTTCGAATCCCGCCGCGGCAAGGCCGCGACGCACCGGCCCGGCGGCAGTGTAGGTTCCCAGCGTCGCCCCTGGCACGGACAGCCGGGCCAGCTGCGCGAACAAGGCCTCAGACCAGAGATCAGGATTCTTCGAAGGCGCGAAGCCATCCAGAAACCAGGCGTCGATCGGCACCTCGCATCGGCTCAGCGACGTGGTGGCATCTCCGAGCAGCAGCAGCAGACGGACGCGGCCATTCTCGAAGTCGAGAAGATGCTGACCTGGAAAGGCTGGCGGCCATGCCGTGATCAGCTCCTGCGCCTCGGCGCGAAGCTGAGGCCAAGGCGCCAGCGCACGCTCCAGGGTGGCGCGGTCAAGCAGATGCTTTTCGGTGCTGACAAAGAGGATTTCCCCTCGCCCGCCTCCCTCCTTCCAAGCCCGCCACAAAGCCAGGAAATTCAAGCCTGTGCCAAAGCCTGTCTCACCCACCCGCAATGACTCGCCGAGCGCCAGTCTCTGCCTCACCCGGTTGGGCGCCAAAAAGACATATTCCGTCTCCTCCAAACCATGACCGTCCATGAAATAAACATCGTCATATCGAGCCGAAAAAAGGGTGCCGCTGGAAGTGAATGAATAGTCAGACATAGTGGGCTAGATTTGTAAGGTTTTTGAGGTTTTCATGAGTATTATGCATGCAGGATTTGAGCTTAAAAAGTGATAAGAACAGGTAATAGATTAGTTTCGTCCATCTACCCCCTTAAACCTCATACAAGCGCTATTTCGCTTTACCGCAGGAGACTGGCAGGGGATGCAGACTCTTACTGAGATCTTCGGGGGAGATCTCGACGAGGAAGCCGCGCTGGCCGCCGTTGATCAGCAGGCGCGAAAGGGAGAGTATGCTGTCTTCGACGCAGATCGCCAGGGGATTGGCGAGTCCGAAGGGACTGGTGCCGCCGACCTGATAGCCGGTCAGCTGTTGCGCCCGGTCGGGATCGCAAGGCTTGATGCTGCGGCGCCCGAGCTGGCGGGCGAGAACCTTGGTGTCGACGCTCTGATCACCATGCATTAGGATGACCAGGGGGTGCCCCGCGTCGTCCTGCATCACCAAGGTCTTGATCACCTCGTATTCGGGGATGCCGAGGACTTTCGAGGAATGGGCCGTGCCGCCCTTGTCGACATAAGGAAAGCGATGAGCGATGAAGTCGATCTGGCGTTCGCGGAGGAATCGCAGCGCGGGGGTGTCGGGAAGCTCAGGCATGGGATCTTGCAGGGGGCTGAGGAAGGCTTCGCGCCGCAAAAAGAAGAGACCGGGGTCCCGAAGGACTCCCGGATCTTCTTGAAGCAGCCGAACCCGTTCCGGATTATTTCTTGGCTTTGGCGGCGGGCTTGGCGGCAGCCTTGGGGGCGGCGGCTTTCACGGCGGGCTTGGCAGCGGCTTTGGCGGCGGGCTTGGCGGCGGCCTTGGGGGCGGCGGCTTTCACGGCGGGCTTGGCAGCGGCTTTGGCGGCGGGCTTGGCGGCAGCCTTGGGGGCGGCGGCTTTGGCAGCGGGCTTGGCAGCGGCTTTGGCGGCGGGCTTGGCAGCAGCCTTGGGGGCGGCGGCTTTCACGGCGGGCTTGGCGGCGACGGCGGGCTTGGCAGCGTCGACGGGCTTAGCAGCGGCTTTGGGGGCGGTTTTTTTGGTGGCCATGGTATTCTTCCCGTTGGTTGCTTTGGATTGGACTCGTTTGCTTCGTTCTTCCATCTTCGTTGCCGAAGCAACTGAAGTTGTTTTGGACCCTGCTTTGGCAGGTGTCGAAATTTTCTTGACCGGAGCCTTGGCGACGGCTTTCACCGGAGCCTTGGCGACGGCTTTCACCGGAGCCTTGGCGACGGCTTTCACCGGAGCCTTGGCGACGGCTTTCACC
>JBDKFG010000104.1:0-10537 GCA_039798785.1 Verrucomicrobiota bacterium | reverse complement strand
TTCCTCATCTGCGTTCATCTGCGTCTTCTGCGGTTGATTACGTGTCCTCCGTGTCCTCCGTGGTTCAGCTTCGGTTCCGGCGGAGTCGGATTAGGATGACTTGCACAAATTGTTTTTTTTCTGAAGCGATGCAACGCTGGCCTGCTCCTTGGTGCTTATAGCTCACAGAAGCCCACCAGAAACATGAGGCCGCTGTCATGCCCTGCGCCACTCCCAAGACCGAAGCGAAGCGAAGCGCCCTTGCGGCTGTGCTGCTGGCCTTCGCTCTGGCCGTCTCCCTTCTGGGGTCCTGCGCCAGCCCGCCCCCCCTCAAGGCCTGGGATTTCCACCGCAGCCCGGTGATGGGTTCGGATTTCCGCATCGTCATCCATTGCGCCGAAGAAGCCCGCGCCGCCGCCGCCGCCGAGGCGGCCTTTGCGGAGATCGCCAGGATCGAGGATCTGATGAGCGACTACCGCGACGGCAGCGAGCTCTTCCGCCTGTCGGAATCCTCCTGCCTCCCCGGCGGCCAGAAAGAGCCCTTCCCGGTCTCCGCCGAGCTCTACGATCTCCTTTCCTGGTGCCAGGATCTGGCGCGGCGCAGCGACGGCGCCTTCGATGTCACCTGCGGCCCGCTGGTGCGTTGCTGGCGCATGGCCCGGCACTTCCGGGCGATGCCGCCGGAGAAGATGCGGCAGCGCGCCCTCGCCGCCAGCGGCTGGAGCAAGATGCAGCTGCTCCCCGGCCACCAGGTCCGTCTCCTGGCCCCGAACATGAAGCTTGATCTCGGCGCCGTCGCCCCGGGCTACGCCGCCGACCGGGCCCTCAGGCTCCTCGAAGAGCGCGGCCTGCCCCATTCCTGCGTCGACGCCAGCGGCGACATCAGCTTCGGCCAGCCGCCCGATGCCCAGGGCTGGGCAGTCAAGATCGAAGGCTCCGCCGATCCCCAGCCCCGCTCCTTCCAGATCTTCAAGAAGTGCGCCGTCGGCACTTCCGGCGATTCGGTGCGTCATGTCGACATTGACGGCTTGCGCTACTCGCATATCGTGGACCCTCGCAGCGGCCTGGGCCTGAGCAATCGCCGCCTCGTCTTCGTCCTCGCCCCGACCAATCGCGAGGCCGACGCCCTGGCGATGACTCTCAGCGTCCTCGACCGCGAGCCCGGCCTCGAGCTGCTGAAATCCTTCCCCGGCAGCGAATGCCTCGTCTTCCAGGAAGATCCGCGCGACCGCCAGCAATGGTCCAGTCCCGGTTTTCCGCCCCTCACCAACGATAAGGAGTGATGCCATGATCCGTTTCGCCGCCACCGCCGCCTTCCTCGCCTCCCTCGGCCTCAGCGCCGAAGAAGCCAAGGATCCCGATTATCCGCTCAAGGTCCTCGAATACAACTGCCTGAAATGCCACTCCGACCAGCAGGGCTCCGACGGCCAGCCTAACTTCACCAAGGCCGGCAATCTCGATTTGACCACTCGCGCCGCGGCGCTCAAGGGCGGCTCGAAAGGTCCCGGCCTGGTCCCCGGCAACGGCGCCGGATCGCTGATCTGCGCCTTCAGCGGCCCGGCGGTGGAAGCGATGCGCGGCGAACGCGGCCCGGCTCCCGACTTCAAGCTTCCCGAGGGCAAGTTCGGCATGCCGCCCCTCGGCTTCGCCCCCCTCAGCGCCGAAGACCACAAGGCCCTGGTCGCTTGGATCGACGCCGGCGCCAAGTGGGAGCGCAAGCTCGAATACAAGCAGCCGCCCCGGCCCCGCATCTTCTCCGGCAAGCTCTACAAAGACCTCGGACTCGACAAGGCCAAAGCGCTTGAAGCCAAGACCTTCACCGAGTCGATCAAAGACACCGAGCTGAAGTTCGACATGGTCGCCATCCCCGGCGGCAAATTCAAGCGCGGCAGCGAGGCCAGCGAAGACACCAAGCCGGTCCGCGAAGTCGAGATCTCGCCCTTCTTCATGGCCAGCACCGAAGTCACCTGGGAGCTCTACGACACCTTCCTGGAAGAGCGCGACGCCGCCGCCCGCGCCGCCGCCAAGAAGGACGAGACCAAGAACGACCAGCTCTCCGCCATGATCGTCCGCCCCACCCCCTCCTACCACGAAATGAGCTTCGGCATGGGCAAGGGCAGCCACCCCGCCATCTGCATCCCCCGCCTCAGCGCCCAGGCCTTCTGCATGTGGCTCTCCGCCAAGACCGGCAAGTTCTACCGGCTCCCCACCGAAGCCGAATGGGAATACGCCTGCCGCGCCGGCAGCACCACCAAGTACCCCTGGGGAGACGACCCTAAACAGGCCGGCGATTATGCCGTTCTCGCCGAAAACGCCGGCGAGAAATACGCCAAGGTCGGCAGCAAGAAACCCAACGCCTGGGGCCTCTACGACATGATCGGCAACGCCGCCGAAATGACCCTCGACCACTACGACACCGACTTCTATGCCAAAGGCCCGGCCAAGGACCCCTACAACCCGATGCCCGCCAACACCGGGCTCAACCCGCTGATCGAAGTCGAATGGCCCCTCAAGCTCTACGACAACGCCATCCGCGGCGGCTCCTTCGTCCAAAGCATCGAAGACGTCGGCTCGGCCACCCGCCTGATGAGCAGCGAAGAGCTCAAGAAGAACGACCCGCAAGGGCCGAAATCCCCCTGGTGGTTCACCGAAAAGGACTTCATCGCCGTCGGCTTCCGCGTCGTCTGTGATCCCACCCCGCCCAAACTCGAAGAGCTCAGCAAATACTGGCTCTCGGATGAGGAAATGGCTCTCGCTCCCCTGGTCAAAAACGGCAAGCTCGATCCGAAGTACTTCGTCAAGTAAGCCCGCTCCAAGCCCCGGTGGCGACACCGGGGATTTTTCATCTTTGCGATGGATGCAATCCCCTGGGAGCCCCGGCGCTCATCCGAGCTCCCGCCGGAGCCTCGCCTCAACCTTCTCTGGCTCCCTCAAGCGGCATTCCCAGACTACCAGCACGCGCCAGCCCAAGCCGCGCAGCTGGCGCTGAACTCGCCGGTCGCGGCAGACATTCCGTGCGAATTTCGCCAGCCAGAAATCGCCATTGGTCTTCGGCGTCGACGACTCATGGCAGCCGTGGCGGTGCCAGAAGCAGCCATGGACGAAGATGCATACGCGCCGCGAAACCAAGACGATATCCGGCTTGCCCGGCAGGTCCTTGCGGTGCAGCCGATAGCCGATGCCCATCCCCCGCAGCATCGCCCGCACTGACAATTCAGGACCAGTGTCCTTGCCGCCGATGCGGGACATGTTTTCGGCTCGTGTCAGGGGAATCTTGCTCATCGCCGGGTTCGCCTTTTGGGAGATGTGGAGCACTTTAGCGCCGCACACCCCCATCATCTAGGAGACTTTCGATGCCAGCCACGATAAAAGCCAAAAAGCCAAAGCCGATAACCAAAGCCAAGGGGGGCATGTCGCATCGTGCTGCCTTGACTCAAATCGCTAAGGCCTTTCCGGAATTTGCGGAGTCTGAGGAGTTCAATGCAGCAGCTACGCACTGGATGCAAAGCCCTTGTCATTGCCCTGCTCACATGCAGAAGGCGGTCTTCAAGAAACTTTCCCAATCTCTTGACTGGAGCAGTGCGGAAGTCGCAGAAGGCAGTGAATTCCAGCCTATGCTCTTTCACTTCGATTGCCCCTATCCTCCGGTGGAGCAGCCGGAATTCACCTTTATTGATCTCTTTGCAGGAATCGGCGGCTTCCGTCTCGGCATGCAAGAGCACGGCGGGAAATGTGTCTTCACCAGTGAGTGGGATAAGTACGCGCAGAAAACCTATGAGGCGAATTTTGCAGAAACTCCATTTGGTGACATCCGCAAGATCACATCAGAAATGATCCCTGATCACGATGTTCTCTGCGCAGGTTTTCCTTGCCAACCCTTTTCGTTGGCTGGAGTTTCGAAGAAAAACTCGTTGGGACGGAAGCATGGCTTCGAAGACGAAACTCAGGGCACTCTATTTTTTGAAGTCGCGCGAATTATTCGCGACAAGCGACCGAAAGCCATTTTTCTCGAAAATGTCAAGAATCTCATGAGCCATGACGAGGGGCGAACTTTTGAAGTGATTCGAAGAACGCTTGAGGAAGATCTTGGTTATGTGATCAATTGGAAAATTGTCAATGGCCGCAATTGGGTCCCTCAAAACCGTCAAAGAATCTTCATCGTTGGCTATGATCCAAAACAAATTAAGATTAAAAAAGAGCAAATTTACATTCCAGAAAAACCAGAAGAGGGCTATAATTACCCAGAGTTAAAATCAATCATCAAGCCGAAATTGGATGGCTTGACACTTGGGCCTGGTACTTGGGCAACCCTTGAGCGACATAAATCGTATCACGCAGATGCTGGTAATGGCTTCGGCTACGGGCTTCACAAACTCCCGATTCAAACAGGCGAAACGACACGAACTATAAGCGCTAGATATCACAAGGATGGAGCGGAGATCCTTGTGCAGCAAAGCGACCAAGATCGGCCCCGCCGTCTTCATGTCAAAGAAGCCATGCAGCTCCAAGGCTATGATCCAGAAAATTATAAATTCCCAGTTTCTGATTCTCAGGCATATAAGCAAATTGGAAACAGTGTTGTTGTGCCAGTAATTAAGGCTATCGGAAAAGAAATTTGCCGAGTGATATCAGGAGGTTAACATGTTTGATTGCCTAAATCAAATTCTGAGCTTAATGAAATCTCATGGGGCTAATAGATTTTATTGTAAAAAATTAGCTCCAAATGATAACTCAAAAAACCAAATTTATCTTGGTGGTGATTTTTCGTCATTAAACATCATTCCGCATCAGTCTATTCAGCAGGATATAGAAGCCTGCGCGGGAAGCAAAACCGAGAGGTTTAAAGCTTCTATAAAGTTCTACTGGATTGATGCAGATGGCTGTCACAACGCCCCTGGTGCGCAATTGATTATGTACCCGACATATCCGGAAGTCCGAATGTCTGGATTGTTGAAATC
This sequence comes from Verrucomicrobiota bacterium, assembly GCA_039798785.1. Lineage (GTDB taxonomy): Bacteria > Verrucomicrobiota > Lentisphaeria > Lentisphaerales > Lentisphaeraceae > CAMCSH01. Next base: position 5,600 of record JBDKFG010000104.1, on the reverse strand, counting down.
TTGTACGAAAGCCCCATCTGATGTGATGATAGTAAGAGATGAAGGGCGAATACTAATATTGGGGATTACCCCAGAAGGTGACATCCTTGGATTTGCATGCACTTCGGATAATCCAATTGCTCACGAAATCAACAGTCGAAAACTCCCCCAATTTGGGGTGTTTCATGAACTGACACTCAGTCCCCTAGGTTTGGACTCACGATCTCTTCTGCTCACAAAGCTAAAGGAGATTTATCAGAAGTGCTGGATTCCATCACAGAAAATTGATGCCAATGGGAAGCTTAAGCATTACAGCGCGCTTAATGGTGGCGGCTATACACTAGAGGCTGAGCTTGGAATATCTCCAAATGGATTCTCTGAGCCAGATTATTTAGGATGGGAAATAAAGCAATATGGAGTTAGAGATTTTCGGAGTTTTAAGCCTAAGTCAGCAGTAACACTGATGACTCCTGAGCCTACGGGAGGAATTTATCATGATGACGGAATCGATGTATTTATTAGGCGCTTTGGCTACCCGGATACATCAGGGAAGATAAACCGACTAAACTTTGGTGGGGTTTACTCGTGCGCAAAAGAATTTCACAGTCGTACGAATTTGAAACTTGGATTAGCCGGATATGATAGTGCCGTTGGGAAAATTGTTGATTTTAGTGGTGGCATAACTTTAACTTCGAGACAAGATGACATTGCGGCGTTCTGGGGATTTGAAAGTATACTTGGACACTGGAATCGTAAGCACGCTCAAGCTGCATACATTCCGTCTCTATTTAGAACGCCTCCACCGGAATATAGCTATGGACCTCAAATACTTCTTTGCGAACAAACCGATTTTCGACTATTCCTTGAAGCCATAAACTCAGGAGTGGTTTATTACGATCCAGGTATAAAAATGGAAAATGAAAACGCGGCAAATCCAACCACAAAGCGAAGAAGTCAATTTAGAGTGAAGCACAGTGACCTCAGTAAGCTTTACAAGAAGTACGAGTACGTAAAATTTTTATAAATGAAATCTCAGGCTCGCTAAGGTCCATCGCCAATTCGGAAAGCCATGAAGGACCTGCCATATTCTTCCGCTTGCCTCACATCGTGTAGCAGCCTCGCACGTTGCAATCAATTAAGTCACAAGGATACGCAGTGTTGACTGTGCTGCCTGAAATAAGCGCGGCGTGCCGCCTCAAAAGCCGGTTTCATCTTGGCGATAAGCGTCTATCTTGCGCCGCAACATCGAGCAAATTGTGAGGCCTTCCGAGATGAGTCAAGCCACTATCCAAGTCGCCATCCAGCCTGCCAGGTCCCTGCTCAAGGTCACAGGACGAGGTACCTTCGAGATCACCGAGGCGGTACGCCGTTTTGTCTCCGCCCGCCTCGAGAATGGCTGCCCGCTGATCACCTTCGATCTCGCAGGTTGCACCGGCATGGATTCCACCTTCATGGGCATCCTCGCCATGGCCAGCCGCAGCGCCATGGCCAAGAAGGCCGCCATTGAACTCGCCAATTGCACGCCAGATGTCAAAAAAGGCCTGATCACCCTCGGCCTCAAACCCCTCTTCCGCTTTACCGAGGGAGCCGTCCTCGAAGCCACCCTGAGCGGCCTCGAAAACCCTGTCCTCAGCCGCGAACAGCAGCACCGCAATATCCTGGACGCCCACCAGACCCTGGTCGATGCCCACGAGGGCAACCGCGCCGAGTTCCAGGACCTGATCAAATTCCTTAAAGAAAACCCCGAGTGAGACCCCCAAAGATGAAACTCCTGACCTTCGCCTCCGCCGCCCTCTGCGCCCTCTCCCTCCAAGCCGCCGCCGCCGGCACCGCCGTCATCGACATGGAGAAGACTTTCCGCGATTACTACAAGACCATCAACGCCGAGAAGAATCTCAAACGCTCCGTCCAGATCGCCAAGGACAATGCCCGCGAAATGGAAGTCAAATTCCGCCAGGTCAACGAGGAGTACGCCGCCCTCCGCAAGGACGCCAGCAACTTCCTCCTCGACCCCGCCGTCATCGAGCGGAAGAAAAAGGAGGCCAGCCTCAAGGAGGAGGATCTCAAGCGCATGCAGCGCGAGTACGGCGAAACCACCCAGAACGTCCAGCGCGAACTCGGCAAGAAGCAAGAAGAAGTCCGCCAAGAGCTGGTCAAGGAGATCAGCGCGGCGGTCAGCAAGCTCGCCCAGGAACGCCAGTTCGATCTAGTCCTCGACTCCACCGGCGTCACCATGAACCGCATCCCCACCGTCGTCTATAACGATCCCAAGCTCGATATCACCAACGACGTCCTCGCTGTCCTCAACCGCGGTCATGAGGCCGAAGTCGCCGCTGCACTGAAGGAGCGCGCCGCCGCCGAAGTCGTCGAAGCCGCCAAGGACGGCACTGTAAAAGCCGCCGACAAGAAGGATGAGAAGAAGGACGAAGGCAAAAAAGCCGAAGACAAGGCCGAGCCCAGGGCTGATATCAACGATCTGCTCAACGACACCGCCCGCCCCAAAGGCAAATGAGCCATGCCTGAAATCAGCAGCAGCGACTTCGCCCAATTGGTCGAAGGCCGTCTCGTCGGCGCTCCTGATCTCCTCCTCAGCGGCGTCGAGTCGCTCGAAGAGGCCGGCCCGTCCCAGATCTCCTTCCTCGCCAACAAACGCTACGCCGGCCGAGTCAAGCCTTCCCGCGCCGGACTCATCCTCGTCCACGAAAGCCACGACCTGAGCGGCCTCGAAGACAAGACTCTGGTACTGGTCAAGGACGCCTCCGCCGCCTTCTCGAAAGCCGTCGACCTCTTTGCTCCGCCCGCACCGGAATTCAGCCCCGGCGTCAGCCCCAGCGCCGTCGTCGCGGCCGACGCAAAAATCGCTCCGGACGCCCACATCGGCGCCAATGCCGTCCTCGGCCGCGGCGTCGTCATCGGAGCCGGCACGGTGATCGGCGCCGGCGTCGTCATCGGCGATTTCGCCCGGGTCGGCGCCAATTGCCTGATCCACCCCAATGTCGTCATCCGCGAACGCTGCACCCTCGGCGACCGGATCATCATCCACCCCTGCACCGTCATCGGCTCCGACGGCTTCGGCTTCATCCCCTCCGCCACGGGCCACGCCAAGATCCCCCAGGTCGGCATCGTCGCGATCGAAGACGACGTCGAAATCGGCGCCAACTGCGCCCTCGACCGGGCCCGCTTCGGCCGCACCGTCATCGGCCAGGGGACCAAGATCGACAACCTGGTCCAGATCGCCCACAACGTCCGGATCGGCCGCCACTGCTTCATCGTCTCGCAAGTCGGCATCGCCGGCTCGTCGCGGATCGGCGATTTCGTCACCCTCGCCGGCCAGGTCGGGGTTGCCGGCCACCTCGAGATCGGCGACGGCAGCACCGTCATGGCCCAGTCCGGCGTCTCCGCCGACCTGCCGCCGAAATCCCTCGTCCTCGGCTCCCCCGCCCAGCCCCGCAAGGACTTCGTCCGCCGCGAGTTCCAGATCGGCAAGATCGAGAAGCTGGAACAGGAGCTGGCCGAGATCAAGCGCCTCCTGGCGGAACGGACCTGATGCCTTAGGAATTGGATTCAAAATTCAATATTCAAAATTCAAGACAGTAACAACTAACAACGAAATCAAAGATATAACATTCAAGAATAAAGAGACGCATCAGGCCTGGCTGTTCATTTGATAGCCTGCAAAATACGCCGAATTTTTAATCTTAAATCTTTAATTTCGTTTTTGTTATGTTGAATTTTGAATCTGGAATTTTGAATCCTGCTTTCGACTTGGCTCAACTTCAGAATCCCCCTTTCCTTTTCACCCCACCTTTCAACTGAGGCCTGTCTGATGCCTGATCCGGCTTGGAATCGCCCCGGCGGACTGCTGTTCCCGGGGCTTTGCCTTGCCTGCGGCGAGACCGAAGGCCAGGGCGAGGACCGCCTCTGCCCGGAGTGCCGCCCCGCTTTCCGCCTGCCCTCCCGCGGCCTCTGCCGCCACTGCCTGGCGACCAATGACACCGCCACCGAAGTCTGCCTCGACTGTCTCGGCCAGACCCCCGCCTGGACCCAGGCCTCCTGCCTCTGGCCCTTCCACGGCGCCGCCCGCGAGCTGGTCCACCGCTACAAATACCAGGGCGACGAAAAATCCCGCCGGGTCATCCTCGAGCATCTGCCGCTGGCGCTCGCCGGCGTCGCCATCCCCCGGCCCGCCGCGGTCTGCGCCGTGCCGATGTTCTGGCTCAAACGCCTCTGGCGCGGACACTGCGCCGCCTCGTCCCTGGCCCGCGACGCCGCCCGGCTGCTGGGGGTGCCGGAGCTGGATCTTCTACGTCGCCGCCGCTTCGGCAAGCCCCAGCACGAACTCGACCGGGATCATCGCCGCAAAGCGGTGCAAGGGCTCTACGAACTCGCGACCCGCGCCGCCATCCCCTCCGGCACCCTCCTCCTCGTCGACGATGTCTTGACCACCGGCGCCACCCTCGACACCTGCGCCCGCCTCCTTCTCGAAGGCGGCGCCAGCGAAGTGCGGGTCCTGACCCTCGCCCGCGGCTGAAAAGGGGAGGGGGGGGCTCAGCCGAGGAACCAGGTCAGGGCCGAAGGATCCCGCCATTTCAGGTAGAATTCAAGCGCCAGAATCACCAGCAGGCCGAGTCCCAGGGTTCTCAGGAAATACCAGGCCGGGCGCTGCTTCAAGGCCATAAATAGGGCTGGCAGAAAAAGGATCCAGATGCTGTCGCCAAAGAGATGCGTCCAGGTGAAAAAACGGCGCTCCGTCTTGGCCGGAGATTGCGCCTGTTGAAGCTGGGGAAACTGGGCGAGGAAGCCCTCGGCGCTGCCTGGGATCAGTTCCTCCCCAGGCTTCAGATAGGTCACCATCGGCAGATAGATCAATCCTGAGCTTCGCCCGTGTTTGCCGCTTTTGCCGCGGGCCTCCAGAATGCCGAGCCAAGGGCGTGAGGAACTTCCGGTTTTCCATGAAGCCATCTCGGCATTGCTGATCGTGCTCAGATTGTTCGGCTTCAGGCAGGGTTTTGAGGATGAGGGAGTTCATGGCTTACTCAGGTTTGGTTTTTTTCTGGGGCCGCAGCAATCCTTGCGGCGTTCGGGTTCGGGGGAGCGCAGCGCCGCAAGGATTGCGGCGGCCCCAGGGAGGAGCGTCAGCGGAAGAACCAGGTGACCGCCGCGGGATCGCGATGCTGGGCGTAGGCGTCGAAGGCTGCCATCGTCACGAGGAGAGCAGCGGTGAGGAGGGGCCAGGCGCGAGCGGGTCGCGGGCATGGCAGCGCCAGCAGCCAGGGGATCAGGAGCCAGAGCAGCACCGAGGGAGGGAAGTCGTCTTCGCATTTCGTGAAGGCCCCCAAGCCACGGTCCTGCTGGGGATAGCTTCGCTCGGAGGCGAGTTCCAGAGGGAATTTGAGTTCTTCAGCGCTGATGGGGATAAGGCTATCCTCGGCACGGAGCGGCGTGATGAGGCTGATGAGCATGGCCTGACCATCGTCGACTTGCAACCATTGCTTCCCTTGAAAGAGATCGGCCAAACTAGTTTCAGAACACCTGACCTGCGGGAAAATGTAATGATACCTCGGGGTGTTATTTTTGGTTGTTTCCTGGTTTCATGGCGCGGGGTCGCCGACGAGTCGGTA
>JBDKFG010000103.1:0-10891 GCA_039798785.1 Verrucomicrobiota bacterium | reverse complement strand
CTTGTCGCAAGACTTCTCGAAGTCGTGCCAGGAGTTGCGGCCGGCGGCGCCCACCTTTTCCTCGAGCTGGGCGCGCAAGGGGTTGAGCTCGACGTAACGAGCGCAACGGGCCACCGCAGTCGGAGAGCGAAATCGTCTATCGCATGCGGGTCACCGCTCCCTCGACGCACAACATGATCATCAAGTTGGAAGAACTTGGCTATATCGAACGGACACCCGGCGCCGCCCGCTCCATCCGGCTCCTGATCGATCCGAAACTCTTGCAAGGCAAAAGCTGATTGATTGATCGAACAAGGACTCGCCTGTAAGCAGCAAGGGGACTTGCTATCTGAGCTACATCCCAACTCAATCGCGAGCTTCGGCTTTGCGCTTTCGCCGATCCCATGTATTTCATCGACATGCAAATTCCGGGAAAGTCGCATGAAGCCTGTGCTTGCCTTGACCCTTCAGACCTGCCGGGAAGCGGCTCGCTCCCGGCTGCTTCTCGTCCTTGCCCTGGTTTTGGCTGTGGCGATGTTCTTCCTGCCCTCGGAGGGAATCGGCGACGGCAGTGCCTCGGGCGCTTTGAAGGTGCGGCTGGAATGGTCGATCGGCTTCAGCACCTTGGTGGCTTCACTGGCTGCCTTATGGATCGGCACCCTGAGCATCGCCCGTGAAGTCGACGGTCAGCAGTTTCACCTCCTCTATGTCAAGCCGGTAGGCGCCAGCTCCTATTGGGCGGGCCGTTTCCTGGGAGCCAGTCTCGTCTCATTCGCCCTCTTCCTGCCGGCGGCGGCTTGCACCTGGTGGCGGCTCGAACAAGACCGTCAAGATCTCAAGCAGAAGGCCTTGATCCAGGCAGCAGGCGTGATCCGGGAGGCCGAAGAGCTCGACAAGGCCGGGCAATTGAGTCTGGAGGGCAAGGAGCTGCTGATGGCTCTCAGCCGGGCCCTGCCGCAGTTTTTCGCCACCCCCGAGGCATGGCGCGAATTCCTCAAAGCCACGCCGCCAAGCGCAGGTCACGACGAATCCTGGCTGACCCGCCTACGCGAGGCCACGGCCCAGATCGACCAGGTGCTGGTGATGGAAAGCACGGTCTACCAGGCGCGCAGCTTCGTGCCGGCCACCCCGCCTGCGGCCGCTGAAATCGAAAAAAGAGAGATCGAGAGGCTGCTGCGTGAGCGTCCCGGCAGCCAGCCCGAAGACATACGCGCCGAAGCCTTGAAGTCGGCTGCGCAGCTGACTCGCAGCGTCGAGCACGGGAAGTCGGTCGTGTTCACGGCGGAGGGGGTGCCGGCGACGAAAGAAGGCGAGATGTTCGTCCGCGCCAAGTTCTGGCCGTCCTCTCTCAGCGGCGAAAGGCTCTATGTCGGCGTATCGGTCATCGACCCGGAAAGCGGCGCCGACACCAGCGTCGTGCCCTGGGTCGGCAACGGTGGCGACATCATGCGGTTCGGACTCAATCCCAAGTGCCGGGGTGCGGACGGCAAGGTGCGAATACGGATCCACAATGTGGCGGAATCGGGCAGTTTCCTGGTGCAGCTTGGAGACGGTCCATTCATCCTCGGCGAGGGCCGGAGTTTTGGCGGGAACTTCATCTTGATGAGCCTGGCGATCTGCGGCTTCCTCGCCATCCTGGCCGCGGCCGGCTGCAGCTTCGGCCTCTGCTTCAGCACGCCCGTCGCCCTCTTCATGTCGGGCGCCTATCTCTTCCTCAGCCAAGTTCTCGGGGCGGTCGCCAATCCCGAAGAAGGACTGAACTATCAGGCTTTGCGCCTGGTGACCGCCACTCATGCCGAATTTGACCTGTCGTCGCTTCTGGCCAGAGGGCAGGCACTGGGCAGCGCCGAGCTGCTGCCCATCCTTGTTTATGGCATCCTGATCAAGGGCGGCCTGCTTTATCTGGCGGGGCGCCTGGCGCTGGAACGCCGGGAATTCGGCAAGGAGGCTCGTCGATGAGTGTCGCAAGAAGCAGTTTCCTGGCCCTCGGGGCGATCGGGATGTTCGCCGTCGCCTCCTGGCAGCAGGGTGCGCTCGACCGCAGCGCCACCGCCGCCAAGCTGATCGACGAGACGCCGCAGCAGGTAGCCTCTTCGGAAGTGATGGCGGCCTCGGCGACCCTCGGGGCCTTCCGCGGCCTCGCCGCCAACTGGCTCTGGTTGCGCAGCATACGGATGCAAGACGAACAGCGCTACCACGAATCGTATGAACTGGGACTCTGGGCGGTACGGCTGCAACCCCGCTGCTCAGCTGCCGCCAGCTACCTCTCCTGGAACATGGCCTACAACATTTCCGTCGCCCTTCCCTCCCCCAAGGAACGCTGGTTCTGGGTCCGTCGCGGCATCTCGATCCTCCGCGACGAGACCTTGCTTTGGAACCCGGACGATGCCAAGCTCTACCACCAACTCGGCTGGACTTTCCAGCACAAGATGGGGCAGAACCTCGACGACGCCAACCGCTACTACAAAACCGAATGGTCTCGCGAGATGCAAGCGCTTCTCGGCGGAGGCACGCCGGACTGGGAGTCATTCATCGATCTGCCCCTCAGCTCCGGCCTTCTCGACGCTCGCCTGCGCAAGGAGAACCTCGGCGGTCTCGACCTGGTCTTGAAAGCTTCCCATCTCGAATGGTCGGCACTGGTCGAGGCGCGCCGCAAAGGCGAGGATCTTCCCGAGGCGGTGAAACGCCTGATCAAAGACCCCCGCTGGCTGGAGATCACCCGCGACTTCATCGACCGCGGCCTCAAGGCCCCACTCGCTTTCGATACCCTGCAGCAGCTTCTCAGTCCCGAACTCGACCTCCTCAAGGCACTCCAGTCCATGCCTCGTCAGGAGACCGGCTGGCAGGCATGGGAAGATGAATTCCGGCGCAACGGCCAGCTGCCACGCGACTTCGTCCAGCTCCTCAACTCCCAGATCGGTCCGAGCCGAGCCCTGGTCGTCAACACCTATTGCGACCGCTTCCTTCGTCTCCGCTGGATGAAGCAGGTCTACCGCCTCGACCCGGCGCTCTGCGCCGACATCGACCGCAAATACGGCATCCTCGACTGGCGCAACTCCGACACCCACGGCATCTACTGGGGCGAAGCCGGCCTGCGACGCGGCGATCCGGCTCAGCCTGACGTGCAGCTGACGCGCCTCGTCGGCCATGGCCTGATGGCCTCTTTCCGCGCCGGACGCGTGGTTTCCTACAACAGCGAGACGATGGAGCTCTACGACTGGGCGCCGAACCTTGCCGTCTTCGACTCCTGCCGCCGCCATCTCGAGGACAGCGCCAAGGACTATGACGAAACCCAGGGCCAGACCTTCCTCACCGGCCTGAGCAATTTCTACCGCGAGTCCCTGGCCGCCTTCTTCCTCGAAGGCCGCAAGGACAAAGCCGAATCCTGCCTGCAGGAACTGCGCCGGCTCAATCCTGGCAATCCCGAATACCTGGTCGATGTCGAAAGCTTCGCCACCAAGGAGGCCAACGACAACCTGAACAGCATGGACGAGGCCCAGGTGATGATGAACATCCGCGGCGTCATTCGCCAAAGCCTGTATTGGCGCCTCCTCGGCGAAGGCAAACGCGGGGCCGCGTATCAGAAGCAAGCCCTCGACATACATCTCAACTACAGCAAGCAGACAGGAAGCGGCGGATTCAAGAAGCGCCGTCCCCTGCCCCCCTTCGAGACCATTTTCCAGGAAGAGCGGGACAGCCTCCTGAAGTCGCAGCCCGCAGCCCGCAAGCTGATCGAAGCACAACCCTGAATCCTCAACAATCGGAGCCTTCCCGATGTCTCTCGAAATCCTGCATCAGGGACGCTTTCTGCGTCTGGTCAAATCCGGCCGCTGGGAGTTCGTCCAGCGCAGCAAGGCAAGCGCCGTCGTCGCCATCGTCGCCACCACGGCGACGGACGAGATCGTCCTGATCGAACAGGAGCGCGTGCCGCTCGGCCGCCGCATCATCGAGCTGCCCGCCGGGCTGGTCGGCGACGACGAGGGGCACGAGGACGAGGCTCTTCTCGAAGCGGCGCAGCGCGAGCTCGACGAGGAGACCGGCTATTTCGCCGCCCGCTGGCGCGTCCTCAGCCGGGGACCGACCTCGGCGGGCCTGAGTGACGAGGTGGTCACCTTCGTCGCCGCCGAAGACGCCCTTCCCAGCGGCGGTGGCGGCGGGGTTGACGGAGAAGAGATCGAAGTCCACGTCATCCCCCTCGAGGAGGCGGGCGACTGGCTGGCGGCGCGCGAAGCTGGCGGGCAGTTGGTGAGTCCCAAGGTCTATGCAGGGCTTTATTTCGCGATGAGAAACCGCGACTGAGCCGCCGCCGCCTCAGGGCTTCCTGATGCTGAACCAGTCCTGCACCGCGCCCTTGTCGTCGATGAAGCGGATCTTCATCTCCCCGGCCTCGACATCGACCACCACGGAGCCGAGCTTGTTCTGCGAGGTGAACATGGCGGGGTGGTTGAGGCGTCCGCCGCTGATCTTGCCGGAAGAGCCGCCGACGATGTAAACCGCTCCCTGCCGGCCGCCCGCCTTCTTCTCGTAGGCTCCTTTCCCGTCGGGGCGGCCGTCTCCGGCATTCTTGGCGTGGATCTTGGGGTCGAAGCTGCTCGACAATCCATAGTGACCGTCGATCAGGAAGCTGCGTTCGTAGGCATGGGAGTGGCCGCTGAGGACGAGATCGACGCCATGCTCCTCCAGTACGGGCAGGAAGAATTCGCGGGCGTCGAAATGCCTTCTGTCGGAGTCGAGAGGATTGTCGGAGTCGTGGGAGCCTTTGGTGTAGGGAGGATGATGGAAGTAGGCGACGAGCCATTTGCCACGGCTGGCCTGGAGATCCTGCTTCAGCCAGGCGAGCTGCGGCGAATCGGCAGTGACCTTGAGGGCGGCGCTGTCGAGGCAGACGAAATGGATGTCGCCGTGATCGAAGGAGTAATACGCCTCGGTGCCGCTGGCGAGTCCGCCGGCTTCGCCTTTCCTGGGCAGCTCGAAGGCTCGGAAGTAGGGGCCCTTCTGCTGCCTGGCGTCGAAGCCTCCGACATAGCCCTCGTGGTTGCCGATGCAGGGCCAGACGCAGGCTTGGCGGAGCAGTTCCGGGTACATGTGGAAGATGCTGCGGGAGTGCTCGGGATCAGTACCCGTCATGTAGGCGTTGTCGCCGAGCATCAGCCAGACGTCGGTTCGCGACTTGCCGGCCTCCTTGCGGTAAGCCTGATACACCGCCTCGGCATGAGCGTTGGCAGTGCCGGAGTCGCCGATCGCCCAGATCCGGGTCGGACGGGACGCTCCGGGCGGCGGCGCGGTGCGGAATCGGTACTCCTCGCCCCCTTCGACCCGCCTGCCTGCCTCGTCGACGGTACTGTATCGGTATTCCGTCTCGGGCTTGAGCCCCTCGACCTTGATGAAGTGATCGCGCTGGGGGCTGGCCTCCTTGAAAGTCCGGCCATCGACCTCGACGGAGCCGGCGTAGGCGCGATCGGAGCGCCAGCAGATGATGACCGAGTGCGAAGTTAGCTGCTGCAGATAGGCATCGCGGATGTTCTGCGACGATCCGGGAGCGAGCACTTCGGCGCCGAATTCGAGTTCGAATCGGGCCTTGCGGCTGTCCGGATCGGCGAAGACTTCGACGGCCAGGGTGTTTTCGCCCGGCTTCAGCGCGCTGGCCGGCAGGCGATAGAGATTGCCGCCCCCTCCCGGAGTCTTCTTGCTCCGGCGTTTGCCGTCGGGAGCGATGCGGTGACGGAGCAGCTCCCGGCCGTTGAGCCAGAGGATGCAGGGCTGGTCGCAGCTGAGCTTGAGGTCGAAGCTGTGATAATCTTCGACGGTGCGCCCGATCTTGAAGGTCTTGAGCAGCGGCAGTGCGGGAAGCTGCCCGCCTGCGGCGCCGGCACCCTGGGGGAGCTCGAGAGCCAAGGGAGCCTTGATGTGCTTCCATTTCGCCGCCGCGGCGGGGTCCTTGCGCCAATTCTCGGGGGGCTCGCCGGGCTGACCGAAATGAAGCCAGCTGGATTGCGCAGGGATCAAGGGCTCGATGCTGAGACTGCGTTTGCCGGGGACGAAAACACCGGCTTCGGGAGCATCGGAATCCGGCCCGGCGAAAGCGGCGGCGCCTGCGAAAAGGATAGCGGCGAGGCAGCCTGCAAACAGGAATCTCATGAGTTCGGATCTCCGGTGATGAAAGAAATCAGGTCTCAGTAGACAGTGCTTCTCGAAGCGGGTTCCGGCCGGCCTCAGGATTTCAAGCGCATCTTGCCGATGAAGTCGATGATGCCGTCTTCGACTTCGCGGAGGGTAGCTTTCATCGGATCGGTGACTTTCGGGTAGGTGGGACGAAGGGGACTCAGCTGATCAATCAGGCCGAGGGCGGAGTTGACCTGGTCGAGCGCCCGTTTCGCCGAGGCGATGTGCCAGGAAGGCTGCTCGTAATTGCCGTCGCCGAGGGCGCCGCTGAAGTAGCCGCAGGCGCGTCCGAGATGGAGGAGAATGCCGGCGCCGATGTGACGGTGCTCGGAGGACAGGAAGGAGGCGAAGATATTGCACCAGCCGAGAGCGCATTGGCGCAGGCTGAGATAGGCCTGGTGGCGCTCGCAGATCGAGGGTCCGCCGCCGTCGAAATCCTCATTTTCCTCTTCGCTCCCGGGAGGAGCGTCGGCACTGTCGAAGTCGCCTCCGTCGACAAAGAACTCCGAGGATTCCGGAGGCGTCGGCAGCTTCCTCGAGCCGAGGTGCTGGTCGATCAGGATCTCGCCCTCGGGCAGGCTGCCGAATCGTTTCATCAACTGGAAGTAATGATGGGCGAACTGATCGGAATCGCGCAGAAGCTTCTCCCAGCGGAATTCATCCCAGGATTCGGCATCCTCAGGCAGATCCCGGTAGTGGTTCTTGCTCATGGCACGGATTCCCAGAAAGTGAAGCAAGTCGGGCGGAAATCCTTGCGGCGCACAAGGCGCCACGGGCCCGCCTCAGGAAGGGCCAGATCGCCGAGATGTTCAAGCACGAGGCGGCAACCAGCTCCGGCCCAGTTGGCGAGCTCGCGGGATTGCAGGAGGGCGGCCGCCGCGGCGCAGGAATCGGCGTAGGGCGGATCGGCGAGGATAAGGTCGAGCTTCTTCTGCGGGAGGCCGATCCGGCGCCAGGGTTCGGCGGCGTCGCCCTGAACAACTTCGGCGCGGCGATCCGCCGCGGCGGCTCCGATCGACTTGAGCACCTTCGCAAGATTCTTCTGGATCACCGCGCAGGTTGCCCGGTCGTTTTCGACCATGACGAGACTGGCGGCGCCGCGGGACAAAGCCTCGAGTCCGAGGGCGCCGGAACCGGCGTAGAGATCCGCAACATGCAGACCGTCAAGGGGCCCGATCATGTTGAAAACAGTCTCCTTGATCCGGTCGGTGGTGGGGCGGACCAGGGGATTCGGACCGATCTCCAGGGGTATGCCGCGAGCGGCGCCAGCGATGATTCTCATGCAGAGTCTGAGGTTGGAGGTTGACGGTGGAGAGGGGAACAGACAGAACCGGGAGCCGCGGATTCTCTTAGACCCTTCCTTTGCCGACAGACTGGTCAGGACTGAGACAGCGCGGGCAGGGAACCTTGTCTTCGCTGCGACGAGGGACGACAAAGATCAGGGAGCAATTGCGGCAGCGGCAGAGTCTCTCGGTGGAGAAGGGCTGGTAAAGCCTGCCGGTGCGCAGCGACATGGCGATCCAAAGGAATCCCCCGGCCAGCACGGCGAGTGTGGCGAAGACGATGAAAAAGCTTTCTGCGGCGATCGGGATCATCGATGGTCGCGGAGATCAAAACCGGGGCCGCGACTCATCCGAGAGGCGGAAATACTCGGTGAAGACGCCATGCGGCTGGCAGCGGGCGCGGATGCGGACCCAGTCGGTCGCCGGCTTGGGAAGCTGGAAATAAGCGGCGAAGTCGCCCCCCTTCTCCCCGTAGAAAACCTCATCCTCGGCCGGATTGGGGAAATGCGTCACCAGCAGCTGGCCCTCGGCATCGAAGATCTCGATCCAAGCCCAGTAATGGCCGTGCTCATGAGGATGTGGCGGCTCGTTGTGGAAGCGGATGCGGAACTCGCGGCGGTCGCCGGAGGCGGACAGCGAGGGGCGGTGCTTGTACAGGGAGGCCTGGGTGCGGCTGACGCCTTCGTCGTCGACGGCGTTGTCGCGGAAATAGTCGAAATCGCGGTCGGGACGGTTCAGCCAGGCAGGATTGCGGTAGTAGCCGTCGGGGCTGTTTTCGGGATCGAGCTCTCTGAGTCGTTTTTCCTTGTCGCTGCTGCAGGCGGCGAGGGCGCTGATGGCGGCGGCTCCGAGGAAGTGGCGGCGGTCGATCATGGAGGATGCCTCTTGAGTTGAGATGTGTTTCGAAAAAGAATGGGCAAATCTACAGCGTCGCACGGACGAAGCAAAGGCGGCGGCGATGACTTGAGAAGCTTAGTCGCCGGAATCGTCACTGCCGTCACAAGCGGAGATCTCGGCGAGGTGCTCAAGCAGCAGTTTCTTCGCGCTTTCCGCCTGCCGGCCGGGCTCGGCGAGGATGATCAGGCCGCAATCGCGAGTCTCCTCCTCTTCGTCTTCGCGGTAGAATCCCGACTGCTGGAAGGCAAGGGCGAAGAAGCCTGCCGAGGTGGTGAAAAACAGAGGCTCCCCCGATTCGGGCCAGGCGAGCCCGCTGCGGCTGAGCTCCGCCAGGGCTTGATCGTGTTCGGTGACATAGTGGAAGTTCATGAAGGCTCCAGGTTACGGTGAAGGCCGCCAATCTAGCGCTCGCCCTCGAGAGTCAAGGGCGGGCTCGGGATGCCGCAGGAAATTGCGGTAGCCGCCGTCCTTGAGAGCTTCGAGGGATTGCCGCCGCGCCTCGCGGGCGCCGCCGGCGGCGGCGAGTCCGCGGCGGATTTCGGCATCGACTTCTTCGAAGGGCCGCGGCCCCGGACCACGGCTGGCGTGGACGCGCAGCAAGATCCATGAGCCGGGGATTTGTACGGACAGCACTTGTCCCGCCGGGAGTTTATAGGCCGGCTCGAGCTCCTTCCTGGCGTGCTCGAGAGGAACGAAGCCGCCGCAGTCGGCGACGTTGCGTGCTACGGCTCCATAGGTCTTGCAGGCCTGGCCAAAGTCGCTCTCTCCTTGGCGCAGCGAGTTTTCAGCGGCGGCGCAGGCCTGCTTGGCGAGCGCTTCCGAGGCGGCATCGGCGTAGGGGAAGACGATTTTCCCCAGGCGGATCGCTCCGGCGCTTTCGAACAACTTGGGGTTCTGAGTGTAATAGAGTCTGGACTCGATCTCACCCGGGCTCTGGCGAGTGACCAGGAGGGCCTGCCATTCAAGGACGCAAGCGGTCTCAGCTCCTTGGCGGATGGCCTGTTCTCGGCTCAATCCGAGGCGGGCGAGCTCGGCCGCGAACTGCCCCGGAGCGGCCAGCGCCTCCTGGCGCAGGAATTCGGCCTTGCCGCTCTCCAGGTCCGGCACGAGCCCTTCGCCGGCGGCGCAATCCAAGGCCGCTCGTTTCTGGTGGATTTCATCGACGAGCTGAGTCGCAGCCCGAGCCAGGGCCCGGGCGTCGTTGCCGGCCGCAAGGATCGCGACTTCGCTGCGCGCCAGCTTGAGGAATTCCTCTCTTTTCATCTCCTGGCCCTTCCATCTCGCCACCACAGCAGGACAGAGACGCTCAATCAGCGGCATTTGCAATTCAGTGGCCGGCGGAGGCTCGGGAGAAAGCGGCGCCGCCTCCACGTTCAAGACGAGAGAAAGCAGAATCGTCAGTGCAGAAAAGTCAGGCATTGACTTCTTCATCCTCTTCCAACCCACTGAAAAACCGGTTGGCTTCAGCCCTGAAAAGGAAGAAACTGATGACGATGGCGATCAACAGGCTAGGAAGCACTGACAGTTTGTTCGGCGTCGTCATCAAGGTGATCACCGTGCCCACGACTTGAATCAGGACATAGCCCAGACGGGCCCAATTCTTGCCGAGGAGAATCGCCCAGCCGCAGGCGATCGAAATGAAGATCGCGACGAATCCGTAGATCAACAGTCCGGTGCCCGGCATCGCCGCATTCTGCGCCTGCAGCTCGGCTTGCAGAAGCTTCTGGAATTCCGGATTCTGCATCATCACCACCAAAAACAGCTGACCAAGAAGCGCCAGGACGCTGAAGGCAATGATGATGATGCCGACGACCGTGATCGAAGTGGGACGAATTCTCATGAGTTTCTTCCTTATCTCGTTTTTTATTTAGACAGCAGCTCAGCGAGGACATAGAGGAAAAGGCCAAGGCAGATGGCGATGTAGGAATAACCGAAGATCAACCCTACGATGCAGAAAGCCTTGCCATTCTCGCTCGCCGCCTCCTTTTCATGACGCATCCCTTTGTGACCGAAAAACAATGCCGGAAGCGCAAAGCAGCAGCAAAGCAGGGTGAGCAGGCCGAAGACGAGTGCTTTGCTGGCATGGGGGTTGACCGGCAAATCCGCCTCTTGCGGGGCTCGCCGGACTCGCGTCTCCCTCGGAGGAGCATCGTAGACGGATGCGCCGGAACAGTCCGGACAGAGCGGAGAGTCACCGGAAATCGGCTGATGGCAGCGTGGGCATAAATTCACATCAGGCTCATGATCTGGATTGCGGGTGACTCGCACTATAATTTACCGAGCGGGACATTCCTGTGCTTGTCACAGGGAATTGGTGAATTTCACAAGTTTCATCCAAAAAACCGCAGTTGAAAGGTTGGAAGGTTCAAAGATTGAAAGGATCAGCTACAACAGCAAGAGCTTATGGTGTTCGAGGGCGCTCGGCAACTCCTCCGGCAGTCATGCAGGTCGAACTAGAATCGCCATTTGTTGCTGTTGTATCGCGGTAGGGACTCTCATTGCTGTGAGCCCCCCGCACAGATCCCGGCGGGCGCGATTTGCGCACCGGGCTCCCACCTTGGGTGTTTGGC
>JBDKFG010000102.1:0-22347 GCA_039798785.1 Verrucomicrobiota bacterium | reverse complement strand
CAAGCAGGACGTCATCGACGCCGCCAAGGCCAAGGTCCAGGCCATCCTCAGCCGCTTCCCCCTCTACCCCGAGCTCGACCTGGGCGCCTTGCGCGAACTAGTCAAGTAAGAGCTTCGCCTTTCAACCGTCAAACCCCAATTCCGAGACCCGACCATGAACGATCTTTATCCTCCCCTCGAACCCTACGCCAGCGGCCGATTGCAAGTCGACGAATGGCACTCCGTCTACTACGAAGAGTGCGGCAATCCCCTGGGCAAGCCGGCTGTCTTCCTGCACGGCGGCCCCGGCGGCGGCTGCAGCCCCGATCACCGGCGCTATTGGGATCCCAGCCACTATCGCATCATTCTCTTCGACCAGCGCGGCTGCGGACGATCCACTCCTCACGCCGAGCTGCGCGGCAACAGCACCTGGGATCTCGTCGCCGACATCGAAACCCTGCGTCTTAAGCTCGGCATCGAAAAGTGGCAGGTCTTCGGCGGCTCCTGGGGATCGACCCTAGCCCTCGCCTACGCCCAGAAACATCCCGAACGAGTCACCGAGCTCATCCTCCGTGGAATCTTCCTCATTCGCGATAAAGAGATCCGCTGGTTCTACCAGGAAGGCACATCGATGCTCTTCCCCGATGCCTTCCAGGCCTACCGCGACCACATTCCCGCCGCCGAACGCCACGACCTACTCAGCGCCTACTATCGCCGCCTCACCAGCGAGGATCCGGAAGTGCGCATCGCCGCCGCCCGCCGCTGGAGCGTCTGGGAAGGATCCACCTCACGTCTGCTTGTCGACCCCGAGCTGGTCGCCAAAAGCGACGACCCCTGGTTCGCCGAGGCCTTCGCCCGCATCGAGTGTCATTACTTCGTCAACAAAGGCTTCTTCCGCAACGACCATCAGCTCCTTGAGGACGCCCACAGGATCGCCCACATCCCCTGCATCATCGTCCATGGTCGCTACGACGTCGTCTGCCCCCTCGACTCGGCCTGGGAACTGAAGAAGCTCCTCCCCCTTGCCGAGCTCCAGATCGTTCCTGATTCTGGCCACTCCGCCGCCGAAAACGGCATCCGCCAGCGCCTTGTCGCCGCGACGCGAGTCTTCCAACCCCGGGGAGATTGACATGGCGCAAGCCGTGAACATGGCGGAAGTCGCGCGGCTCTCCGGCGTTTCGAAGGCCGCCGTCTCGGTGGTCCTGTCGGGACGCGACAGCAAGATCAAGGTCAGCGCCGCGACCCGCGAGCGGATCCTGGCGGTGGTCGCGGAGCTCGGTTACCGGGCCAATCCTCTCGGGCGCAGCCTGGCGACGCAGAAGTCCTACCTCGTCGCCCTGCTCGGACGTGAAGCCATCTTTCTTCAGGCACTGGAGACCGTCAAGGGCATCGAATCGGTGCTGCGTGAAAACGACTACTCACTGCTGATCTACTACGACGGCAGCTGGGCCGAAGACCAGGCCCGCCACCTGAAGCTCGCCACTGACCGCCGTGCCGACGGCTTGATCATCGTCGGCGCCCCAGAGCCTGCCGATGGCCCCAATCACAAGCGCGTCGCCGCTCTGCTCGAATCCGGGCTCCCCATGGTGCAGCTCTACAGCCCGATGTATCCCGGCGTGCCGACGGTGAGGGTCGACGGAACTGAAGTCGGTTATCACGCCACCCGCCAACTCATTGAGCTTGGTCACAAGAGCATCGCCCACGTCACCCACGACGAATATCTCGATGACATCGTCCCAGGAAAGCAAGCCGACGCCCGCCGCCGCTACAAAGGGTATGAACGCGCCATGAACGAAGCCAGCCTCGCTCCCCGGGTCTTCACCTACCCGTACGGATATCCTCACGACCTCGCGTACATCAACCAGGCCGGCAAGCCAATCGCCCGCCAACTCCTCGACGCCGGCATGAGTGCCGCCTTCTGCTATTGTGACTATGTCGGCATCTGCCTCCTCAACAATTTGGAGCGCCTCGGCATCCCGGTCCCGGAGCGGTTCTCCGTCGTCGCCTTTGACAACATCGAACTCGCCGCGATCACCACCCCTCCCCTCAGCACCTACGGCTCACCTCTGCAGGAAATCGGCAGTCACGCCGCCAAGATGCTGTTTGAACAGATGCAAGGACGGAAACCCGACGACATCGTGCTGCCGGCGCAATTCATCCGGCGTGACAGCATCGGCCCGGCCCATCAAGGATAAGTAACCTGGGAATGCGGGGCCTCTGCTTCCAGGTGGAAGGCCAGCGCCCGGCGGATTTTGAGGCGCGCCAAGAAGCGTCACCGGAATTCCGGAATCCGGGATAATTTTGTCGGCATTGATAACCGGAGATGACTCATGATTCTTGCCGAGCTCCATTCCCTCTGCCTCGACCTTGAGGGCGAACGCCTCTTTGACGGCATCAGCTGGCAGTGGCGCGCCGGCGAAAACTGGCTGATCTGCGGTCCCAACGGCGCCGGCAAGTCGCTTCTCGGGCGCCTGCTTGCCGGAAGCGTTCCGACGCGGCCGGGGCAGCTTTTCCTGGCTTATGACCCCGACAGGGAGCTCGGGCTCGTCTCCTTCTCGCTGCTCGAAGAGCTGCTGGAGCGCGAACGCCACGACGATAACAGCGAGACCACGGCCGGCGGCATCGACCCCGGACGTTCCGCCGCCGCAATCATCGGCGAAAAGGGCGGCGGCGACTGGCTGCGCCGCGTCGGACTCGAACGTGCCGCAGGAACCGGCCTGCGCTACCTGTCCAATGGCGAAGCTCGCCGCAGCCTCCTCGGTCGCGCCCTTGCCGGAAGGCCGCGGCTGCTCATCGTCGACGGTCTCTTCGAGGGGCTCGACACCGCCGGCCGCCGCGACGCCTGGAATCTTCTCGAGGAGGCCGTCGACGCGGGCACCTCCTTGATAGTCTGTTGCCGCGATCCCGCCGAGGCGCCGCCGGCCTGCACTCAGATGCTGCTGCTCAACTCTCTCAAGATCGAAGCCTGCGGCGGACGCGACGAAGTCCTCGCATCGCCCGCATGGGCGGCCTTGAACAAGCCGCCGCCGCCCTTGCCGGAGGATCTGCCGCCACAGCTCCCGAGCCTTGCCCTCCTGCCTCGCGGGGCGCCACTGGTCGATCTCCGCCAACTACACATCGCCTACGACGGGCGAGACATCATCGAAGGACTGGACTGGCATTTCTCCAAAGGCCAGGGGTGGTCGGTCTCCGGCCCCAACGGCGCCGGCAAGACCACTCTCGCCGCCGTCATCTCCGGCGACCATCCGCAGGCCTACGCCAATGACGTGAGCCTCTTCGGTCGGCGCCGGGGCAGCGGCGAAACGCTCTGGGACATCCGGCGCCGCATCGGCGTCGTCACCGCCGAGCTGCAGCTCGAGCACCGCGTCCCAGCCAACGCTCTCGAAGTCGCGATCTCAGGCTTCTTCGACAGCATCGGCATCTACCGATCTTGGACGTCGGAGCAGGAGAACGTCGCCCGCGCCTGGCTGGGAGCCTGCGGGGTCCTCCATCTCGCCGGAGAGGAATTCCTCCACCTCAGCTACGGCGAGCGGCGTCTCGTCCTTCTCGCCCGCGCGCTGGTCAAGGCGCCCGACCTGCTGATTCTTGACGAGCCTTGCCAGGGTCTCGACGCCGCCAACCGCCGCGCCGTGCTCGCCATCGTCGACCGCGTCGCCGCCCGAACCGGTGTCTCGGTCCTTCACATCACTCACGATCCGAACGAGAGGCTGGCTTGCATCACCCACCGGCTTCGATTCGTCCGTCAGGAAGAAGGCTGGAGCTACCAGCAGGAAGTGCTTTGACTGGATAGTTAAGGGCTTGCATCAAATGATGCAAGCCCTTATTTGAGAACGTGGCGGAAGGGGAGGGATTCGAACCCTCGGTAGATTACTCTACGGCTGCTTTCGAAACAGCTGCCTTAAACCAACTCGACCACCCTTCCGCGATGGTGGAGCGGATAATGCCGTCATTTGGATTGAAGTCAAGCCGATCAATCAGCTCTTTTTCTGACTTTCTTCATTCCTTTGCCGTTAATCGGCGCTATCCTCATCGACGACTCAGGAAAGCGCCGATGATATTCGATCTTCTCCAGCACGCCGACTTCGAAGGCCCCGGTCGTATAGCCGCGTGGGCCCAGAGCCGCGGCCATCAGCTCCGGATTTGCCGCCTCGACTGCGGCGAGCCCCTCCCCTCCCCTGACCAGATCGAAGCACTGATCTCCCTCGGCGGCCCGATGGGCGTCCAGGATCAAGCGCAATTCTCCTGGATCGACGCCGAAGTCGCCCTCCTCCGTCAAGCGATCAAACGCCGCCTGCCGGTCCTCGGCATCTGCCTCGGAGCGCAGCTCCTCGCCGTCGCTGCCGGCGCCGGAGTCCGCCGCAATCCGGAACGCGAAATCGGCTGCTTTCCGGTGCAGTGGACGCCGGAGGCGCAGCGCCACCCCCTCACCTCCTTCCTGCCGGAAACGCTCGATGTCGTCCACTGGCACGGCGACACCTTTGCCCTGCCTCCCGGGGCGATTCGCCTCGCCCGCAGCCAAGCCTGCCTCAACCAGGCCTTCGCCTTGCACCGCGCCCTCGGCCTGCAATTTCATTTGGAGATGGGGCCGGAAGAAGTCGCCGCCGTCGCCGCCCATTGCCCCGGCGACCTCGCAACAGGCCCCTTCGTCCAGACACTGCCCGATATTCTTGCTCAGGAACGAGTCTTCAACGGTTGCCGCAGCGCCCTCTTCGATCTGATGGATCTGTGGTCTCGTCCTTGAGCTCCCTGGGGCCGCCGCAATCCTTGCGGCGGCCCCAGATCCGATGCGGCACGCCATGACTGCGAAGTGCACAGGTCGAAAAAAAATCTCCCCGCCTGGCTTGCCATAAGAAAGAGATTCGTTATCTTCTGCGCGCCGAACTTGCCGAGTCTGGGTGATGACCACCTGGGGGCATAGGGATAACAAGGAAAGAAACATGATCACCGCCGAAAAGAAAAACGAAATCTACAAAGCCTTTGGCCGCCAGGAAGGCGACGTCGGCTCCGCCGAAGTCCAGATCGCTCTCTGCACCGAGCGCATCAAGAACCTCACCAGCCACCTCAAGACCAATCCCAAGGACTTCTCGACCAGCCGCGGCCTCATCGCCCTGGTTCAGCGCCGCAAGAAGCTCCTCCGCTACATGAAGCTGCATAACCACGCCGGCTACGTCGCGATCATCGCGAAACTCGGCATCCGCGGCTGATTCAGCTCCGAAAGGGCCAGGGCAACCTGGCCTTTTTTGCATCCCCCTTTCCGGGTGCCTGCGTGAATTGAGTCTCTTGCCGCCAGCACGACCCCAGGGTCGCGATCGCCGCAAGATGTTCAATGCACGAGGACCGGAAACCTAGAGAAAAACCCGATCCCACAACACAAGGCATTGAAAAAACATGGCTAAAAAAATTGGTTCCGTCACCATCGACATGGGCGATCACGCCCCCATCAAAATCTCCACCGGCAAGCTCGCCCTCCTCGCCAACGCCGCCGTCGAAGTCACCCAGGGCGACACCATGGTCCTCGTCACCGTATGCGTCGGCGGCGTCAAGGAAGGCGCGGACTTCTTCCCGCTCACCGTCAACTACAAAGAGAAATACTCCGCCAACGGCCGCTTCCCCGGCGGCTACCAGAAGCGCGAAGGCCGCCCCGGCGACCACGAGATCCTCATCGGCCGCATGACCGACCGCCCGATCCGCCCCCTCTTCACCAAAGGCTTCTACAACGAAGTCCAGGTCGCCGCCCTCGTCCTCTCCTATGACGGCGTCAATGAACCCGACGTCCTCTCCATGCTCGGAGCCGCTGCCGCCCTGCAGCTCTCCGACCTGCCCTACAAAGGCCCCCACGGCTCCCTCCGTGTCGGTCGCATCGGCGGCAAGTTCGTCGCCAACCCCACCATCCAGGAAATGGCCTCCTCCGACCTCGACCTGATCTACTCCGGCGTCCCCGGCAAGACCATCATGATCGAAGGCGACTGCGACGAACTCTCCGAAGAGGTCCTCTTCGAAGCGATGAAGTTCGCCGACACCGAAGTCGTCAAGCAGGTCGCCGCTCTGAACGAGCTCCACGCCCAGGCCGGCCAGACCAAAGGCACCTACAAGATCCACAAGGTCGCCGACGACATCCTCGAAGGCATCAAGAGCGCCGTCGGCGCCGATCTCGACGCTCCCTGCCTGGTGATCGACAAGGCCGAACGCGGCGCCGCCCTCAAGGCCGTCCTCGAGAAGCATAAGCCCGCCATCGCCGCCGCCTTCCCCGGCCGCGAAGCCGAAATCCCCGCCGCCTACGAGAAGCTGGTCGAGAAGAACGTCCGCCGCCTCATCCTCGAAGAAGGCCGCCGCTCCGACGGCCGCGGCATCAGCGACCTCCGCCCGCTCTCCGGCGAAGTCGCCGTCCTCGCCCGCACCCACGGCTCCTCGATCTTCGCCCGCGGCGAAACCCAGGGCCTGATCACCGTCACCCTCGGCTCCGGCGACGACGCCCAGACCATCGACAAGATGGCCGGCGAAGTCGAGAAGACCTTCACCCTGCACTACAACTTCCCGCCCTTCTCGGTCGGTGAGTGCGGCCGCATGGGTCAGACCGGCAACCGCGAAATCGGCCACGGCAACCTCGCCGAGCGCTCGCTCGAAAAAATGATGCCCAAGGACTACCCCTACACCGTCCGCGTCATCTCCGAAATCATGGGCTCCAACGGCTCCACCTCGATGGCCTCGATCTGCGGCGGCTCGCTCGCCCTCTTCGACGCCGGCGTCCCCCTCAAGAAAGCCGTCGCCGGCATCTCTTGCGGCCTCGTCTCCGAAGGCGACAAGTACGTCCTCCTCACCGACATCCTCGGCTCCGAAGACCACTGGGGCGACATGGACTTCAAGGTCGCCGGCACCCGCGACGGCGTCACCGGCTACCAGCTCGACCTGAAGATCGCCGGCATCCCTCTCGAAATGATGTATCAAGCCATGCTCCGCGACAAAGCCGCCCGCATGCAGATCCTCGACGTCATGGACGCCGTCCTCGCCGCCCCCCGCGCCGAGATCTCCAAGTACGCTCCCCAGATGCACGTCAAGTGGATCAATCCCGAGAAGATCGGCGCCCTCATCGGCACCGGCGGCAAGAACATCCGCGGCATCTGCGAAAGCACCGGCGCCAAAGTCGATGTCATCGACTCCGGCAAGGTCACCGTCTTCGCCGCCAACGCCGAGAAGATGAAACAAGCCATCGACATGATCGACGGCTACACCATGGAACTCGAGATCGGCAAGATCTACCGCGGTGTCGTCGCCTCGATCAAGGAATTCGGCGCCTTCGTCACCATCTTCGGTCAAGACGGCCTGCTCCACATCTCCGAGCTCGCTGACTACCGCGTCCAGAAAGTCGAAGACGTCGTCGCCATGGGCGATGTCGTCTCGGTCAAGGTCCTCGACATCGACGACCGCGGCCGCATCCGCCTCTCCCGCCGCGCCGCCCTCGCCGAGATGTGATCTCTAGCTGAGCGCTTAAATCACCGCCGCCTTTCGCAAGATGGGCGGCGGTGTTTATTGTGGAGCCGAACAAACAGGAAAAAGGAGCGTGTATGGAGTCACCTGTTTCAATTACTGTATTTGGTCGAGTTTTACCAGCCAACAGAAACATCGCTATGGATTTCCTTCGCGTCCACAAACTCTATTCTTCAGAGCGAGAGCTTCGTGGCTTGGTGATCCAAGCATCAATGTCCGGAAAACATATTCAAATCTCGCACCCCATGGGTCTAACAGCAGCAAAGCAGCTATCAGTAGCTTCAAGCGAGATTTTCTACGACATAACTTTTTGCCAAGAAGGCTACAATCCAATATTTCTGGAAGATTGTTTCTGCAAAAAATGCAATTTTTATTTTGCCGGAATGTTTGGCTGCCATATCTGTAGCGGATTTTACAGGAAATGATCTAAATCCGGAAATTCATGTCCCCCGCCTCGAGGCTCTCCTTCTTCTTCTGCTCCTCGGCGCGGCGCTGCCTTTTCGCGCCAGCATCCATTTGGCGCCTGAGGTGCTCTTCAGTTACACCCTTCCTTGGCCTCACAGCAATGAGTTTTTTGCTCAAGGTGGGCGATTTTCTCGTCCAGTCTGTCAATGGCAGCGATTTCAATCTCATAAGCGCGTTTGTACCAGCGCAAGCGGAGGAACTCCATCGTGGCCAGAACAAGGCAAAAGCCAGCGACAAGCTGGCATTTCAACTGACCTCGATGCTGAAGTGAGAGGGAGATCAAAATCAATCCAAGAGCGATAGCTAGTAGCAGGATCCAGCTCCAGGCAGTGGCGGGAAGATTACGGAAAACCGATTGGTTATAAAAGCTTTGTGTCCCCGCCCAAGCCGCGACGCGCTGCGCTTTGGCCTGCTTGAGGTGGGCTAATTCTGCAAGATCGGCTATCGCCTCCATTTCTGCTAGAATGCCTTCGTCGGCGTCTTCAGGAGAAATCTCTTGTAAGCACTGCATGTCGGCATCTTCGAGGGCGCCGATGCGATGCAGCTTGGCAAAGCGTAGGCGAAGCTCTTCGATTTTGTCGCGATGGGATTCGGTGTGCGACATGAACTGGCATCCTTGTTCTGTTTCGCTCAAAAGGTAGATCTGGATCAGTGATCCCCCAGTTGCGATCTCACTCTGAATGCGTAATTCCCCCTTCCCAAGAAAATGGCTCGACCACAATCGACAGCTGTCGACGGCAGTCGATTGTGGTCGACAACACTTTCCGAGTCTCCGTCCCGATCCCAACAAGGCCAATCCATGTCCCGCCCCCTCAAGGCCCTCCTCCTTCTTCTGCTGCTCCTCGCCGCAGCCCTGCCTTTTCGCGGCGAGATCCGCGCGGCTTTGGGCCTGAGCGGCAAGCGCAAAAGCGTGGCTGAGCGGCTGGCTCAGTACGAGCCGGCGGTGCGACAACGACTGGCGGCGGATCTGCAGCGTTGCGGGCTTTCCTGGACGCCGTCGCAGCTGGTGCTGATCGGCTTCAAGAAGGAGCGACGGCTCGAGGTCTGGGCCGGCGAAGGCAAGAGCTTGAAGCTGGTGAAAAGCTATCCCATCCTCGGCGCCAGCGGTGAGCTCGGACCGAAGCTGATGGAAGGCGACAACCAGGTGCCGGAAGGCCTGTATCGGGTCGAATCGCTCAACCCCAACAGCTCCTTCCACTTGTCGCTGCGAGTCAGCTACCCCAACGCCTTCGACCGGGCCCAGGCGGCGCTCGATGGCCGCAAAGAACTCGGCGGCGACATCATGATCCACGGCAGCGCCTGTTCGATCGGTTGTCTGGCGATGGGCGACGCCGCGGCGGAGGATCTCTTCGTCCTTGCGGCGCACGCAAAACCCGGCTCGGTCGAGGTGATTCTCTGTCCTGTCGACTTCCGCCTTCATCCAGGATACCAAGCTCCCGCATCTTGCCCGGCTTGGACGAAGGATCTTTATCAACAACTCCGCCAATCCATGGGATCTTATCCTCCCAAATGAAGGCAAAGCGGAAACAAAAAGATCACCGCTCTGTCCGAAAAGCCCCGCAACCAAGATCCCCCCCCGGAGAATCCCGTATGCTTCGTCCCCTCTTCGCCGCCCTCGCCCTCGCCGGTCTAGCCTCGTGCACCTGCCCGATGGCCTCTTCGGAAACGAAACAGCCCTCGGTCAACAACCTGAAATGGGTCGACCTCTTCAACGGTAAGGACATGACGGGCTGGGTACCGGTCAATGTCAATGCCGACACCGCCACGGTCAAGGATGGCATGATCTTCATCTCCGGCGAACCCACCGGCGTCATCCGCAGCGAACGCAAATACACCAACTTCGTCCTCGAATACGAGTGGCAGCATCTTGAAGCGCAGGGCAACTCCGGCGTCTTCATCTGCGCCGATCCGGTGGCGATCAAGCCGAACCAGCCCTACCCCCTCGGCATCGAAGTCCAGGCCCTCGAAAACGACTACGGCATGCCGAAGCCGCAGCGCTGGTACTCGACCCACGGCGATCTCTTCCCGGTGCACGGAGCCAAGATGACCTGCCTCAACACCCGCCCCGAGAACAAGAGCCGCTCCTTCCCCCGCGAAGAACGTTCACTGCCGCGCGGCAACTGGAACAAATACGTCGTCACTTGCATCGAGGGCAACATCAGCCTCAGCGTCAACGGCAAGTTCGTCAGCACCGGCTTGCAGGCCTCGCCAGCCTCGGGCTACCTCTGCCTCGAATCGGAAGGCGCGCCGATCTATTTCCGCAACATCCGCATTCTCGAGCTGCCGGAATCGGCGAAATGATCCGCGTCTGGAGCACGGCGCTGCTCCTCCTCGGTCTGTCAGCCTGCCAAACAGCGTCTCAGACGACCGAACTGCGGCTGCTGAGCTACAACATCCACCATGGAGAAGGTCTCGACCGTCGCCTCGATCTGCTGCGCCTCGGAGCCCTCATCAAGAAGGAAGGAGCCGATCTCGTCGCCCTGCAGGAAGTCGACCATAAGACCGGGCGCAGTCTGGGCATCGATCAAAGTGCGGTTCTTGCGCAGGAAAGCGGCCTGAACACGGCACATTTCGGCAAGTCGATCGACTTCTCCGGCGGTGGCTATGGCAACGCGCTGCTGCAACGCTGGGCATCTCCTCCGGCGCAGATCAAAATCCTTCCAGTCAGCGGCGAAGGACGCAGCCTGATTCACAGTCGCATCAACGTGCCCGGCCTAGGCCCTAGCCACCTCATCGGCACCCACCTCGACTACAAAAGTCCCGATGGACGGCGCCGCCAGGTCGAAGCCTTGCTCAGCTATGCCGCAACTCTACCCGGCGGTGAGCCGGCGATCCTGATGGGCGATTTCAACGCCGCCCCGACCTCGCCCGAGATCCGCTTGATTTTGGAAGCCGGATGGATCGACGCCACCGCAGGCCTGCCAGCCACTTCCCCGGCCGATCAGCCTCGAGAGCGAATCGACTACATCTTCATCCGCCCAGGCAATTTCACCTGCCAGGTTCTAGAGGCAAAGGTGATAGAAGAAAAAACAGCTTCGGATCACCGCCCGAATCTTTGATTTTGTTCGCGTTCTGTTGAATCTTGAATTTTGAATCTTGAATCGGATTCCCGAGCTGAGCCCAAGCTCAGCTTCGGAATCCAGGATTATTTGACACTGCTCTGTCACTCGCGTGGCGTACATGGCAACCCAGGGTTGAGCCACATCGGCGATGACCCTGGGTTCAAGGTGGCATTCCTGGATGTCGGGGAGGAGGGAGTTAGGGTAGCCAACGCACTCCTTACTGCCCAGTTCCCTAACTCCCTAAAGCTGTGATCTTGAAATTCGAGTGAGACAGGCCAAAAGAGTCCGCCCCCTTCCACAAGCTCGCGGAAGGGGGCGGACTTAAGCCTTCAAAGCTTCAGATCATGCCTTTGAAGTGGCCGGCGCGAGCCATCGACAGGGCTTCGACGGCGAGGATGTCGGCGTAGCCTTGCGAGGACACGGGGTTGAGGCCTTTCGATTCTTCCATCGAGGAGTCGGCTTCGTTGTAGAGCGAGGCGGGGACTTCGGACATCGACTGGAAGAAGATGTTGCCCTTGTAGAGGCCGAGGGTGACGACGCCGTCGGCGTTGGCAGTGAGGGTGTCCACGCAAGCCTGGGCGGCGCGAGTGCTCAGGTCGAAGTAGCGCCCATCGTAGATGTTTTGGGCGATGACGCGGGACATCTGGGCGTAGAGGCTGGTGCAGTTGCGGTCGAGGGTGGCCTGCAGGACCGACTTGAGGGCACTGTGGAGAATCTCGAGGCCGGGAGCTTCGTAGACGCCGCGCGACTTGGTGCCGATGATGCGGTTCTCAAGGGCGTTCTTCATCCAGATGCCGTTGCGGCCGCCGATCTCGTTGGCGAGCTGGATGGCCTTGAGAGGAGTGACCTTCTTGCCGTTGATCTCGACGCAGCGGCCGGCCTTGAAGCGGAAGGTGACGTCTTCGATCTTGTCGGGAGCCTGCTGCGGCCAGACGCCCATGGTGGGGTCGACGATCAGGCAGGAGGTGCTGATGTGCTCAAGGTCTTCGGCTTCGTGCGACAGGCCGGCGAGGTTGGCGTCGGTGGAGTATTTCTTCTTGGTGCCGGGCAGATCGTGGCGGATCTTGAACTTGGCGAGGTATTTGACCATCTGAGTACGGCCGGGGAATTCCTTGAGGAGCTCGGCGTCGCGCCAGGGGGCATAGACTTGCATGTTGGGGTTGAGCTGGCGGGTGTAGCGCTCGAAGCGCATCTGGTCGTTGCCGCGGCCGGTGGCGCCGTGGGCGAGAATTTCGACGCCCTTGGCGGTCATCGCCTTGACCAGGCCCTTGACGGTGACGGCGCGGGCCAGACCGGTGGTGTTCCAGTAGCCGCCGTCATAGGTGGCGCCGGCCTTGACGATGTCGAAGCAGGCCTCGGCCATTTCCTTCTTCAGGTCGACGATGATGGTCTCGGCGCCGCAAGGAGCCATCTTGGTGATGATGTCATTGATGTCTTTTTCATCGGGCTGGCCGAGGTCGGCGGAGAAGCAGGTGACCTTCAGGCCGGCTTCAATGAAGCGTTTGGTGACGGTTTTTGAGTCGAGGCCGCCAGAGACGCAGACGCCGACTTTCTTGCCTTTGAGATCTTTCAGGGTCATCAGGGTTTCCTCACTTTTGGGGTGTTGTTGTCGAAAGCCGACCAAGATAAGAGCTGAGACGGACCTTGCCAGCGCCGGAGAGAATTCCGGAGGCGGCTTCGCCCTGATTTTTCCAGAATCCCTGATTTCTAGACCTGCAAGCTCTGGAACAGTGTCAATTTTTGAGTCACAAGGCCGTTGATGAACGGGCAGTGGCATCTAGCTTGGATGACTCCTGAATAAAAACAACCTAATGCGGTGGCCCATGTCCGAGAAGGCGAAATTGATCCTGCCCGAAAAAACCATTGAACTTCCCCTGTTCACTGGCACCGAAGGCGAAAAAGCGATTGACATCATGAAATTGCGCCAGGAAACTGGCTACGTCACCTTCGACCCCGGCTTCGGCAACACCTGCCCTGCGCAGAGCAAAGTCACCTTCCTCGACGGTGACAACGGCATTCTCCGCTACCGCGGCTACGCCATCGATGAGCTCTGCGACAAGAGCAGCTTCGAAGCGGTCTCCTGGCTGGTCCTCCACGGCGAGCTCCCCTCCGCCTCGCAGTCCGCCGAATTCTCTGCCAAAGTGGCGAAATACTCGCGCCTCCCCGACGGCATCCTCAAGCTCTACGACACCATGCCGAAAGAGACCCATCCGATGGTTCTCCTCTCCATCGGTCTCTCCGCCCTCTCCGCCTACTACCCCGGCCTCTGCGACCCGAAGAGCAAGGAACAGGTCGAGGAAGCCACCGCCTGCGCCATCGGCTCCATGCTGCCCCTCGTCTCCTTCGCCTATTGCCGTAACCAGGGCCGCCCCTACGTCTATCCCGTCGATCCGAAATCCAGCAATGCCGCCGCCCTGCTGAAAATGATGTTCGGCAACCTCTTCGTCGTCGACAAAGACGTCGAAGACGTGATGGATGACCTGCTCATCCTGCACGCCGACCACGAGTTCAATTGCTCGACTTCCGCCGTCCGCCTCGTCGGATCCTCCCAGGCCAACCTCTTTGCTTCCCTCGCCGCCGGAGTCAACGCCCTCTGGGGGCCGCTTCACGGCGGTGCCAACCAGGCTGTCGTCGAAATGCTCCTCGCCATCGCGCAGGAGAATGTCGACCCCGAAGTCTATGTCGCCCGGGTCAAGCAAAAGGACAGCGGCTCGCGCCTGATGGGCTTCGGCCACCGCGTCTACAAAAACTATGACCCTCGCGCCACCATTATCAAGAAAACCTGCGACAAGGTGATGTCGAAACTCGGCGCCGACGACCCCCTCCTGAAAATCGCACAGAGCCTGGAAAAAGCTGCCCTCGCCGACCCCTACTTCACGAGCCGCAAACTCTACCCCAACGTCGATTTCTACTCCGGCATCGTCTACCGTGCCCTGAATATCCCCGTGGAAATGTTCACCCCGCTCTTCGCTCTCGGCCGCTTGCCGGGTTGGATCGCTCACTGGCGCGAACAAAACAGCGACGCCCTCAACCGCATCGGCCGTCCTCGCCAGATTTATCAAGGCGCGGTTAAACGCGCCATGACTTAATTCTTTAACGGTTGCAACTTGACCATTGTCGACTCCGGATTAATCTCCGGGGTCGCTTTTATTTAAGGCCGAATTTCATCTTGACAAAAAACTTGAGGACACTCCCAAATGAACACTGAGAAACTATTCGAAGCTCTGACTTTCGAATTCGCCCTGAGCTCTAAAATCCAGCATAAGCTCGGTCTCGATGCCGTCGCTTTCCAAGAAGCGAAAGCGGATTTATTGCAGCAAGGCCGGATCAAAACCGGCCCCGGTCCCGGCGGCTCACTCCGCCGCCTCCACGAAGGTGAGGCCCCCCAAATCGCTAAAAAACCCCGCCCTCCTGCCAAGGCTACCTCCTCGCTCTCCAGCCGGCTCGAAAAGGCCCGCCTTGAACTCGCTTGGGATCAGCCCAGCTTCGATAAAGTCGTCAATATCTTTGTTCAATGCGGCCTGATCAAAGACAGCAAAAGGACCAAGGCCGACGACACGCTGCCGGCTGATCCGGCCGAGCGCATCCTCGCCCTTCTCGGCGACAAGAAACGCCGTCTCGGCGAACTCAAACTCCTGCGTAGGACCGGAATGGCCGCGGATCTCCTGAAAGCCACCGTCGAGACCCTCGCCGCAGCCGGCAAGATCGAAGTCAAGTCCGACAAAAAAGGATCCTATCGCATCGGACCCGCGAAGACCAAGGCAGCCAAGGAGCTCAAACCCAAGAAAGAAAAAGCCCCGAAAGCCCCGAAAGCCCCGAAAGCCCCGAAAGCTTCCCGCTCCGTTATTCTTCTCCAAGGTGCCGATGACGCCTCCATCCTCTTCGCCAACCTCCCGGACGAGGGCAGCGTCGGCAACATCGATCTCCTTCGCCGACTCGGCTGGGATGCCGCCCGTTATGTCGAAGCCAAAGAAGCCCTGATCGCCTCAGGTCGCGCCGTCACCGGCAAAGGACGCGGAGGCTCGCTCAGCCGCCACTCCGGCAGCACGAAGGCAAGTAAGTCTCCGAGGCCCGTCAAGGAAAAGGCCACCAAGACGAAATCCGGTGGACGCAGCCCGATCTTGCCCGAAGGTGCGGACGACGCGGCGACCCTGCTCGCCAACCTCAGCGAAAGCCCCCTCGGCAACGGCAAACTCCAGAAGCTCCTCGACTGGAACGACGCTCGCTACACCGCAGCCCGAGCGGCTCTGGTTGCCTCAGGCCGCGCCGTCACCGGCAAGGGACGAGGCGGCTCCCTCAGCCTCTCCTCCGGCAGCCAGGTCGCAAGCAAAGTGAAAGTCGCCAAGCCCGCCAAGCCCGCCAAGATCAAGGTCGAGGTCAGCCCTGAGCAGCTGGAGAGTTTCCTCTCCCACCTGCCGGAAAACGGCTTCCCGATCAAGACCGACGTCGTCGCGCACAAGATGGGCGTCAACCGCACTCTCTGCAGCGCCATCGCCGATCACGCCCTCGGCCTCTCCTTGATCAGCCGCAGCAAGGGACGCAACGCCAGTCTCTCACGCCGGCTCAAGCGCCCCGCGGAACCCGCCCACAGCGAATCACCCAAGGCCGCTGAGGCAGCCTCCAGCGGCCCCACTGCCGCCCGCCGCAGCGACAGCGAAGCGAAGCACAACATCCTCGACTTCCTTAGCTCCGGCGAATAAACGCCGCCCCCCTAGCGCCGTCCGCTGCGATGCCATCGCCGGACGGCGCCTCCTTTCCCAGAACCAGCATGGAGATCCCGAGATGAACCCCGACAAGCTCGTCCAAGCGATGAACTGGCGCTACGCCACCAAGAAGTTCGACTCCAGCCGTCAAATCCCTTCTGAAACCTGGAAGGCGCTAGCCGAGTCGCTCATCCTGACCCCCTCCTCCTACGGCCTGCAACCATGGAAATTCGTCGTCGTCACCAACAAGGAAATCATGGAGCGACTGGTTCCCTACTCATGGAACCAGCGGCAAGTCGCCGATTGCTCGCACCTCGTCGTCTTCGCCATCCGCAAGAATGTCGACGCGGCCCATGTCGACCGTTTCATCGCCCGCACTGCCGAAGTCCGGGGCATCGAAGCCGCCAGCATCGAGGGCTACCGCAAGATGATGCTGGGTGACGTCGTCCACGGTCCGCGTTCGCTCCATGCCAACGAATGGGCCGCACGACAGGCCTACATCGCCCTCGGCAACTTCATGACCTCCGCCGCGTTGCTCCAGGTCGACACCTGCCCCCTCGAAGGCATCGAAGCCGCCAAGTATGACAAGGAGCTCGGATTGCCGGAACGCGGCTTCGCCACCGTTGTCGCCTGCGCCGCCGGCTACCGCGCCGCCGACGATAAATACGCCGCCGCCGCCAAGGTCCGCTTCGCCAGCGAACAGATCCTCGAATACCGCTGACGCGAAAAGGCGCCGCGACCGCACAGCGGCGCCTTGAACATTCTTTTTAACTTATTGCTGTCATGCGGTTGTGAAGATTCTGAGGCGGAGTTAACTTGGCCGGAATTTCAAGGACGGTGAACATGTCCTCAGACCCCTCCCTCGCGGCGCAGAAGCGCCTTGCAGAAACTCATGGCCTGGCCCAGACTGAGGTTCTCGAAAACCTTAGCCTGGCGATGCGCTCGCAATTGCATCTGATGATGAGCCATCTCAACCAGATCAAAGGCGACAACCTGAGCACGGCGCAGAAAGTCCATGTCGAACTGGCGCGAGGCGCCGGAGCCGCAGCCAGCACCTTGCTCGTCAGCTTTCTCGAGCAGTCCCGCAGCGGCCAGGGAGAAAGCATCCTCGTCAAGCCGCGGCCCTTCCTCACCGGCCCCTGGCTCGAAGCTCTGCTCGCCCCCCGGCGCACTGCCGCCCGCGCCGCCGGCGTCGTCTTGCAAGTGTCCTCCTCCCTTCCTGTCGCGCTCTATGGCGACCACAAGCGCCTCGGACGCCTCTTCAGCATTCTGCTCGACGAAGCCCTCACCCTTCTCGGCGAAGGGAGGCTCCGTTTCTCCCTTCATACCGAGATCGATGCCGACCCCGAAGATGGCTCCCGCCCCGGCGCCCAACTCCACTTCACCCTGATCGACGAGCGCCGCGGCGACGAAGACGCCGACAACCCGTCCTCCCAGCTGCTGCGCCACGCCGGTCAGCTCGCCGCTCTCCTCGGCGGCAACCTCGAAATCAACGACAGCGACATCGACAGCGATCATTTCGCCTGCGGCTCCATCCCGATGGCCCTCGCCGCCGCCGCCGAATGCCGCTCCATCGAACCCACCCGCTCGCGCATCCTCGTCGTCGACGAAGATCCGATCATGCGGGAAAAGGCGGCCTTGCAGATCTCCCGCATGGGAGGAGAGCCGCTTCGAGCCGCCGACGCCATCACCGCCCAGGTCCTTCTCGAAAACATCCAGTTCGCCGCCGTTCTCATCGACCCCAAGACCAGTGGCGCCGGAAGCCTCGCCTTGCTGCGCATGCTGCGCAACCGCGAATTGACTCAGATGCGCCCCCGCACCGCCGTCTTCATCCTCGGCCCCGCCGGCAGCGACACCAGCCGCCATGAAGCGCTCAAAGCCGGCGCCGATGGATTCCTCAACCAGCCCCTGAGCTTCGACGCCCTCAGCCTCGCCCTCGACAGCGTCCTCACCACCCGCCTCCCCCAGACGGCCCGCGTCGTCCAGCAAAGCTGACCACCCCCGATGCCGCTGCCCGAAATCACCCTCGCACACCCTTCGGGTAGCCGCGCCCGCGTCAGCCCCTACGGAGCCCACGTCCTGTCCTTCGTCCCCGCCGGCGGGGACGAAGCGCTCTTCCTGTCGCGCGGCAGCCAGTTCCAGGAAGGCACGGCCATCCGCGGCGGCATCCCGGTGATCTTTCCGCAATTCAGCAGCTCCGGCCCCCTCCCCCGCCACGGCTTCGCCCGCAACCGCTTCTGGCATGCCATTCCCGGATTGCCCGGGATCGACTCCGAGGGGCGCCCCCAGGCTGCTTTCGAACTGCTTCCCGACCAGGCCATCCGCGCCCTCTGGCCCCGTTCCTTCCTGGCCCGATTGACCCTCAGTCTCGCCGCCGATTCCCTCAGCGTGCGCCTCAGCGTCGCCAACTCCGGCGAAGTGCCCCTGGAGTTCACTGCCGCCCTTCACACCTATCTCCGCCTCGCCGATGCCTCGTTGGCCCGCCTCCACGGACTCTCTTCCTGCTCCTGGCGCGACCATCTCGGCGACGCCACCAGAAGATTGTCGCCGGATTCCGCCCCTCTCCAGCCGGCGATGAGCATCGACCGCAGCTATTTCGACGTTCCCGCATCCCTGCTTCTCGAAGACCCCGCCGCAGCCCGGAAATTCAAAATCAGCTCTGCAGGATTCCCCGATGCAGTCGTCTGGAATCCCTGGGTCGAAGGGATACGTAAACTCGCCGACATGGTCGAAGGCGAGCACCTCGAAATGCTCTGCGTCGAGGCGGCGGCACTGTCGCCGGTGCATCTCAAGCCCGGCGAGATCTGGTCCGGCACGCAGACGATTCAAGTTCTCTCCTGCTAATCTATCTGATGCCGCCGGCGCGCTTGCGGATGTCAAGGTGATTCGATCGCCGCCATCTCTATCCGTCGGGCCTGACGCTCTGGCAGGGGCAGCCAGATCGAAAAAATCGTGCCCTCCCCCTCGCGTGTCGCCACGCCCAGCCTGCCTCCATGATCGCGGACGATGCGCTCGACGATGAACAGCCCAAGTCCGGTGCCGCCCGGACGGTTGCTCTCGAAGCTCTCGAAAAGCCTCCCCATGTTCTGAAGCGGAATGCCGGAACCGCTGTCGGCAAAGTCCACCCGCAGGAACTCCTCCTCCGCGCTGCAGGAGATGGCGAGGCGCCCGCCCTGCGGCATCGCCTGGATGGCGTTCTTGAGCAGATTGAAGAACGCCTGCTTCAGCTGCACGCCGTCGCCGAGTATGCCGGGTAGATCGTCGCGCCACGAAGCCTCTACCTGGATATCGCGCTGCTGGATCTCGCTGCGCATGAACTCGAGCGATTCCCGCAGCAGTTGCTGCAGCACCTGCAGCTTGAATTCGGTCTTGTGCTCCGACCGGATCGCGCCCAGAAACTGCCGCACCAAGGTGTCAAGCCGCTTGATTTCGCCGGAGCAGACCTCGACCAGCTCCTGCGCCTCGGGCGCGTCCGTCTCGGGCAGGCGCCTGGCCAGCCTCCCCAGCAGCTGCAGATGAATGCTCAGGCTGTTCAAGGGATTGCCTAGCTCGTGCGCCAGACCGGCAGCCAGAAGGGTAAGCATCCTCACCGTCTCGACCTCCTTGTCGCTTGCGGCACGTTGATGCATGTCGCTGACATCATGGAGGACGACGGCGATGCGCTCGGGCTGGCCAGCCTCGCCCGACTGGGGGACGGCGCTGAGCATCAGGAAGCGGTGCTCAGGATAGAAGATCTCGATCTCGCTGCGGACGAATCCCGGCCCGCCCGCTGCGGCCGGCAGCATCGAATCCCAGTCGACACCGCGGACGAAACGGCCGATTCGTCCGCCGAAATGATCTCCAGGTAACCCCAGAAGCTGTACCGCGGCGCGGTTGGCGTATTCGATCTCTTGATTCGGATTGAGCAGCAGGATCCCTTCCCGGATGGCATCGAAAACCGCCTCCAGCTGCCCCTTTTCACGGGCCAGACGCAGCAGCCAGGCCTGCACTCCGGCGGCATCCATCTGCCCCATCCGCTCCTGCAGACGGTCAAGGGTTTCCTTCTTCATCGTGTCTCCTCATCGGCATGGGCGGAATCTAGCCCCGCCTGCGGAGCTTGCGCCGCCCATCCTCAATCGTCGTCGCCACCAGACCCGAAGCGGCTCAGAATCATCAAGATCCGCAGGACATACCAGAACATCAGCATGACCGCGGCGAAAAGCTCCAACGAGGCTCCGACATGCCCGTCGACAGGATAGTAATGAAGGATCTTCGAGGTGGTGTAAAGGATGCACCCCGAGGCAAAGACCAGCATCAAGGAGGCGAAGACGAGACCGAGATTGAAGCCGAAGAAGATGCCGCAGATGACGGTGCCGAAAGCCAGCATGCCAGTCACCGCCAGAATGCTGCCGAGGAAGGAGAAATCCTGGCGGGTGGCGAAGACCACCGTGCTCAATCCCCCGACCAGTGCAAGCGTGATGACGATCGCCTGGTAAAGTACCGACGGAGGACAGAAGCTAGTCGCAATCAATAAGATCGGGATGAAGATGATGATCTCGCCGATGATGTAGATTCCAAGTCCGGCATACTCGATTTTTCGGTTGCCGGACTTAGCCATCTTCTCAGCCACCCATCCAGCACCGACAATCATCGCCACCATCAGTAACCAGCCGGCCTTGCCGAGACCACAGACAAAGATGAACCATTGCGCCGCAAAGCCGATCTTGAAGGCGATCACCTCGCCGAGAGCGAAGAGCCCAATCGCGGCGGTCAGGTGGAGATAGGTGCGGCGTATGAAGGCCGCACGCTCCTCCGGTTCCGCCTTCACAGCTGTCACGCTGAGATCATCATAATAGACCGAGCCCATACAGCCGCCTCCTCTTCAATAATCTGGTGAATTGAGATCCCGTAACTCGGCTTCGGTGTAGGGACCGTCGCCGTCATTATCGAACTTCAAGGCGCCGCTCTTCAGTGCCTCGAGCAGATGATCGTAATGTGCCTGCAAATTGTCGCCGAAATACTCCACTCCGGAAGCGCCGTGAAGAGGCCCCCCCGTGCTCGGGGTCACTACGATGAGTTGGCCGGAACGACCTTTCGCCGTCGGGTCGTAGTCAATGCA
The DNA here is from genome assembly GCA_039798785.1 of Verrucomicrobiota bacterium. GTDB lineage: Bacteria > Verrucomicrobiota > Lentisphaeria > Lentisphaerales > Lentisphaeraceae > CAMCSH01. The sequence goes on along the minus strand of JBDKFG010000102.1, from coordinate 1,555 downwards.
GAGATAGCTCTCGCCTTCAATAGCGACTGGTACCCAGGCGGTGCTCCAGCGGTTCACATCGCGAACCTTCCCAGTGTTGAAATCAGCCCCGAGAAGCGCTAGATCGGCGGCTTCCCTGTCCTTGCCGGCGAGCGGCTTCATCACCGTCCAGAACTTAAACGCTTCTTCCAACGACAGGAGGCGGAACTCGCGCGGCCGGAGAATCGACCAGGCATTTGGCCGCTGCCCATTGCCGACGAGGTAGAGTTCGCGGAACTCCGCGGTCAAAGGATGGCCGATCACGGACTCGAAGCGCTGAATCTGAGCTGTTGTGGCAGGCACGGCGAAACCGAAATCCGCAGAAGGAAACTGTGACTGCACTTTCGAAGCATACGCACGCCAGGACTTCATCAGCGGCGAATCCCCGGGACGTGAAACCACATCGACCGGATTCGCCGCCGGCATCATCGCTTTGATCTGGCCACAGGCGGGGTCGACGGGGGGCAGACGGAACGACTCGAAACCCTGCGGCTCGCCTCGCTTGCCCAGCGCCAGCCGCAAGGCTTTGAGACGATCGGCCGCCTCGACGTAAAGACTGGAGTGCAGCGACAGGGGCGCTTGCGAATGCCGCAATACCACGCCCGCCCCCTCGGCCTCGAATGGTAAATAGCAAAGCCTGTCCGCACCGGCCTTGAGAGGATGATTCACCTCCTCCGTACCAGGGCCGATGGCAAGCAGTATCTGGTCGATAAGAACCCCGGGATTGGCTGTGCCGGAGCCGGCGACGAAAACTCCTTCATTGACGACCACGGCCTTGCCCTCGTCACGCAACTTGCCATTGACCCACAAACGGGCCTTGCGGCCATCGCTTTCCGCCAGGACGTGATAAAGCGTGCCGTCTCGATTAAAGGCTTTGGGGCAGGTGAGAGTCGCCTCCGGCAAGGCCGCGAAAAGCTTGCCCTCGGCATCCATGCCGATTTCAAATTCATCGAGAGCGGCCAAAACGCACTCTCCCGGCGGCAAGGAGTCGAGGGCCAGCCACATCTCGATCCGAAAGCCTCGATCCCTCACCGCCTGCAACTCCTCCGGCGGCAGTCGCCGCTGATATTCAAAGGCGCAACGGACAAGTTTCGCTCCCTCCGAAGCCGAGAACTCCTCCGGCTCCGTCAACTTGGTGGCTTCGGGACGCAAGGCCGCCTCGATGTCTGGATTCCCAGCCGACCCAGAATTCGCAGCATCGAGCAATGCCCCTAGGTCAGCCTCTTCCTTTGGCATCGAGCGGCTAATTCCCCAGGCCGCCAGGCTGACAGTCAGCATCATCGCCGCCACAAAGCCGGCAATCGCCAGAGGCGATCGCAACGCAATGCCGGATGACTCCGCTGCTGCGGGCGCGAATTCGGATTTGAAAGTGTAAGTCTTCTTCTCTGGCTCATGCGCAAGGTTTTCTTCAGACGGCGTTTGTGGAGCCGCTTGCGGTGCCACCAGTCCCGGCGCTTGCGGCGCCACCAGTCCCGGCGCTTGCGGCGCCACCAGTCCCGGCGCTTGCGGCGCCACCAGTCCCGGCGCTTGCGGCGCC
>JBDKFG010000101.1:0-11848 GCA_039798785.1 Verrucomicrobiota bacterium | reverse complement strand
CCTGGCGCCGATGGTACTGCGTGAAGATCGTGGAAGAGTAGGTAGCTGCCAGCCTTTATTTTTAAGCCCGCTGAGGATTCTCAGCGGGCTTTTTTGCGTCTCCTAGGAGCGCAGCGCGGAGCTCCAGCTCCGCTGTGCTGTTCAACCTTTGGCTGAGAAGCTGAGAACTCTTAAGCCCGATTTTGTCTTGGGGGAGGAAGGCGGAAGAGGATGTGGACAATTGTAAGCATCAAAACCAACCCACAGCACTTTGCCCGCGATCGGGATCTGGAGGCTTGCTGCCGGAGTTCCGCGCTCCCTTCTACGCTCACAACCGCAAGGTCGCAGGCGAACTGGACGACCTCGCCGCCAAGTACTCCGCAATCTATCCCGAGGCCGTCAGGTACCTGCTCGACGACCTCGAGGCCTGCCTCGTCCATCTCGGCTTTCCCGCCGGGCATCACCGCTTCATCCGCACAACCAACCACCTTGAGCGGGGCTTCGTCGAGCAACGTTGCCGCACCAAGATCATCCCCGGCTTCACCAGCGAGAAAAGCTGCCTCAAGCTCGTCTTCGCCACCCTCTTCAGGGTCAGCGAGGCCTGACGACGAGTACAAATGACCGACATCGAGTTGACGGCTCTCCGTCACCTGCGTACCTTGATGTGGGGACCCTCCGACTACAAGTCGATCTCCGCTCCTACGCAGCCTGAGCCCGTCTCAGAGTCTTTACAGGGAAATTCCTACGGCACCCGGGTGAGCTGGTCGAGGAGCCAGGTGAGGCCTCGGGACTGAGACCCAGATTGCACCAGCGAGAGCATGGCGGCGTAAGCTAAGCGGTGCCGACGTCCTTGGATCCCATGAAGAGCAAGTTTTTGCGGTTGATCGTCACCCGGCGCAAGCTGCACTCACTCGGCAGGATTGTTGTCGAGCCGCAGGAACGGCGTCTTGAGGAAGAGCCGGAAGGAGGCCTCGTAGTTGAGGGAATGCCTGTGCTTCCCGTCGCAGGAAGAACGGATCGAGATTCGGCGGCACATTCTCCGGAAAGCCCAGGTGACATCGTTCCGCGTGGTCGATCAGCTGTGGCTGGCTAGATAGTGCTCGGCGTCCATGGCTGCCATGCAGCCGGTGCCGGCGGAGGTGATCGCCTGGCGGTATTTGTGGTCTTGCACGTCGCCGGCGGCGAAGACCGCCTCGACCGAAGTCTTGGTGGTGCCGGGCTCGGTGAGGATGTAGCCGTTCTCGTCGAGCTTGATCTGGCCGCCGAGGAAGGAGGTGTTGGGGGTGTGGCCGATGGCGTAGAACAGGCCCGCGGCCTCGATTTCCCACTGACCTTTGCCCTTGGTTTCGACTGCGACGTGTGTCAGCGACTTGCCGTTGCCTTTGGCCTCGAGAGGCAGGGTGTTCCAGTGGACGGTGATCTTGGGGTTTTTGAGGGTGCGTTCCTGCATCGCCTTGGAGGCGCGCATGACGTCGCGTCGGACGACGAGGTGGACGTGAGATGCGTACTTGGTGAGGTAGTTCGCTTCTTCGCAGGCGGTGTCGCCGCCACCGACGACGACCATCGGCTTGTTGCGGAACATCGGCAGGCCGCCGTCGCAGACGGCGCAGGCGCTGATGCCTTTCTGCCAGTAGACATCTTCGCCGGGGAGTTTCATGCGCTTGGCTGTGGCGCCGGTGGCGATGATCAGGGTCTCGGCTTCGTGCCAGATTTCGTTGGCGAGGACGCGGTAGGGGCGGACGGAGAGGTCGACCTGGTCTACGGTTTCGGTGAGGATCTCGGCACCGTTATGGATTGACTGTTCGCGCATCTTCTCCATCAGCTCGGGACCGCCGATGCTGGTGTAGCCGGGGAAGTTTTCGATCTCGGTGGTGGTGGTGAGCTGGCCACCGGCGGCGACATCGGCGGCGTACATGCCTTCGAACATCAGGGGTTTGAGTTCGGCGCGGGCGGCGTAGATGGCGGCGGTGTGGCCGGCGGGGCCGGAACCGATGATGATCACTTTGCGGGCCATGAGATCTCCTTGGGGGTGCGGGATGAGGTGGAAGTTGTGACACATGGCTGACTTTACGCTGTCCGGCTCGACGCCGCAAGAGGCGGAGACGGAGAAATGCGGGGAGACAGTGGTCACCAGAGGCGGCGGTCGAGAGTGCGGTAGTTGACCGCTTCGGCGACGTGGGGGGCGCCGATCAGCTCCTGGCCATCGAGGTCGGCAATGGTGCGCGACATGCGGAGGACCCGGTCGTAGGCGCGGGCGGAGAGGTTGAGGTCGGAGATGGCGCGACGCATCATCTTCTGGCCGGTGTCATCGAGCAGGCAGTGCTCCTGGACCGCGGCGTTGTTCATCGTGGCGTTGGTGCGGCTGTCGTTGCCGAAGCGTTGACGTTGGCGGGCGCGCGCCTTTTCCACCCGGCTTCGGATCTGTGTCGAGCTTTCTCCGAGGGGGCGTTTGACCAACTCATCCTCGGAGACCGGAGAGACTTCGAGGTGCAGGTCGATGCGGTCGAGCAGGGGTCCTGAGATGCGTGAGCGGTAGCGTTGCACCTGATCGGAGCTGCAGCGGCACTGACGCAGGCTGCTGCCGTAATGTCCGCAGGGGCAGGGGTTCATGGCGGCGAAGAGCATGAAGCTGGCGGGGAAGGTGCAGGAGCCGGTGGCGCGCGAGATGGTGACCTCACCTGCCTCCATCGGCTGTCGCATCACTTCCAGGGTCGAGCGGCGGTATTCCGGCAGCTCGTCGAGGAAGAGGACGCCGTGATGGGCGAGGGAGATTTCACCGGGTCTGGGGTTGCTGGTGCCGCCCAGCAGACCGGCGTCGCTGACGGTGTGGTGCGGCGCCCGGAAGGGGCGCTGGGTGACCAGGGGGCGTCCTGGAGGGAGGATGCCGGCGATCGAGTGGATCTGGGTCACTTTCAGCGCCTCGTCGAGGCAGAGTTGCGGCAGAATGCCGGCGAAGCAGCGTGCCATCAGCGTCTTGCCGCAGCCGGGCGGACCGATGAGGAGGACGTTGTGGCCGCCGGCTGCGGCCACTTCGAGACCGCGCTTGACCATCTGATGTCCCTTGACACTGCTGAAGTCGTTGTCGAATCGAGCCACCGCCGAGTTGAAGAGGCCGAGGACGTCGCAGTGCGCTGCCTGCAGGGGCTCCTGGCCTTCTAGGAACTTCACCGCCTCGGCCAGATGCTCGACTCCGTAGACCTCGACCCCTTCCGCGACCGCGGCTTCGGCGGCATTTGCCGCCGGGCAGATGAGCCGCCGATAGCCGAGTTCCCGGGCGTGCACCGCTATCGCCAAGGCGCCATTGATTGGGCGGATGACGCCGTCTAAGGCCAGTTCCCCGACCACCAAGGTGCCCTCCAGGGACGACGATTCGAGGTGCTTGCCTGTGGCGGCGATCAGGGCCAGGGCGATGGGGAGATCGAATCCCGAGCCGCTCTTCTTGACGTCGGCAGGGGCAAGTGAAACAGTCGAATGGCCGTAGGGGTATCGGTAGCCGGCACCGTTGATGGCGGAACGGACCCGTTCGCGGCTTTCGCGGACTGCTGCATCCGGCAGACCGACGATCGCCACTGATGTCTGATCTCCCTGGCCGGTGGCATTCACTTCCACCTCTACGACAAAGGGGTTGATGCCGTTAAGTGCCGCAGTCATGACTTTTGTAAACATAGTCTCCTCCGTGCTGACTTCTAATCGCTATTTCATCTTAGCCTATGTATGAAGCCGATGCAAGCAGGAGATTAAGCATTTTTCGAGGTGTATTACGTCAGGGAGGGAGTCAAAGCACTGCAGGACGCATCCACCACTCAAAGCTCGGGCGACTCAGCAATACTGGCCGCAGCACCAGGCTGAGCTCCAGGCCCATTGGAAGTTGTAGCCGCCGAGCCAGCCGGTGACGTCGACCGATTCGCCGATGAAGTAAAGACCCGGGACCTTCTTGGTCTCGAAGGTCTTGGAGGAGAGTTCGTTGGTATCCAGGCCGCCGATCGCGACTTCGGCGGTGCGCCAGCCCTCGGTGCCGCCGGGTTTGACCCGCATGCCCTGGAGAAGCTCGAAGGCGGTGTTCTGCTCGACCTTGCTGAGCTGGGCGAACTGACGGGTGGGCAGGCCGCGTTCAAGCAGCAGCTCGATCAGGCGGCGCGGCAGGGATTTGGCGAGCATCTCGGGGAGACTGCCGCGCGGATCTTTCTGGCGGCGGATTTCGAGCTCCTGGCGGAGATCAATGCCGGGCAGGAGATTCACCGTGATCTCTTCGCCTTCCTGCCAGTACGAGGAGACCTGCAGGATCGCCGGCCCGGAGAGGCCGCGATGGGTGGCGAGCACCGCTTCGCCGAAAGCCGGGCCGCGCTTCGCCCGGACCTCGGCGTCAAAGCTCAGTCCGGCGCGGGAACTCCAGTCGGCCAGGCTTTCCGGCGGCAGGGTGAAGGGCACCAGCGCGGCGCGGGGCTTGATCACTTTCAGGCCGAAGGCCTCCGCCAGCTTGTAGCTGGCCGGCGAGCTGATCTCCGGGATCGCCAGGCCGCCGGTGGCGACGACCAGGCTCTGGCACTCCAGGGGGCCCTGGCTCGTCTGGATCCGGAAACCGCCCTCCGGCAGCTTCTCGGCGCTCTCGAGGGCGCAGCCGAGCGACAAGGTGGCGCCGGCGGCGCTCAGCTCGTCGAGCAGCATCTTGACGATGTCCTTGGCACTGCGGTCGCAGAAGAGCTGGCCGAGCTTCTTTTCGTGCCAGGGGATCTGGTGCTTGTCGACCAGGGCGATGAAATCCTTGGCGGTGTAGCGGCTGAGGGCGGAGACGCAGAAGCGCGGGTTGCCCGAGAGGTAGTTTTCCGGGCCGGCGCCGGTGTTGGTGAAGTTGCAGCGGCCACCGCCGGAAATCAGGATCTTGCGGCCGGGCTTGTCGCCGGAGTCGATCACCAGGACCCGCCGTCCCCGCCGTGCCGCGACCGCGCCGCACATCAGGCCCGCCGCGCCAGCACCGGCAATCACCACATCCCATGAATTCGACATATCGCCTTCCTGATTTTTCTTGACCTGCATCACTCCAAATCAAGCTCGACTGAACCGCAGAAGACGCAGAAGAGCGCAGAAGGAGTGATCGGCAGACAGCTCATCTTTCTACTTTTGCGCTCTTTGTGCATTTTGTGGCCATCTAGCTTTCTTCGCTTCTTCGTTCCTTCGAGTGATACAGGTCGATTTTTCTTGATCCGCAGAGCTTAGGTCTAAAACCGACTTCTGCGAGAGCCCGGGCTTAAAGCCGTCCCTCCTGTCATTTTCAACACTCCGTCTTCAGTTCCTCCATATCAGTTTCGCCGCCCTTGACGGCGGATGCCTCCGGCGTAGCCTAGGCGGCGTGTCACAACCCATAAAGCTGCAAAGGAACAGGTCATGAAAAAAACCGCTCTCCACGATACGCACGTCAAACTCGGCGGCCGGATTGTCGATTTCGCCGGCTGGGCCCTCCCGGTCCAATACGCCTCGATGATCACCGAGCACAAAGCCGTGCGCGAAGCCGCCGGCGTCTTCGACTGCTCGCACATGGGCCAGTTCTTCATCAAAGGCCCCGAAGCCTATGACTTCGTCCAGTACATGATCACCAACAATCTCGACAAGGTCGGCCCCGGCCGCGGCCTCTACTCCGGCCTGCTTTACGACAACGGCACCTTCGTCGACGACATCATCGTCTACGTCCAGTCGAAAGAGTCGATCTTCATCGTCGTCAACGCCTCGAACATCGACAAGGACTACGCCTGGTTCCACGCCAACCTGGAGATGAAGGGCTTCAAGTGCACTCTGACCAACCGCTCGGAAGAATTCAGCCTGCTCGCCCTCCAGGGCCCCAAGGCTCCCGAGTTCGTCGAACAGTTCTTCCCCGGCGTCTACGGCAAGCTCGACACCTTCGGCCACGCCGAACTCACCTGGCAGGGCGCCCAGACCTTCATCTGCCGCACCGGCTACACCGGTGAAGCCGGCGTCGAAATCATCCTCGAAAACCAATCCGCCCCCGCTCTCCTCGAAGCCCTCGTCGCCGCCGGCGTCACTCCCTGCGGCCTCGGCGCCCGCGACACCCTCCGCCTCGAAAAAGGCTTCTCCCTCTACGGCCACGAAATCAACGACACCACCAACGCCCTCGAAGCCGGCCTCGGCTGGGTTTGCGATCTCAGCAAGCCCGCCTTCATCGGCAAGGACGCCCTGGTCAAGATCAAGGCCGACGGCGTCAAGCGCAAGCTCATCGGCTTCACCGTCGAAGACCGCCCGATCCCCCGCGACGGCGAGAAGATCGTCGACGCCGAAGGCAACGAGATCGGCTACGTCACCTCCGGCACCATGTCGCCCATCCTCAACAAAGGCATCGGCCTCGCCTATGTCCCGGTGACTTGCAAGGACGCCACCATCAACATCGCCACCAAGCGCAAAACCATGATCGGCACGGTCTGCAAGCGCACCTTCGTCTGACCCCGGACAAAGCGTCTTTCGCGCCCGCCGCAAACTCTGCGGCGGGCGTTTTTTTACGTGGCTCGAGCTTCCACCTCGAGTTTAAATAAACCGTCGTTCGGGACGATCGAGCCACATTCGAGCACGTCTCTGTCACGGACGGGACGCCCGAGCTCCTTTCTCACTCAAAAACCCTTGCGCAGCCCCTCAGCCCGAGGCTATAATGGCCCGTTCAACCAAGCCCTCGGAGCCCCGGATGTCCCTCCCTCGTCTCAGCGTCAGTCCCGCGACCGGTAGCCGCCTTCTCAAACATTGTGGCGATTTCATCCAAGTGCGGGTCGAGCTCGACCGCCCGGTGCCCGGCCGCTGCTTTCTGCGCACTAATGTCAACCAGGGTGACCTGCGCCGCGCCGATATCGTCAGCCACATTGAAAACAAGTCGATCCGCCTCGACCCGGGCTGGCACGATCTCGAGATGGCGCAGATCGAACCAGGGATCTTCGCCGCCGAACTGCCCCTCCTCGAAGTCGGTCATTTCGGACTCAAGCCTTATTTCCTCGCTCCCGACGAGAAGATCCAGTGGAGCGAAGGGGGCAACATCGCGATCAACGTCGAGCCGGTCGCCTGTCGCAGCCGCAACGCCATCTACTGCGCCTTCGTCCGCCAGTTCGGCCCCAACAAGGCCCTCGCCACCACTCCCGGCGACGAAGAGGTCACGGGACTGAAAGCCCTCGACACCCAGGGCTGGACTTGCATCCCGCCCTCGGGCAAGTTCCGCGATCTGATCGGCGAGCTCGACCACATCTTCGGCACCCTCGGCTGCGACATCCTCCACCTGCTGCCGATCAACCCGACCCCCACCACCTACGCCCGCATGGGCCGCTTCGGCTCGCCCTACGCAGCCCTCGACTTCACCGCTGTCAACCCCGAACTCGCCGAGTTCGACCTCAAGGCCACCCCGCTTGATCAATTCCTCGAGCTGGTCGACGCCGTCCACGCCCGCCAGGGCCGCCTCATCCTCGACATCGCCATCAACCACACCGGCTGGGCCGCCAAGCTGCATGAAACCCATCCCGAATGGATCAAGCGCAACGCCGACGGCACGATCCACCAGCCCGGCGCCTGGGGCGTCACCTGGGAAGACCTCACCGAGCTCGACCACTCGCGCACCGAGCTCTGGCAATACCTCGCCGAAGTCTTCCTCACCTGGTGCGAACGCGGCGTCGACGGCTTCCGCTGCGATGCTGGCTACATGATCCCCTTCCCCGCCTGGGAATACATCGTCTCCAAGGTCCGCCTGCGCTTCCCAGACACCATCTTCCTCCTCGAAGGCCTCGGCGGCCCCTGGGACACCACCGAGCGCCTGCTCGACGCCGCCAACCTCAACTGGGCCTACTCCGAGCTCTTCCAGAACTACGACAAGGACCAGATCTCCTGGTACATGGGTTACTCCCTGGCCCAGTCTGCCTGCCGCGGCCTGATGGTCCACTACGCCGAAACCCACGACAACTCGCGCCTCGCCGCCCGCTCGCCGACCTGGGCCCGGATGCGCACCCGCCTTTGCGCCCTGCTGTCGCACAACGGCGCCTTCGGCTTCACCGCCGGGGTCGAATGGCTCGCCGCCGAACGCATCGCCGTGCACCGCTCCTCCGGCCTCAACTGGGGCTCCCCGGAGAATCTCGTCGGCGACATCTCGAAACTCAACAAACTCCTGCACAGCCACCCGGCCTTCCACGACGGCTCGACCCTGACCGAAATCGCCAACCCCTCGCGCCAGGTCATCTCCTGGCTCCGCCGCGACCAGTCCGGGCTCCACCCGCTCCTCGTCTTGATCAACCTCGACTGCGACAAGCCGCAGGACTTCTCTCTCCGCTGCGAGTCCTTCGGCGCCAGCACCACGGTGCTGCGCGACCTGCTCGGTAAACGCCACTTCGAACTCGATGATGAAGCCCGGATCAGCGGCGTCCTCGCTCCCGGCGAAGCTCTCGCCCTCGGCAGCGGCAATCTCGTCCACGCCTGCAACGAAGGCTCCCTCAGCGCCGCCTCCGCCCGCCTCAGCGCCATGCGTGTCCTCCACGGCGAGGGCGCCGACCTGAAGTGCCTCGACTGCGACGCCGAAGGGGCCAGCCTCGCTCATAACCCGCCAGGCTGGCTGCGCCAACACCAGCTTGCCTTCTCCTCCTGGAGCTTTCCCTTCGACCTGCGCCGCCAGATCCCCTGGGCCCCCGGCGCCTGCCTCCTCCTCAGCTCGCCCTTCCGCTTCCGCGCCCAGCTCCTCGGCCGGCGCTGGGAATCCCTCGAGGCCGGCGACGGCTCCCACTTCGTCGTCGTCCCGCCCCTGCCCGCCCGCCGCCAGATTGAATTCACCCGCCTGCAGCTGGAGAACTACGAGCCGGAGCGGATCGCCCGCTACGAAGCCGAACTGCTCCTCTGCGCCGACGGCGACCGCCCCTTCCGTGGCAGCCTGAAAGACCCCGCGCCGGTCACCGTCCTCGGCACCAACGGCCGAGGCGGCATGATGCGCATCCCCTTGCCCTGGGGCAGCCTGGTCAGCCGCTACGACGCCCTTCTCGCCTGCAACCTGTCGCCCAAGCACCCCGAGAACCGCCATATCTTCTGGCGCCGCTGCCGCCTCTACGCCGCCCACCGCCACCACGTCTACGAACTCGGCCAGGCCGCCACCGAATCCCTCACCGAGGAAGCCGGCCGGCTCGACATGGTCTTCCGCGTCCCCGCCGGCCTCGGCCGCTTCGCCCGGGTCCGCCTCCAGGTCTGGATGCTGCCGGGCAAAAACGCCACCGCCTTGCGCTTCGAACGCCTCCCCGCCCGCGATGAAGCCGATCTCGCCGACGACGCCGAAATCACTCTCTTCGCCCGTCCCGATATCGAAGACCGCGACTTCCACGGCGAGACCAAGGCCGGCCACGGCCTCGAATACGCCTGGGAAGAAGCCGTCGCCGCCGGCGAACGCGACTTCCTCTTCTCCCCCGCCCAAGGACGAAAACTCCGCCTCGCCTCCGACCGCGGCAGCTTCCGCCGCGAACCCGAATGGGCCTACAACCTCCATATGCCGCAAGAGGCCAGCCGCGGCCTGCAGTCGCAGTCCGACCTCTACTCCCCCGGCCTCTTCGCCCTTGACTTCCGCGGCGGCGAAAACGCCACCCTCATCGGCCAGGCCCTCACCGAGGCCGAGCCGGCACTGATCGACCCCGCCAGCGTCCTGCCGCCGCCGCCGATCGCCAAGAACGATCTCGAATCGGTCCTCCGCGCCGCCACCAGCGCCTACGTGGTCAAACGCGGCGAACTCAAGACCGTCATCGCCGGCTACCCCTGGTTCCTCGACTGGGGACGCGACACCCTGATCTGCTGCCGCGGCCTCGTCGCCGCCGGCCTGCTCGACGAAGTCCGCGCCATCCTCCTGCAGTTCGCCCGCTTCGAAAAAGACGGCACCCTGCCCAACATGATCAGCGGCGACGACGCCTCCAACCGCGACACCTCCGACGCCCCGCTCTGGCTCGCCGTCGCCGCCAGCGACTACGCCCGCGCCTCCGGCTCCGACGCCATCTTCAGCGAAGATTGCGGCGGCCGCAAGTTCCTCGAAGTGCTCCGCTCAATCGCCGAAAACTACCTCGCCGGCACCCCCAACGGCATCCGGGCCGACTCAGTCACCTCCTTGGTCTACTCGCCCTCGCACTTCACCTGGATGGATACCAACCACCCCGCAGGCACCCCGCGAGAAGGCTACCCGATCGAAATCCAGGCGCTCTGGTACGCCACGCTCGACACCCTCGCGCAACGCGATGACGCGGCCCGCTGGCGCCCTCTCGCCGACAAGGTGCGTGCCTCGGTGCTGCAGCTCTACTGGCTGCCGGAGGCCGGCTATTTCAGCGACTGCCTGCACACCCAGGGCCGCCAGCCCGCCGACTTCGCCCGCGCCGACGACGCCCTGCGCTGCAACCAGCTCTTCGCCGTCACCCTTGGTCTTGTCCCCTCCAACGACCCTAAGGCCCGCGCCATCGTCGCCGCCTGCGAACGCCTTCTCGTGCCCGGCGCGATCCGCACTCTCGCCGAGCAGCCGGTGCGCTTCGCCCTGCCGGTCTACGGCAACCAGGGCCAGCTCCTCAACGACCCCCGCGCCCCCTTCTGGCCGCGCTACGAAGGCGACGAAGACACCCGCCGCAAACCCGCCTATCACAACGGCACCGCCTGGACCTGGCCCTTCCCGTCGTGGTGCGAAGCCCTCGCCCTCACCGAAGGCCAGCGAGGCAAGACCATCGCCCGCAGCATCCTCGGCAGCGTCCGCGTCCTCCTCGACTCCGGCTGCCTCGGCCAGCTCCCCGAAATCATCGACGGCGCCGCCCCCCACCGCGCCCGCGGCTGCGACGCCCAAGCCTGGTCGGTCACCGAATCGCTCCGGGTGCTGCGGATTTTAAAGGAGAAGAAGTGAAGTGACTTGGCCCTTTTCAGAGCCTAGGAACTGCAAGGCCTACACCATGAGACAGGTGTTGAACGGCAGTGAGCCGATCTTACTGGCCTGCCATGATGCGGAGGATCACACTTGGCAATTCATCGGCACAAGCGATGCCGATTTGGCCGACGCCAAGCTCGTCTGTCTGGAACGCATCACCCAGCTTGATCCAAGTGTGTTGGAGCTTGCGGATCTTCCTCCTGGATGGTGGGCGACACGCGCCAAAATTGGGGATCAATGGAAGCGATTTGCAGCACCAGCAGAGAATGAAGGTTGATCATGGGACATTCTTTAGTCAGCTTCCATGATCAACACATCCATTGCAAGGATTACCTGGTCGAGACTTGGTTGTGGTTGATGGTGCGGCAAATCGATTACATCCCTCATCCGCCTGCTTTCCTCCAACAGATGAGAAGCAGATGGAAGGAGACCGCCGAAATCTGCATCAACGGCTGTGTTGATCCGCAGCTAGACGAGTTCTTGGATGATGAGTACAAGGTGCAATCAGTGGCAACCTTGGCCATCGATGTAATCACTCAAGTCCGGTCGTTTGGCGAGCGCATCCCTGCATCCTACTTAAACGAGTTATGCCAATATCCCGAGGGCCAGCAGGTCATGGGAGATCGTGCGTCTGCATTGCATCTTGAATTCTCTATAGCCATCCTGAAGCTAATCACAGGCAAACAGACTGAAAAGCTAGTTAAGGTGTATAAGACCCACGACCGATAACCCAGAATACCCATGACCCTCTCCCAACGCAGCAAAATCATCCTCTCCTGCCTCGGCATCGCCGCCGTGCCGCTGATCGTCGCCTGCTTCCTTCCCCAAAAGGACGCCTTCGACCGCCTACACCTCACGCCCGCACTGCCCAACAACCCGATCTACGCCGAACTCAAAGACCCGGTCGACACCCCGATCCCGAAGCTCAAGGCCAGCCTCAAAGAAGAACGCCAGCCCGATGGCTCGCTGCAC
>JBDKFG010000100.1:0-12382 GCA_039798785.1 Verrucomicrobiota bacterium | reverse complement strand
TTCCCTGACCCTTTCCCGACTTTCGCTCGCAAAGACACCCCAAATTATTCATTTGCTTAGTTTTGTGATTATGATACACGGCGTGTATCATGTGAAGCGACAACCATCTAAATTCCGCAGTAGCGGATGGAACCGGGTTGAAAGGTTGGAAGGTTGAAAGCCTAACGCATGAACAACAGCGACAAATGACGATTCAAGTTCGACCTGCATGACTGCCAGTCGCAGAATTCGCCGAGCGAACTCGAACTCCATATCTCTTGCTCTTGTAGCTGATCCCTTTCAACCTTTGAACCTTCCAACTTTTCAACTGCGGTTTTTAGGTTGATCGGTTAGCCGACCAGACAAGGCTCCCAGTCCTTGTATACCGGCTCGCAGCCCTTGGCCTTGACGATGGCGGCGATCTCGTCGAGCTTGCGTTCGTCGGTGATGTCGAACTGCTTCAGCGCCGCCTCCGGGGCGCAATAGCCGCCCGGCTCGGTGGCGGATTCGGCCGACATGTGGGTGACGCCGAGGCCGATCAGGCCGTCGCGCAGGTAGGAGGGTTCGCGGGTGGAGAGGTTGATCCCGGCATCGGGAAAGGCGAGGCGCCAGGCGAAGATCAGCTGCACCACGTCGCGGTCGCTGACCTGCACCGCCGGCTGGTAATCGGTCTCGGAGGAGCAGAGGCGCGGGACCGAGACGGAGTACTGGACGCGCCACCAGCGCTTCATCAAATATTCCAGGTGGGTGGCGCAGGCGATGACGTCGGCCTTCCAGTCCGGCGCCAGGCCGAGCAGGACGCCGATCGAGATGCGGCGCATCTTCGCTTCCGCGCCGCGCTCGGCGCATGCCAGACGCCAGTCGAAATCGCGCTTCTTGCCGCGCAAATGGACCTTGGCGTAGACCTCGCGATCATAGGTCTCCTGATAAACCGTCAGACCGTCGACCCCCTCCTTCACCAGGAGCTCGTAGTCCTGGGTGCGGAAAGGCGCCAGCTCGATCGAAGTCGAGGAGAAGAGGCCGCGGGTCTCGCGGACCATCGCGGCGACGTATTCCGGGGTGACGATCTTCTGGTGCTCGCCGGCGACGACGAGGACATGGCGGAAGCCGCGGCGGCTGAGGTATTCGGCCTCGGCCCGCATCTCCGGGGCGACAAGAGTCTTGCGGTCGATCTTGTTCTCCATGGTGAAGCCGCAATAGGTGCAGGTGTTGGTGCACTCGTTGGAGACGTAGAGCGGCGCGTAGAATCGGATCACCTTGCCGTGGCGGCGCGCCGTCATCTCGGCGGCACGGGCAGCAAGGTCCTCGAGGAAGCCGGAGGCGGCAGGCGAGAGCAGGATGGCGAAAGTCTCCGGCCCCTCGGGAATCTTCTCCCCAGCCAGGAGGCGGCGGATGGCTTCGGGCTCGCGGCACTCCGCCAGCCGGCGGAGATCGCTGCGGTCGCGACGGTTGAACTCTTCGAGAAAACTCATGGCTTGCGGTTCCTGGATTTGACCCGCCAAGTCTACACCGCAAGCGCCGGGACGCCAGACTCGACGACACGGAAACAAAAGCTCCCGAGGAATGTCACCCAACCAGCGCCGCAGCCCTTGTGCGATGGCGACTTAGCCGCATAGTCAGTGCCGAAACCTAAACTCTCTCCAAGGATTCTCATGCGCATCGGCACTCACTCCGGCGGCTTTCACTGCGACGACGTCTTCGCCGTCGGAGCCCTGAAACTCCTTTTCCCCGATGCGGACATCGTCCGCAGCCGCGACCCCGAGGTCTGGAAAACCTGCGACTTCCTCGTCGACGTCGGCGGCTCCTACGATGCCGCCAGCGGCCGCTACGACCACCACTTCCGCAACGGACCGGCCTACGGCGACGGCCTCCTGATGTCCTCTTTCGGACTGGTCTGGAAGCACCACGGCCAGGAGATCTGCGGCGGCGATGAACAGGCGGCGGAAAGAGTCTGCGAACAGCTCGTCCGCCCCATCGACGCCCACGACAACGGCGTCAGCCTCAGCCTCCCCAATCCCGCAGCTCCAGCGGTGCGGGAGCTCAATGTCAGCGTCCTGGTGGCGGTGATGAATCCCGTCGACACGGCCGAGTCCGACGCGGTCTTCCTCGAGCAGGCGAACTGGGCTTCCGGCGTCATCCGACGCTTCTCCATCTCCGCCCGCCGATTCGTCAGCGACGCCTGGGCCACTGCCGAAGCAGTGCGCCAGTCAAGCCAGCTCCAGCGCCCCTGGATCGAAGTGCCCGAAAGCGTCCGTTGGCAAGAGTCGATCCACGGCTGCGCCGAGTCCGGCCGCCTCCTCTACGTCCTCTTCCCCAAAGGCGGAAACTGGTACGTCCAGGCGGTGACCCAGACCAACGGCGGCTTCCGCTCCCGCAAACCCCTGCCCGCCGCCTGGGCCGGACTCGAAGGCGCCCGCCTCGCCGAGGCCTGCGGCGTCGCCGACGCCATCTTCTGCCACCACAGCGCCTTCACCTGCTCCGCCAAGAGCCGCGACGGAGCCCTCCGCCTCCTCGACCTCGCCCTGCACTCCAACTGAGCCGCCACGGAATCCCCAGGGGCCTTGCGCGAAGCCGGCCGCACAGAGCCTCAGGAATGCGACTAATCACGGGAAAATCTCTGTACGCATGTGTCAAGTCACGCCTTGGCGTTACAGTGGGACCTGTTGCCTGCAACCCCCGGAGAACTGAGACATGCGAATCGTATCCTTCTTGGCCCTGATCGCCCTCCCTCTCGCCCTCAACGCTCAAGAACACGGCAACCGCCCGAGGACTCCGGTCTTCGAACCCGGCGGACAGGGGCTGGCACTCACCGGCGGCGACATCCTCCTCTTCGATGAAAAAGGCGCTGAGGCCGGTCTGGTCAACGCCAACCGCGTCGGCTCGATCGCCGTCGCCTTCGCCCCCGGCGGCAAGCTCATCGCCTCCGAAGGCAGCGACGGCCGGCTCTACCTCTTCAAGCGAAGCAAGTCCGAAATGCCCGCCTCCGCCGCCCTGAAATCCACCGCGAACAATGGCCGCTCCCGCCTCAGCTTCTCTCCTGACGGCAAACTCGTCGCCGTCGACCACGGCGACCGCATCCACTTCTTCAAAGTCCCGGCCAAGGACGGCGACGAGATCAGCCCCGCCGGCAGCCTCAACCTCGATCCGCGCAACCGCAACGGCAAAAATAGCTTCGCCATCTTCAGCAAAGACTGGAGCCAAGTCCTCTTCGCCGGCCAGCTGGTCAAGCTAACACTCGGAAAAGAAGTCAGCGGCGAAGGCGCGGAACCCCTCCTCAACGACAGCCGCATCACCGCCCAAGCCCTCTCCGCAGACGGCTCGAAAGCCGTCTTCCTCCACAACGGCGGCCGCGATATCAGCGTCTACGAAGTCGCCACCCGCAAGCGCCTCGCAGCCCGCAGCCTGCGCAGCCCCGTAGTCGACCTCTGCGCCGATGCCGAGCTCAAGACCGTCTTCACCAACGACGAAGCCTGGAACTGGTACGACGACAGCTCCCGAGCCCTCGCCGCCCCGAAAGGACGCATCCCCGGCGACCTCGAACTCAGCCCCGACGGCAAAACCCTCGCCGATGGCCCTGTCCTCTTTGACGCCGCCACCCTCGCCTTGAAAAAGGACCTGAGCCTGAACCGCGCCATCCCCGCCGACGCCTGGATCGACAACAAGAAGCTCGTCGTCCTGCACGGCAGCGGCTCCAACGGCCGCTTCGACCAGCTCACCGCCGACTTCGAATCGGGCAACATCTCCGTCCCCTTGCGCGGACGCCCCCACCCCCGCATCATCGAAGGCAGCCTTGCCTCCTCTCCCGACGGCAGCTGGGGCATCAACAGCGTCGGACGTATCATCGACCGCAGGTCTCGGAGCCTCAGCGCACCCGCCCTCAACCTCGGCTACGCCCAAGGCCTCGCAGCCCAGTGCGGCAACGACGGCTCCCTCGCCCTCGTCACCCCCGCCGCCTTGCATTTCAGCCCCGACATCCGCAAGGGCCGCGAAGCCCCGATCAGCATCCCCATCCCCGCCAAAGGCGCCACTCGGGCCAATGTCTGCCTCGCTCCCGATGCCCGCTGGGCCGCCGCCACCTGGACCGTCGGCGACGCCACCTGGCTCGCCGTCGCCGACCTGAAGACTGGCAAGCTCATCGGCGAAACCACGGCCTTCTCCGGCACCGGCTCCCTCGCCTTCGCCGGAGACGGCAGACTGCTCGTCGCCGCAGGACGCAAGATCCTGTCCTGGAAAATCGGGCCGCTCGCCGCCAACGGCAAGAACCCCGCAGTCGAACTCGCCGCCAGCCGCGACACCACCGCCGACTACCCGCTCGAATCCGGCGAAGCCCTCTCCATCAGCGCCGCCGGACGTGAATTGCTGGTGATCAACCGCAACGGCTTCATCGACCTGATCAACCTCCAGAGAGGCAATCCGGTCAAACGCTTCTGGCTCGACAACGGCGAACTCAAAAGCCGCTGATTTGGATTCAAGATTCAAGATTCAAAATTCAAGATGACAGCTAAGGGGTTTTAAGAGTTTTGGCCTTGCCCGAAACCTTAAAACCCCTTCCCTTTAACCCCTGAATCCCTTTCAACCCCTAAAACTCCCAAAACCCATGACCCACCCTCCCCTCCGCGCCGTCCTGCTCGACATGGACGACACGCTTTGCGACACCCGCAGCGCCAACGCCGTCGCCAAGACCCATTTCACCAAGTTCGCCCCAAGCCTCCTCGGCCCCGCCCTCGACGCCCCGCGTTACGCCGAGCTCTATCTTGAGGCGATCTATCGCATCCTGCCCGAAGACTTGCGCCATCTCGACGCCCTCAAGGAAGAGAAGGAATATCGCAACTGCTGCCTGCGCGCCCTCGCCCCTCTCTGCGGCGCCGCCGAGCCCGATGCCGCCACCGCCGATCGCCTCCGCCTCACTTTCGAAGAGTCGCGCCTCGCCGCCTACGACTTCTTCCCTGGCACCGTCGAAATGCTCAAACGCCTTCGCCACCGCTTCCGCCTCGCCGTCATCACCAACGGCCCGCGCTACTCGCAACAACCCAAGCTCGAACGAGTCCACATGAGCCGCCATGTCGACACCATTCTCATCGGCGGCGACTTCCCCCACGAAAAACCCCACCCCTCGATCTTCGCCGGCGCCCTCGAACACCTGCAAGTCAGCGCCAGCGACGCCGTCCACGTCGGCGACAGCCTCAGCGCCGACATCGCCGGCGCCCGCGCCTCCGGCATCCGCTCGGTCTGGATCTGCCCCGACCACCACGCCGGCCAGCACCCCGCCGGACCCGACGCCGTCCTCCGCCGCATCACCGAGCTCGAAGCCCTGCTCGAAACCTGGGCGCGCTAAGGCCCGGAAGTCGGCTTGCCAAGCGCCAATCTACGGAAAATGAGTATGATGTATCTACTTGGACCATTAACAATTTTAAATGACTCGGCAAACTTCCCCTTCGGCTTGATTCTGGTTTTTTTGCACTTGATTGGATTGCTGGCTATCCTTAAGTTTCGGCGCATCTATCTCATTCCACTCATTGCTTTGTCTTGGATGTTTTTTGGTCTTGTTGGCGAGGGCATAAATTGCTAGAGAAAACGATCAGTCTGAACAGGATTCTTTGCTTGAACCCTAGGCCGGATGAAGACTCATGACGTCGCAGATCCTCATCATCGAAGACGAATCCTCCCTCGCCGACAACGCCGCCATCGCCCTCCGGCGCGACGGCCTGAGCAGCCGGCACGCGCCCTCCTTAGCCGCGGCGACGAGACTGCTCGCCGAAGAACAATTCGCCCTCATCCTCCTCGACCTCGGCCTGCCCGACGGCTCCGGCCTCGATTTCCTCCGGCAAATGCGCCGCTCCTCGGCCATCCCGGTGATCATCCTCACCGCCCGCAGCGACGAGCTCGACCGCATCCTCGGGCTCGAACTCGGCGCCGACGACTACGTCAGCAAACCCTTCTCGCCGCGGGAGCTGGTCGCCCGGGTGAAAGCGGTCCTCCGCCGCTGTCCCTCCGCCCCGATTGCGGTCGCCGCAAAGCCGCTTCTGCGCATCGATGAGGAGCGCCACGAAGCCGAGTTCGCCGGCAAGCCCCTCGCCCTCACCGCGGCGGAATTCCGCCTCCTCGCCTGCCTCGCCAAGGACCCCGGACGCGTCTTCAGCCGCAGCCAGCTCCTCCTCAAGGCCTGGGGCGATGCCGCCGCCGCCGAAGAACGCACCGTCGACGCCCATGTCAAAAGCCTCCGCGCCAAGCTCCGCGAGCTCAGCCCGAAGGAATGCCTCGCCACCCGCCGCGGCTTCGGCTACTGCTGGATCAGTGACTAGTGGCTAGTGGTTAGTGACCAGTGATTCGCGACTTACTGGTTTCAGAAATTCGTAATTCGTAATTCTTAATTCTTAATTCTTAATTCCGAGGCCCCTCCCATGCCTTCCCTTCCTCTCGGTCTGCGCGGACGAGTCTTCCTGTCGCACGCCTTGCTCTACTGCCTCGGCCTGGCGCTTTTCACCAACGCCATCGCCGATGCCGCCCGCCGCCACTATCTCGAAGCCGGGGAGGATGCCCTCGTCGACAACCTCGTCCTTTTCGCCGCCCTGCTCGGCCACGAAGCGGAGCAAAGCGGGCGAATTCCGGCGGAGAAATGGGCCGTGGCGCTGCGTTCCCCGGAAAATCCCAAGGCCCAGATCTACGAAGTCCTGAAAAGCCGCGGCGAGGCCGGCCTGATGCTCACCGACGGCCAGGGCCGCGTCCTCCTCGATTCCAGCGGCACTTTGAAGCCCGGGGCCGACGCCTCGCCGTGGCGCAACATCGCCCTGGCTTTGAAGGGGGAATACGGCGCCCGCTCCACCCGCAGCGATCCGGAGGAGCCGATCACTTCGGTCATGCACGTCAGCCTGCCGATCCGGGCCGAGGGGAAAATCGTCGGCACCGTCACCTTGATCAAGCCGGTGCGCAGCCTGCAAGCCTTCCTCGACGAAGCCCGCGGCCGCATCCTCCAGCTCGCCCTGCTCTCGCTCGGCCTGGTCCTCCTCTCCGCCTTCCTCACCGCCCGCCTGATCGCCCGCCCGGTCGAGCGCCTCACCCGCCACGCCGCCGCCTTGCGCGACGGCCAGCGACCTCCCCTCCCCGAGCTCGGCCGCGGCGAGATCGCCCGCCTCGGCGACACCCTCGATGAACTCCGCCGCAGCCTCGACGGCAAGGAATACGTCGAGTCCTACGTCCTCACCCTCACCCACGAACTGAAAAGCCCGATCGCCGCGATCCAAGGCGCCGCCGAACTGGCCAGCCCCGATCCCTCCGATCCCGATTCGGCCAAGCTGCTCGACAATATCCGCCGCGAATCGAGCCGCCTCGCCGAGTGCGTCGAAAGCCTCCTCCTCCTCGCCCGCCTCGAAAACCGTAGCTGGGCCGGCGAAGAAAGCTCCTTCGACCTGAGCGCCCTCTGCCAGGAAAGCCTCGGTCAATGGCGGCAACGCCTGCCCGAACGACGCTTCTTGCTCGAGGCCCCGCCTTCCCTCGAGCTCCGCGGCCTGCCCTTCCTCTTCCGCATCGCCCTCGATAACCTGATCAGCAACGCCGTCGACTTCAGCCCGAGCGACAGCCCGATCCGTCTCGTCCTCACCGGTGACGAAACCCATTGGTCGCTCGCCCTAGAAGACCAGGGCTGCGGCCTGCCGGAATTCGCTCGCGACCAGGTCTTTTCACGCTTCTTCTCCACCCCTCGCCCCGGCACCGGACGCCGCAGCTCCGGCCTCGGCCTCGCCATCGTCCGGGAAATCGCCCGCCTCCATCACGCCGAAGCCAGCCTTAGACCGAGGGAAGGAGGCGGCTGCGTCGCGACCCTCTCCCGCCGGGTCAGGCCTGAGATCGATCCCTGCTGATCACCCCGGCGCAGGCCGCGCCCAGCGCGGCGTACCACTGCGGCTCGCGATCCGGCGGCAGGTGGATGAAGACCGCAGCACTTTGCGGACGCCGCAGCAGGCGCCAGTAGAGATGGTTGCAGAGATAGCCGCCGGCGTCGTCCGAGAGCTCGACGTCAAAAGGTTCCAGTGCCGCCAGCAGCCCCTCGATCCCATCTCCAGGCAGCGACTCCGGAGCTCCGAACTCGATCGGGCCCTGGCGGACGACGCCGTCGACATCGGGAACGCTGGAGGCGTCGCGGTTGCGGGCGACGCCTTCGATCCGGGGCCGGCTGCTTTTAGCGGCGATGCCGAAAGCGATCACCGCCAGCGGCGCGTCGCCGAGTTGCTCCACCCGCCGATCCACCTCCGCGTAGGAGACAGACAGGATCTCAGCCTCGCTCGAGGCGGCAAAGGCGGCATAGCGCGAGGGGTTGTCGGCGACTCCCGGGAAGGAGCCGAAGCCGAAGGCCAGGAGCTTCATGGAGTCGCCACCGGGGCAGGGACAGGCGCTGCAACCTGGTCGCGCGCCGAGGCGAAATTGTACTGCTCCAGGTTCTCCATGTAGCTGGTGCGCAAGGAAATGAGATCGACCTTGGCCTGCTCGAGATTGTTCTGGGCGCGGATGTATTCGAGGATGTCGGCCTTGCCGTCCTCCCATCTCTGACGATAGAGGTCGACCTGGAACTGCGCCAGCTTGATCCGCTCTTCCTGGAGGCGGATGCCGTCGCGGGCGTCTTCGAGTCGCCGGGCCAGCTCGCGCAGCTCGGCGCCTTTCTCGAGGACGAGGACGCGCTCGTCGGTGCGGGCATCCTCGAGGTCCGACTCGGCGATGGCGAGGCGGGCCCGATTGGCGCGCGAGCCGATGTCCCAGGTGAGGGCGACGCCGGCGCTGTCATCACCCTGGCCATCGAGATTGACGCTGTGGTTGCCGTTGTCGGCGTAGGTGTGCCTGTAATAGAGATCGACACTGGGGAGCACGGCACGGCCGGCGACGCGGCTACTGCGCTCGAGCTTCTTCTGCTTGAGACCATTGTTGAGGAAGAGTTCATCGCGTCCCTGAGCGACGAGGAGATCCTGGGCAGGCGACACCGTGTCGAAACGGAATTCGAAGCGAGTGTCGAAAGCCAAGGCTTCGCCGGGGGATTTGCCGATGAGGAGCTTGAGATTATCCTCGGCCTTGAGGATGGCGCGTTTGGCGGCCAGCACCGCCTGTTCGCGCTCGGGCACTTCGAGCTGGGCGGTGGCGATGTCGACCGGGTTTTCCCGGATCCGGGCGCCCTCGAGGTTTTTGCGGGCCGCGGCGAGTCGGGTCTCCTGGACGCCGAGAGCCTGGCTGGCGCGCACCAGCTGGTAGAAGCTGCGGCGGACTTCAAGCCGGATCTGGCGTTTGGCGCGGATCAGTTCGTTGAGAGTGGCCAAAGCGTCGATCTCGGCATCGTCAATACCCTTCAGGCTGTCCTCCCAGGTGCCGCCGCCGAGAATCCGCTTGGTGATGGTGAGGGACATGCTGGTGTCGTCGCCGCCGCCCTTGTCGTGCGCAGTGCTGCCGCTGGCGGCGACACTGAAGCCGAGGGGAAGCTGCTGCACCAGGCCGCTGCGAAAACTGTCCTGGTTGGCGTCAAAGGCCCGCTCCGAGACCAGGCTGAGGCGAAGATCGAAGAAGGCCCTTTCGATGTTGATCCTCTCCTTCGAACGCTCCCAGGCGAGCAAGCGCTTGCGCAGATCCTGGTTGCCTTGGATGGCGCGATCCTCAAGCTGCGAAAGATTCAGCGGAGCTTCGCCTTCCGCGACCAGAATCGCGGGCTCGGCGGAGATAGTGGACTCCGCTTCGCCGGCGAAGGCGAGGGTGAGACTGAGGAATGTGCTGATCATGGTTGGCTTGCCTGGGATTTTCGTCTCGCGAAGATGCTCTTGGATGGCGGCTTGTCGCTGCCGGTTCCTGTGCGGACGACGAATTTCTTCTCGGCGACAGAGGGGACTCGGGGCGCGAGGGAGTAAGGTAAGCCGAACAACTCCCTTTCTTCACTCCAAGGCCCACTGACACCGCACCATGATTCTCGAGCTCGACAAACCCATCGGCCTTTTCTATCTCTTGCTGGAATTGGTCGGCATCACCTTGGCGATTGACGTGATCATGCGCGGCAGGACGCCGCAAGGCACCGTCGCCTGGGCCGTCGCTCTGGTGATGATGCCGATGCTCAGCATCCCTTGCTACTTGATTTTCGGCAGCCGCCGCTTCATCGGCTATGTCCGCGCCCTCCGCAAAGGCAAGGAGCGCATACACGACCGCGCCCGGCAGCTCCGCGAAGACCTCGGCGACTGGCGGATCGAATCCCGCGCTCCAGAACTCACCGCCTTCGAACGGCTCGCTCGACTCCCCTTCACCCATGGCAACCGAACAAAACTGCTGATCGACGGCGAGGCCACCTTCGCCGCCATCTTCGCCGCCATCGAAGCCGCCCAGACCAGCGTCCTGGTCCAGTATTACACCGTCCAGAACGACGGCCTGGGAAACCGCCTCCGCGAACTCCTCGAACGCAAGGCGAAACAAGGTGTCGAAGTGCTCTTCATCGCCGACCGCATCGGCTCCGCCGGCCTGCCTGAATCCTATCTGAAATCCCTCCGCCTCGCCGGCGCCGAAGCGGAATTCTTCCGGACCAAGAAGTTCGGCACCATCCGCTACCAGATCAACTTCCGCAACCATCGCAAAATCGTCGTCGTCGACGGCCGCATCGGCTTCGTCGGCGGTCTTAACGTCGGCGATGAATACCTCGGCCTCGTCCCCGCCCTGTCGCCCTGGCGCGACACCCATCTCGAAATCGAAGGCCCCGCAGTCAAGGCCCTCCAACTCGCCTTCGCCGAAGACTGGCATTGGATCACCGGCCGCCTGCCGCAGCGCGACTGGACCTGCCCGCCCCCGTCCGCAGGTTCGGGCGGCGAAGCGCTGATCATCGCCACCGGCCCCGCCGACGAACTCGAAAGCTGCTCGCTCCTCTTCGGTCAGGCCATCGCCAGAGCTCGCAAACGCCTGTGGATCGCCTGCCCCTACTTCGTCCCGGAAAACGACATCCTCCACGCCCTCCAGCTCGCCGCCCTCCGAGGCGTCGAAGTCCGCGTCCTCATCCCCAGCCGCTCCGACAACCCCCTCGTCCGCCTCAGCGCCTACTCCTATTTCGAAGAGGCGGGCCGCGCCGGCGTCCGCTTCTGGCGCTGGAAGGATGGCTTCATGCACCAAAAGGTGGTACTTGTCGACGACGACCTCGCCTTCATCGGCACCGCCAACATGGACAACCGCTCCTTCCGGATCAACTTCGAAATCACCGCCGTCCTGCACGACCGCGAGGCCGCCGCCGCAGTCGACAAGATGCTCCGCCAGGACTTCAACCGCTCCCAGGCCGTCGGCTCCCCCTCCCGCCTGATGAGCACCTGGCTCGCCCGCCTCGCCGTCCGCCTGTCGCGCCTCCTCTCGCCCCTGCAGTGAGCTCCCGCGCTAGCCCCACCTCGGTTTTATTTTTTTCTTCGCTCGCATCAATTTCTAAACCTCACTGAATCTCGAGAGTCACGAGTTCGTCGTGTTGATCTCAAGTTTGATTGGGTCGAGCTGCCGGGATTGCGCCCGACAACCCTCCCACACCACCGTACGTGCGGTTTTCCGCATGAGGGATCTCGTTGATTATTTGAGTGGGGAGGTGAGGGGCTGTTCAGATCCCAATCCCGCCAACGCCGCAAGACATGGCCCTCTCGATTGATCTCCAGGCCTTCCTTCCCGCAGTAACCCCAACAAAGAAGAATGCGACCGTCTGAATGGATAGAGGCAAAACAACTTCTCCCAGAGCTGTCGAGAAAGCTGATTTTGGATTCATCCGAAGAGAGGTGAACGCCATCCAGAGTCAGGGATTCCTGAGTTTCTTTTTCAATCAGGATTTTGCAGGGGCTCCATTGAGATTGATCCAATCTAAAGCTGGATTGACAAGAGGAGAGGATGGCAATGCCGATCAAGAGGATGTAAGCTCGGAAATGATTGGTCATGGAAGCTCCATGCTTTGGGTCGCGGTTTAACGAGTTTGAATGCCCAATCTCATAGAGGACTCGCCTTGCTGCCAGCGGTCTTCTGAAACAAACTGGCCCTGCAAGTTGAAGTAGAGTCTGAGATAGCCCAATTCAGCAGAAGCTGGCTGATCCGGCGGGGAGCCCAAGATCACTACGGATTCGAAATGGTCCCCTAGAAAAACCCCTTCGCCCGCCGAAATGTAGGCTCGAGTCAAGACCTTGATCTCACAGTTTTCCGGAATGGAGATCAGTTTTTCGTTCACTTCAATCTGCCACTGGCAGGACACCAAAAAGGCTTTGACAGTCGCCAGTATGTGCGACTCTGAAATGGATTGATCAAGAAGCTGATTGAATGAGTTCATTCCCGGTCCTGGGGTTGAACCTGGATTCCGAAGCCGAATCCGGATGAAGAAGGGCTGACTCATGGCAAGTTGTTTGTAAGCAAAGACAAACACGCCACTTGAGGAGTCAGCCCT
>JBDKFG010000099.1:0-13056 GCA_039798785.1 Verrucomicrobiota bacterium | reverse complement strand
AATTCTTTCAGCTACGACATCACCAAAAAGCAGCGCCTGATCCGGCAAGCGGTCGGGGTCCCGGAGTTGTAATGTACCCTAAATCACTCCGGATTTCGGACTCATGTCAAGTCCTTAATTCAATCCCAGCAAACATTGCGATGAGAATTAATTATCACAGCGGCTTTAGTTGCCCACTTGTAAGTTGGGTTGTAAATTTTTATACTGATGGAAAAATCACTCTCAATATCAACATTTATAGAAACAAAGAAAATGAATACTCGTCAACTATAAATAACTCTGAAATTCAGCATAAAATAAAAGATATAATAAGTGATAAAAATGATGAAAAACCAAGTTTTATAACTGATGATGCGCCATCACTTGACATCTACGACTTACACTCACAAAGACACTACAATTCAAACGAATTCTCATCGAAAAAATTTAAATCGATCTACAAATTAATTGAGCCACATGTAAAATTGATTTACAAATAATATTATAGCCCCTTCTTCGGAAGCTTTATGCTACGTTGACAAAGTCAATATTAAAACCATTACTCATTAACAAAGTCTAAAGCCCATCCTGCTATTTGTTATTTGATTTATATTGTCCTTAAGTGAGCAAATGCACCTAAACGCCACCACTCCCTGCACCTCAAATCGTCCCATGATGTCCCAGCACCGCGCGGAATCTCGATCCGGCTCGTGACTTGAGCTCGGCCGGGCTTCCTTGTTCGATCAGGATGCCGTCATCCATCACCAGGACTTCGTCGGCCAGTTCCAGGGCTTCGGCGCGATGGGTGATGAGCAGGACGGTGACGCCCTGCAATTGGCGCAAATTGCTGAGGATTTTCGCCTCGGTGCGGTTGTCGAGAGCCGAGGTGCAGGCGTCGAGGATGAGGAGTCGCGGACGGCGCAAAAGGGCGCGGGCGATGCCGAGGCGCTGGCGTTGGCCGCCAGAGAGGCTGACGCCTTTTTCGCCGATTTCGGCGGCGTAGCCTTCGGGCAATTGCGAGATGAACTCCTCGGCGCAGGCGAGGCGGGCGGCTTCGGCGATCTCCTCCGGCTTGGCGCCGGGATTGCCGAAGGCGATGTTGTCGGCGACGCTTCCGGCGAAGAGAAAGGTCTCCTGGAAGACGATGGCGATGCTGCGGCGGAGCTGGATGCGGTGGTAATCGCCGAGGGGTTTGCCATCGATGCTGACCCTTCCGGAGATCGGGGTGTAGAAGCCCGCCGCGAGTTGCGCCAGCGTCGATTTGCCGGCGCCGGTGCCACCGATGACACCGAGGATGTGTCCTTGGCGCAAGCTGAAGCTGAGGGAGCGGATGACCGGATCGCGGGCACCGTAGGCGAAGGACACTTGGTCGAAGCGGAGTTCGCGCATATCCAGAGCTGGCAGCGACTGGGCGGCGGGATCTTCATATTCGTCGCGCTGGTCGCGGAAGAAGTCATCGAGGCGGCGCGCCGTGACCAGGAAGCGCATCAGGTTGTCCATTCCGCCCATGAATTGACGTGCCTTGGCGAGGTGGATGATCAAGGCCGAGGTGATCATCAGGATGGTCGAGCCGGCCGGAGCGACACCGGTGCTGCGGCAGACCCAGATATAGGTCGAAATCGCTGCGGCGAAGCAGATGCAGGCGCCCCAGCCGATGATCTGGTGCGACAGGATCTGCCAATGGACTTCGCGCAAGGCCGAATCCTGGAGATCCTTGACCACCTTGACATAGGCCTTTTCCTGAGCTTCGCGGCGTCCATAGGCCCTGACCACGAGCTGGCCCTCCATGTTCTCGGTGAAGGAGCTCACCATCTGCGCGAAATTCTCCTTGGTTTTCTGGAAAAGCGGCAGGTTGTGCCTCCAGAGGCGGGTGGCGAAAAGAAGGCTCAGGCTCATGCACAGCAGACAGGCGAGGCCGGCCTGCCAGCAATGGACGAAAATGAAGCCGTGGATGAAGATGATGCAGAGGACGGTCTCAACCAGGACGAAAAGAGAGTTCTCAAAGAAGACCGTGGTGAAGCGGACGTCCTCGACCAGGTTGGCGATCAGGGTGCCGGAGTGGCGGCGGTCGTGATAATCGAAGTTGAACCGTTGCGCCCGGTCGTAGATGCGGCGGCGGACCGCCATCAGGCAATGTTGCGACAGGCGTCCCTGCCAATAGGCGCGGGTGTAAGCCAGGCCCCAGCGGACGACGGCGACCAGCAGCAAGGCTCCGGGCAGGATCAGTGCCTTGCCCTCCGCATGCCGGATCCAATCCATTTCGAAGCCGAAGAGCTCGATCTTCACCGTCGGCTCGAAGGACTTGACATACAGATCAAGCACCTTGGGCAAGGCGAGTTCGACGAAGTTGAACAGCATGATCAGCAGGAAGGCGATCGCCACCAGCTTGAGGCGGGGGCGAAGACAGAAGACCAGCAGGCGCAGGAAGCTGTCGCGGGTGCTGGTTTCGGCCGATATGGGCGTGGGGCTGGACATGGTCGCGTAAGGTAATCGGCATGCGCGGTTCGGGAAGGCCGTGCGCCGGGATTTTATGTCACGCCGCCGGATGTCGAGTCCTTCCTTTCTGATCAGCTTGCTTTTTGCCGCAGGCTGACCATTATCGCAACATCAACTTATGAGGCACCGGCATCATGGGCATCACGTCTGCGCCACTCGATAGAAAACTCGCTGTCATCGGCCTCGGCTACGTCGGGTTGCCTCTTGCGGTTGAGTTCGGCAAACATCTACCAGTCCTTGGTTTTGACATCCGCGCCGCCCGCGTAGAAGAGCTTCGCCAAGGTCTGGATCACACCTTGGAGGTCAGCGCGGAGGAACTGCTGCATTCGCCGTTTCTGTCCTTCACCTGTGACCCCGCCGAGCTCGCGACCTGCAATGTCTTCATCGTCACCGTGCCGACCCCGGTCGACGCCGCCTGCCAGCCCGACTTCACGCCGCTGCGCAAGGCTTCCGAAACCATCGGCAAAGTACTCAAGAACGGCGACCTGGTGATCTACGAATCCACCGTCTACCCCGGCTGCACCGAGGAAGTCTGCGTCCCGGTCCTCGAGAGGTTCTCCGGCTTCAAGTTCAACCGGGACTTCTCCTGCGGCTATTCGCCCGAACGGATTAATCCCGGCGACAAACAGCATCGCCTGCCCGACATCAAGAAAGTCACCTCGGGCTCGACGCCCGAAGCCGCCGAGGTGGTCGACTCGCTCTATCGTCGCATCATCCGCGCCGGCACCCACAAGGCCTCCTCCCTGAAGGTCGCGGAAGCCGCAAAAGTGATCGAAAACACTCAGCGAGACCTCAACATCGCCCTGGTCAACGAGTTGGCCCTTATCTTCAACCGGATCGGCATCGACACCTTGGAAGTCCTCGAAGCCGCCGGCACGAAGTGGAACTTCATGCCCTTCCGTCCTGGCCTGGTCGGCGGCCACTGCATCAGCGTCGACCCCTACTACCTGACCTACAAGGCGCAGCTCCTCGGCTATCATCCCGAAGTCATCCTCGCCGGCCGACGCATCAACGACGGCATGGGGGCCTACGTCGCCTCGCAAGTGGTCAAGCTGATGCTGAAGAACCGACTGCACGTGCAAGGGGCCCGCATCCTGATCCTCGGCCTGACTTTCAAGGAGAACTGCCCGGACATCCGCAACACCCGCGTCATCGACATCGTCGCCGAGCTGCGCGAGTTCGGCGCCGAAGTCGATCTCCACGACCCCTGGGCCGATGCAGGCGAGGTCAATCACGAATACGGTCTCGACTTGAGCTCCTCGCCCCAAGCCGGCACCTACGACGCCGTCATCCTCGCCGTCGGCCACCAGGCTTTCCGCGAGCTTGGCGCCGCCGGCGTCCGCGCCTTCGGCAAGCCCGGCGCGGTGGTCTATGACGTCAAGTCGATCCTGCCGGCCGAAGAGGTCGACGGCCGGCTCTAATCGAAATTTAAAGCGCACTCAGGGCAAGCATGCTTCTTTCGGTGATCATTCCTGCATACAATTACGGGCATTTCCTGCCTCGTTCGGTCGGCTCTGTGCTCAGTCAGCTGCCGGAGGATGCTGAGCTTTTGATCGTCGATGACGGCTCGACCGATCAGACGGAATCCATTGTCCGGCAATGGCATGATGAACCTCGTTTTCGCTATTTTCGGCAAGTCAATGGCGGCCCGGCCAAGGCGCGCAACCAGGGATTGGCCTTGGCGCGTGGCGAATTCTGCCTGATGCTTGACGCGGATGACGAGCTGTTGCCCGGGGCCTTGCAGCCATGCTTGCGGCTGCTCCAGGAGAGCCGGGCGGACTTCCTCATCGCCTCTTCGGTGAGCCGCCACGAGGACGGACGCGAAAAATCCCAGATCACCAAGCCCTTGCCAGCCAGCGGCGAGGAGCGTTTTCTGATGTATCTCGACAAAGACGCCTCGCTGCAGACCGGTTATCTGATCCTGCGAACCCAAGTGGCCCGCAGCGTCGGTTTCCCGGAGGATCTGAGGGCAGCGGAGGACCTTTCCTATTTCTCCCGTCTCTTGCTCAAACACAGCCCTATCACCAGCGAGATTCCTCTGTGCCGGGTCTATCATCATGCCGGCAGTCTACGCACCAATGTCGAAAAACAGCGGCTCTACAATGTCCGGGCGGCAGAGGCGATCTTCGATCCGGCTCATGTCCCGCCCTCGCTTCTCGGAAGGAAGCCCCGCTAT
This sequence comes from Verrucomicrobiota bacterium, assembly GCA_039798785.1. Lineage (GTDB taxonomy): Bacteria > Verrucomicrobiota > Lentisphaeria > Lentisphaerales > Lentisphaeraceae > CAMCSH01. Next base: position 8,405 of record JBDKFG010000099.1, on the reverse strand, counting down.
CTCTCTCAGCGCCATTTATCCCTAGCTCGGATTCTCTTCAAAAACGGATTCCCGGCGGAGGGGAGGGGCGAGTACTTGGCGGCGCTGCGGCTGTCACCTGCGAGCCTCCTGCGATTCGATATGATGCGCCGCTATCTCCTGTCGTTCTTCCGGCGCAGAAAACCCGAGGCTTGAGCCTCGGGTTTTCTGCGCATCGAATTTCTCAGCCGCGGGCGAGGAAGCGGGCGGCGGCTCGCTCAAACGCCTCGAGATAGGCTGTCTTGATCTTGAGCTTTTCAGCTTCGATGTCAGCCGCTTTGGGTGACCAGTCGATCTTGCCTTGTCTCATCTGGTTGATCAAGAGGCGGTCGATCTTCGATTCGCCGACGTATTGGATGCCGATGAGATCCTGGATGATGCTGACGCGATAGTCGTCCTCCCTCGATTTGTCGTAGAGGAAGACGACGGGGATGCCCATGGCGATACAGGGCATCGCGGCGTGGATCTTCGAGGTGATCACCAGCGAGGCGGTTCGACGGTAGGTGTCGAGCAAATGTTGAGAAATCTGCGCTTTCAAAGCGTGGCCGAGATCCGGGACGCGGAGTTTGGCCTGGTCGACGGTGACGGCTTGTTTGCGGATGGCGCGGGGGACGGTGCTTTTGGCGCCTTCGCTCAAGCCGACCATGTAGATACGGCCGTTTTTCGGCTCGCTTTCCCGGCGCGGCAGGGTCAAGGTCACGCATTTGCTGTAGAAGGCTTCGATGCCATGATCCTGCATCAGCTTGAGGGTGCCGCGGTCGCGGCAGCCGATTGGTTGGTGCTTTTTCAGATAAGCAACGCCCTCGGGCGAGAAGATCTTCTTCGCCGAGCTGGGAGTGACGTGGAAGGCGAAGAACAGAGGCTCGATGGAGGGGTGGGGCGGCCATTGTCCTTCGCCCATGAAGAAGCCGTTCATCGACAGGATGCCGGGCTCGACCGGATCTTGCAGGTGCTCGCGTGAGATATGGCCGTCCACTCGCGGCAGGAGCCGGGCGGCGGCGATCGACTGGATGTCGTCGCCGAGGTTGGCCCAATTGGGAAAGGTCTCTTCGCTATAGGACAAGGTGTAGATTTTCATGCGCAATTCCAAGTAAGATGAGTCTTTCGACATTGGCATGGAAGCAGCCTCTGTCAACGCTGGTGGAGGGAGATTCGAGAAGGGGATCGGTGATCCTCAATGCCCCAGTTTCTTTTTCAAGCGCTTCAGTTTTTTGGTGATTTTTTTGAGGGAAAGCCTGAAGATGTTGGCAGCTTTGGAACGGGAGAGGATCTTTCGCCAAGCTTGTGCTTGAGGGCTGTTATTCTGGCCGCAACTTTCAAGAAGCTTCAAATTGTCGCGGGCGAAGGTCCGTTGTGAGTCGTCGTAAATCACTAGGTCGAGAATGGTTTGCGGTTGCAGTTCCTTTTCGAAGGTGGAGCAGCGGTGGAGGGCCTGGAAGGCCTGCAGGGCCGTCATCGTCCGGAGGCATTTCTCGCAACGTCCGCAGTTGTAGTGGCCTTCGACGCGCGTCCAGCAGACTCGGAGATGGCGCAATGCCAAATCGTCTTCGACGATGGCACGTACCTTGGCGCTACGATCAGCCTCCAGGCCGTCGTGGATCAGCTCGAGGGTTTCATCGCCGAAGAGACGGTCGGTATCGGGGTGGGACGCCCACGGGACCAGGTCCTGATGGCTGAATGTGGAAGGGATGTAGATCCGCTGGAATTCATCCGCGAGGTGCCGGGCCGCGCTGGCCAATCCGAAACCATGTGCATGCTGGCCCCAGCGGCCAAAGTCGCGGAAAATGCGGATGGCGTCGGTTTCCAGTTCAAGGAAGTTCACCCCGCTTTCCTTGGCGATGGCTCGCCCCATGGCACTGACAGAGTGGCGACGCGGAAGATCGTCGAGATCGACATCATAGCCGTGGACAAAGATCAGGTCGGTAATTTCATCGCGATGTTTGAGGAAGGTGTAGAAGGAGTCGACGCCGCCGGTGAAAAATGCACCGATGCGCCGTCCTTGGCGCGGCTGGCTCCTGACTGAGACGGCGCTGTACTCGACACGATGGTAGCGAGGAAACCAGGAGCTGAAGATTTCCGTGATCCGAGTCAGGTTTTTCAGGAAAACCGGCGAGGCTTCTCCCGAAACTCGCACGGCGCCTACGGTGCTCATCGCTGCCAAACCGGTCAGACACATGGCGGCCTCGGCATCGGCATTCAGCCGCAGACTGGCGCATGAGAAATAGCATTCATAGCTCTTTCCGTCGATCCTTATCCTGTACCGGACTTTGTCTCCATCACGTTCACCGCTGGAAAGTTCAACCAGATCGACAGATTTTTCGAAGATCGATTCGCGGGTCTTGCTATCGCTAGTCATTGAATTCTCGATGATTAATTCGGGTGTGAGGTATTCAGTTTTTGCAGCTCCCTGTGCCAGCTGCGAATGAGGATTTCCGCGCCGCGGCAGCTCAGGTGGTTGTCATCGACGTAAAGGGCGACTCGGCCTTGGCTGAGCTTCAGGCCAGAGGTGCTGAGCAGGACGCTTTCGGCGCGAAGGGGGATGAGGGCGGGGCGAGTGGCGCAGAGGCGGTCGAGCAAGGCCAGGGTAAGATCCTGACGTCTGGGATAGTTCGCCGCAGCTTCAGGGGAAGAAAGGTCCGTAATCGACTCGGCCCGGAGATCTCGCCTCACCAGATCCGCAGCCACCGGCGCACCGCTTTCCGGCACAGGATAGACGAGGTAGACTTTTTTACCTTGATATTGAAGACGGTCGATCAGCTGTCCAAGGCGAAGCTCGAGAGCGGCGGCAGCCTCGACGCTGTCGGTGATTCCGGAAAGGCTGGGTCGAGGCGGTCGTGGCTGCTTCAAATCAAATCCGCCCTTGAGGTAGAGCGTCCATCGGGCGGCGATGATCACCTGGCGGATATCCGGACGGGAAATCGCCTCGAGGGCTCGCTGGTTCAAGATTTCCGAGTCGTCTTTGCTTTTCAATCCTGGCACCGGGAGGCAGCCGCCGGAGATCCAGGCCTCGAGGGCCAGGCCCTGTTCTTTCAAGCTGGGATGGAGTCCCTTCAAAAGCATCTGGGCATGGCTGTCGCCCCAGATCGCTAGGCTTGCTTTCTGGCGGCTGTCGCCAAGCTTCAGGGGTTTTGTCTCGGACGACCAGAAGGATTTCTTGCCGAGTTCAGGGAGGATTTCGTCGTAGGAGCTGACGATGCGTTGATTGACCAGGCCTTTTCGGCTGACCGCAGTCTGGCTGGCGGCGAAGAGGATCAGAGAGGCCAGCGCCAGGCTCCCGAGGAAGGCGGCAGAGGATGACAGGAGCCTGCCTCGCCGCAGGGGGTCTTCGAGGAGGTGATGGAGAATCGCGGCGAGGATGATCGAGACGACGGCGAGCAGCGCCAGCTCCGTCGTGTCCAGCGCGCCGAAATGAGCTTTGCACAAGACGATGAGAGGCCAGTGCACCAGATAGAGGACGTAGGAGATGCGGCCCAGATAAAGAACTGGCGCTGCGGTGAAGAGGCGGAAGAGCGGGGAGCCTTCTCCGCCGCTGCGGCCGGCGATGAAGAGGGCCGCTCCGAGGACGGGGATGATTGCCGCCGGAGCTGGGGTGGAGGGATTCCGTCCCAGGAAGATCAAGGAGCTCAGCATCAGCAGCAGGCCGGAAGCGGCGGCGCCCCGGCTCTGCAGCCAGGCCAGGGTGCTGCCTCGGGAACTCGCCACCGCCAGCCAGGAACCGCAGGCGAGCTCCCAGGCACGGCTCTCCAGGGAAAAGAAGGCGTAGGTGGGGCGGAAATGAGTGAGCAGGGAGGCTCCGATCAAGCCGATCAGCACGAAGAGTCCGATCCAGCGGGCCTTCAGCCAGCCGCGGCGAAAGGCGAATATCCCAAGCACGGGGAAAACAAAATAGAACTGCTCCTCGACCCCGAGGGACCAGGTGTGCAGGAAAGGGTTGAGCTCGGCACCCGGATCGAAGTAGCCGTCGCCCTTGGCGAAATAGTAATTCGAGCAGCAGAGCAGCGCCTGGCGGCAGGCTCTCGCCGCGCTTTTCATCTCGTCGGGGAAGAGGATGAAGTAGGAAGCGAAGGCGGTGAGCGCAGTCACGACCAGCATCGCCGGGAGGATCCGGCGAGCCCGGCGGAGATAGAACTGCCTGTAGGTGAAATCACCGCTCTGCCAGCCCTTGACCAAGATCGAAGTGATCAGGAAGCCGGAGATGACGAAGAAGATGTCGACCCCGAGATAGCCGCCCGGCAGCCACGAAGGGTTGAGATGATACAGCAGGACCCCCAGCACCGCCAAGGCGCGCAGTCCGTCGATTTCAGGGCGGTAACGCAAGTTGTTGTTCACGGTTTCTTCGCCGCTATGCGGTAGATCTTCAGGGATTCGCCCTTCAGTGATGGATTGCTCGTGCTGAAGCTGATTTTCTCCAGCTCCAGTCCGAGCCGGCCGGCGGCATCAAGGAAGGAAGCTTCGTCGTTTTCGTGAACCATGGCAAGGCCGGAGGGATGAGCCTTCAGGAAGTCGGCAAGTCGGGCTGAGGGCAGATGCTGGGTGTGGGTGTTGAAGCAAATCTGCAGTCCGAAGGGCGTGTTCCAGCTCTGACGCCATTCCGGCAGACCGTCGGGGAATTGCTGGCGCAAGTGTTTCGCGAGTCCTTCGATTGCACTGGTCCGCCTCACGTCTTTCGAGCCGGCGGGGCGGATGATCCAGCGTTCGACTGCGACGCCGGCAAGGACGAGGAAGGATAAAATCAGTGCTGCGGCGGTACGGTCGAGGCGTCGCCAGCTTCCCTTCAGGAGATCGTCGAGGGCGATTCCGGCGAAGGCGGCGACAAAGGGCATCACCGGATAGATGATGTCCGGACGGCGGTGCATGGCGAGGGTGAAGACCAGAGTGCCGCCGATCCAGGCGGCAGCGAGGGCGGAGCTGGCCTGGCGCCGCCGGGACTCGATGCTCGGGAATTTGAAGTGGCGGTAGAGCATCCACAGCGCCATGAGGCTCCAGGGAGCGCTGCGGCTGAGGATGAAGAAGCATGGCTTGGTCTTGTTCCACAGCAGTTCGTCCCATGTGTAGACATCGTCTGCACCGCCGAGGAAGTGGCCTTTGAGTTCGCCTTCGATGACCCGTTGGGTGAAGGCTGGGCCGATGTGTTCCCGGGCGACAAGGAACCACAGGCCGGCAAGGGCAAAGACGCCGCAGAGACCGGCGACTTGGGGGATCCAGGCGGGGGCGGGCGGGCATTCGGCGGCGTGGTGGCGCTTCTCCCAGAACCAGCTGATGACGCAACAGCCTCCGAGTGCCAGGCAGATCGGTCCTTTGGCGAAGAAGCCGAGGGTGGCCGTCGCCCAGAAGATAATCCAAGAGCCGCCGCGGAAAAGCGCCCGGTGGATGGTGACGAAGCAGGCGAAGACGAAGAAGCATAGTAGGGGGTCGATGCGTCCGAGAAGGATCATCTTGCTGCTCATCGGCAGGCAGAGGAAGATCATGGCGCCGAGCCAGCCGGCACGCGGCGACACTTCGCTGCCGAGCCATCGCCAGATCAGGAGGGCGGTGCCCAGTACGGCCACACTGGCGGGCAAAGTCAGGCTGAACCAAGTAAGCTGTCCGCCGCAAAAAATCAGAGATGCCAGGGCTGAGAGCCAGGTGTACAAAGGCGGCTTTCCTGCCAGGATCCCTTGGCAGTTTTCCTGGCAGATCCACTCTCCGTTGACCAGGAGATCAAGGACGTAGGCGGCTTGCCGCTCCTGCTGGTTCAGGTCGCACCAGTCGGCCGGCGCAAAAAAACGGATCGCCCAAAGGCAGAGCCAAAAGGAGATGATCAGCAGGCCGTCGCGGCGTGTCAGTGGTGGTGGATTCACAGAGAATATTAGGGGGTGGATTGTGCGCCGAGGATACTACTTGACCAGCCGGACTTGGCAAGTCGCAGGGAAGATGCAACGCTGCACTCACTCAGCGGCAATTACGGCACGTGGAAATCCCGCCACAGTTTCAAGGCATTCTTCAAGCTGTTGGATCTGCGGCTGAAAAAGATCGCGACCCCGTCTTCCGTCGCCGAAAAGCCGATCAGGTCCTGGTTCTCGTGGATGTAGCGCTGCTCAAATCCCTGGCCAGGCCCCAAGGGTTTCCAGAAGCTTTTTCGGAGATCCGAATCCAGGATTGCGAGTTTCCGCTGGACCTGAGGATCCCGGTACTCAAGCAAGTAGAGGTCAATATCGGCATGGTAAGTCCCCCGCACCATCTGACTCTGTTTGAGACTAGGCATCGCGATCACCGAGGGATCAAAGGAGCGGTCGAGGGACAGCTTCGCCGGGAGGGACAGCGCCAAGAAGGCCAGACCCGCAATTGCGGTGGCCACCAACAGGATTCTGGAGAGGGCTTTCCTCATCAGCCGCCGCCGCTGACGCCGAAACAGCCGGAGCGCGTGGCGGCGGCGTTGGCCGCGAACATCGTCGCGAGGCGATTGGCGGCGGCGTCGTAGGCGAGAGGATCGGCCCAGGTGTTGCGGGGTTCGAGGACCCGGCTGTCTACGCCTGCCAAGGCCGCGGGAATCCTCAGCCCGAGAGCGGCGGCCTGGCGGAATTCCGCCTTGTCCATCTCTCCAGAAAGGATCCCGCCGACCAGGCGCCGGGTGAGCGGGATCGGCATCCGCTGACCGACGCCGCAGGGCCCGCCGCTCCAGCCGGTGTTGACCAGCCAGACGCTGGCGCCGTGACGCTGGATCTTGTCGATCAGGAGATCGGCGTAACGGGTCGGGGGCAAGGGCAGGAAGGGGCCGCCGAAGCAAGGAGAGAAGGTGGCTTGAGGCTCGGTGATGCCGCGTTCGGTTCCGGCCACCTTTGCCGTGTATCCAGAAAGGAAGTACTGGCGGATCTGGCTCTCTTCAAGGCGGGACACCGGAGGCAGGACCCCGAAGGCATCACAAGTGAGGAAGATGATCTGGCGAGGATGTTGGCCGCGCGAGGATGTGGCGATATTGGGGATGAAATCTATCGGATAGCTGACACGGGTGTTTTCGGTCCGAGAGGCGTCATCATAATCGGGTTCGCCGCCTGGTTTCAGGATGACGTTTTCCAGGATGGCGCCGGGTCGGATGGCCTGGAAGATCTCCGGCTCCTTCCCGGGATCGAGATGGATGCACTTGGCGTAGCAGCCGCCTTCGATGTTGAAGATCCCTTCGTCGTCCCAGCCATGCTCGTCATCGCCGATCAGCAGCCTGTCCGGATCGGCACTCAGGGTGGTCTTGCCGGTTCCCGAAAGGCCGAAGAAAAGGGCGCAGGAGCCGTCCACCCCGAGGTTGGCGGAACAGTGCATCGAGAGGACGCCGCGCCGAGGCAGGAGCCAGTTCATCACCGTGAAGACCCCCTTCTTCATCTCGCCGGTGTACCAAGTGCCGCCGATGAGAATCTCCATCGCTTCGAGATCCAAGACGATGAAAGTCGACGAACGCAAGCCGAGCTCCTTCCAGTCGTCCACCACCAGTCCGGCGGCATTGAGGATCTTCAGCTGCGGCGAAAAGGCGGCCAGCTCGGCCGCGTCGGGACGAATCAGCATGTTGTGCATGAAATGGGCCTGCCAGGGCTTGGCTGCGACGGTCCTCACCGCCAGCCGATGCGCCGGTGCCGCTCCGGCAAAGCCGTCCTGGACATAAAGCTCGCGGCCGCTGAGATGCCTGCAGACCCGGCGTCGAAGTTCGGCCGCAAGCTCCGGCGAAATCGCCTGGTTGACTTCTCCCCACCAGGCCTCCGGGATTGCTGCGCCCTGATGGACGATGTATTTATCTTTAGGAGAGCGCCCGGTGTATTTGCCCGTGTCGACCACCAGGGTGCCGTTGGCGCTGAACCTTGCCTCGGGATCGAGCTCCTCGATCTTTCGCCATCCGGCGGCGTCCAGGTTGCGGTGATAAGTGCCGGCGAGGATTCCGGGAATCAGATCCGACATGGTGACCTCCCAAGTTTATGACACCGCAATATATGGCCTGGCCTCCTGAAAGCCTAGACTGCGGCAATGGAATTCGGTCTGTATTAGTGAACTCAGGGGGGGCTTGGCGGAGCAGGTTGTAGCGAATGATCTCCAGTGAATCTGGCAGGCATCATCTTCCAAGCTCAAATGAACCTAAAAACCGCAGTAGAGCAGCGGAGCCGGGTTGAAAGGTTGGAAGGTTGAAACGCAAACAATTGAACAAGAATAACAAGCAATGAATTTTTGCGGCCAGAAAGACTTGAGGGGCCAGAACTTTGCCAAGAGTCCTTTGGATATCATAACCTATTGCTGTTCTAGCTAAACCTTGCAACCTTTGAACCTTTCAACTGCGGTTTTTAGATGTTTCCCGCTTCACATGATACATGCCGTGTCTCATAATCATAACATTCTGCAATCAAGAAAGTTGGCCACTAATTTAGAGCGGA
>JBDKFG010000098.1:0-13092 GCA_039798785.1 Verrucomicrobiota bacterium | reverse complement strand
GGGGAGGCGATAGAGGCGCTTCTTCAAGCGGCTGTGTCGCGCATCCAGGGCGGCGATGGCGCGGCGCACCTCGGCTTCACTGCCGATGGCGTGGGCCTTGAGAAAGGCTTGTTGCAGACCTCGCAAAATCGTGTCGGCCTCGTCGCCGTTCGGGTCGATCTTCTGCTCCAGGCAGTGTTTTCGCACGGCGTAGCGGAGGCTGCGTCCGACGCAAAGCTCCTCGAGTTTTTGCTGCACAAAGGCGCAGAGCTTGGCCGGAACCTCGGTCTCGGCCGATTTCCCGGGGTAGCGCCGATGCGGCGCGACCCCGGGCTAAAATCTATCGACCCGCTTCGGGGTCGACGAAGTGGGCTGATGGCGATGCGCAGGGCTCAGCAGGCGCGACTGGTAGCCGCCGGAGAACCAGGTGCCGAAGCGCTCCTTGCCGGCCGCTTTATGCTTTTGGGTTGCTCAATAGCGGTTTTAAAGTTAAATCGGTGATCGGGGGCGACACCTGACGGACTAGTCATTCATTGTGGAGAGAATGGGAAAGCCCCGCTCCTGTGAGGGAACGGGGCTGCTACATCCTGAGCCTGGAGTGTCGCCATGTGGGGAGGGAGCGACGGCTGAGGGAAAGCGAGAAAAGATATCGCGATTCGTAGTTTGGTGCAAGGGGGTGCTTGTACGAATTCGCGAAATAGATTGTCGTCGAGGATCTTGTAACCAATGGATTGGTCGTAGATAAATAAAGTTCAAAGGGCGTGTTTTTCAGTCTGGAGGGACTTTAGAATCCGAGGGCGGAGGCGATTTCCTCCTCTTTGAGGTCAGCTCCTTCGATCTGGCCGTTTTTGATTATGTAGACATCGGGGAAGAGATCGTTGCCGAGGGCTTGTCGGAAGCTGCCGTCGGCGTCGGCGAGAAGGGCGGATTTGAGGCCGTGTTTGGCGGCGTAGGCAGCGGCTTGGCGTGCGTCGACCGAGCTGAGGACGTGGATGCAGGCGATGGTTTCGGGATGGGCGGCGGCGAGGGCTTCGGCGCGGCGGGCGCAGGCGGCGCTGGTGCTGTTCCAGGTGGCGAGGAAGCTGACGATGACGTGGCGCTTGCCGAAAGAAGACCAGGTGATTTCGGCGCCGGGAAGGGGAGGCGCATTCTGGCCGACGAGGGCGTTCTGGGAGAGTCGGTAGCGGCCAGTTCCTTCATGGTAGGCGGAATAGTCCTTTGGGGAGGCGCAGGAGGCGGCGGCGAGGCTGAGGCTGAGCAGGGTGAATTTCTTATTCATCTCGGGGGTCTCCGTGAATTTCACAAAACGCAGGGCGGGGCGACGAGGAGGGCTTCGCCTTTGGCCATCAGTGCGGCTTGGCCGAGGGCGGTGGCGAGTTTGCGTGCGAGTTCGGGGTTGACGTTTTTGAGTAGCTGGAATTCGCGCAGCATGCCGGGCTGGGCGGCGAGCAATTTCCGGGCGTCGGCGCTGAGCCAGGCCTCATCGAGGTCGCGCGGGTCGGGGCCTTTGAGGAGTTTTTCCATCAGGCTGCTTTGACGTGGGAAGAGGTCGACCCGCCAGTCGCCGGCGAAAGCGCATTGAGCGCTGGCGTCGTTGATCGCTTCGCGGAGGCCGCCGAGCTTGTCGACGAGGCCGAGCTCGAGGGCCTGGGCGCCGGTGTAGACCCGGCCGCCGGCGAGAGACTCGATATTTTCCGGCGCGATCTTGCCACGGCGTCCATCCAGGACACGTTCCTTGAAGCGGCCGTAGATGCGGTCGAAGACGCCGAGGAGGAACTCCTTGTCGCCTGCGGCGAAGGGTTTTTCGAGGCTCATCAAGTCGGCGCGGTCACCCAATTTCCAAGAGTGGCTAGTGACGCCGATCTTGTCCATCAGGCCTTTGAAGACCGGCTTGCCGCCGACGACGCCGATGGAGCCGGTGATGGTGGTCGATTCGGCATACACAGGGCTGCCGTAGACGGCGGCGTAATAGCCGCCGGAGGCGGCGACGTTGCCCATCGAGACGACGAAGGGCTTTCCTGCGGCCTTGAAGGAGGCGGTGCCGGAGCAGATCGCTTCCGAGGCGAGGGCGGAGCCGCCAGGAGAGTCGATGCGCAGCACCATGCCGCGGATGGCCGGGTCGGCGGCGCAGCGGACGAGGTGGGCCCGGAGGGGTTCGCCCATCTCGTCGTTGATTTCGCCGTTAAGGATGACCAGTGCGAGTGCCGGACGAGGGTCTGCTGGTTTGGCTTTGCCGAGCTGGCCCATGAAGCCGAGGATGTCGGTGAGATTGTCGAGCTTGAGTTCGGTCTTTTTCGGGGCGCCGTAGTCTTTGACAATACGGGCGCCGGGGAAGCGCTTCTTCATGTCGGCGACGAAGTCCTGGTGCGAGGCGAGTCCATCTGCGAGCTTGCGGTTCACCGCATCTTTGGCGGAGAAGAGGCCGGTGGAGACCAGGTCCTGCATTTCCGGCCAGCTCAGCTGGCGGCGGGCGGCGAGGCTTTCCGCCGACAGGCCGAAGAGAGAGCCATAGAGCGCTTCGCTCTGGCGACGTGCGGGGGCGCTGGGGGCGTCGAGGTAGAAGTTCTCAAAGGCGGATTTGTAGTCGCCGCAGTGGATGACGTCGAACTGGACGCCGAGCTTGTCGAGCAGGCCTTTGAAGTGCAGGTTCTCGGCGACGATGCCGGCGTATTCGACTTCCGCGTCGGGCATCAGCACCAGGCGTCCGGCGGCTGCGAGGGTGAGCTGGCCGCCGGAGATGCCGTCGGACCAGGTGACGACGTCTTTGCCGGCGGCGCGCAGTTCTTCGAGGCGCCTGCCGAGCTCGGTCATCTGGGCATTGCCGAGGCTGGCTCCTTTGGGATAGATGACGACGGATTTAACCCGGGTGTCGTCCTTGCAGGCGCGGATTCGCGACAGCAGGGTGAAGAAGCTCATCCGTTTGTCGCTGAAGGCTTCGCCGCTCATCACTTCGCCGAGGCCGGGTTCGGCGAGGATTTCGCCGGAGACATTGGCCAGATCAAAAATGGCGATGATCTGACCTGGGCGGGCGTCGATCGCGGCGGCGGCGATGGGCGCCGGTGCGGCGGCTTCATCGTCGAGCTTCAGTTCGTCATCTTCGGCGAGGAGGTTCTGGCCCAGGATGCCGAGGGAGAGGAAGAACGGGGCAAGTTTGTAGGCAGACATGCATTTCTCCGGTGGGATGTTGGAGGGATCAGTGTAATAGCTTACGACAATGACGGTGCGAAGTTACACCGTCCCGCCAACCTTGGCTTATATTGGATGCGAACTTGTCGAAACCCGTTCAGAGGAGATCCGCCATGTCCCGACCCAGCCTTCATGAGACTGCCGCCTACAGCAAACTCAGCTCCTTGGTCCCTTCCGCTCCCGATCTGCGCCGTCTTGAGGTCCTGGACGCCGGCCGCGTCGCGGCGATGAAGAGCAGCGCCGCCGGCTTTGACTTCCTCTATGCCACCCAGCGGGTCGACGACAAGATCCTAGGCGCTCTGCAAGCTCTTGCCGACGAGACCGAGGCCGTGGCCCAGATGCGTCAGGTCATGGGCGGCGCCGTGATGAACCGCATTGAAGGCTACGACTGCGAGAACCGCCAGGTGATGCATCACGCCATGCGCAACGTCTTCGCCGATCTCGCTTGTCCCGAGCACGACGGCGATTCTGCTCCGCTGATCGCTGCTGCGCGCGAAGAGCTCTCCCGCCTTGAGTCCTTCCTGGCCGCCCTCGAAAGCGGCAAGATCACGAATGCCAAAGGCGAGACTTTCACCGATATGGTCAACATCGGCATCGGCGGTTCCGACCTCGGTCCCAAGGCGATCTATCTTGCCTTGAAGGCCTACGCGCCCTCTGGACGCCGCGCTCACTTCGTCTCGAACGTCGACCCCGACGATGCCAACGAAGTTCTTGCCGGTCTCGATTTGTCGCGCACCCTGGTCAACGTCGTGTCGAAATCCGGTTCCACACTTGAGACCCTGACCAACGAGGAGTTGGTGGCGGCGCTCTTCCGCCAGGCAGGCCTCGACCCCGCCAAGCACTTTGTCTGCGTCACCGGCAAGGGATCGCCGATGGACAACCCGGCGAAGTACCTGCAGGCCTTCTACATGTACGATTCGATCGGTGGGCGCTACAGCGTCTCTTCGATGGTCGGCGGCGTCATTCTCGGCTTTGGCCTCGGCCTCGATAATTTCCGCCAGTTCTTGCGCGGCATGCGCAAGATGGATCTGAATGCCCTTGAGACTGAGAGCCGCCGCAACCTGTCGCTTCTCGCCGCCCTGATCGGGATCTGGAACCGTGATTTCCTCGCCATCCCGACCTTGGCGGTGCTGCCCTATTCGCAAGCTTTGTCGCGTTTCGCCGCCCACTTGCAGCAGTGCGACATGGAGTCGAACGGCAAGCGGATCGACCGCCGCGGCCGCGCAGTGCCCTTCGCCACCGGCCCGATCGTCTGGGGCGAACCCGGCACCAACGGCCAGCATGCTTTCTACCAGCTCATCCACCAGTCCGAGACCGTGGTGACCTGCGACTTCATCGGCTTCCGCGAAGCGCAGCGCGGCGGCGACCTCCAGGTCAAGGGCTCGAGTTCGCAGGAGAAGCTCCTCGCCAACCTGCTGGCGCAATCCCTCGCTTTGGCCTGCGGCAAGAACAGCGACAACCCGAACAAACAGTTCCCTGGCAATCGTCCGAACTCCCTGATCATCGGGCGCAAATTGACGCCCGAATCAATGGGGGCCCTGCTCGCCTTCTACGAAAACAAGATCGCCTTCCAGGGGCTGATCTGGAACATCAACTCCTTTGACCAGGAAGGGGTGCAGCTCGGCAAGGTTCTCGCCAACGAGATTCTCGACGCTCTCACCGGCAAGGTGCCGGCCCAGGGCGCCGCCGCGGCCTTGATCGCCGCGGCGGGGCTGAAGTAAGATTGAACCTGGATTCCGAAGCTGAGCTGGGGCTCAGCTCGGGAATCCGATTCAAGATTCAACAGAACGCGAACAAAATCAAAGATTTAACATTCAAGACTGAAGGCTGACTCACAGCTTCAACTTCGGAATCGAGGTTGAAGTTTCTTGGTCGCCCTTTGCGTGAAGCCGAGGGCGCTCAACTGTTTTTTGCACTGGTGCGTAGACCGAGGATTCATTCATGCTGCATAGATGGATTCAAGTGGGTCGGGGCTGACGGATCGCCAGGGCATGGAAAAGCCGCCTTCCGGCGAAGGCGGCTTTCAGGTTCATCTGGGGATCAACGGTAGTCGTCCTCGTCGTCCTTCTCCCAATGGTCCTTCTTGCGGCGAGGCTTCTTGGTGTTGAGCACGGCTTCGTCGGCGCCGTCCTTGAAGCGTTCGTCCTTGGGGTTTTCCTTGTGGGCGACTGGTTCGCGATATTCGCGGCGGGGGCGGTCATCGCTCCATTCGTCGACGGCCGGGGCATCAAAAGCGCCGGGGCGGAAGTCGTCGTCACCGCCGCGGGAGCCATAGCCGCCACCAAAGCCGCCGGGGCCGCCGGGGCCGCGGGAGGGGCCGCCGCCGAAGCCGCCGGGGCGGGGGGCGCCGAAGCCGCCGGGACCGCCGGGACCGCGGGAAGGGCCGCCGGGGCCACCGGGGCCACCGGGGCCGGGGCCGCGGTTGTAGCCGCCGCCATCGCGGGGCTGGAAGCCTCCTTCACGGGGAGGGTAGCCGCCGGGGCCACCGGGGCCGGGGCCGCGGTTGTAGCCGCCGCCATCGCGGGGCTGGAAGCCGCCTTCACGAGGGGGGTAGCCGCCGGGGGCTCCGGGGCCTGGGCCGCGGTTGTAGCCGCCGCCGTCGCGGGGAGGGAAGCCGCCTTCACGAGGGGGGTAGCCGCCTGGGCCGCCTGGGCCGCGGTTGTAGCCGCCGCCGTCGCGGGGAGGGAAGCCGCCGTCGCGAGGGGGATAGCCGTCGCGTGGAGGGGGGCGCGGGCCGCGATCTCCTTCAGGGCGGGTTTCAGCCAAGCTGATGCGGATAGGGCGCCCGTCGATGAGGGCGCCGTTCATTTTGTCGAGGGCAGACTGGGCGACTTCGTGACTTGCGAAGGCGACGAAGCCGAAGCCGCGTGAGCGGCCGGTTTCGCGGTCCAGAATGACTTTGGCTTCAGTGACTTCGCCGTATGGCGCGAAGGCCTGTCTCAGGCCGTCTTCAGTGGTGCCCCAGCTGAGGCCGCCGATGAACAACTTATTGGACATCAACTATGCTCCGGATCTCTTCGATTGTGCTTATTCCCGCTGCCTGGACGGATCCCGGTTCAGCAAAGATTGCGGCATTCGGCGACTGTTGCCGATGCGGCGCCTAGCATAGCCGAGTCTAGCAAGGCTGCAAGGACTTGCGCCGCGGCAGACAGAGTTTTCGGGAAATTCGCTGCAGCCTCCGGCTCAGCCGTCAAGAGTTGGCGGCGCGGCTCACTTCTCGCTGTTGTGCAGCTTCTCGTGGAACTTCTCGATCTGCTGACGCACTTCCGCCTCGGTGCGGCACTTCAGGCAGCGCTGCGCCAGCTTGCGGCACTCAGCCAGGTCGATGCGGTGGGCCATCATCTTCACCTTCGGCATCACCGGCGGCGGCATCGAGAGGTTGTGCAGCCCAAGGCCGGCGAGCACCGGCAGCCACTGCGCGTTGCCAGCGATTTCGCCGCAGACGCCGAGGCCCTTCTTGCGCTTGGCGCAAGCGCGCGACACCTTGTCGAGATAGCCGAGGATGACCGGGTGCATCGGCTTGAAATAGCGATCGATGCGGCTGTTGCCGCGGTCGACGGCGAAGGTGTACTGGACCAGGTCGTTGGTGCCGAGGCTGACGAAGTCGACATAGTCGAGAATGGCGTCGATCTGGGCCACCGCGCTGGGCATTTCGATCATCGCGCCGATCTGGGGCATGTCGAACTTTTCGCCATAGGTCTCTCGCAGGTCGCGGAGGCAGCGGTCGATGACGGCGCGGACGGCGATCATGTCCTCGGCGTGGGCGATCATCGGGAAGAGGATGCGGATGTTGCCGCGCTGCGAGGCGCGAAGCATGGCGCGAAGGTGGGGGTGGAAGATCTCGGGGTGGTCGAGGAGGACCCGGATGGAGCGGAAGCCGAGCATCGGATCGAGCTCCTTGCCGAGGTCGAAGTATTTCAGCGGCTTGTCGCCGCCGATGTCGAGGGCGCGGATGACCACGGGGTTGGGCTCGGCGAGCTTGGCGAGGCTGCGGTAGATGCGGTACTGCTCGTTCTCCGAGGGGAAGTTCTCGTGGATCATGAACATGAATTCGGAGCGGTAGAGGCCGACACCGTCGTTGTGGATGCGGTCGAGATGCTTGAAGTCGCCGAGCATGCATACGTTGCCCTGCAGGAAGAGGCGGGTGCCGTCGGCGGTGACGGTGGGCTCTTTCAGCAGCGGGTGGCCGAGTTCGGCGCGGCGGCTGTGCAGCCGCTCGCGGTAGATGGTCAGGCGCTGCTCGCTCGGGCGGTGGTAGATGACCCCTTCGTCGCCGTCGACGATCAAGCTGTCGCCTTCTTCGATGTGGTGGTCGCGGCCGAAGCCCATGATCGCGGGGATGCCGAGGGAGCGTGCGAGGATGGCGGCGTGCGAGGTGGCGCCGCCTTCGCTGCAGATCAGGGCCAGGAGGTTCTGGGTCGGCAGGCGGACCAGGTCGGAGGGCATGACCTCGCGCGACACGAGGATGAACTTGTGCTCCTCCAGGCCGCGGCGGCGGCGGCCGCCCTCGAGTTGGCTGAGGACCCTCATGCCGATGTCGAGGAGGTCGACGGCGCGGTCGCGCAGCTGCGTCTCGTGCGAAGTGAGGAAGCGGGTGCGGAACTTCTCGATCACCGCTTTCAAGGCTGATTCCGCCTTCAGCCCTCCTTCGATCGAGCTGCGCAGATCTTCGATAAGGCCGTCGTCTTCCAGCATCAGGAGCTGGGCGAAGAAGATCGATGCGTCGGCCTCGATGAAGACCTTGGCGGCCCGCTCCTGGATCTCCAGGGTCTCTTCGCGGGCCTTGCCAAGGGCCGATTCGAGGCGGCGCAGCTCGTGGGGGATGTCCTCGGTCTTCTCTTCGCCGGTGATCTTGTTCCAGGAGGTCTCGCCGTCCAGAACCAGAGCCTTGCCGTGCACTGCCCCCGGCGCCACCGGGGCGCCGCGCAACTCGATGTCGTGGCGGGCATGGCGGGTCTTGGGTTGCGGCGTCTTCTCGTCGCCGAGACGGAAGACCTTGCCGGCCTGGGCGTTGGAAAGGATGATCGCGAGCTGGTTCGAGAGAGTCATGGCGAGGTCGACGACGTCGTCGTGGAAAGGGCGGTTCTTGCGCGACTGGATCGACATGACCCCGACGCAGGTCTCGCCGCAAAGCATCGGCACGCCGAGGTAGGAGTGATACTCTTCTTCCCCGGTCTCGGAAACGAAGACGTAGGCGGGGTGCTTCTCCGGGTTGGTCAGGTTCAACATCTGACGACTGCTGAAGACGGTGCCGGTGATCCCCTGGCCCGGCCGGAGCTGGGTGCCGATGCCGCCGCGATAGCCGGTCGCGGCGGTCAACACCAAAGCCTGGATCGTGGCATCCCAGACATAAATAGTACAGGCCTCGAAATTCAATTGCAGGCAAATCTGCGACGCCGCCTTCTGCAGGATGACCCGGGTGTCCTGATGCTCCAGGAAAGCGGTGGTCACGGCTTTCAGGATGTCGTAGTTGCTGGTCTTGCTCATCAAGGTTTCCTGCTGGTGCGATTGTCGGAGTGCACCATGATACCACAGATGCTGCACCGACACAAGTTTTTTTTGGAAAATAGTTCCTTTTGAAATTAGCATGATGTGTTTAATTTATAAAATTTAAACACATCATGCTAATTATAGAAAAGTGTCGTGATTGATCGTTTATGACATGATGGGGGTGGCAAGTGGGCGGGCTGGCCTATCTTGGAGGCAGTAGGAGGGAGTGATCATGAGCAGGAAGGAAGACGGTTTGTGGACGCCGACGTCGGAGCTGATCGAAGCCACCCATGCGGGGCAATGGATGAAGGAGAAAGGGCTTTCCGCCTGGGGCGACTTGTGGCGCTGGTCGGTGGATGAGCCGGCTGCCTTTTGGCGAGAGGCGATGGCGAAAATCCCGATTCGTCTGAGGCGGGATCCTGATGCGGTTTTTGGTCGGGGGGGAGAAGTGCCGGCCTGTCTCCCTGGGGCGTTGATGAACATCGCGGATTCTTGTTTTCAGGGCAAGCCGGATTCGTTGGCATTGCGAGAGGGGCGCGAAGACGGCAGCTGGAGGGATTACAGCCTGGCAGAGTTCGAGGCTCTGGTCGACCGACATGCCTGGGGGCTGAGCCGGCTCGGGCTGCGGCCCGGTGACCGTATCGGCCTGGTCTCGGCCTTCACGGCGGAGGCGGCGGCGCTCTTTCTCGGTGCGGTCAAAGCCGGAGTGGTGCCGGTGACGGCCTCCGACGCCTTCAGCGGCGCCGAGCTGGCGGTGCGGATGAGGATCGGCGGCGCACGCTATCTCTTCACCCAGGATTGCGTCATGCGCAACGGGAGAAAGCTGCCCTTGCTGGATCGCGCCGCCGCCGCCGGGCTGCCTCTGGTCTTGCGCCGCTTCGACGCCGCCAGCGTCTTGCCGCCGGGCTCGATCGATTGGCGCGACTTTCTCGGCGACGAGATCAAGCCCTTCGCCGCGGTCGAGCGTCAGGCGGAGGACGAGCTCTGTCTCCTCTTCTCTTCCGGCACCACCGGCGAACCCAAAGGCATTCCCTGGCGCCACAGCACTGCGATCAAATGCGCCAGCGACGGCCGCTTCCACCAGGACATCCATCCCGGCGACCGCGTCTGCTGGCCGACCAGCCTTGGCTGGATGATGGGGCCCTGGCTGCTTTTCGCCACCCTGATCAACCGGGGCTGCGTCGTCCTGCCGCACGGAGCGCCGGCGGGGGAGGTCTTTGGACGTTTCATCGAGAAATCCGGGACGACGATCCTCGGCCTGGTGCCGAGCATGGTCGCGGCCTGGCGGAGCCAGGGCTGCCTCGGCTCCTGCGACTGGAGCGGCATCCGGCTCTTCTCCTCGACCGGAGAATGTTCCAATCCCGGGGACATGGCTTGGCTGATGGCCTTTGCCGGCGGGCGTCCGGTGATCGAATATTGCGGCGGCACGGAAATCGGCGGGGCTTACATCACCGGCAGCCTCTGCCTGCCCTGCCGGGCGGGATATTGCAACACTCCGGCCCTCGGCTCCGGGCTGGTCTTGCTTGATGAGACCGGGACCGAAGCGGAAGAGGGCGAGATCTTCCTGCGCCCTCCCGCCTTCGGCCTGTCGACGCGTCTGCTCAACGCCGATCACCACCAAGTCTATTTCTCCGGCTGTCCTGAATTTGAAGGGCGGCTCTTGCGCCGGCATGGCGACCTGGCGCGCCGTTGCGAGAAAGGCTGGCGGCTGCTCGGCCGCGGCGATGACCGGATGAAGCTCGGCGGCATCATGGTCAGCTCCGGCGAGATTGAGGAGGTTCTTCGCGGCCTGACCTGGGTCGGCGATTGCGCCGCGGTGGCGGTGCCGCCGCCCGGCGGCGGGCCGCTCAGCCTGTGGATCGCCTGGGTCCCCTCCGGCGAAGTCGTGCCACCCGAGGCCGAATGCCTGGAAGCCTTCCGTCGCCTGGTCAAGGACAGGCTCAACCCGCTATTCAAGGTGGCGGGCAGCCGTCGCCTCGAATCCCTGCCCAGGACCGCCTCCAACAAAGTGATGCGGCGTCTGCTGCGCCAGGGTTTCGAGTCGCAGCCCTGAGCCGGCTCAGTCCGGATCGATGCCGGCCGCCTCGGCGAGGCGGCGGAAATGGGCTTCGGGGATCGGCGCGACCTGGATCGCACCGTCGACGAACCGGCAGTAGCCGCATTTCATCGTGCCGACCGCGGCACGGCCGGCAGGAAGATGGAATTCGACACGGTACTCAATGCCGCCGGGACGGAGTCTCGTCACCTGCAGGCGGAGCTCCACCATGTCGCCGAAGCGCAGCGGCAGCTCGTGCTTGACATTGACCTCGAAGCGGGGGAATCCCGCATGGGTGAGGGCGTCGATGCGGTCGACCACGGGCACTCCGGCGGTGCGCAGGAAGAGATGCTCGGCCGCCTCCATGAAGCGGCCGAAGTTGGAGAAATGGGCGATCCCGGCGAGGTCGGTGTGGGAGAACTCGACCTCCTTGACCAGGACGTGGGTGCGACTGCCGGGACCTTTCATCCGAGGCTGATCTCGGTGCCGTCGGCGACCACGTCGAGGATGCGCGACTGCGCCTTCATCCCGACCGAGGCGAAACCGGCGACCATCGCGGCGGCGATGCGTTCGTGCCCTTCGTCGGCAAAGGCGAGCAGCGAGGGGCCGGCGCCGGAGAGGCAGACCGCGGCGGCGCCGGCGTCGAGGGCGGCTTCGCGGGCGTCGAGGGCGCCGGGGATGGCGGGCAGGCGGTAGGGTTCGTGCAGACGGTCGTCGAGCGACTTGCCGAGAAGGCGGAGATCGCCGCTGCGCAGGGCTTCGACGGTGAGCACTGCGTGGCCGATGTTGAAGATGGCGTCGGCGCGGGGCAGGGTGGGCGGCAGGACGGCGCGGGCCTTGACGGTGAGGAAGTGGAAGTCGGGAGTGCAGACGACGACCTTGCGGACGGCGCAAGGAAGCGGTTGGGCGAGGGTCCGGCCGGTTTGGGTGCGGATGACGCAGACCAGTCCGCCGAGGAGGGCCGGGGCGACGTTGTCGCCGTGGCCTTCGATTTCGACGGCTCGGTTGAGGACGGCCTTGCGGAGGGTGGCGATGTTGTCGGCGCCGAGATCGGGACGGCCGAGGGCGTGGGCGAAGATCAGTCCGGCGATGACGGCGGTGGAGGAGGAGCCGAGACCGGAGCCGCAAGGAAGGCTGCAGCGGCTGACGATGCGAAGGGGGCCGGGGGCTTCGCGGCCGAGGCTTTCCTCCAGTTCCTCGAAGAGGATGCGGGCGATGGCGTTGCTGCGGTCGCGCGGCATTCGTTCCGCCGCTTCGCCAAAGGATTCGACCAGGATCTGCTCTTCCTGGCCGGGGGAGGTCCAGAGTTCGAACTCGTTCCACAGGTTGAGGGCGATGCCCATGCAGTCGAAGCCCGAGCCGAGGTTGGCAGAGGTGGCCGGAACGCGGACGCTGAGGAGTTTCTTGGGGGCTTCTTTCATCTTGTCTTTCCTTGTTTTTGCGGTTCAAAAGAAGCGACCCGGGGGCTGTTAGCCGCCGGGTCGCCTGTCATCTGGGGGGTGATGCTAGGTTGCCGACGGCTCAGCCGCAGGTGCCAGTGGTAATCGAGGTAATGGAGCCGATGGCAAGGTCGCCAAGGGTCGCGGCGATGTCGCGGCTGCAGATCAGTTCGACACCATCTTCGAGGCTGGCTTGCAGGACGGCGTCGCCGGCCTCGGAGCGGAGGTTGATCAGGGTGATCCGGGCGCCGAGCATTTCGGTGCAGCTGCTGGAGACGAGCGAGAAGCCGCGCCCGGCGAGCAGCATCAGGCTGAGCTTGATGGCGTTTTCGTCGCCGCAAGGATCGAGCCGCAGAGTCGTTTCGACTCGGCTGAAGGGCCAGGCTGTGGAGTTGGGATTCATGTCGGCGAAGATAACAGATTTTCAAAAATGCACAAGCCTGATGACACTCGCGAGCTCATGAGCCGCACAGACTTCATGGGCTGGCCGGGCTTTCCATCCTGCCTTCGACGATGAAGCCCTGGCGGGTGTATCGGCCGCAAATGTGGGAGCGTCCGAAAAGTCCCGCGCTCTGTCCCTCGGGGATCGGGAAAAGAGCTGCGACGCGCTGAGCGAATTGCAGGGCGGCGAGAGCGGCGGCATTCCCCGGCAAGAATTTCAGCTTACCAAAGCTTCGAGTCGCACTCGATCGAGACGATCGGCACGATTATTGATTGACCCTAAAAACCGCAGTAGAGGAATGAAACCGGGTTGAAAGGTTGAAAGGTTTTTAGGTTGACAGAAAACGCCCCGGAGGCGTGGGCTTCCGGGGCGCAAATGAAAGCCCGGCACGGAGGCCGGGGCTCCCAGGGGTTTACTTGACCAGTTCGCGCAAGGCGCCCAGGTCGAGCTCGGGGTAGAGGGGGAAGCGGCTGAGGATGGCCTGGACCTTGGCCTTGGCGGCGTCGATGACGTCCTGCTTG
>JBDKFG010000097.1:0-13247 GCA_039798785.1 Verrucomicrobiota bacterium | reverse complement strand
CTCAAAGACCCGGTCGACACCCCGATCCCGAAGCTCAAGGCCAGCCTCAAAGAAGAACGCCAGCCCGATGGCTCGCTGCACCTCATCTACACCAAAGACCCCTGCACTCTCGACTATCGCAAGATCGGCAAACTGGTCGATCACCCCTCGTTGCCCTTGGCCCCGAATGCGCCCTTCATCGTCCATGGGCTCTTGACTCAGGACGACAACGGCTCGCTCGAATATCAAGCCATCAGCCCGAGCTTGAGCCCGGACGCGATCGAGGAGATCAAGAGCCATGATCACATGAAATCCTCGAGCAGACCCCCCTACGCCTCCCTCGTCCTCAGCCTGCAGAATTCACTCGTCACCAGGATCAGCTTTTTTGATCCTTGCGGTCATCAGTGGGCTGAATGGCACTCCTTGAGAGGCGGAATACAAATCAAGAACTACGCCAAAGGGCTCTATGCTGTCGAAGTCCCCAAATATGCCGTTGAGTTGGGGCGCCCGCTCGACATCTTGCTCAACGTCCATCTTGATCCCGAAACGCTCCATCCTGCGGATTCCAAACTCGGCACCTTGCATAGCTTTCCAGACATCAGTTCGACAATGCTGCATGAACTCGGCAAGGGGAAGCGCATCCCCACCAAGCCGGCTCCTGGCGCCACCCTCGAAGTTTTCTCCTTCCACGAAGCATTGGGCTGTGTGACGGGTGAAGAAATGACCATGAATGGCTGGTCGCAAGGCTATGCGCATTGGGCCGAATATGCCTGGGGACTCAGACAAGAAGTTCGCCCCGGCAAGCGACTCGTTCGCAAGTCCGACAAAAACATTGGAGGCTTTGTTCCTTTGAACGATCTCCAAATTTACCGGCGCAACGAGCGGCATTGGATCCATCTTCCAAGAAGCTCAAAATTCCCGGTGAGGGATGAACATGATCTCTTGGAGTGGCGGATTCAATCGCCCCTGAGATTTACGGGGAAGTTCGAATTCCATCAATGGATAATGAAGTTTCTGAGCAGTTTTCCAATGACTTTTGATGGCGTTGAAATCCCCCACGAATTTCCCGCCGGCACCAGCATCCGCGACATGCTGAAACACTATTTCGGGCACTCTCTCGGCCTTGGACAGCGCATTCACATGGATGGTCGCGAGCTCAAAGTCACCCGCTTTGGCCTGCGATCCAGCTTGCCGTAATCTCCTGGAAGGCGCGAACGACCGTCTTTGCGCCAAGCGCAAACTCGATCGGGACGATCGAGCCACAGCCCCCGTGTCAATCCGGTCAACCTCGTCAATGAAGTCCTCTCATTCCTGCGCTTTCCGCAAGTCCTGGCGGCTTCAAATCACTCGCATCAGCGAAGCGCCAACAAGCGGCAGAGCTATCACGGCTCAATCGCTGTCGAGCTGGCTGTTCCAGTAGGCCGCGTCGAGGTAGCTGCGCCAGGATTGTAGCGGCTCGGCGGCATGGATCTCGCTCCACTGCGGTTTTACCGGTGGCCGCCGCAGCGGCATCCCGGCTTCTTCGGGCGTGCGGTCGGCCTTGTAGGTGTTGCAGAGCAGACAGGAAAGCACCAGGTTCTCCCAGGTGTTGCGACCGCCGCGACTCCGCGGCATCACATGATCGATGTTGAGCTCCTTCGCCGGCAATCTCCGGCCACAGTATTGACAGGTCCCGCCGTCACGCAAAAAAAGATTGCGGCGCGACAGCCTGACTTCGCGGGCCCGCCCGCCGTCATAGCCGGAGACGATGATCACCTCCGGCACCGGCACCGCGAAACGCTCCGAATGGATCAGCAGACGCTCGTCGATGCGGGCCAGCAAGGCGGCGTCGCTCCAGCTCAGCACCCAGGAGTCGAAGTCGTGCACCTGCAGATCGCGGGTGACGATGAGGGCATGTCCGGAGAACACCTTGCTCAAGGCCTCCTGGGCACTCACCGTGTTGACCGCCTGAAGCCGACGGTTCAAAACCAGGGTCCTTCTTGTAAGGGCTTGCAGCGACATGTCTTTTCCTTGTCCACGCCAAAAGTTTACGCCAGTGTCCTCTTCTGCCAAGTGCCGCCGCCAGTGGAACTTCCCTTCCCCCCTGAAGTCAGAGGAAAATCCCGATCCATCAGGAGTCCCTGCCATGACCCGTCTTTCCCTCTGCTTCGCCGTCCTGCTCGCCGCCGCCGCCTGCCGAAGCGCGCCCAGTTCGGCCTATTTGGCCCTGCCGCAGCAGCCCGCGGCCGCCGAGAATCTCCGCCTTGCGGCCCCGGTGAGCACCTGGGACGAGGCTCTGCCGCTCGGCAACGGCCTGATGGGCGGCCTGCTTTGGGGCGAGGGCAGCACCCTGCGGCTCTCCCTCGACCGCGGCGACCTCTGGGACGAGCGCCCCGCGGCCGGCCTCAAGGAAGACTGGTACAAGGAGAAGAATTACGCCTGGGGTGTCGAACGGATCAAGGCCAAGGACTACGGCGCGGTCAACCAGGCCTGGGACGGTCCCTACAACGGCAAGACCCCGACCAAGCTGCCCGGCGGCCGCCTCGAGATCGAACTGGCCGAAGGGCAGTCGCTGCAAAACTTCGAGCTCGACCTGGCCCGCGCCGAAGGCTCCGCCGACACCGGCAAGGGGAAGCTGAGCGCCTTCTTCAGCGCCCAGCAACCCGTCGCTTTGATCCGCCTCCCCGGCAAGCCACGCCGGGTCGAGCTCATCCCTGCCGGCTCCAAGAAACAAGGCTCCGGCAATGCCGGCCCTTCCTCCGGCGGCGCTGTGGCCGCCCTCGGGTATCCCGCCGCCGCCCACGGCAGCGATCGACACTTCTCCTGGTACGAACAGGAAGGCGCCCTCGGCTTCCGCTACGCCGTCTGCGTCGGCCGCAAAGAAGTCGCCGGCGAAACCCTGCTTTCCGTCGCCGTCGCTTCCACCGTCGACGGACCTAGTCCCCACCTCCACGCCATCGTCCGCTGCTCCGCCGCCCTCGAGCAGGGCTATCAAGCCGCTTTCGCCGAGCACGCGTCCTGGTGGAAGGACTTCTGGGCTCAGTCCAGCATCGAATTCCCCCAGGGTGCCGAGGCCATCGCCCGCCAGTATCAGATCGTCCAGTACTTCCACGGCGCCGCCTCGCGCCGCGGCGCCCCGCCGATGCCGCTGCAAGGGGTCTGGACTGCCGACAACGGCGGCCTGCCGCCCTGGAAAGGCGACTATCACAACGACCTCAACACCCAGATGACCTACATCGCCTACCAGACCGCCGGCCGCTTCGACGAAGGCGCCTGCTACCTCGACTTCCTCTGGCAGCGCCGCGCCACCTTCGAGAAATTCGCCCGCGACTTCTACGGCACTCCCGGCCTCGCCTGCCCTGGTGTCATGTCCCTCGCCGGCCAGCCCCTCGGCGGCTGGGGCCAATACTCCCTCTCGCCCACCATGAGCGCCTGGAGCGCCCACCTCTTCTACCTCCACTGGCGCTACACCCGCGAATCCGAGTTCCTCAGCGGCCGCGCCTACCCCTGGTGCTCCGGTGTCGGCGAATGTATGCTCGCCCTGCTCAAGCCCGGGCCAGACGGCCGTCTCGTCCTGCCCCTGTCCTCGTCGCCGGAGATCCACGACAACTCGCCCCGCGCCTGGCTCAAGCCCAATTCCAACTACGACCTGATGTCGCTGAAGATGCTCTTCCTGTCGCTCGAGGAGATGGCCTCCGCCCTCGGCAAGAAGGACGAGGCGCAGCGCTGGGCTCAGGCCGCGGCGGACCTCGGCGATTTCCATGCCGACGCCGGCGAAGTGCTCGAGATCGACCCCGGCCAGCTCCTCCCCGGCTCGCACCGCCACCTCTCCCACCTGATCGGCCTTTACCCCTTCAACCTGGTCACCCAGGAAGGTTCCGATCTCGACCGCCGCCGCATCGCCGCGACCTTGAAGCACTGGCAGTCGCTCGGCACCCGCGCCTGGGTCGGCTACTCCTTCACCTGGGACGCCTGCCTGCGGGCCCGCACCGGCGACGCCGAAGGCGCGCTCAAGCAGCTCGAGATCTTCTGCGAAGCCTTCGTCACCCGCAACGGCTTCCATGTCAACGGCGACCAGAAGAAGAAAGGCTATTCCGGCTTCACCTACCGTCCCTTCACCCTGGAAGGCAATTTCCTCGCCTCGCAGGTGGTGCACGAGATGCTGCTGCAGAGCTGGTCGGCCAAGCCCGGCAGCGGCGATGAGGGCCCCATCCGCGTCTTCCCCGCCACCCCCGCTGCATGGCGCGATCTCGCCTTCCGCGATCTCCGTTGCGAAGGAGGCCACAAGGTCAGCGCCCGCCGGGTCGCCGGCAAGACCACCTGGCTCCGCCTCGAGGCCGGCAAGGACGGTGTGGTGCGCATCCGCAGCGACTTCGCCGCGCCGCCGCGCTGGAATCGCGATGCGGTACTGGTTGACGGCGCATGGCAGGTCGAGCTGAAAAAAGGCGAGGTGCTGGAGAGCCGCTGAGCGCGGGGATCCGGCGGCGGAATTCAGCCTCGCGGCCAGCGGCCGAAGATCAGCGAGGTGTTGATTCCGCCGAAGGCGAAGTTGTTGTTCATGACGATGTCGGCCTGGAGCTCGAGGCCCGCGCCCATGAGGTAATTGAGCGGGGCGCAGCGGGGGTCGACCTGGTCGAGCCCGAGGCTCGGGGCGAACCAGCCTTGATTCATCATTGCGATCGTCCACCAGGATTCGAGGGCGCCGGCGGCGCCGAGGGTGTGGCCGGTGTAGCCTTTCAAGGAAGCCACCGGCACCTGGCCGCCCAGGAGCTTGTAGGTGGCTTCCGATTCGGCGATGTCGCCGAGCTCGGTGGCGGTGGCGTGGGCGTTGACGTAGCCAATCGCCTCGGGCTTGAGGCGGGCGTCGTCGAGGGCCTCGCGGGCCGCGTCGAGCATCGTTTCGGCGCTCGGCTGGGTCAGGTGGATGCCGTCCGAATTGGTGCCGAAACCGAGGACTTCCGCGTGGATGAAGGCGCCCCGGGCGAGGGCGTGCTCGAGCGACTCGAGAACCAAGGTGGTCGAACCTTCGCCGATCACCAGGCCATCGCGATCCTTGTCGAAAGGACGCGGACTCAGCGACGGCGTGTCGTTTTTGCGCGAGGTGGCGTACATGACGTCGAAGACCGCCGCCATCGCCGGATCGAGCTCTTCGGCGCCGCCGGCGATCATCAGGTCGCAGCGGCCGGAGCGCACCGCCTCGAAGGCGTAGCCCACCGCCTGCGAGCCGGAGGTGCAGGCGGAACAGGTCGGGATGATGCGTCCCTGCAGGCCGAAGAAGAGGCCGACGTTGACGGCGCAGGTCTGCGGCATCATCTGGATGTAGCTGGTGGCGGAGATGCCGCGGGTGCTGCTTTCGAGGCGCATCCGGGCGAAAGGCTCGACCGCGTCGGTCGAACCGGAACAGGAGCCGTAGGCGACGCCGCAGCGTCCCTGGAGGAGGAGCGGTGATCCGAGTAGCCCGGCATCGATCAGAGCCAGTTCGCTGGCCCGGACGGCGAAGAGGGCGACCCGGCCCATGCCGCGGGTGAGCTTGCGGTTGTAGCCGTAGGTTTCGCCGAGGGGCGCCTTGCAGGGGGCGGCGAGGCGGGTGTCGAGGCCGTTGAAGCGGTCCCAGGCGTCCATCCGGACCACGCCGTTGCGGCGCCCGCGAAGTTCCGGCAGGATATCCGCCCAGCTGCTGCCCAGGGGGGTGACCCCGCCCATGCCGGTGATGACGACTCTGCGATTTTCTGCCATGGAAACTGTGCCTTTTGTGTTTGGCCCGGAATCTAATCCCGGAAGCCGGAATTCCTCCGGCTTCCGTTCACGGCCGCGGCAGCCCCGCGTGCAGCAGGATCGCCCCGGCCGCCGCGACGTTGAGGGAGTCGACGCCCGGCGCCATCGGGATGCAGACGCAGCCGTCGGCGAAGTCGAGCCACTCCGGCGGCAGGCCCGGGCCCTCCTGCCCCAAGACCAGGGCGTGGTGCTCGCCAGGATCCCAAAGACGCGAATCCACCGCGCCGGGACGCAAGGCCGCCGCCCAGACCTGGCCCGCCACCCGGCGCCGCCAGGCCGCCACTTCGCCGAGCAGGTCCTCGGGACGGCTCACCGGGATGCGCCAGCAGGCGCCCATCGACACCCGGACGACGCGGCGGTCGAAGAGTTCCGGGCCGCGGCCGCAGTAGACGCCGTCGACCCCGAGGCCGGCGGCGCTGCGCAGCAGCAGGGCGAGGTTTTCGAAGTCGACCAGTT
Organism: Verrucomicrobiota bacterium; assembly: GCA_039798785.1. Classification (GTDB taxonomy): domain Bacteria; phylum Verrucomicrobiota; class Lentisphaeria; order Lentisphaerales; family Lentisphaeraceae; genus CAMCSH01. Next base: position 7,058 of record JBDKFG010000097.1, on the reverse strand, counting down.
CGGGCAGGACGAGGAGGCGGCGGGCGAGGGGCGGCACCGGCTTGGGCGGCGGGATGCGCAGGCAGGCGATCTGGCCGCGGTGGAAGGTGAAGCCGGCGAGCGCCGCGATGAAGTCCGCCGAGGCCGCCAGCTTCTCGATTGCCGCCGGGATCTCCAGCCCGGTAAAGCCGGAGGGACTGGCCAGGATCGACACCACCTCGAGCTCGCCCTGGCGATGCGCCCCGAGCGCCTGCTGGACCAGGATGCGGCCCTCGCAGATGAAGCCCGGCGAGCCGTCGGGCAGGGTGATCAGGCCGCGTTTGCCGTAGAGATCGCGGAAGATCTCCAGCCAGTGCGGCGCGTCTTCGATGGATAGAGGCTCGGGGGGATTCATGCTCGGTCTCCGCTGCGTTGCCGCGACCCTAGGACGGCGGCCGCGCCTTTCAACCCAAGTTCCGCCGCGGAAATGCGTCTTGCCCGGTTTGCGAAGCGCCAGCCGCCGCTAAGTTTGGCGCGCACACACGAAAATCTCTTGAGGAGTCCCAGCATGTCCCGTCCCGGCAACATCCACGACGAATTGAAATGGCGCGGCCTGATCTTCCAGGAGTCCGGCGCCGAAGGCCTGCGCCAATACCTCAGCGATCACAAGATCACCGTCTACGCCGGCTTCGACCCGACCTCCGACTCCCTCCACGTCGGCAACCTCGTCCCCCTCATCGCCCTGCGCCGTTTCCAGGACTTCGGTCACACCGCCCTGCCCCTCGCCGGCGGCGCCACCGGCCTGATCGGCGACCCCTCCGGCAAAAGCGCCGAACGCAACCTCCAGACTCCCGAAAGCGTCGAGAAAAACCTCGTCGGCATCCGCCAGCAGCTCGCCCGCATCGTCGACCTGACGCCCGGCCGCGGCACGATGGTCAACAACTACGACTGGACCAGCAAGATCGACCTGATCACCTACTTGCGCGACATCGGCAAGTTCTTCTCGGTCAACGCGATGATGGCGAAGGACTCGGTCTCCGCCCGGCTCGAGGGCAGCAACGCCGGGATCAGCTACACCGAGTTCAGTTACATGATCCTCCAGGGGTATGACTTCTACCACCTCTTCAAGGAATTCGGCTGCACCCTGCAGATCGGCGGCAGCGACCAGTGGGGCAACATGACCGCCGGGATGGAGCTGGTCCGCCGCAAAGGCGGCGGCGAAGCCCACTGCCTCACCCTGCCCCTGATCACCACCGCCGACGGCAAGAAGTTCGGCAAGTCCGAACGCGGCGCGATCTGGCTCGACCCGAAGAAGACCTGCCCCTACGAGTTCTACCAGTACTGGTTCAACGCCGCCGACGCCGACGCCTGCCGCTTCCTCAAGCTCTTCACCTTCCTCGACCAGGAGCAGATCGCCGAGCTCGAGAAGGCCACGACCGAGGCGCCGCATTTGCGGACTGCGCAACGCCGACTGGCGCAGGAGATGACCAACCTGATCCACGGCCAGGAAGCCACGGCCCAGGCCGAAGCCGCCGCCGCCGCCCTCTTCGGCCAAGGCGAGATCAGCTCGGTCGACGAAGCCACCCTGAGCGCCCTCGTCGAAGCCACCGAAGGCAAGGTCTACGCCTCGCTCGACGAGGTCCAGGGCATCCTCCAGATCATGGTCGACAGCGGCCTGGTCAAATCCAGCTCCGAGGCCCGCAACCTGGTCAAGCCCGGAGGCGTCGCCTGCAACAACGTCAAAGTCCCCGACGAGCGTTGGAAACCCGCCGCCGCCGACCTGCTCTACGGCCGCTTCCTCGTCGTCCGCAAGGGCAAGAAAGACTTCAAAGTCGTCCGCTTCGGCTGATGACTCTGGACTTCCCGATCGACGCGGCCCGCCTGGCGCCGCAGCGGCCGCCAATGCTGATGGTGTCTCGCCTCCTCTCCGCCGATGAATCCGGTGGCTGTGTCGAGGCGGAGATCGGCGCTGGAAATCCCTTCCTGCGCCGTGATCTCACCCTCCCGCCGGAGGCGATCCTCGAGATCATGGCGCAGTCGATCGCCTGCTGGGTCGGATGGAACGACCTTCGCCAAGCTAGGGATCCGGGAATCGGCTACCTCCTCGGCACCCGCAGCCTGAACCTGGATTTCCCGCCCATGCGCCTCGGCGATGCTCTGCAAATCGAGGTCCGCTCGGGATTCGTCGATAGCGACATCGCCTCCTTCGAGTGCCAGGTCTGGCGCGAGAAAATCTCCCTCGGCAGCTCGCGTCTGACGGTGTTCCGGCCGAAGACGCCGGCGATTTAGTTTAGTCTCTCACGGAAGGAGCTGCCTGGCCAGGTCGTAGCCGTAGCTCGGCTGGCCCTTGGCCGGCGGCGCGGCTCCGAGGCGCTGCAGTTCGGCGGAAAAGGCGCCGGCGAGACGGAGGCGGTGGATGACGTTGAGGGCCTGCAGGCGGAACCAGGGATTGGCGGAGTCCGCAAGCTGGCCGCGCAGGGCTTCGAGGGCTTCGGCATCGGGGCCGAGGATCAGCAAGGCCTCGGCGGCGGCGACGCGCACCGCGCCGGAGGCGTCGCGGAGCAGGGGGCGCAGCTCATCCCGGGCTGGAGCGGCGGCGGCGGCGAGCAGGGCGCAGCCCTGGCAGGCCCACCAGCGCATCGCCTCGGTCTGGTCGCCGAGCGCGGCGCGGAAGGCGGGCAGATGCGCGGGCGAACGCTCCGCGGCGGCCACCGCGAGGGCGTAGTCGCGCTCCAAGGGATAGACGCCGGGACGGCGCGAGGCGGCGTAGCCCTCGTGATCGGAACCCTCGGGCATGAAGCCGTTGTCGCCGCTGGCGAGGACCTCGGTCGCAAGAGCGGCGCTGAGGCGGGCGCGGACTCCGGCGCAGGAAGGATCCTTTGCGAGGTTGTGCAGGTTGTCGGGGTCCGCCTGGAGGTCGTAGAGCTGCTCGGCGGGCTTGGCGCCCCAGAACATCGAGGTGGCGGCGTCGAGCTTGCCGCTCTCGGCGAGCTCCCTCCAGGACTGGTAGCCCTTGGCCTTGAACATGTAGGCAAGCGGCTGGATGAAGGGGATGTCGGGACGGAAATTGCGGATGTAGAGCCAGCGGCCGTCACAGACCGAGCGGCGCAGATCGTAGAACTCGTCGGCGCGGTCGCGGCTGACGAAGGCGAGTCCGGCGGGCTTGGCGCCGGCGGGGGCGGGACGGGGCGCACCGGCGAAGGGACGGCCGCGCATCAGCTCCGGCTGCGGCAGGCCGACGAGGGCGAGCACGGTGGGGGCGAAGTCGTCGAAGCCGACGGCGGTGGCGATCCGTGAGCCAGGAGCGGCAGGGGCGAGGTGGCGCCATTTCGGCGGGAAGTAGACGATCAGGGGCACGCGGGTGCCGCTGTTCTCGAGGAAGCGCTTCGAACGCGGCAGCACGCCGCCGTTGTCGCCGTAGTAGAAGACGATGGTGTCGGCGGCGCGACCCGAGGCCTCGAGCTCGGCGAGACGCTCGCCGGCCCGGGCGTCCATGCGGCTGACCAGGCTGTGATACCAGGCCCAGTCGGCGCGGATCTCGAGGGTGTCGGGCTGATAGGCGGGAACGCGGATGCGGGCGGGATCGACCGTGCTGGCGCCGCGCTCGAAGATCTTGCTTTCATGGGTGGTTTCGTCGTTGAAGACGGCGAAGAAGGGCTGGCCGGGCTTGGCCTGGCGGTAGTGGGCCTTGCCGCCGCACTGGTCCCAAGTGGCCTTCAGGTCGACCGCGGCGTTGTAGTCGGTCTTGGCGTTGTTGCAGGTGAAATAGCCGGCCTGGCGGAGCAGGGCGGGGAAGGCCTGGAAGCCGGGCGGCAGGCGTCCCGCGGCGCGCATGTGCTCGGCCGGACCGCAGCTCACCGGGCTCATGCCGCTGATCAAGGTGAAGCGCGAAGGGGCGCAGATGGGGTGGGCGCGGCACTGCTCGAAGAGGACGCCGCGGGCGGCCAGGGCATCGAGCACCGGCGTGCGGGCCAGGGGCTCGCCGTAGCAGCCGAGCAGAGTGGTGTTGTCCTCGCTCACCAGCCAGAGGATGTTCGGGCGCTCTCCCGGCTTGGCCTGCTCCACAGGAGCTTCGGCGGCGAAGAGGGAGGGGGAGAGGAGGAGCGATGCAAGAAAAGCAAGGAGAGAGCGTGGCATGCGAAGACTCCTGAGGGGCTGAGGGGCTGAGCTGCATGACAATGTGGGAGGCCGCCTCCGGCGGGCGACAGAGAAGAGTGACAATCGCCCGCCGGAGGCGGCCTCCCACATTTTACTTGGGTTCAAGCTCATTCCCCGTCGCCATCGGCCTTCTTGCCCTTGGCTTCGCCCTTTTTCTCGATGCGTTTGTAGGTGGCTTCCTTGCCCTTGGCGCGCAGGTCGCCGCCGATGCCGGCTTCGAAGTCGCGCATCTTCTTGAGAAGTTCGGCGCAGAGGGCGGGCTGTTCCTTGGCGAGGTCGTGCTGTTCGCCGGGATCCTTGGCCAGGTCGAAGAGCTCGACGCGGCCGTCGTCGAACCATTCCAGGATCTTGTGGTGCCCCTCGATCCAAGCCATGCCGGGAAGGTCGCCGGTGCTGGTGGGACGGGCGGTGTGGGAGTACCAGAACATCGGGCCGCGCTGGTAGCTCTTGCCCTGCAGGGCGGGGAAGTAGCTCTGGCCATCGAGGTGCTGCTGCGGCATCAGGGGCAGGCCGGCGAGCTGCAGGAGAGTGGGGAAATGGTCGGTGCCGGTGACCTGCACTTGCGACACCGCCCCGGCGGCGACATGCCCCGGCCATTTGACGATCAGCGGGACGCGGATGCCGCCCTCGTAGACCCAGCCCTTGCCGTGGCGGTAGGGGAGATTGCTGGTGGCGACCGGCCGCTTGTTCTTCAGGCCGCGGCTGGAGAGGCCGCCGTGGTCGGAACTGAAGAGGATGACGGTGTTCTTCTCCAGGCCCTTCGCCTTGAGGGCGGCCTCGATCGCGCCGACGCTCTGGTCGAGGCTTTCGAGCATGGCGGCGTAGACCGCGTTGTTCTGCACCGTCTTGGCGTAGCCGGAGCCGTCGAGCTTGAAGTCGGCGTCATCCTTGAGGCCGCCTTCGGCGAGGCCGAGGGCCTTGAGCTTGGCCTGGTACTTGGCGACCAGCTCCGGCTTGGCCTGGAAGGGGGTGTGCACGGCGTAATGGGCGAGGACGATGAGGAAGGGGCTTTCCTTCCTGGAGTCGCGGATCTTCTGCACCGCGGCCTGGGTGAGCAGGTCGGTGAGATAGTCGCCGTCCTTGCCGGAGACCGGGTTGATCACTTCGTGCTTCTTCTCGGGCTGGAAGGGGAAGAAGTAGTTGTCGGTGGCGCCGGCGGAGCCGGTGTGGATGGCGGTGGTGAAGCCCTGTTTGTCGGGGTAGCCGGCGGCATCGTGGCCGAGGTGCCATTTACCGATGTAGGTGGTGTCGTAGCCGGCGTTTTTCAGAGCTTCGCCGAAGCTGGTCTCGGCCAAAGGCAGCGAATGCTCCTTGCGACCGGAGGCGGCTTCGAGGCGGCAGGGATATTTGCCGGAGAGCAGGGCCTGGCGGGAAGGGACGCAGCGCGGGAAGGCGCTGTAGGCCTGGGCGAAGCTCATCCCTTCCTTGGCGAGGCGGTCGATGTTCGGAGTCTCGTAGAGCTTGCTGCCGGCGACGGAGCTGTCCATGACGCCGAGGTCGTCCGCGTAGATGATGACGATGTTGGGGCGCTGCGGCGGCGCCTGCTCCTCCGCCGGGCAGAGGAGGCCGGTGAGAAGCAGCAGGGAAAGGGTCAGCAATCGCATGAGAGACTCCTGGGCTGTTGCCTGTGGTAGTCGGGGTCGCGGCGGATTCTTACAAGCTTTGCCAAAAGAGTTGGCTCGTGCCGCTGCCGATGTGGCTCGATCGTCCCGATCGAGGGCGGTTCGTGCTGTAATTTTGCCAGTTGCGCAATTTGGACTGCGCCCTGGAAGGGCGGCCGGATGTCAGCCCAGGGTGTAGCGACGAGGCACGAGTCGCAAACCCTGGGTAGCCTTATCCATGAGCCTGAGCCCTGAAAGGGCGATCCGAATGCGCCGAGCTCATTCTGGACGCCCCTCCGGGGCTCAAGCCGACACGGCATTGCACCCAGGGTTTGCCCTCGTTCCTCGGGCTACACCCTGGGCTATCTGCCAGCTGCCCCTCCGGGGCAAGAAGATGCGGGACAATTGAACCCACCCTCATCTTCTAGCCCTGGCGCGTGAGATGTGATTCGATGGTAGCTTCGTGATCAAAGATGAACTGAATTCGCTGCATTTCCGCCGAAGTCCCCGAGAGGCCTTCCTTCACGCGCGACAGCGCTTGTGCAGGGGTTCCGCCGATGACCTTCCTGAGGACAGCTGCTGCTTGCACTTGATGGAGAGGATTCACTGCCAGAAGCCATCGCCCATTCTCGCGCAACTCAAGCTCCCGCTCTTCCCCTGAGAGCAATTCACGGCCATCTTCCTCCCAGGCCACTCCGCATTCGCAGCGAAAACTCCGGAAGGAGGCGATTTTCGCTCCCATTGCTCGTTCGCCAAAGAACATTTTTCCTAGGCCATTACAGCGAGAGCAGGGCTTTGTGACCACTGGCATGAAAACTCCTCAACAAACAATACCCAAAGCTTAGTGGTGATTAGCGCTTTTGTAGACTTCTCACTGTTCCAAATTGAGAGAAGCCAGTGGAGTGCGGCAGGAAAGCAGGGCAGTTGAGGTCAAAACGGCCACCACCTTTTCTGCCTCTGGATTTGAGCCGAGGCCACATATTCCTCGTTTCTGACAGTTGTCACCAGTAGCTGCGTAGCATCATAAATATTACACTCGATGGTCGGGTGTTTGGCTACTTCTGTTTTTGCAAACTCCTGCGCTTCCGCAAAAGTCTGAAAAACACGCCAAATTTCTTCAGCCCCTAGGTGTCGTTGATGATCAAGCCGAAGAACTATGCCGGTGTCAACTTCAACGTCGAGCACCGCGTGTTGACCTGCCAGAAGTTTCGGGAATTCCATGCGTGCCCCATCCTCATTCACTGAACCTGGATTCCGAAGCCGAATCCGGATGAAGAAGGGCTGACTCATGGCAAGTTGTTTGTAAGCAAAGACAAACACGCCACTTGAGGAGTCAGCCCT
>JBDKFG010000096.1:0-13417 GCA_039798785.1 Verrucomicrobiota bacterium | reverse complement strand
AGACTTTCCCCTACGACATCACAAAACCGCAGCGGCTTATCATGCAAGCAGTTGGCGTCGAAATTGGGTAATAGATCCTAAGTGAGTGAGAAATTGGGGAGCTCGTCTGTCGCGGCGAAATGCGACGCCGCGGGAACGCCGCCGAAGGGTGTCGGAGCCAGCTACTCTCCAACCCTAGATTCCGTAGATCCCGTAGATCAGATTTTGCAGGAATATGGCGGCGACGGAGAACGGGATGAGCGAGCAAGAGAAGCCAGCAACGAGAGATTTCTAACGCTGAGTAACACCCTCAATTTGACACGCCCCGAGCCTCCGGAACTTCAAGCTCGCCGAGACAAGCTCGATCGGGAATGGCGGATCTTGCAAGCTTTCCTCAGCTTTCAAAGCTTTAACTTGAGGTCGGATATCGATGATTTCTTTGTTGTCGAAACCTATGATGGCATTGAACACCAAAGCATTGATTTAATTCATAAGGAGCTGCAAGCCAGTCGTGAGCGGGTGCCGCACGGGGAGCTTCCCATTCTCGAAAAAATGCTCTCCCTGATTGACGAGCATAAGAAGATCGCCGCGGATGAGGCGAAGTATTCGCACTCCATCAGCGAAGCGTACCTGGTTCAGATCACCGATGCCTTGACGGATGACGAGATGGCGAGCGTCACTGACGACTTGGTGGCCTTGGTGCGAGAGGGTGATCGACTGTTGGAAGCTAATCAGCAAGGCAAGTTGCGGCCGGAGCAAATGGCTGCCTGGGAGCTGATGGCTGAGGGATTGACCCGCAACTTTGAAGCCCTGTCCCCCCGGAAGCCGAATTTTGAAGAGTGGCTGGAGGGAGAGACGCAGGTTCCGGCACGCCGCTTGTCCGACCAGTTGATCAAGTTTTGGCGGGAGAGCATTCAAAGCCCTCCGGAAACGTCCGAGGAAGAAGAGCCATGAAAATCCATTTCTTCCTTCACCTCAGCTTTGCGATCATCATCGCAGTCTTGCTGCTGAATCGGCAAGGGCGCGAAACCTCCGCAGCCGTCCAGCGCGCAAGCTCGCGAGTGGACACCGCAAAGGGGGCGGCAGCGCCATCCTCCCTGCCGAAGCCGGAGCCACACGCGGAGACCTCGGCGAAGCCCCAAAGAAAAGCCGCGGTCAGTGCGGAAAATGCCGAGGATGAGGAGGAGGCAGAGGATCGCAGATGGAAGGCCTACTACAAAAACTATTTTGATCTCAGGGATCGGATCTATTATGCCCCCGAGGAGGTGGAATCTCGTTGGGGACGCATGGAAAACGCGATGGAGCAGCTCGCGCTGGCTGCTGGAATGGAAGAGACAGCGGCGCGTTGGCTGACAAGCTCGATATCCGACGAGGTGCTGGAAACCAAGCTGGAAAAACTCTTGCTGGTGGTGGATGCCGAGCGGAAAGCCCACGTCGAAAAAATGCTCCTGCTTGTGCGCGAGAAGGCGGCGATCAAGAAGCTCTATCCGCAGCCCGAACTGTTGATCAGTGAATCGCAGCTGGCCAAGTACGTCTGCAACCTCAGCGAGGCCGAATACGAACCCTTGGCGGCGCGCTTGGCGCAAGTCATTCGAAGCAGCACGGATTTACGGAACGAGGCCAGCGATTCGCCTCGGCGTCTGGCGTGGGAAGAGCAGTGTCGCTTGATGGAAGAGGCCTTTGCCACTCTGCTGCCCGGAAAGCCGAATCTTGAGCAATGGCTGCGAGGCGAGACCGAGGTTTCGCGCCGCGAGTTGGCTCGTGACCTGATCGCTGGCTTGCGTCAGGCCCTGGACGAGAAAAGTGCGAATGAGGAGACTCCCACTCCATGACTTGCGCGACGAAAGCCACCCTTGCCGCTTCTCCCTCGCGCCGCTAGCTTAATCATCCTCCAGTCTCCTGACTCCCCATTCCTCCACCCGCTTGTGTTATTTCGTCATCTTTCCAGGACCCACCCCATGCCCAATCTTCTCGCCACCAGCAAAGGCCGGCTGCTCTTCTTCTTCCTGCTCTACATCGGCGAGGGGCTGCCGCAGGGCTACACCGGCACGGTTGTCGCCCTCGAGTTCAAGCGCTTGGGAATGGATGCCCAGGCGATCGCCGGCCTGATGGTTGCGGTCACTGCACCCTGGGCGTGGAAATGGCTCGCCGGGCCGATCGTCGACAACCTCCACCTCACCCGCTTCGGCCGCCGGAAACAGTGGATCGTCGGCTCGCAGCTCCTGATGATCCTCTCCCTCCTCGCCGCCATCTCGTTTTTCCCGCAAGCGCAGGCCGATGGCAGCTATCTCTACCTCAAGCTCTTCACTGCGCTGCTGATCATCAACTCGGTGTTTTCGGCGATCCAGGACGTCGCCATCGACGCTCTCGCCTGCGGCACCCTGCAGGAGGAGGAGCGCGGCCTCGGCAACGGCCTGATGTTCGCCGGCGCCCAGGCCGGCGCCGCCCTGGGGGGCTCGGTGCTGCTCCTCCTCAAGGGCCAGGGAATGAGCCTCAACTCGGTGTCGATCCTGGTCCCCTTGATGCTGCTGATCATCCTCGCCATCGTCATCCTCTTCGCCGCCGAGAAAACCCTCGGCGTCGCCGAGCAGCCGGCGGCGGCGGAGCGCGCTTGGCGGCAGGTCGGCGCGGAGCTGCAGGATTACGGCCGCACCGTCTTGAAGGCCTTTTTCGGCCGCCGCGCAGGCCTGCTGCTGCTGCTCTTCGTCCTCCTTCCGGTCGGCGGCATGGCGCTCAGCCTGACCCTCGGCACGATCATTTCGCCGATGCTCGGCATGAACGATGAGGAGATCGGCAAGTTGGGCCTCTGGTCGACCTTGGTTTTCTGCTTCTCCTGCGTCGCCGGCGGCAAGCTGTCGGACCATTTCGGCCGCCGCCGCTGCCTCGCCCTTTTCTGTCTCGGCATGTCGCTGGTCACCCTCTGGACCGCTTGGGAACTTAAGAAATCCGGCTGGTCGCATTTCTCCACGCCGCCGGTCGATGGCCAATGGCCGCAACAGCCCGAGCTGATCCGGATGTGGTGGATCAGCAGCCTGATCTACAGCCTCTTCTTCGGTTTGATGTACGGCATCCGCACCGCCCTGGTGATGGACTTCATGGTGCCGAAGGTCGCCGCCACCCAGTTCACCGCCTGCATGGCGCTGATGAATCTGGTGACGGTGTATTCCTACGCCTGGCAAGGCCGCGCCTCCGACCCGATCGCCAAGGGCGGCTGGGGCTGGGAAGCCTGGCAGGTCTTCACCGCCGACGCCCTCCTCGGCCTGCTCTTCGTCTTTCTGTTGCCTTTCCTGAAGTCCAACCGCGCTCAATAGGCCGAACCCTTGCTTGGGCTTTGTGACGGCTGCTTGAGATTTTGCCGGGCTTCACTAGCTTCTCCGTGTCGACTGAACCTTGTTTCTTGTCCTTGAACCAGGCGCCGAGCCACCGCCAATCCAGGAGAACGCCATGAAAGTCTTCGCTCTCGCCTCTGCCTTTTTCCTCTCTCTCGGACTCAGCCTGGCAGCCGAGGAGGTGCCAGGCAAAAAAAGGGAGGGAGGCAAAAGCTCCCAAGAAGAGATGCTGAAGAAGTTCGACAAGGACGGCGACGGCAAGCTCAACGATGCTGAAATGGCCGCAGCAAAAGAAGAGAGGATGAAACGTCACGACGCTGAGATGCTGAAGAAGTTCGACAAGGACGGCGACGGCAAGCTCAGCGACGAAGAGAAGTCCGCCGGCAAGGCGGAAATGCTCAAGCGCCGCGAGGCCGAGATGCTGAAGAAATTCGACAAGGACGGCGACGGCAAGCTCAGTGACGAGGAGAAGTCTGCCGCCGAAGCCGCTCGCAAAGCTCAGGATGCCAAACTGGCCGAGGATGTCAAGAAATTCGATAGGGATGGCGACGGCAAGCTCAGCCCCGAGGAGAAATCCGCCGCACGCGAGGAATTCAACAAGCGCCAGGAAGCCGAAATGCTGAAGAAGTTTGACAAGGACGGTGACGGCAAGCTTAGTGACGCGGAGAAGGCTGCTGTCCGGGAAGCCAAAATGCTGAAGATGTGGGACAGGGACGGTGACGGCAAGCTCAGCGACGAAGAGAAGGCCGCCGCCGACGCTGCCGCCAAGAAGCGCGAGGCCGAAATGCTGAAGAAGTTTGACAAGGACGGTGACGGCAAGCTCAGCGACGAGGAGAAGGCGGCTGCCAAGGCAGAGTTCAAAAAGCAGCATGAGGCGAAAGCCGAAGCCCCCCCGGAGAAAAAGTCCGAGTGATGTGACTTCGATGTGCCTCGCCCGTCCCGATCAAGTGGTTTTGTTCTAGATCACCGAATTCAGTTTGTCGTTCAGTGTCGGTGCTGGTGGTGGGCGTCGGGGTAGTGTGGGTGGCTATGTCTGAGAGCTTGATGGAGATGGGGGTGCGAATGAGGCATTGACTTGTCCCAGGGGAATGGGTGAGAGTGATCGTGGTGACCGTCATTGTGGTCATGTTGATGCTCATGTTCGAGCTCTTCGTGCTGATGTTCATGGTCATGGATTTCGCTGAGGTGGAGCCAGAGTCCGAAGCCCATCAGGAGAGCGGCGAGGAGAAGCTGGGCGGATGCCGTTTCGCCGAGGGCGAGGGCGAGGGCGGCGCCGAGGAATGGCGCCAGGGAGAAGTAGGCGCCGGAGCGGGCGGCGCCGAGATGGCGCAGCGCGACGATGAAGAGGGCGAGGCTGAGGCCGTAGGAGAAGAAACCGAGCAGCAGGCAGGCGCCGAGACGGGGAGGGGAGGGAAAGTCACAGCCGAGGCCGATGGCGATGACGAGATTGACGCTTCCCGCCACCAGTCCCTTCACCATCGCGATCCAGGTGCCATCGCTGAGCGATACCTTGCGGGTCAGGTTGTTGTCGACGGCCCAGCAGAGGCAGGCTCCGGTGACGGCGAGGGCGGGCAGCAGGGATGCGGCTTCGAGCTTGTCCGGCCAGGAGAGGATCAGCGCGCCGGCGACGATCGCCGCCATGCCGATGGCGATGCGGCGGTCGAAATTCTCCTTGAAGACGAACCAGGCGAGGAGGGCGGTGAGGACGCCCTCGGCATTGAGCAGGAGCGAAGCCGAAGAGGCGGGAAGGCGTTGCAGGCCCCACATCAGGAGCAGTGGGCCGGCGATGCCGCCGAAGAGGACGGCGCCGGCGAACCAGCCGAGCTCCCGTCGCGGCAGGACGAGGCGGGCTTGGCTGCTGAGGCGGCGCCAGCCCAGCAGGCCGATGCCGGCGCCGAGATAGAGCAGCGCCGCCATCAGCCAGGGCGAAGAGTCGCCGAGCAGCAGCTTGGCCAACGGGGTGCCGAAACCGAAGAGGGCGGCGGCGGCCAGGGCCGCCAGGATCCCCGGATGACGAAGAGCCTTCAAGTTCCCGACGCCAAGGTGAGCTTCATGGTCTCCTTCTTGCCCTTGCGCAGGATGCCGAGAATGACTTCGTCGCCCGCCTTCTTCTTGGCGAGGAGATAGTAGAGGTCGGAAATGCCCCGCACCGCTTCGCCGTCGATCGATACGATGACGTCGCCGAGGTAGATGCCGCGGCGGTCTTCGCTGACGCCTTGCAAGCCGGCCTTGGCGGCCGGGCCGCCCTCGGCGAGCTCCTGGATGCCGACGCCTTCCATCACCCCGAAGCGCTTCAGCCAGGGGTCGGGAAGGATGACGATGCCGAGGCTGGGACGCACTTCGTGGCCGTGTTCGATCAGCATCGGGACGATGTAGGAGATGGCGTCGGAGGGGACGGCGAAGCCGATGCCGGCGGAGCTTCCCGAGCCGGAGTAAATGACCGTGTTCATGCCGATGAGGAAGCCGCGGGAGTCGAGGAGGGGGCCGCCGGAGTTGCCGGGGTTGATCGCGGCGTCGGTCTGGATCATGTCGCGGATTTCGACCCCCCCGCCGCCTTCGATGCTGCGTCCGAGGGCGGAGACGACGCCGGTGGTCAGGGTGTGGTCGAGGCCGAAGGGGTTGCCGATGGCGATGGCTTTCTGGCCGACCCGGAGCTCCTGCGACGAGGCGCTGCGCAGCGGTCTGAGGCTGCGGGGCTTCTTCACCAGTTTCAGCACGGCGACGTCGAGGCGGGGGCAGGTTCCGACCAGCTTGGCTTCGTAATTGGCGGAGTCCTGATGGAAGGAGACTTGGAAATCGCTGCCGCCTTCGATGACATGGTAGTTGGTGACGATGTGGCCCTGTTCATCCCAGACGAAACCGGAACCGGTGCCGGCGGGGATCTTCACCGGATCGGAGAAGAAGCCGCGGCGGGCGATGCGGAGGTTGGTGATGTGGACCACCGAGGAGACACCCTCTTCGAAGATCTTGATGTTGTTGGTTTCATCAGCCCCCAGATAGGCTGGGATCGGCTTCGGCGGAGGAGTCGCGGCGCTGGTGTCGGCGCAGGAGCTGCGGGTGCCGAGGAGGTAGGCGCTGCTGAGGGCGAGGGACAGGGCGAAGAAGGCTTTGGCGTTCATGGCGTGTTCCTGGACGATTCAGTTCGAGGGAGGGGAGAGGCGGACTTCGGTCTCCAGCAGTCCCTCGGGGTTGAGTTCGCCGAGGGGGGCGTAGAAGCGGCAGCGGCTGATGATCTCCCGGCTGTAGGGCGGGGCGAAGATGTCGATCATCCGGGTGAAGCGCGTCGCTTTCAAGGAGTGGATGTTGCCGCGTGTCGCGGTGAGGGTGCAGGCGAGGCCGGGGCTGGCGATGACGGTGGGACGGGGCTTGAGCCAGAGGCGTTGATTGCTGATCTCGCCCTGCGGGTCGTAGGCCTTGACTTCGACTTCCCCTTCGGTGCAGAAGGCGACTCCCGTCATCCCCGGGTGGTCGTGCAGAGGGATGAACTCGCCAGGCTCGAACTCGAGCATCGAGATCTGGAAAGAGCGCTCTTCATGCATCACCCGGATTTCCGGGAAGTCCTTGCGGCTGTTTTTGTAGCTGGCGCAGAAGTCGCGGACTTGCCGGCAGTCGAGATCGGCGATCCGCAGGGCGGCTTCGACATCTCGCACCTGGCTCTCCTGATCCCAGCCCGGAGTGAACTGGACTTCCGAGATCTGGCGGAGGCGGGCGAGCAACTGTTCCCAGGTGAGCAGGGGAGGGGGCGAAGCGGCCGGAGCCGCCGGCGCGGCCGAACAGCCGGCCAGCAGCGGCAGGAGGGCCTGGGCGGCGAGAAAGGCCTTGGCGCTCAGAGTGATGAACTGACGGCGGTCGCTGATGGGCATGGCAGGGCTCCGGGATGATGCTGAAAGCTAGACGTTCGACGGCCGCGTTTTTCGGCCGGCCACAGGATGGCTATGATATAGCTCCGGCTGACTTTCCAGGCAAGAGTCCGAATCACGAGTGGTGATACTTCTCGCCCTTGAGGATGGTCATGGCCCGGTAAAGCTGTTCGGTGAAGAAAAGCCTCACCATGTCGTGGGTGAAAGTCATCTTCGACAAGGAAAAGGAGCCAGAGGCGGCGCGCCGCACCTCGTCGCCGAAGCCGTAGGGGCCGCCGACGGCGAAGACCAGCTGGCGTGGACCGCGGTTGAACAGCCCTTGCAAGTCGCGGGCGAAGTCCTCCGAGCCGAGGGACTTGCCCTTTTCATCGAGGAGGAGCAGCAGGTCGCCGGTCTTGATCCGGCTGAGCAGCAGTTCCCCCTCCTTGCGCATCTGCTCGGCCTTCGGCAAGCCTCCCAGGCCTTTCAGGTCGGGCAGGGCCAAATGCTCGTACTTGAGATAGTGCTGCAGCCGGCCTTCGTATTCGGCGATGCCGTCGCGGATCCAGCCGCTGCCGGTCCTGCCATGGGTCAAAAGGGTGATCTTCATTTGGATTTCCTCATTCCGCCGGCGAACTTAGCGGCGCCAGCGCAAGTTGCGAGAAGGCAGGAGCGGAGTCTATTGCCAGCCTTTCACTAACAGCCCAGCCCAGCCCCATCCAGTCGCATGAAACTCTCCGTCATCATCCCCGCTTACAACGAAGAGAAGACCATCCTCGCCATTCTCGAACGGGTCCGGGCGGTGCCGATCGATAAAGAGGTGATCATCGTCAACGACTGTTCCCGCGACCGGACCCGGGAAATTCTCGAGTCCCTCCCGCCCGCGCCAGATCTGAAGATCCTCCACCACGAGCGCAACCAGGGCAAGGGCGCCGCCATCCGCACCGGTCAGGCCGCCGTCAGTGGCGATGTCGTCATCATCCAGGACGCCGACCTCGAATACGATCCGGCGGAATACACCAAGATGTGGAAGTTCTTCCACGAACGCCAGGCCGATGCCGTCTTCGGCTCCCGCTACAGTGGCAACGAAGTCATGGTCGACACCTTCGTCCACTACTACGGCAACCGCTTTCTCACCTTGTGCTCGAATCTGCTCACCAATCTCCATCTCACCGACATGGAAACCTGCTACAAGATGATCCGCGCCGACATCTTCAGGGGAATGACCATCGAGTGCCACTGCTTCGGCTTCGAGCCCGAGATCACCGCCAAGCTGGCGAAGATGAAGCTCCGCATCTTCGAGGTGCCGATCTATTACGAGCCCCGCAACTACGACGCCGGCAAGAAGATCACCTGGCGCGACGGCTTCAAAGCCCTCTGGTACATCGTCAAGTTCAACCTCCTGCGCTGAGGTCTTTCTTCATTTTCCTCAAAATTTCGCCTTTTTGCCCAGTGGCCTCCTGGAGGATTTTGTCAGCGCCGTCGCCCGGGCTATCTTGCGCGATCATCGCAAACCCCTCAGGAGATCCGCAACATGTCCAACCCCGCCTACATCGCCCACCTCCAGAACGAACTCGCCGCCATCCGCGAAGCCGGCCTCTTCAAGGGCGAACGCGTCATCTCCTCGATGCAGCAGGCCCGCATCATGGTCAAGGGCCGCGAAGTCCTCAACATGTGCGCCAACAACTACCTCGGCCTCGCCAACTCGCCCGAACTCATCGCCGCCGCCCACAAGGCCCTCGACCAGTACGGCTACGGCGTCGCCTCGGTCCGCTTCATCTGCGGCACCCAGACCATCCACAAGCAGCTCGAAGACAAGATCTCCTCCTTCCTCGGCATGGATGACACCATCCTCTACTCCTCCTGCTTCGACGCCAACGGCGGCCTCTTCGAAACCCTCCTCTCCGCCGACGACGCCGTCATCTCCGACGAGCTCAACCACGCCTCGATCATCGACGGCGTCCGCCTCTGCAAGGCCAAGCGCTTCCGCTACAAGAACAACGACATGGCCGACCTGGAAGCCCAACTGCAGGCCGCCGACGCCGCCGGCGCCCGCTTCAAACTCATCGCCACCGACGGCGTCTTCTCGATGGACGGCTATATCGCCAACCTCCAAGCCGTCTGCGACCTCGCCGACAAGTACAAAGCCCTGGTCATGGTCGACGACTCGCACGCCGTCGGCTTCGTCGGTCCCAACGGACGCGGCACCCACGAGCACTGCGGCGTCATGGGCCGCGTCGACATCATCACCGGCACCCTCGGCAAGGCCCTCGGCGGCGCCGCCGGCGGCTACACCTCCGCCCGCAAGGAGATCGTCGACATCCTCCGCCAGCGTTCGCGCCCCAGCCTCTTCTCCAACTCCATCCCGCCCTCGATCGCCGCCGCCTCGATCCGCGCCCTCGAACTGGTCCAGGAACGCGCCCCCGAGTACATCGGCAAACTGCGCGACAACACCGCCTTCTTCCGCAAGTCGATGACCGACGCCGGCTTCACCATCCTCCCCGGCACCCACGCCATCGCCCCCGTCATGCTCGGCGACGCCAAGGTCGCCGCCGAAATGGCCGCCCGCCTCCTCGAAAAAGGCGTCTACGTCATCGCCTTCTCCTACCCCGTCGTCCCCAACGGCAAGGCCCGCATCCGCACCCAGATCTCCGCCGCCCACTCCCGCGCCGACCTCGAATTCGGCATCCAGGCTTTCATCGAAGTGAAGAAGGAGATGGGTCTGTAAGGTTTTCCTGGTCAAATCGATGTCGATGATCGAATGTCTGGCATCAAAATAAACTGCTAAAAATCTGAGAACTCTATGAACGCCAGCATCGAAGAGATCAAGATCAAAAACTACAAAGCCTTGCGCCATGTGGAAATGAAGGGCATTCCCCGTCTCTGCTTCCTGGTAGGCGCCAATGGCAGCGGCAAGAGCACCTTCTTCGATGCCTTCAGCTTCCTCAAGGACTCCATCCGCGACAATGTCAGCGTGGCCTTGAACAAGCGCGGCGGCTTCGATCAAGTAGTCACTCGCGACAGCGAAGGTCCTATCGAGATGAGTTTCAAATTCCGCGAATCCGGCGGGCGCCTGGCGACCTACGAGCTTAGCGTCGGTCTGAACGAGCAGAGGCGGCCGGTGGTGAAACGGGAGGTCCTCAAGTTTCGCCGCGGCACTCGCGGGCAAGCCTGGCACTTCCTGGACTTCACGGAAGGCCAGGGAAGCGCCATCACCAACGAGGCGGATTACGGCAAGGAAGGAGTGAAGGAGAAGCGGGAGGAGCAGATTCTCAAGAGCCCCGATGTGCTCGCCATCACCGGCCTCGGCCAGTTCCAGAAGTTTCGCATCGCTTCGGAGTTCTGCGATCTGATCGACAGCTGGTTCATCTCGGACTTCCACATCGCCGAAGCCCGCCCGAGCGTGCCCGATGGCGTCGCCGAGCATCTCTCTACCCGCGGCGACAACCTCGCCTTGGTGGCCCGTCACCTGAAGGAGAACCACCCCGAAATCTTCGCCCGCGTGCTGGAGCAAATGAAGCTGCGCGTTCCCGGTGTTTCCCAAGTCGAAGCCAAGCCGATGGAGGACGGGCGGATGCTGCTGCGCTTCCAGGATGGCAAGTTCAAGGACCCCTTCATCGCCCGCCACGTTTCCGATGGCACGATCAAGATGTTCGCCTACCTGGTGATGCTCTACGATCCGCGCCCCTTTCCGCTGCTGGCGATCGAGGAGCCGGAGAACCAGCTCTACCCCAGCTTGATGGACGAATTGGCGGAGGAATTCCGCGCCTACGCCAAACGCGGCGGCCAAGCCTTCGTCTCCACCCACTCGCCCGACCTGCTCAACGGCGCCAAGCTCGACGAAGTCTATTGGCTGGTCAAGAAGGACGGCGTCAGCGAACTCCGCCGGGCCAGCGATGACGAGCAGATCTCGGCCTACATGAAAGACGGCGACAAGATGGGCTACCTGTGGAAGCAGGGCTTATTCTTCGGAGCCGACCCCCGATGAGCACGCTGGTGTGTTTCGTCGAAGGCAAAGCGGAGAAGATTCTGCTTGACACCCTACTCCCCAAGCTTCTGCCCGCTGGCGTCAGCCATCAAGTCATCCCCTTCGAGGGCAAGCAGGATCTCGAAAAGCAGCTTGAGCGCAAGATGCGCGGATGGCTGACGCCGGACAGCCGCTTTCTGGTGCTACGCGACAAGGACCAGGGTGACTGCACAGTCCTCAAGCAAAGACTGATGGAGAAATGCCGGGCTTCCGGCCAGACTAAGTTCCTGGTGCGCATCGCCTGTCATGAAATGGAGAGCTTCTACCTCGGCGATCTGGCCGCCGTGGAAGCTGGCCTACAGAAGACCGGGCTGCAAAAACAGCAGCTGGGCAGGAAATTCCGCGACCCGGACGCCTTGGGCAATGCCAAGCAGGAGCTTGAGCGCTTGACCAAAGACGCCTATGAGGAAATCGCCGGCAGCCGCGTCATCGCGCCGCACCTCAAGCTGGATGGCCAGAATGCCTCCACCAGCTTCCGCCACCTGCTCAGCGGCATCGCCAAACTCACCGCTTCTTGACAAATTGGGGGCGGGCAATAAGGGATAGGTCCCCATTAAACATTATGGAGGCATTAAAATGCAAGAGTTGGTCCCCATCATAACACCTGTTGGTGTTCTCAATGGTCGTGATGCCATTTACTTGAATGAAATCACCCTTCCGGATTGTTGCAACTCCTTAGTGGCCATTGGCAGCATTAATTGTCGATTAGCATCCAAGCCTCCTGATGGCGTTCGTTTTCAGTCGTACAGAATCAAATTTTCCGGGGTTTTAGCGCACCAAATTACTGAATTAGATACTTGGGAAGCATCCAGAAATCAAGTTTGGCCCCCATCATCCTTCGATGAAGTTAAAAAATCTGAGTGGATCGCAAGGTGCACAACATCGCTATCTAAAGTCACAAAAAATCATAGGCATTTTATTTTTCAAACATATGACCATGTAATTGAAGTTCTGTGTCTGGATTATGTCATGGATTTAATAATTAATAATAAAGGCAATGGAAAATGATAAAACTAGAAAAAATATCACCTCAAGGACAGTTGAAATACTTATTTTCTTATTGTGAGAAATTATGTGTAGCGGATTGCTGTGGGATTAATGCGTTTGACTTTTCCCCTTTGCATATTGCATCATTCTTATGTTCTTCATCGGGGGATATTCAAGATTCGGATATCTCTCAGCTAAAAAGAGAGATTGATGACATATGTTTCGAAGTCGAGAAATTACCTCCGGATGAAAATGGATTTATTTGCATGATAGAAGGAACGAATCAATGTTTAACCAAGGCGATATTGGATAATACATTTAGCGAAATCAGGTGCAATTTAGACGTCTGCAAGGATGTTTTTAATCTTTCTGAAAAACTTAGAAAAAAACAATCCAATGAGCCTTGATGCCTGCGTTTACTGCGATTGCTACGAAAAGGGGCGGCTCATTTCGCCGCCACCAGAAGGCATGTCGCTTTATGTTTCTAAGTGTGGCGCTTTGGAGTATGAAGACTGCAATCGAATGCCAATAGAACAAGCTCTTGGCTTCGATAAGTGGCTTCTGTCTTCATGCGAGCACCCCGATCGAATTTTCATCCATCATTTCCTTGGTAACATTGCCACCATCGAACATGTGCGATCCGAGTTAATGCGGAAGCCGGATCTGTTCCCGATTATCCTCACTCGGGTGGTGTATAACGGTGTTCATTGCGGTGACTTTTTAGATCTTGAAACAATTCAAAATATTCAACAAGAAATAGATCAACTTCCATTATTGGAATGCAGCTCATCGCACGCGAAAAAATTCCTCTCCCACTTTCATTCTCAAATGAAGGAACTGACCGCGGCGGCTCTATCGCTCGGCAAGCCTATAGCCTTCTAAACAATGGGAGCTTCCTTCAAAACGAATTTCTCCGACTTGCTCAAAAGACTCGATTTAAATAACTTGCAACGATTTCAAAACGAATTACTCCGACTTGCTCAAAAGACTTGATTTAAATAACTTGCCAAAACGAAGCACTCCGACTTGCTCAAAAGACTTGATTTAAATAACTTGCAACGATTTCAGATGCAGGGGGCGACTTAAGCCAGCAACGCCGAAAAAGGCTTATAAATTTTCGCTTTGGCTATTGAATAAGAGTGTTTGCAGCCTAATTGTTAGCCATTGGCACTCAACTCGTCGGAGGCAAGTCATGGCTGACCAGAAAATAGCGACCGAACACTTTAGCCGTGAACGCCCAGGCGTAGTCCACCTGT
>JBDKFG010000095.1:0-14058 GCA_039798785.1 Verrucomicrobiota bacterium | reverse complement strand
GTGCAGCGAGCCATCGGGCTGGCGTTCTTCTTTGAGGCTGGCCTTGAGCTTCGGGATCGGGGTGTCGACCGGGTCTTTGAGTTCGGCGTAGATCGGGTTATTGGGCAGTGCGGGCGTGAGGTGTAAGCGGTCGAAGGCGTCTCTTTGGGGAAGGAAGCAGGCGACGATCAGCGGCACGGCGGCGATGCCGAGGCAGGAGAGGATGATTTTGCTGCGGTGAGAGAGGATCATAGCGAATTCCAAGATGAATGAGGGATAAAGTTCCGCGGCTTAGCTCTCTCGACTTCAGTCGACCGCAGTCGACAATTTACCTATTGTGCCGATTTTGCCATACCGCACGGCAAGTGCCGGTCCAAGCGTTTCAACTGCCCAGCACTTATTGCTTTTGTCATCGATAAATTTAAAGGCTTTAAAGATCATTTAGATGTTTCCCGCTTCACATGATACATGCCGCGTCTCATAATCATAACATTCTGCAATCAAGAAAGTTGGCCACTAATTTAGAGCGGAGAGTCGGGAAGGGATCTGGGGGAACCCGGCGCTACGGGTTCCCTCAGCAGGAGCGCAGCGACGCCAAGTCATTTGGGGTTTGGGGTTTCCTCATCTGCGTTCATCTGCGTCTTCTGCGGTTGATTACGTGTCCTCCGTGTCCTCCGTGGTTCAGCTTCGGTTCCGGCGGAGTCGGATTAGGGGGAAATCCTCATGAAGCTGAATCCGAGGTAAGTCTTGCGCTAAGTTATCACTTGCTTCGACTATACATACAAGCCGAGACGCTGAGGAGTCGGTCAACCGACGGCATCTGCACGATGCGCCCGCCGCAAATCGCTTTGCAGGGGGAGCGCAAGGTAGCCAGAGCCTCCAGCTCTGGCACCAGAGCTGGTAGGGTCTGCTTAGCCTTTGGTCTCGCGATTCTTCGTCTGGGCTTTCAGCCAGTCCCAGAGGCTGTAGGCGACACCAATCAAACCTAAGGTGTACAGAAGCTGGTTGACGCGAAACTCCCACAGAACCAGCATGCCGATGATCTTGGCTAGAGCTAGAACCAAGCACAAGACAATACCCAATTTGCAAAGTGTGATTTTCATTTGCCGTCCTTGATGATGAACGCCCCCCGCAAATCACTTTGCGGGGGGCGCAGTTCAAAGGCTTTTCAACCTCTCAACCTTGCTTGGCCTTCTTGTGGGCGGCGAGGATCATTTCGCGCACCTGGGCGAGGGGCAGCTTGGTGATGGCGCCGGGCTCGGTGCGGTTGGGGAGGATCTCGGGGAGGGCGGTGAGGCGCTCGGAGAGGACCGGGTTCTTGTTGGCTTCGACGTCCATGACGCGGTCGATGGGGGTGAAGTGCGGCACGGTGGTGAGCACTTCGGGGTGGGCATCGATGAGGTCGTAGATGGCGAGGCAGGCTTCGGCGAACTTGTCGAGTTCACCCTTGGTGTAGGACTCGGTGGGTTCGACCATCAGGCCGTACTGCTCGGGGAAGGCGACGGTGGGGGCGTGGAAGCCGAAGTCGAGGAAGAGCTTGCCGACGCGGCTGATGATCAGCGACTTGGGCACGCCGACGGCTTCGATCTTGGCGAAGAGCTCCTCAGGGAGGGTGAGGATGAACTCGTGCATGACGAGGCCGGTGTGGTTGCCGGAGGGCAGGACCTTGAACTTCTTGCTCAGCTTGCTGAAGAGGTAGCGGGCGGAGAGGACCGCGACCGCCGACATCTTCTTGATGCCGTCGCCGCCGAGGGCGTAGAGGTAGGTCAGGCAACGGACCTTGTGGGCGAAGTTGCCGTGGTGGCGGTGGAAGCTGCCGATCGACTTGGGGGCGCGGACGAGGGTGTAGGAACCTTCGCCGAGCTTGACCGCCTGGATGCCGGGCAGGTAGGGGAGGAGCTTCTCGGAGACCGCGACGAAGGCGTCGCCGGGGCCGCCGCCGCCGTGGGGGATGGACCAGGTCTTGTGGGTGTTGTTGTGGACCGCGTCGACGCCGATCTTGGCGAGGTTGACCCAGCCGGCGATGGCGTTCATGTTGGCGCCGTCCATGTAGACCAGGCCGCCGACGGAGTGGACCAGTTCGGCCATCTTGGCGAAGTTGGTTTCGAAGACGCCGGAGGTGTTGGGGTTGGTGCACATGACGCCGATGATGCGCTTGCCGTACTTCTTGACGTGGGCTTCGACCTGGTCGAGGAGGACTTCGCCGGTGGAGTTGGCGTCGATCTCGACGATGCCGTATTCGACGCCGTCGACCACTTTGGTTTCGATGCCGGCGACGGCGGCGGTGGCGGGGTTGGTGCCGTGGGCGGTGTGGGGGATGAGGATGATGTCGCGCTTTTCGCCGCGGTCGGCGTGGTAGGCTTGGAAGAGCTTGAGGCCGACCAGTTCACCCTGGGCGCCGGCGACCGGCTGGGTGGTGACGCCGGCGAGGCCGGTGATCGCCTTGAACCATTCCTGGGTGTGGTAGATCAGCTCGATGTTGCCCTGGACGTCTTCGACGGGGGCCTGCGGGTGGCTGTGGACGAAGCCGGGCAGCGAGGCGCAGTGGTCGTTGAGGTAGGGGTTGTACTTCATGGTGCAGGAGCCGAGCGGGTAGATGGTCGAGTCCGGCGTGATGTTCTGGGTGCCGAGCTGCTGGTAGTACTTGATGACTTCGGCGGCGGGGACGGAGAGGAGGCCGAGTTCGCCCTGGCGGTGGGCGCTGGCGGGGATCTCGGTGATCTTGGCGGCGGCCTTGGAGGCGGCGCCGAAGACGTTCTCGAAGACCTTGAGCAGCTTGGCGAGGTCGGCCTCGGTGTGGAGGTCGGTGAAGCAGAGCATCAGGTAGGAGCCGCAGGAGGTGCCGATGCGCTCGGAGACATCGACGCCGACTTCGACGTCGAGGTGGAGGCCGGCCTTGATCACTTCGCTGGCGTGCTTGGAGAGCTTGAGGGTGAATTCGTTGACGAAGGCGACGCCGGGGAAGGCGAGTTCGACGCCGGGGAACTTGGTGAGCTCGGTGGCGGCCTTGGCGGCGAGGCGGCGGCCGGTGGTGAAGGCGTCCTTCAGGCCTTGTTCGCCGCGGGCGAGGAGGGCGGCGCCGGCGACGGTGGCGATGTAGGCCTGGTTCGAGCAGATGTTCGAGTTGGCCTTCTCGCGCTTGATGTGCTGTTCGCGGGTGGAGAGGATGAGGAGCTTGCAGCGGCGGCCTTTTTCATCCTTGGCGTCGCCGACGAAGCGGCCGGCGGTGGCGCGGATGTTGTTCTTGGTGGCGGCGTTGTAGCGGATGCCGAAGATGCCGAGGCCGGGGCCGCCGAAGTTGGGGCCGATGGCGAGGTTCTGGCCTTCGGCGACGAAGAGGTCGGCGCCTTTGGCACCCCATTGGGCGGGGGGCTTGAGGCCGCCGGTGCCGAGGAGGATGGGGTCGATGACGCCGAGGGCGAGGGCGCCGATCGAGTGGGCGAAGTCGGTGAGGCCATCGACATCGGCGAGGGTGCCGACGTTGTTGATCTGCGGGAAGACGATGGCGGCGACATCGCCTTCATGGGCGGCGGCGACCTTTTTGACGGCGTCGACGGTGATCTGGCCGGTGATCGGGAAGGCGGCGCATTCGACCCAGGCGAGCTTGATGCCGGTTTCGATGACGTGAGTCTCGAGGACTTCGCGGTCGCCGGGGTAGATGCTGTCGAGGACGAGGACGGTCTGGCCCTTCTTGGAGATGCGCAGGGCGGTCTTGATGCACTCGAAGAGAGTGGTGGCGCGGTCGTACATCGAGGCGTTGATGGCTTCGAAGCCGGTGATCTGGGCGATCAGCGACTGGTAGATCCAGAAGGTGGTGAGCGAGCCTTGCGAGCGCTCGGGCTGGTAGGGGGTGTAGGAGGTGGTGAGTTCGCGGATGCCGCAGACCGGGCCGGTGACGTCGGAAACCTTGTAGGCCTTGAGGCCGTCGCCGATGAAGGAGGAGCGGATCTTGTTGGCGCCTGCCATGCGTTCCATCTCGGCGAGGTTCTGCTGCCAGGTGAGGGCGTTGGGCAGGGCGAGAGGCTTGTCGAACTTGGCGGAGTCGGGGATGTGCTTGTAGAGATCTTCCAGCTTGCTGAGGCCGAGGGCGCCGAGCATCGCCTGGAGGTCGGCCTCGCTGGCGGTGATGTAGTGCTTGGCGGACTCGCGGAAGTTGACGTTCGGGTTGTAGGTCATGGCGGTGTCTCCGTGGGGTTTATGAAAGCTTGGAAGATTACACCCCGAGGCACTGTTCCGGTAGAGAGCCGAAACGCCATTCACTTGTCATTTTCAACCGAGATCGACTTCGAGACAGAGGCTGATTTATCAGCAGATGAAGAGGCAGCGGCCGCCTCGAGACTACATTCTTGGTAGCGGGCATAGGCTTGGGCCAAGGCTTCACAGGTGGCGGCAGGGGCTGCCTGTCGGCACCAGGCGCCGAGCAAGGCGAGCGGCACATAGCCCTCGGGCGCCATGAAGTTCGTCGTCAAGGCGAGAGGGCGAGCGCCGAGGGCGCTCAGGGGCCCTCAAAATAGGCCTGGCTCTAGCAGGCGAAAACTGCGGCGGCGATGCCGGGTCCGGCTTCTGCAGCAGCGTCCGGAGTCCGTACATCGCGCCCCAGTAGAGATTGGTGGCGGGATCGTCGCCGCGCCCGAGCGCTTCCGGCACCGGCACGATGCCTTGATGCTCATTGTCGCACAAGGCGACGATGATCATGGCGAGTTTTGGATCGACCTGGGCGGCGGGGGCCGCTGCGGCCGGCGCTTTTGCGGCTGGCGCCGGCGCTTTTGCGGCTGGCGCAGGCACTTTTGCGGCTGGCGCAGGCACTTTTGCGCTCGGCGCAAGGAGTGGCGCCGCGACCTGCGGCTTTACAGCGGGCGCATCGCGCAAGATGAGTAGCGAGAGCCCGCCGCCGATCAGGGCGCCGATGAGGAGGCTGAGGCAGATACCGAGGCGGGTCATGGGCTCCTGGGGATTCATAACATACTAAATTGAAAGATTGTGTTTCAATTTAGTAGTTTATTTCAGGAGAATTTCGGCGATGGCGAGAGGGCTTCCGGCAGTGATGCCTTGTTTGAGCGGGTAGGGGCTGTCGACCGGGGCCGCGACATAGGCTTCGGCGATTTTCAGATCGTCCAGCGCCTCGTAGAAGCCGCGGCTCAGGACCGGGGCGCTGGAAGCCTTGCACTCCACTGCGACCAGGCGTTGGCCGCGGCGGAGGATCAGATCGATTTCGCTGCCGCTGCGGGCGCGGTGATAAAAGCCCTTCCAGCCTTCGGGCTCAAGCTGGCTGAGGAGGTTTTCGACGACGAAGCCCTCCCAGGAGGCGCCGCAGACGGGGTGACTGAAGAGGCTATCGGCATCGGCGATGCCGAGCAACTGGTGCAGCAGGCCGCTGTCGCGCAGGTAGATGCGGGGGCTTTTGACGATCTGCTTGCCGATGTTCGCTTCGAGGGAAGGGAGGCTGCGAAGGATGAAGGCTCCCACCAGGGCATCGATCTGGCTGCGGATGGTGACATGCGAGCAGCCGAGCGAGCGGCCGAGATCGGAAAGATTGAGGGGCTGGCCGTGCAAATGGGCGCACATGGTCCAGAATTTCTCCAGCGAGGCGGCGGGCCAGGGGAAGCCCAGTTGCGGCAAATCCCGCTCCAGGAAGGTCTGGATGAAGGCCTGCCGCCAGCGACAACTGCTGCGCTCGGAACTAGCCAAGAGGCTGGCGGGGAAGCCGCCGCGTTGCCACAGTTGCTGGGGCTCGCCGCGCCCCTCGACGCCCGACCATTCCGTCAAGCCGATGCCGCCCATCTCGATGAAGCCGATCCGGCCGGCCAGGGTTTCGGCTCCTTGTCGGAGTAAGGCGGGGGCGGCGGAACCGAGGATTAGGAAGCGCCCCGGGCGCCGGGCTTCGTCGATCAAGCTGCGCAAGACCGGAAAAAGCTCTGGAACTAATTGGATTTCATCGAGGCAGACAAGCTTGTCTGCATGCGCCCGGAGGAAACGCTCGGGATCGTCCAGCTTGCGGCGCTCCGACGGCTTCTCCAGATCCAAGGCGATGGCGCCGGGATGGCGCTGCAGGACCTGCCGCGCCAAGGTGGTCTTGCCGATCTGGCGCGGCCCCAGCAGGGCGACGACCGGAAAAAGCTCCATATCCTCTTCCACTCGAGCCAAGAGAGCGGATCTCTGAATCTGCATATAAACCTGCTATTTTGAAAAATTTATTTTCAAAATAGTATGTTGAAGATAGAGGTCAAGCCCGGGCGCGAGCGGGGGCTTGATGGCCCTGGGAACGCGGCAGTCCCCTGCCGCTGGTTGGCGGCGAGCGGACGCGAGCGACAGGCTTGCAAAGGGATTCCAGTTCATCAGGTCAATCCTGTCAATGAGGTCCATTGGCCTGAAGCCGCCAGGACTTGCGGAAAGCGCAGGCAAGAGGGGACTTCATTGACGAGATGGACCGGATTGACGCGGGGGCTTGATGGCTCCTGGGAGCGCGGCAGCCCTCTGCCGCTTGTTGGCGGCGAGTGGATGCGAATGCAGCAGTCGCTGGCTTCAGCACTGAGATTCCAATTGCCCTTCGATCCATTTCACCAGTTCGGGGCTTGCGCGGGGCGAATAATGCGGAGTCTTGGCCAGTTTCAGACATTCGGCATCGAGCTTGGCGCCGCGCGAGATGAGGAGTTTCAAGGCCTCTTCGAAGCCGTTGAAGGCGGCGGCGTGAAGTGCTCTTTGCCCTCTGTCACTGGCGGCGTCAATGCCGGAATCGAGCAGGAAGCGGATGCTGGCGAGACGATCGGATGTATCGCCGCGATCGTAGCCAAAAACGGCGAGTTGCAAGGGGTGGCGATCAAAGGCGTCTGCATCGTCAGTTTTTGCGCCTTTCTCGAGCAGGAGCTTGACCGGAGCCAGACGGCCGCTAAAGGCCGCGACATGGATCGGCTGGTAGCCGAAGTTTCCGCGCGCATCGATCTTGGCTCCCTGCTCGAGCAGGAACCGACAGCATTCAAGGTGGCGAGTTTCAAAGCCGAAATATTGATCAAGGACCCGATGAATCGCCTGATCGCCCCGCTTGTCGGGTGCGTCGACCTTGACCCCGGAAGCCAGCAGGTAGGCAAGAACTTCCTGACGGCCTTGACAAAAGCGGCTCGACCGTGAGGATCGAGCCGCAGCGAAGCGGCAGAGGGCTGCCGCGCCCCCAGGGAGCCACGTTGGCTCAGTGGTGGGAGAAGATGCGTTCGGGGGCGTGGTAGAGGGCGACGCCGAGTTCGTTGGCGCGGGCGACGACGTCGGCGTCCTTGAGGGAGCCGGCGGGGGAGATGATCGCGGTGACGCCGGCCTTGGCGGCGACTTCGACGCCGTCGGCGAAGGGGAAGAAGCCGTCGGAGGCCATCACCGAGCCCTGGATGTCTTCGTCGCCTTCGTATTTGACCTTGAACTTCTCGATCGCCTGTTCGATGGCGCCGACGCGGTCCTGTTCGCCGGTGCCGACCGAGATGGTGACGCCGTTCTTGACCAGGACGACGCCGTTGGAGCGGACGTTGAGGTTGATGTACCAGGCGGCGAGGAGGTCCTTCTTCTGCTGTTCCGAAGCGGTGTGGGCGCTGGTGACGGTGCCGAGGGCCTTGGATTCGCCGGAGGCGGGGCGGAGCTGGTCGACGGAGCGGAGGGCGGTGGTGAGGGGGTCGGCGACGACGATCGAGCCGTCGGCGAGGGTCTTGTAGGTGGCGTGGTGGGGCTGGGCTTCACCGGTGAAGCGGGGGAGCTGCTTGATGTCGCCGCACTGGAGGACGCGGACCGCCTTGTTCATCTTGGCGTCGGGGTCGTTGAAGACGGCGAGGGCGGCGGCGGAGACCTTGGGGGCGACGACGCATTCGACGAAGGAGGTCATGATCTCCTTGGCGGCGGCTTCATCGACTTCGACGTTGAAGCAGACGGTGGAGCCGAAGGCGGCGCGCGGGTCGGCGTCGCGGGCGGCGATGTAGGCGTCCTTGGCGGTGGCCTTGAAGCCGACGCCGGAGGGGTTGACGTGTTTCATCACGGCGCAGGCGGGGTGGTCGAAGAACTTGACGATGTTGAGGGCGTAGGAGATGTCTTCGAGGTTGGTCTGGGAGAGGCCGGACTTGCCGTTTTTGAGGATGACCATGTCGCCGACCGGGCAGGAGAGGCCTTCGGGTTTGTAGAAGGCGGCGGTCTGGTGCGGGTTGGTGCCGTAGCGCAGGTCGTCGACCTTTTTGTAGGTGAGGTTGCCGATGACCATGTCGGCGGGGTAGTCGCCGACATTGCGGTTGAGGTAGGAGGAGCGGCTGATGGGGGCGTTCGACATGGGAGTTCCTAGGTTTTTTCGGGTTTACTTCTTGAGAGTTTCGAGGGCTTCGCGGAGGGCCGGGCGTTCGGCCTCGGGGCGGGAGGCGATCCAGGCGCTGCGGCTGTTTTCGGGGAGGCCGGCGGCGATGGCGGCGATGGACTGGAGGCGCTGTTCCGGCGGCAAAGCATCGGCGAGGCGGGCGGCGGCGGCGCTGTCCTGTGCAGCGCCGAGGACAGCGGCGCGGCAGGCCGACTGGAGGTGGAGCGGCCAGGCGCGGGCGGCGATTTCGCTCCAGGCGGCATCGAGGGGGACGCGGCAGAGCAGGAGGGCGAGCGAATTGGCATCGAGCAAGCCGGCCTGTTCGGCGAAGTCGAGAGAGAAGCGGAAGTCGCCGGGGGGGCTGGCGAGGGCGAGGCGGCGGGCGAGGGGGATACGGAGGTTATCGGGGAGCGACAGGATGGCCTGCTGCAAGGTGCTCAGATCGGCAGGCAGAGGCGCATCAAGGAGGCCTTGGATGAAGGCGTACTTGGCCGGGGGCGAAGGAATCGAGAAGGCCGCGGCAGCGGCGTCGGGATCGGAGCTTGACGCCCAGTTTCTGGCGCAGGCGCGCCAGCAAGGTTCCATCACCGCGTGAGCCTGGGCGGCGAGCTCTTCGCAGAATTTCGCCGCTTCGGGATCGGCATTGCCGGCGGGGGGGAGAGGCGTGAGGTCGAGCAACGAAGCGAGTCGTTGCGCCAGGACGGCGAGCGCCTCCTCACCGAGCCCCGGGCGGCGCTGGGCGACGGCTTTCTTCAAGCGACTGGCCAGGCTCAGCTCCTTGAGCCAGTTGAAGCAATCTTTCGGCGCGAGCTTGGACCAGGCACGACTGATCTCGGGAAGCTCGGGAGAGAAGATGTGACAAGTGCGGGCGGCGGCGGCGAGGCGCGAGGGCTCAGAGCTGGCAAGTCCGCCGATGAGGCTCTTCTCGAACTCGACACGGCGGCTTTCCGGAATACGGCCCAGGAAACTCCTCGCCTTGTTCATGTCCTTGCGGCTGTGGTGGACGGCCAGGGCGGCGCAGGCCTGAATCCGCCATTCCCCTTCCAGGTCCTGCAGGCTTTTCTCCAGGCTATGCGGCGCTTTTTCGGCAAGACTGGCGGCGGCGAAGGCGAGGAAAGGGGCGGGAAGACTGACCCAGGAGGACTCAAGCCAATGGCGGGCGGCCTCGGGCTCGCCCTGGCACCATGCGTAGAAGCAGGAGTGGAGCATCTCGCCCTGCTGACGTGAGGGATCGGACATCCAGCGGAGCGCGCTGCCGGGAGCTCGACGGAACCAGCGCTGAATGGTCAGCTGCATGCGGCGGACGCGCTCTTCCTGGTCGGGATGCTTGAGGCAGGTCTCGGCGGCGGCAAGGCCGTCGAAAGCGCTCCAGGCGCTCAGGACTCGGTCGACCAGGAAGCGCCGGACTTGGGGCGACTTGCGGTCCTCGGCCCAGGCCAGGGCGCGGGGATGGGAGACGAGACGGAGACGGTCGCAGACCGGCAGGTAGGGCTCAACCTCGTCGGGCGGCAGCTGGTCACTCCAGTGCAAAGCAGCTTCGAGATTATGGCTCGACCAGGCGTTCATGATGACGCTGAGAGCCGAGCTGCGCAGCTCGGGATCCTGCAAGCCGCCAGCCCAGAGGGCGGTTTCTCGCGGACGTCGTCGGGTCCATTCGAGAGCGGCGCGGCGGAAAAAGGCTGAGCCGCTGCGGATGTCGGCGACGCCCATTTCGCCCAAGGGCGGCAGAGGCAGCGTCTCCTCCTCCGCCTTGGCGGCGGTCTCCGCCACTTCCAAGACCGGAGCGCTACGCCCCTTGGCAAGCCAGGCGGAGAGGGCGAGATGAAGCGCCACGCCGGTGCCGACGGCGGTGAGAAGGCGGATCAGGAATCGCCCGAGCACGGCGGGATCAGCCGCGGGAACGGATAATGCGGTCAGCCAGCTCGGCGAGAGCGGGGATCATCGACAGGAAGCAGGCGGTGTAATCATCGGCGTCGCCTCCGTAGGGATCGGCGACGTCCTCGGCGACCGGGGTCAGCGACATCAGCAGCTTGGCCTTGCCGGCTTCGCTCTTGTGCTCCTTCTGCAGGGTCTTGAGGTGGTTGGCCGTCATCACATAGACGTAATCCGACTCGGCGAGGAGCTCGGCGCTGAGGTGGCGCGAACAATGATCCTTGAGACTGAGGCCAAGTGCATCCATGACGCCGCAGGCGCCGGCGGAGGCCGGGCGCCCCTCTTCCGCCGAAGTGCCTGCGGAGCTGGCGCTGACGCCGACGATGCCGTTGACGCGGCAGAGGTGGTTGAAATAGGCGGCGGCCATGGGACTGCGGCAGGAGTTGCCGCTGCAGACGAAGAGGATTTTCATGTGGGTGGACCTGGGGGGTTGTGACGGCCGCTAAATTGCAGCCGAGAAGCCGGCTTGCAAGGTGAACAGTGGCACAATTGGTCGACAACGAAGGACCCATGAAGCAGAGCGAGCGCAGGGACAACTGGTACACGGCGCCCCCGGAATCGAGTAAAAGGAGAGCCTTGCGGCGCCCCCCCCCTGCGCCATCAGGTCGCGGGCGATCGTGTAAGAGCGCTTCCATTCCTTCAGCTTGTTGAAAGGTTGGATTGGAAGGTTCAAAGGTTGTAAGATTTAGCTACAACAGAAATAGGTTATGATATCCGAAGGACTCTTGGCAAAGTTCAGGACCCTCAAGTCTTTCTGCCCCGGCTTCAGCCGGTTGTTGCGCTCAAAAGCCGGGGACAGTAGAACGGGCCGGCTGAAGCAGGAGCTACAAACTTGAGCTCAAAATGCAGAACTCGTGACTCTCGAGGTTATTCTTGTTCAATTGTTTGCGTTTCAACCTTTCAACCTTTCAACCCGGTTCCGCTGCTCTACTGCGGTTTTTAGGTTGAATCTTCTCCTCTAAGTTCGGCACTTCGTCCCGGGGGCGGAACTCCAGCCTCGACGCCTCGGCTGACTTCCCAGGCGCCTCCTCCACACTTTAGAGGTGAGTGTCGATCTGCTCTCCCGGGTAAGATGCTTATCCTTCCGAGGGTCTCCCCCATGCCTGGCGCACCGAAAAAACCGCCCCCGGGACCGGGAGCGGTTTCTTTGCGAAGATCGCAGATGACGAGGATTACTCGTCGTCTTTCATCTTGCGCTTGCCGGCGAACTTCTTCACCAGTTCGGCGTGAATGTTGCGGGGGACTTCGGAGTACTTGCAGAATTCCATCGAGTACTCAGCCTTGCCTTGCGACATCGAGCGGAGTTCGCCGACGTAGCCGAACATTTCGGAGAGGGGGACTTCGGCGCTGACGCGGCAGAAGCCGTACTCTTCGTGGGTGCCGGTGATGACGCCGCGGCGGGAGTTCAGGTTGCCCATGATGGTGCCCTGGAACTCGGTCGGGGTTTCGATGGCGACCTTCATGATCGGCTCGAGGATGGCGGGTTTCGCCTTGTCGTAGGCCTGGCGGAAGGCGCCGCGGGCGGCGAGGCGGAAGGAGAGTTCGTCCGAGTCGACGGCGTGGAAAGCACCTTCGACGAGGACGCACTTGACGCCGGTGACCGGGAAGCCGATGAGGCGGCCTTCGGCCATGCAGGACTGGAAGCCCTTGTCGACGGCGGGGATGAATTCTTTCGGGATGGAGCCGCCGGAGACTTCGGAGACGAAGAGGTAGGGCTCTTCGGTGGCGTCGGCTTCGGTGATCACTTCCATGCGGCCGACGACTTTCGCGTACTGACCGCGGCCGCCGGTCTGCTTCTTGTGCGAGTAGTCGAAGTCGACGTTCTGCGAGATCGATTCGCGGTAGGCGACCTGGGGCTGGCCGACTTCGAGCTCGACGTTGTATTCACGCTTCATGCGCTCGACGTAGATCTCGAGGTGGAGTTCGCCCATGCCGGAGATGATGGTCTCGCCGGATTCTTCGTCGACGCGGACGCGGAAGGTGGGGTCTTCCTTGGTGAAGCGGTTCAGAGCCTTGGAGAGGTTCTGGGCGTTCTTGCGGTCCTTGAGGTCGATCTTCATGTCGATGACCGCCTTGGGGACGTGCATCGAGGTCATGTTGATGCGCTGGCTGCCGTCGGTGAAGGTGGTACCGGTGGAGCAGTCGATGCCGAAGACCGCGACGATGTCGCCGGAGCCGGCGTATTCGATGTCTTCCTGCTTGTTGGAGTGCATGCGCATGAGGCGGCCGACCGAGTGCTTCTTGGTGGTGCTCATGTTGTACATGGTGTCGCCCTTCTTGATGTGGCCTTGGTAGACGCGCATGTAGGAGAGCTGGCCGTATTTGCCGTCTTCGAGCTTGAAGACGTAGCCGACGAAGGGCTTCGAGTCGTCGGAGATCATTTCGATCTCTTTCTCGTTGTTGTCGATGTCGAGAGCGATGTTCTTGACGTCGGTGGGGCAGGGGAGGAAGTAGGAGACGCCGTCGAGGAGCTTCTGGACGCCGACGTTGCGGTAGGCGCTGCCCATGAAGACGGGGGTGAGGTTCATTTCGATGGTGCCTTTGCGGCCGGCGGCGTAGATCAGCTCCTTGGGGATGTCCTTGCCTTCGAGGTAGAGCTCGGCCATCTCGTCTGAGAAGTTGGTGAGCGCGTCGATCATCTTGTCGCGGTATTCGGCGACATGGGCCTTCATCTCGGCGGGCACTTCCTTCTCGACGACGGTGCTGCCTTTTTCGCCTTCGAAGTAGTAGGCCTTCTCTTCGATCAGGTCGACCACGCCCTTGAGTTCCGATTCACGGCCGATGGGGACCTGGAACATGATGGCGTTGTGGTAGAGCTTGTCGCGGAGCTGCTGAGTAACCTTGTAGGCGTCGGAACCGGGGTTGTCGAGCTTGTTGATGAAGGCGACGCGAGGGACCTTGTAACGGCGCATCTGGCGGTCGACGGTGATCGACTGGGACTGGACGCCGGAGGTGCCGCAGAGGACGAGGATGGCGCCATCGAGCACGCGGAGCGAGCGCTCGACTTCGATGGTGAAGTCGACGTGTCCGGGGGTATCGATGATGTTGATCAGGCGCTCACGGCCGACGTAGTCTTTCCAGGAAGTCTGCGTGCATGCCGACTGGATGGTGATGCCTTTCTCCTTTTCGAGGGCCATCGAGTCCATGGTGGCGCCGACGCCGTCCTTGCCGCGGACTTCATGGATCTCGTGGATCTTGCCGGTGTAGTAGAGGATGCGTTCGGTCAGAGTGGTCTTGCCCGAGTCGATGTGGGCGGAGATACCGATGTTTCTGACATTCTCGAGGACGAGCTTGGCCATTTGGAGTTCCTTGGTTGTTTTATGCGGAAAGGGGCTCGGCCGGCAATTCCGGCCGGATGCAGAGCGCGGGAACTTAACCCGGCTTCCTTGGCTTGCAAGGCATTGCAGCACTCACGTGAGCAATAAGATAAAGAAGCTGTCAAAATACAGTCATGAAAGCATAGGAATCTAGTCTCAGTCATTGGGGGCGGGAGCTCGGCGAAGGCAGCCAGTGATCTTCGTCGACGGCATGCTACCGGCGGGCGCTGGGAAATGAAAGCGCTGTCCGAAGGACTCGCGCAGTTGCCTTCTGGCAAGGCGCTTGTATGTGAGCTATCGAACTCAGACTTCTTTTAGCTTAAAAAAGCAAGTAAATCCTGAGCGCCTCTTGACAATAAGCGAATGGACGATAGCCTTTTGTTGGCTGACTGAGGAGATTCTTCATGACCGACAAGAGCTCAGACTCGACCCTGATGGAAGCTGCCGCAAGACTCGGCAGCCTGCACCTGTTCAACCACTTCATCAACGGCATCCGCCTCAGCGATGCTGAGCGCG
>JBDKFG010000094.1:0-13978 GCA_039798785.1 Verrucomicrobiota bacterium | reverse complement strand
GCCGCAAATCCCCCCGCGCCCGCCGCAAATCCCCCCGCGCCCGCCGCAAATCCGGCGAGCGAAATGAAAAGCGAGAGCATCCGGGTCAACATCAAGTCGCTAGACACCTTGATGGCCCTTGCCGGCGAGCTGGTGCTGGCTCGCAACCAGCTGATGCAGATCAGCGATGGGGGCGGCGAGATTCTCCGCCATGTCAGCCAGCAGATCGACGCGGTCACCAGCCAGATGCAGGAGGCGGTGATGTTGACGAGGATGCAGCCGGTCGGCAGCGTCTTCAGCAAGTTCCAGCGGGTGGTGCGCGACATCAGCCACAACCTCGGCAAGAAGGTCGAGCTGGTGGTCGAAGGCGGCGGCGTCGAAGTCGACAAGAGCGTCGTCGAGAGCATCGGCGATCCCCTCACCCACATCCTGCGCAACTCCCTCGACCACGGCCTCGAACCGCCGGAGGAGCGACTGCGCCGCGGCAAGGCAGACACCGGCCGCATCGTCCTCAGCGCCCGCCAGGAGGCCGGCCACGTGGTGATCGAAGTGCGCGACGACGGCCGCGGCATCGATCCTGAGAAGATCGCCGCGAAAGCCCTCGAGAAGGGCCTTGCCAGCCGCGACGAGCTCGCCGCCATGAGCAAGCAGGAGATCCTCGGCTTCATCTTCAAACCCGGCTTCTCCACCGCCGAGAAGCTCACCGACGTCTCCGGCCGGGGCGTCGGCATGGACGTGGTCCTCAGCACCCTCAAAGCCCTGAAAGGCGCGGTGACGGTGAATTCCGAGACCGGCAAGGGCACGACGATCTGCATGCGCCTGCCTCTCACCTTGGCGATCATGCCGGGCCTGCTGGTGCAGTCCGGAGACGGCATCTTCGCCATCCCTCAAAGCCAGCTCGTCCGTCTCGTCCGCCTCGGCGCCGACGACGCGCGCCACCTCGTCTGCCCGATCTCCTCCGCCCGTCTCGTCGAACTCGAGGAGGGGCTGCTGCCGCTCCTGCCGCTGGCGGCGGCCCTGCGGCAGACCCCGCAAGAGGCCGAGGTGATGCTGATCGCCGTGGTCAAGGCGGAAGGGCTGCCTTACGCCCTCCAGGTCGACAAGGTTCTCGATTCCGCCGAGATCGTCGTCAAATCCCTCGACCGCCATCTCAAGCGACTGCCAGTCTATGCCGGCGTCACCGTGCTGGGCGACGGCCGTCTGGCGCCGATCCTCGACATCGCCGGCATCGCCCGCGACGCCGGTCTCGAGCTCAGCGGCGCGAGCGCCCATACGTCCGCCGCGGCGGCGGAGACTGAGGGGGCCTCTTATCTTCTGCTGCGCTGCCATCCTGAAGAAGACCTGGCCCTGCCGATGGACCGGGTGCGCTGCCTGCTCCGCGTCGACCGGGACGAGCTCCAGATCGCGGCGGGCCGGCTCTGCCTCAAGCTCGAGGGAAAGCCTCTGCCCGGTTTCACCGCGACCGACATCCCCGGCCTGCGCACCTCCGCCACCAGCCCCTCCCGGGTCTGCGCCGTCGTGCTGTCCCACCCCCGTCACGACCTCGCCTTCCTGGCGCACGAAATCGTCGACAACATCAGCAGCTCAGCCGAGCTTGACGCGACCCTGCACCGGCGCCCCGGCATCCGCGGGTCTTTTTATCACGAAGGCCGCCTGCTGCAGGTGATCGATCCTGACTCCTTCGTCCTGCACAGCTTCCCCGAGTGGTCACAAGAACTCGCAACTCCTAACTCTCAGACCCCCCGATGAACCACCAACATGCCGTCTTCTTCCGCTGCGGCGGAACCCTCTGCGCCCTTCCCTGCGGCGGCGTCAGGGAATTGCTGCGCTCCGCGGAAGGCATCTGCCCCCTGCCCCGTTCGCCGCCGGGGGTCCTGGGGCTCTTCAATCTGCGCGGCGAGATCATCACGGTCTTTCACCTGGCGCAGGTGCTGGCCCTGCCCGAGGAGGCGCCTCGCCACGTCCTGGTGGTGCGGGACCACGGCATTCCGGTCGGGCTGGCGGTCGACGAGATCCTCGACATCCACGAGCTCCAAG
Organism: Verrucomicrobiota bacterium; assembly: GCA_039798785.1. Lineage (GTDB taxonomy): Bacteria > Verrucomicrobiota > Lentisphaeria > Lentisphaerales > Lentisphaeraceae > CAMCSH01. The sequence continues at coordinate 11,962 of JBDKFG010000094.1, read as the reverse complement.
AGTCGCTGCTTCCGGCGCCCAGCCATCTTCCGGCGGCGCTGCGCCGCTGCCTCGCCGGCCTGGTTCACGAGCCTGGAGGCGGCCTCGCCTGCGAACTCGACGTGCAAGCCGTCCTGGCAGATCACTCATGAACTCGTGCCAGGTTGAAAATCCGGAAGGAAAAACCATGAACTCCATCACCAGCAAGCTCTTCATCGGCTCCGGCAATCCTCGGCCGCCACCTTGGCGCCTGAGAGCACTCGCAGACTGCCGCCCCGCCTTCCGAGCATTCAAGCGTTCACCCCCTCGACTGCGGTGCCCGAAATGAGCTCCGAGTCCCCTTTCCGCCTCCTTCTCGTCACCGCCGACAGCGATCTGGCCGCGGCGGCGCAGCAGGTCGCCGCCTCTCTGAGAGGGATGGCGCCGCTGGAACGCCTGCCTTCTCTGCAGGCGGGCGCGATCGCCCGCCAAGCCCCTCCGGACATGCTCGTCTTCGACCAGCCGGCGGAAGCCCTGCTCCAGTCCGCGGCCCAGGCCTGGCCCGAGTGCTTCCTCATCGCCCTGGCGCCGATCTCGCAACGCCAGAGCCTCGCCGCCGCCGGCGCCCACGGCGTCACCTCCCGCAGTCCGGAAGCCTTGCGCAATGCCCTCACCACCTCCCTGGTCGCCGCGATGATGCGCAAGAAGACCAGCGGCTCCGCCGTCCCCAAGGACCAGTCCGCCTTCCGCCTCGCCGCCAGCGCCTTCGGGCACACCGGCAGCAGCGAAAACGTCGTCCCCGCACTCGGCAGCCTGCGTCCAGCTCCGGCTCCGGTGTCGATCATCGCCGTCGCCATCTCCACCGGCGGGCCCCAGGCCCTCCAGACCCTGCTGCCGGCGATGCCGGAAAACCTGCCGGTGCCGATCCTCATCGTGCAGCACATTCCGGCGGGCTTCACCGAAGACCTGGCCCATTCCCTCGCCCGCAACTGCAAGATCGGCGTCGCGGTGGCTGCGGAGGGCCAGCTGCTGCTCCCTGGCCGGGCCTACATCGCCCCAGGCGGACGCCAGCTCGCGGTGATCCGCAGCGTCGAGGGGCTTCCTTCGGTGCGTCTCAGCGACGATCCGCCGGAGAACCATTGCCGACCCGCCGCCGACTTCACCTTCCGTTCCCTGGGCCGCTCTTTCGGGCCCTCGGTGCTGGGAGTGATCATGACCGGGATGGGCGCCGACGGTGCCTTCGGCCTGAAGCAGCTGAAAGATCAGCACAAATGCCTGGTCTTCGCCCAGGATCAGGCCACTTCGATCGTCTATGGCATGCCCGGCGAAGCGGTGCGTCTCGGCGTTCCCGACGCGGTCCTGCCCCTCGCCTCCCTCGCCCCGGCCATTCTTGCGGCGGTGAAATCCAGCCGCAGAGGTGGTTGAAGATGGCCACCCTTCCGATCAAGCCCGAGGAGCAGCAGGCCTGGAGCGGCTACATCCACCAGCTCAGCGGTGTCGTCCTCGACGCCAGCAAGGCCTACCTCTTCGAGACCCGCCTGGCGCCGCTGCTGCTGCGCTACGACTGCCCCGGCTATCTCGAGCTTCTCGCCCGCAGCCGCCGCGACCGCGTCTGCCGCGACGAGGTGATCGACGCCATGACCACTCACGAGACCAGCTTCTTCCGCGACGGCACTCCCTTCCAGATGATCGAGAAGCACTTCCTGGCGGAGTTCCTGTCGCGACGCGGCGGACGCCCCTTGCGCCTCTGGTGCGCCGCCGCCTCGACCGGGCAGGAACCCTATTCGCTCTCCTTCATCCTGCATGAACACTACCCCGAGGTGATGGGCTGCGACTTCCTCGCCAGCGACATCTCGGAGCCGGCCCTGCGCTTCGCCGAGGCCGGGATCTATTCGGACTTCGAGGTCCGCCGCGGCGTCCCCCCCGAGCATCTCGCCCGCTATTTCGAGCACACCCCCGAGAAACGCTGGTCGGTGCGCCGCAAGTTCCGCCAGCCGCTGAGCTGGAGGCAGATCAATTTGATGGAGAACTTCGTGCCGCAGGTGGCGCCGCGCGACCTGATCCTCTGCCGCAACGTCGCCATCTACTTCTCCGACGCCGACCGCCGCGTCCTCTACGACCGCCTCGCCGAGTCCCTCGCCCCCGGCGGAATGCTGTTGCTCTCCGCCACCGAAAGCACACTCGGCTACAGCAACCGCTTCACCTCGGAAGAATGGCAGGGCGTGCGCTTCCACCGCCGCAAGGACTGACTGGCGGGAGCGAGGAGCAGAGGAAAGCATCCGAAGCGCCCGGCTAACCGCCAGGACCAAAGTGAAATGCAGGAGGCCGCCTCCCTCCTTGTCAAGCAGCTCAGCTCCTGCAACCGAATTTCAGCGCAAGGCCCCACGCGTATCCAAGATGCCTCACGAGTCATGCAGGGAACCCCTGCAAAAAGGCTTCCGGTCTGGATTCTGCCGAATTCTGTCGCTCGACTCCTTGCGGGTCGCACATGGCAGCCCAGGGTCGAGCAGCAGGAGCGAAGGTCAAAACAGATTATCTTGGATTCGCGTGCGCAAGGCCCAATTTTCAATCCCTCAGGAATCTCGAGAGTCAAGAGTTCTAGGTTTGTAGCCCCGGCTTCATCCGGTTGTTGAGCTCAAAAGCCGGGGACAGTAGAACGGGCCGTCTGAAGCCGGAGCTACAAACTTGAGCTCAAAATGCAGAACTCGTGACTCTGAGAGGAATAGCCTCAGATTTCAAAGGCCGGGCCGAGGTAGATGTCGCGGGCCTTCTGGTCGTTGATCAGGAAGTCGCGACTGCCCTCGCAGAGGATCTTGCCGGCATTCATGATGTAGGCGTGGTCGACCACCGCGAGGGTCTCGCGGACGCTGTGGTCGGTGATCAGGATGGCGATGCCGCGGTCGCGCAGACGGCGGATGATGTCCTGAACGTCCTGGACCGCTTTCGGGTCGATCGCGGCGAAGGGTTCGTCGAGCATCAAGAAGCGCGGCGAGGTGACCAGGGCGCGGGCGATTTCGAGACGGCGCCGTTCGCCGCCGGAAAGGGTGATCGCCTGCTGCTTGGCGACATGGCCGAGTCCGAGTTCGTCGAGCAGGTCGCGCGCTCGCATCTTCCGCTCCGCGCCGCTGAGATCGAGGGTCTCGAGAATCGCCAGGAGATTCTCCTCCACCGTCAGGCGGCGGAAGATCGAGGGCTCCTGGGCGAGATAACCCATGCCGAGACGGGCCCGCTTATACATCGGCAGCGAGGTGACGTCCTGGCCGTCAAAAAGCACCTTGCCGGCATCGGCCTCGACCAGGCCGACAACCATGTAGAAGGTCGTGGTCTTGCCGGCACCGTTGGGACCGAGAAGCCCGACAATCTTGCCGGCGTCGACCTGGATCGAAACCCCGTCGGCGACGGTCCGGCCTTTGTAGCTTTTGCGGATCTCTTCGGTCTTCAGTAGGGGCATGGGAGCTCGTAGATTAAGGGGTTAAGGAACTTGAAGAGCTTAAGGAGTTCAGGAAATTCTAAGAGCGAGATTCCTCGCCGGATTAAACTTCTTAAACGATTTAAACTTTTTAAACAAGTGCTTCAGGGGCTGGGCGACAAGCTCTTGGCGTCGGTGCTTTTGCCGAGGTTTTCGCCGTCGGCCTGGATGCGGTCGAATTCGACCACTTCCGAATCGCGGTAGAAAGTGATCCGGTCGGAGCGGATCACGCCTTTTTTCTCCTTCAGCACCGGGTTGCCGGTGAGGACGATCTTGCCTTCGGCGCAGAAATATTCGGCGCGCTGGGCGGTGGCGACCTGGTCGCCCTTGCGGATGACGACGTTCTTCTCGCAGAGGATGCGCTCCATCTTGTTGCCGCTTTCATCCATCAACGAAGAGACTTTTTTCGGCGGCGGGATGCTGGAGGAGTCGGCCTTCGGAGTCGAAGTCAGACCCTTGGCGTCGATCTTGACTTCCGCATTCTTGTCGGTGACGAAGAAGGCGGTCATCTTCTCGCAGTCGAGGCGGATGGTGCCGTCGTCGACCTTGACCGCGTCGATGAAGGTGGCGATGCCGTTCTTCATGTCGTAGCGGGCGTTGAGAGCCTCCATGCGGACCGGGGTCTTGACCTCTTCAGCTTTGGCTTCGGCGGTTTTTTCGGCTTCGACAGCGACCCAGCTGCACAGGGCGGTGACGAGGAGGCTGCTAGCGAGGAGTTTTTTCATGGGATGGTTCCTGGATCAGGCGTGGCCGTAGAGGGCTTTGCGGAGCTTGACGATCTGGGTGAGGGTATCGCGCACCTGGGTGAGGGGGAGCGAGTTGGGGCCGTCGGAGAGGGCTTCGGCGGGGCGGGGGTGGACTTCCATGAAGAGGCCCTGGATGCCGACCGCGGCGGCGGCGCGGGCGAGGGGAGCGATGAACTCGGGGTTGCCGCCGGACTTGTCGCCCTGGCCGCCGGGTTTCTGGACCGAGTGGGTGGCGTCGAAGATCACCGGGGCTCCGAGATCGCTCATGACCTTCAGTCCGCGCATGTCGACGACGAGATTGTGATAGCCGAAGGTGGTGCCGCGTTCGCAGAGGGCGACGCGCTGGTTGCCGGTGGAGTAGATCTTCTTCAGCACCTGGCCCATGTCTTCGGGGGCGAGGAACTGGCCTTTCTTGACGTTGATGGCGCAGCCCGATTCACCGGCGGCGAGAAGCAGGTCGGTCTGGCGGCAGAGGAAGGCGGGGATCTGCAGCAGATCGAGCACCTGCTTGGCATGGCCGATCTGCTCGACGTCGTGGACGTCGGAGACCACCGGGCACTTGTAGCGCTGCTTGATCGCGAAGAGCTTGTCGCAGCCCTTTTCGATGCCGGGGCCGCGGTTGGCGTTGATGCTGGTGCGGTTGGCTTTGTCGAAGCTGGCCTTGAAGATGTACTGGATGCCGAGGTCGGCGCAGATTTCGGCGACGGTTTCGGCGATCTGGCAGTTGATCTCGTCAGACTCCAAAACACAGGGTCCGGCGAGGAGGACTAGAGGCTTGCCAGGGCCAATGCTGAGGCCAGGGGCGATGTCAAAGGTGTTCATGGGAACCTGAGGTTGAAAGGTTGTTGTCACTTAACTCTTAACTCTTAACTCTTAACTCTTAACTCTTAACTCTTAACTCTTAACTCTTAACTCTTAACTGGGCTTCCACCTTGGCAACGTCATCGGGCACGTCTACGCCGATGCTGCGCTTGTCGGAGATCAGGACGCGGATGCCGACGCCGTTTTCGAGGGCGCGCAGCTGCTCCAGGGATTCGATCGCCTCGAGACGGCCCTGGGGCCATTTGACGAAGTCGTCGAGGAGCTGGCGCCGGTAGGCATAGATCCCCCAATGAGTCAAGCCCTTGACGCCGGCGGGCTTGTTGCGCAAGTAGGGGATAGGCGAGCGCGAGAAGTAGAGCGCTCGGCCGGAGGCGTCGGTGACGACCTTGACGATGTTGGGATTGCGGAAATCCTCGGAATCAGCGTCGCAGGGGACGGCGACGGTGCCCATCGCCGCGGCGGGATCGGCCCGCATCGCTTCGATCAGCTGATCGACCACTTCAGGCGGCAGCAGAGGCTCGTCCCCCTGGAGGTTGATGACCAGATCGTGAGGCAGATCCTTGACCGCCTCGGCGATCCGGTCGGTGCCGGAGGGATGATCAGGCGAAGTCATGGCGACACGGCCGCCGAAGCCTTCGACCAGGTCCTTGATGCGGATGTCGTCGGTGGCGACGATGACCAGATCAGCCAGCTTGGACCTGCAGGCGGCTTCATGGACCCATTGGATCATCGGCCTGCCGGCGATCAAAGCAAGCGGCTTTCCGGGGAAGCGGGTGCTGGCATAGCGAGCGGGGATGACGAGGACGGTGCCACCTTTCGGCATGTGAGGGACTCCTGGATTTTGCTGCCGCCTAACATAGGCGGGGGACGCTTCTAGGCTAGGTCTCCGGGAGGGCGCGATGACAGATATTCGGCTTGGCGGCAATTCGCCGAATCCGGCATGCCGGCTCTATATTCCCCCTACCGCCAAGCTAGAAACCCGGGAGACTTCATGAAACGCCTGTTCTCCGCACTGCTCCTGTCACTGCCGCTCGCCACCCTCGCCGCCAAGGTCGAGGACCTCGAGATCCGCTCGGAAAAACTGCAGAAGACCTTCACCTGCCGGGTCGTCGTCCCGGACGCCGTCCCGTCCGGCACCCGGCTGCCGCAGTTCTACCTGCTGCACGGTGCCAGCGACCAGTCAGACGCCTGGCAGAGCAAGACCGGGGGCGCGGTCGAGAAGATTGCCGACGAATACAAGCGGCTGATCATCTGCCCCACCGCTGGGCCTTTCAGCTGGTACAACACCCACAACGGATCGGAAGAATTCATCGTCAAGGAAGTCATCCCGTTCATCGAAGCCCGCTACGCCACCCTTCCCGACCGGTGGATCGCCGGCAACTCGATGGGCGGATTCGGCGCCCTGCGTCTCGGCAGCCGCCATCCCGGAGTGTTCAGCGCCTTTGCCGGCCTCAGCCCCTGCATCACCCCGTCGAAATGGAATCAATGGGAACTTCCCGTGGCGATGGGAGCGGATCACGCCCGGGGCGTCTTCGACCTCTTCCATCCCGAAATGATCGAGGCGCTGAAAAAAGACAAGCGTCCGCGCGTCGTCATCTGCGGCAAGAACGACTTCTTCCTCGCCGAGAACCGGACCGCCCTCGCCGCCTGCCAGGCCGCCGGGGTCGAGCTCAACTGGCGCGACACCGAAGGAGGCCACGACTGGAAGTACTGGAGCCGCGAGCTCCCTCTTGTCGCCAAGACCTTCAGCGAAGCGGCACGGAAGTGAAGCGACACTGAAAAGGTTTTCATCGAGCTCCCCTGACCAAGTCTTCGCGAGCGTATAGATTGTCCCGGGACCCAAACTTCAAAGGCCTTGATCACGATGGATTCGCTTTACGAAATCTTCACCCACTCCCTGCCGAAGACCCAGGCAGCGGCTGAGTTCGCCGACGGCCTGCTCGCCGGCCCCAATCTCGACGTCGAGACCTTCCACCGCCTCTACTCAGGGGCGCCCCGCCGTCTCGGCCGCGATCTCCCCCTCTGGTCCGGCCCGCACCGCATCGCCCTCAGCGCCTTCCCGGTCGACCTGTCGGTCGAAACCAGAGCCCAGCTCGGGCGCATCCTGCTCGCCACCGTCTGCAGCCCGGAACTCCTCCGCCACGTCCTTCTCCGCGGCGACGAGGGAGAACAGGCCGCCGCCCTGCGTGCCCTCAACCTGCGCGACGACGCCGCCGACTTCAAGCTCGACGCCGTCAATTGCGCCCGCAGCAACTCCGCCGTCACCTTCGGCGCCCTGGCCCAGAACAACCCCTACCCCGCCGCCCACTTCGACGACCGCGAGTTCATCCACATGCTGGTGAAGACCATCTTCCTCGGCCTCAAGTTCTCCGCCGTCGTCGGCCGTCACGAACGCTTCTGCGACGAGATGGCCCGCGTCCTCGCCGACCTGCTGGCGGAACGCCGCAGCGCCGGCCGCAGCCTCCCCGATGACGCCCTTGTCTTCATGAACGAAAAAGGAATCCGCTGATGCGCTTCTTCGACCCCCACATCCACATGGTTTCCCGCACCACCGACGACTACATGGCGATGTACAAGGCCGGCATCCGGGCCGTCATCGAACCGGCCTTCTGGCTCGGCCAGGCCCGCACCCACGCCGGTTCCTTCGACGACTACTTCCAGATGATCACCGGCTGGGAGCGCTTCCGCGCCTCGCAGTTCGGCATCCGCCACTTCTCCGCCATCTGCGTCAACGCCAAGGAAGCCAACAACGAAGAGCTCGCCGAGGCGGTCATGGCCCTCCTCCCCCGCTACCTCGAGAAGGACAACGTCGTCGCCGTCGGCGAAATCGGCTACGACGACATGACCGAGCTCGAACACCGCTATTTCAAACGCCAGCTGGTCCTCGCCAAGGAACGCAACCTGCCGGTCATCGTCCACACCCCGCACCGCGACAAGAAGAACGGCGTCGTCGCCACCATCAATCTGATCAAGGAGGTCGGCAACGACCCCTCCCTGATCTGCATCGACCACAACAACGAAGAGACCGTCCAGATGGTCCTCGAGGGCGGCTTCTGGGCCGGCCACACCATCTACCCGCGCACCAAGATGGACGCCGAACGGATGGTCGCCATCGTCCTCAAATACGGCACCGAGCGCATCCTCGTCAACTCCTCCGCCGACTGGGGCGTCTCCAACCCCCTCTCCACCTGCGTCGTCGCCGAACTCCTCCGCCAGCAGGGCGTCGATCAGTCGCAGCTCGACAAGCTCTTCTGGGAAAACCCGGTAGAGCTCTTCTCCCGCTCCGGCGCCTTCAGCCGCGCCGAACTCGAGACCGAACTCGAATTCGACCAGTCCACCCTCTTCAACGGCAACTCCGTCCTGCGCGGCCAGACGCCCGAAATCCGCCGCCACCACTGACAAGGACCCTTCCATGCGCTCCCTGCTCTGCTCCCTGCTGATCCTCATCCCCCTCGGCCTCCCCGCCGAAGAAGACGTTGTGCTGAAAAAGACCAGCGTCTCGCAATACGACGAATCCGGAGCGGAGAAGGTCCGCATCAGCCCCCAGGAAGCCCGCATCAGCGGTGACCGCACCACCCTCAAAGGCGTCGAGATCCGCACCTTCAGCCAGGGCAAGGAGGAGCTGCGCATCGTCACCCCTTCCTGCCTGATCGACAAGTCCTACCAGGACAAGAAGTCGCCCCTGCACAAAGGCGCCTCGCAGGAAACCGTCGAGATTAGCGGCCCGGGCTTCACCATCACCGGCCTCGGCTTCGATTTCGAATTCCGCCGTGTCGCCGGACCCGATGGCAAAAATCGTGACTCCCGCACCTTCTTCATCCGCGACCGGGTCAAATCCTCCTGGAGAGCCAAGGAGGCCGACGCCAAAGCCAAAGCCGATCCTCTCAAAACACCGGCGCACAAATCCGATAAGCTCCCCGCCGAAAAACTCGACATCACCGCCCAGAACCTGATTTACGACGACACCGGCAAACAGGCGATCTTCGAGCATGACGTCATCATCGTCAGCGAAGACATGATCCTGACCTGCGAACGCCTCACCTGCTTCCTCGAGGAAGACAAGGACGGACGCAAACAGATCAGCACCGCCATCGCCCACGGCAACATCGTCATCAAACGCGGACTCCAAACCTGCAAATGCAGCGACGCCACCTACTCCCTGGTGGAAAACACCCTCAAACTCACCGGCAAGCCGGTGATCACCGAGGGACGCGACACCCTGCAGGCCCGTCGCATCACCATCCTCCTCGCCCCAAAAACCAAAGCCGGCGAAGCCGCCGACCCCAAGGCGCCCGGCGACATCGTCCTCTTCGATGAACCCGTGATCACCGCCTGGCGCAAGCTTGATCTCGAAAAGCCCAAGAAAACCCCCGCCGCCCCCTCCCAGCCTTGACTTGGCCTGCTTGCCTCCATCTGAACATGAGACACAGGGTGATTTTTTTGGAGGCTAGAAAATTCTGACGAATTTGATCAATTTAATCCCTTTTTACACTCAATAATTCCCGGTCTCGCTCGTTTGATATTGCGTCCCTCAACGCAGATCAGGAGCCGTCCATGCTGTCCATCCTCGTTTGTTCCTTGCTGGAGCTGAACTCCCCCGCCTTAGAGCTGAAATCCTCGGCTCTTGCCTGGGCCCCCGAAATCAACTCCAAGATCCGTGAAGAGGCGCAGCAGAAACTTCTCGACGGTCTGCAGAGTCGGATCGTCAGCGGCAAGGTCAACTATCATTTCAACGACAGTGCCCACGGTGTGCTCTATGCCAACGCCGGCCTGGCCTTTCTGGCGAATGGGTCGACGCTAAGCTCCGGACCGCACAAGGCCGGCCTGAAAGCCTGTTACCAGCAGATCGAAAGAATCATGGGCGACAACAGCTTCTCCCTGCAGCCGGTGTGGGGCTGCGCCCAAAGCACGGTCTTCCTGGCGGAGCTGCACCGCCTCGGCTCCGGCAGCCAGAAAGGGCAGGTCAAAAGCCTGATGGAAAAATACTGCCTCAAGCTGAGCCAGTCGCAAACCGTCCGCGGCAGTTGGTGCCACGGCTTCGAAGACAAGAAAAACGAGCTCGGCTATGACGACCTGATCGCCACCAGCGTCATGGCGATGCAAGGCCTCGGCATGGCCCGACGTGAAGGCGTGAAGATCGACCAGAAGACCGTCGACAAGGCGATGAAATACCTTGCCGACAGCGTCTCCGACGGCGGCTGGGGCGGGCGGGGGGCGCCCAAAGGCGGCATCGGCTACAGCCCCCGTTCCAACCAGAAGAATCTGCACGGGCCGGGGCGCACCGCGATGGGCCTTCTCGCCCTTCTCGCCCTCAACCAGAAGAAATCGTCGATCTACGGCGCCGCCTCGAAATACGTCAAAGCATCGCTTCCCGACGGCGGCACCAGCAAAAAAATGGAGAGTCTCAACACCGGCCACGGATGCGCCAGCCTCGGCCTCCTCGCCGCCGCCTGGTGGAGCGCCGAAAACGGCAGTTACGACGAATTCTGGCGTGGCCAGGGAGCCACCATCCTGGCCCGCCGCCAGTCCGACGGCTCTTTCAGTCCCGCCCCCAGCGATGCCCAGGGAAATCCCCAGTCGCAAGCCGACGGGGGCGACTTCTCCAACGCCCTGCACGCCTTGATCTTCGCCCTCTCGTCGCGGCGCCTGAGCTGCGGTCCGGCCGTCGCCGGCAACCCCCTGCTGGCTGCGGTCGAAAGCGCCAACGAAGTCCTTGAGGGCTGGCAGGGAACGCCGCCAGACTCGCTTAAAGCCCTCGCCGCCGCCAACAGCGGCAGCCCGGCCAAAACTCCGGCTCAGATCGGCAGCCTGCTCAATTCAACGGTCAGGGACCTCAGCAAGTCCTTCAGCGATCCGCAACACGGAGCGGCGATCCTGAAAATCCTCGGCGCTGAAATCACCCCTGTGGCGAAATACAACGACAAATCGCAACGGGTGCAGATCGACCTGATTTTCCCGCCCCTCCGCTCTCCCGGCCTGCTCAAGGGCAGCCTCCGCCTCGGCGGTGAAAATCCCTGGCTTCTGACCCCCCTCCCCACTCGCCCCCTCAGCCCCGGCAAGTCCCAGATCCTCCTCGCCGTCAAACCAGGCAAGCACCCCGATGGCAGCCTCCCTCTCGAAATCGAATGGGACATCGGCGGCCAGAAGCACCTGCAAGCGCTGCCGACGCCCTTGAGCCTTTGATCCTAATCCGACTCCGCCAGAAGCTGAACCACGGAAGACACGGAGAGCACGGAATCAACCGCAGAACACGCAGCTGGACCACGCGTATATACGCGTGGCTGCTGGACGAAGAAAGGAAATCGACTACATGCTCGAAAATTTCGCCTCCTGCCGCTATTTTCGAGAGAGATGAAAACCAACCAGGAATGTCCCCCTTGCATTTGGCGACGATGTGGGTTTATCTTCCTTCAGCCACGGGAGGTTTTCCATGTTCCACCAAAGCATTGCCTGGACCACCGAATCACAGAGCCATTGGCCGCTGGTCTGGCTTATCGAGGAATCGATCGTCCTCAACGGCGAGGCCGGAGAAGTCCTCAGCGAGCACCTGCTCGACTCCTGCCGCCTCGCACTCGCCGCGATGGAGATGGAGATCGATGAGCCCCTGCTCTTCCGGCTTTGCAGCGAAATCGCAGCCAGGGCCGACCTCACATCCGACCTCAGCCGCGAGGATTTGAACGGCATCCACCACGCCTTGAGCTCACCGGACTTCGCCGCCTTCCTTGACCTCTGGACCTGGAAGCGCGACGCCTGGGAGCACCAGGTGGCAAGACGCGTCTGGCAGGAAGACGAATCCAGTCGGGAAGAACCGGTGGCGGCGGACTAAGTCCTTACTCCGCCATCTTCCAGGTCGGATCGACGATGGTCTTGGGCTCGCCGAGCTTCTGCTTCGCCTGCCGGGCCTCGAGGGTGCGCTTCTTCTCCTCCTCGTCAATCCAGAAGAGGCCGCCGCTGATGCCGAAGGCTT
>JBDKFG010000093.1:0-14373 GCA_039798785.1 Verrucomicrobiota bacterium | reverse complement strand
ACACCCGATCCCATTCCGAACTCGGAAGTAAAGGGCCCTGGCGCCGATGGTACTGCGTGAAGATCGTGGAAGAGTAGGTAGCTGCCAGCCTTTATTTTTGCCTTAATCTCAGAAATGGGATTATGGCGCTTCTCTCTCAGCCTGAGTAGCTCAGTTGGTAGAGCGCGTCCTTGGTAAGGACGAGGTCGGCGGTTCGAATCCGCTCTCAGGCTCCAGGAAATCATACATGAAAACCCTCATCGAGATACTTGAGATCATCAATACAGGCAAGCCTGTGTTTGTGGGATCAAGGATAGACGGCGAGGGTTTTGTTTTTCTTTTGCCACATTTGGCGCAGCCTGAATGGGTCGCAGAATTGCGGCGGAGAGGGGATTTGATCTTGATCGGAGCGGAGTTGACGCGGGGAAGGGACCAGGCCCTGCTTCCTGATGATTTCAACTTGACGATGGCGTTGAGGCTTTGGTCTTCCGGCCATCTGCCGGCCGGACTCGACCTGTTGTCGACCTTGGAAATTCCCCAGGGCGGATGCCTGATCCAGGACTCTGTGGCGGCAGCTGCAGCCGATTTGTGCAGGCTCGCTTGTGGCGTTCCGAAAGGGCTGGCCGTGGAGGTTTCTCAAAATCCCGGATATCCATCGTGTGCCGTGACGGATGTGATTGAGCATCGACTGAGGAATGAAAGTCTGGTGTCCCGGATCAACAGTGTCAACATGCCGACTGCCTACGGGAATTTCCGTCTCCAGGTCTACTCGACTCATTTCGATCCGGCACGCGGCATCGATTTGGCGCTGACGAGCGGTGGCGACGGATTTGCTGAAGATCAAGTGGTGACGGTCAGGGTCCACAGCGAGTGGTCGGTAGCCAACATCGTCAATCGCCTGGCCCATGAGGACGGGTCCAGTTTAAATCGGGCGATGGAGCGGATCGCATCTTCAGGCGAGCCCGGGGCCATCATCTTCTTGCGCAACACACCGGAGCAGGCGGTTCACAGCGCTTTGTTCCGCCATGGCCAGCGTCCGTGCGACTTTTGGATTGAGAAAGGACAGATCCGCACTTTGGCGCCGGAGCACATGAGCTTTGGCATTGGCGCACAGATCCTTCGCGATCTGGGCATCCGCAAGATCAAGCTTCTCAACAATGCGCCGGTCGACGCTTCGCGTCTCGCGTGCTACGGGCTTGAGCTTGTTGCACAGGAGAGCTTCTGATGAATTTGGAGAGCAAGTGTCGCGACAGTCTGCAGCAGCTTCAGGAAGGCCGCTGTCTGCGCTTGGTCAACGGTGATCGCCGTCAACTGGTGGTGGCGAGCGCGACAGCCGGGGCAGAAGGCTTGAAGCAGATTCTTGATCATTGTTCGACCCTGGAGCTTGTCGCTGACGCACTTGCCTGGCCAGGGCCGGTTCCTGCGGTTCTGAAGTGCGAAGCTAGCGTAGCGGGTTTGTTAGTGGCCTTCGCAGATTTGGCGGCCGGCAGGATGCCGAGCGGTCCCGACTTGATTCCTTTGCGTCTGGTTGATGGCCGGGACTTGTTGAAAAACGACAGTTCTGAGGCGCGTCAACTGGAGCTGCTCAGCCGTTTGGAGATTGGCGGCTCCTTCATTCTCAGCGGAATTGAGCGCGGCGAGGCGGACGGCGTCTTGTCAGTGACTGCAGATGAAGTCCGGCGTTGGCGGGTCTACAACCCCCATTTGATTGCCTTGACCGGGGTGACCAGGGTCTCTTTGTTGCAGGGGGAATTCGATCTACATTCATTTTATTCTGAGGTCGACCGTCGTTATCACTGGGCTTTTGTCGCCACCGGTCCGGCTAAGGGCGAGGGGGAACCCGCCTTGGTGCGGATCGAGAGCGAATGTCTCACTGGCCATGTATTCGGTTCTTTGCTGTGCGATTGTGGGGATCAGCTGGCGCAGGGGCTTGCGGCGGTGGCCGCGGCGGGCCGCGGCGCCTTGATCTATCTCCGCCAGGAAGGGCGCGGCATCGGGCTGAAGGCGAAGTTACAGGCTTATTACCTGCAGCAGGTCCATGGCCTTGACACGGTCGATGCGAACTTGGCTGTCGGCATGCCTGAGGATGCTCGCGACTATCTTATCGGAGCTCAGATCCTTGAACTTCTCGGCATGCGCCGGATCCAGCTGCTCAGCAACAATCCGGCGAAGATCGAAGGGCTGGAGGAGTACGGCATTGAGATTGCCGGACGCCGGCCTCATGTCATTCCCCCGAGCGATTTGAATCGCCGGTATCTTGAGGTCAAGCGGGATCGCATGGGTCATCAGTTCTGAATTCCAGGCGATTGCCGAGGCTTGAAAAGCGGCTTAAGCTATCGGTCACACCTCTCAACCCCATGAGTTCCCATGCTTCACATTGGCTTGATCTCCTATTTGAACGCTTTTCCCTTCGTCTGGTCGCTGGAGAGGGACGCCCGGCCTTCTTGGCATTTGATGAGTCGGCGTCCTGGCGAGCTGAACAGCGCTCTGCGGGCAGGGGCTCTTGATCTGTCCTTGATCTCGGCGATGGAGTATGGCAAGAATCCGGATCTCTATCTTCTAGTGCCAGGGGTCTGTCTTTCCTCGGCGGGCTATGTGGACAGCGTCCGGCTTTTGTCGAAAGTCCCCTTTGAGCAGCTGCAGGGGAGGATGATCCATGTCACCTCCGCATCTGCGACTTCAGTGGCGGCGATGACCATTCTGCTGGCTGAAGAAGGCATCCGTCCCGGAGCGCTAGACGGCTACGATCCTGCCGCTGGTTTCCCCAAGCAGGCCCAGGCGGTGTTGACCATTGGCGACGAGGCGATGAACAGTTCGGCGGCCGGCTTCCCTTATTGCCGCGACATCGGGGCCGACTGGGCGGCGCGTTTCGACCGTTCTCTGGTCTTTGCCGTCGCCGCTTTGCGTCGCGACCGCACGGATCTCCATGCCCGGGAACTCGCGGATCTGTGTCTGGCCTTGGCGACTGCACCCGCCTTGGCCTTTAACGATCTCGAGGCCTTGGAAGCCTCGTGCCGGCAGCGGTATCCCAGCATAGCCGATCCACTGACCTATCTTCGTCGCCTGCGCTATTCCTGGGGGCCGAAAGAGCTTGACGATCTGCGATTCCTCTTCGCCAAGGCGGCGGAGCATGGACTGATTCCGATGGCCCCCGCCCTGGAGTTTTACAACGTCCTGGCCCAGACCCGGGCTTGAACTGCAGAAATGCCGGGCTTGTATTGCTTTGAGATTGGCACTCTCTTGTGGCGATGTCAACCCAAGGATGACCATGAGCCCCTTAGCGTCTCTGATCTTGAGCACTTTCCTGTGCGGCAGCGCTCCGGCCGCCGAGGATCCCCGTTTTAGCGAGGCGGAAGGGCAGGTGCGTCTTCTCGAAACCGGAAATGCCCGGCAGCGTCGTGACGCCGGCAGGAAACTGCTCGAACTCGGCTTCTACGCTCGTGCCGCAGTGCAGAAAGGAATGGCCCATGCCGATCCGGAAGTCGCGGCGAATTGCGCCGCTCTCTGGAAGCAGATCGAAACCAAGGTCAGCCCGGTCGACGTGCCCGGACTCGATGCCTTCATCAAGTCGGCGCGCGAGAATCATGTCAATGGAGAGGCCTGGGCGCAGGTGGTGAAAAGCCAGGGAGCCTCGGCTTTACTTCTGGCCGAAGCTTATTTGAAGCCTGAAGTCTTTGCCGCAGAGGAAGGAGAGGAAGTCATCGAGCAGCATCAGGGCTTCACTACCACCACGGTTGTCGGTGAAGTGGAGCGCGACGAAAAACTGTCCCGATTCTTCAGCCCTCTGCTTGCTGATGAAGGTGCCGCACTGCTCAGCTGGGCGGCCAGCTCCGCCGCCAACCAGGACTTGGCTTTGAAAGCCTTGGCCATGGTCGAGCCCGGCGCCTCTCTGGCCCAGGAAAATCGCTTCCTGAAGCTGCTGATCAAGCTGAAGCCCGAAGCCGTCCTGCCTCATCTTTCCCACATCGAAGGCCTACCCTCCGCCGAACTGGCCAAGCTCTTGCTTGCCGACAAGGCGGTGATCGACAAAATGAAGACGGAAGGAGGACATCTCCTTGCTTTGTCGCGCAGCCTGCCCTTGGTCCTTGCGGACAGCCGCAAAGCGAAGATCGAAGCTCTCAAGGCCCTGCCGGAAGATGCCTTTGTCGAGGCAGACGAAATCCTCTGCCAGACTCTCGTCCTCCTGGGCGAAGCCGGCTTGGCGGCAGAGTCGAAAAAACTCAAGGCCGGTGAAGGCCAGGCGGGAAAATGGCGGATTCTTGCCGAGGACATCCTTGCGGGCAAGATCGAGAATCTGGCGCAGCGTTGCGAAGAGATGACGGAGTCCGATTCCGATGAAGTTTATCATGAGGATGTCGCCCAGGCGCTGCTCGGCAACGGAGATCCCTTGCGTCAACGCCTTGCTTCGTATCTATTCCCAAGCAATGACAAGGATCTTGCTCTCGCCGCCTTGCAGGTGGAGCCCCTCAAGCCGGATCCGGACTTGGCGCAGATGCGCGCTCAAGGGGGCCTGCCCCCTGAATTCATCGCCGAGCTTGATAAAGGCGAGAAGTATTACCAGCA
This sequence comes from Verrucomicrobiota bacterium, assembly GCA_039798785.1. GTDB lineage: Bacteria > Verrucomicrobiota > Lentisphaeria > Lentisphaerales > Lentisphaeraceae > CAMCSH01. The sequence goes on along the minus strand of JBDKFG010000093.1, from coordinate 9,831 downwards.
AGTCAACGGTCTTGGAGAGGAGGTTCACAAGGCCTTTCAGCGTTATCTGATCGAGAGCCTGTTAGGCAAAGCCGGAGCGGCGGCGCATCTCGATGTGGCTCTGAAAGGTGCTCCGACCTCCCTTCCTCTGCTGTTGGAAAAAACCCTCGCTTCAGCGCCGGCCGAGCGGTCTGCCGCGGTCCGCCGTCTCTGCCAAGCCTTGCCTCCTGACATCGATCTTGGCTACTGGCTTCTCGACCGCCTGGCAGGCGCCAAAATCGAGCCTGATGCCGCCGCGATCCAGAGCTGGCTGAAGACTCTGGACGTGTCCGGTTTGAAAGAGGACTCTCCCGCCCTCTCGAGCCTGGTCTCTGTCTGTTTGGAGAAGCAGCTTGACGCCTCCATCCTGCTCCCGGTGATGAAAGAGCCGTCGCTGGACAAGGCTCTTCTGACTCTTTGCGCCGGCCGCCGTGAAGAAGCCGTTGCCATCCTCAACGCGATCCAAGAGGAAGAAGGCAAGGATTTGAGCCTCCTTTTGCAGCATCTTCTCGGCGCCGCCCGGCCGGAGGCCGCGAAAGACAGCGAGCTTGCCGCCTGCCTTGCCGGGCTGGAATCCGCGCCCTGCCCGAAGAACGCCGAGGAGCAGAAGCACGCTGACGCGGCCTGGGAGCTGGGGAAGGGCTTTGCCAAATTGCGCAAAGGGGAGCTTAAGGAAGCGCAGCAAGCCCTTGAAGCCAGCGAAAAGGCCGCCGATTGCGATTGTGTCGACCCCTGGCGCCGCCTCTACCGCGTCTGCCTCGGCAATCCGGAGCTGTTGAAGCCGAAGAAATAAGCAGGATGCCCCCCCGCCGCCAGATCCTTCGCCTCGCTTTGCTGCTCGCCCTTCTTCTCGGCCTGCCGGCCTTGCTCTACGTCTTCTGGCAGCCGGGAAGCGAGCGCCGCGACGGAGCTCACGACCGCGGCCAAAACGGCCTCTGGCTGCAACATGGCTGGCTCGGCGACGACGAGTGGTTCCAGAAGAATTCGCGGCCGCCGCAGAAATTCCGCGGCATCCACGCCGGCCTGGAACGCCAACCTCTGCCGGCTCATTACCGCGGCGTCGCGGTCTATTGCGAATGGGAAATGGACGCCGCCGAGTGGCGCCTCTGGCAGGAGGCTTTCTGCAAGTAGCGGTGCAAGGGCTCGAGGAAAGCTCAGTCAAAATCATCCCAGATGTTCAGCCCCTCTCCTGTAAAGCTTTCCAGGGTGTTCCGGAATGCCGACGAAGCATTGTCGCGCAACCAAGAAGCCGAGCACCACGGATACTCTTCGGGCTGCGCCACCAGCTTGTGCTTGACCGGATTTCGGTGAACATAACTGAGACGAGCCAGATAGGACTTTTGCAAGGTGAGACGAGTGTCGTAAAACTGATACCAGACTCGGCGACCAGGCGTGTCATCCATCTTATTCAAGAGGGACGCGGTATCGCGATGAAAGCGGGTAAAGAACGGGCGAATCAAGCCTGGATCGGCAGAAAAGAAAACGGTGTGATAGTGGTTGCACATCAAAGCCCAGGCTTGCAGTTGAATGCCATGTTCATCAGCCTGCGCAAAAAACTCCCTTTCCAAAACATCGAGCTTTTGGGGCGTGTTCCAAAGTCGTTTTTTGTACAGCGTGCTGCCGGTGACGATATAAGTCCCGGCTTCAGAGAAATGATGAACCGGGGCATGCGCCCAGTGTCGCTTCGGTGTTTGATCGGGAGGATTATTCATTAAGTGTTTTCCTTGTGGTGCGGCTCGCCTCAAGGTAAACCCAAAGCGCTCCATCATGCAAATTTCCTTCTGCGCGGAGCGCCTTGGGCTTTTGAGCTTCTGCGCGCAGCGCCTTGGACTGCGGCAAGGATTGCCGCCTTCAATGGCGGCGGAGCCGCGCCTGAGCTCAACGGCGACGTAGGGAGCCACGTCTGAGCTCAAACGGCGCTCCGCGCCTGAGACCAAGGCGGCAATGCTTGCCGCAGTCCAGGGCGCTGCGCGCAAGAACGACGGCGGGAGCGCGCCTGAGCTCAACGGCGCTGCGCGCAAGAAAGACGTCGGAAATCGCAAGCCCGGCTGTAAGATCTCCTGAAACCCGCTCCTAGCTCTTCTTGAACAGCAACCCAGGAGAGTCCCATGCGCTTCCTCGCCTCCGCCTCGCTTTTCCTCAGCCTCCAGCTCGCCGCCGCCGAAGCCGCCAGCGTCAGCACCGGCACGGTCAAGGGCCAGGAGGAGATCACCTCGAGCTCCGGCAGCCGCGAGATCTCCGGCGTCTACCCTCACCTCACCGCCTACTCGCAAAGCCGAGTCGATGGGATGTTCTCGGCCCGAGGCCACGAGGAATGCGGCATCGGCGGCCTCGTCCCCTGGGCCGGCAAGCTGTGGATGGTCACTTACGCGCCGCACATGCCCAAGGGCTCGCAGCACAAGCTCTACGAGATCGACACAGACAAGAAGATGATCCTGCGCTCCGAGTCGGTCGGCGGCACCCCCGCCGGGCGCATGGTCCACGCCGAAACCCGGCAGCTCTTCATCGGTCACTACGCGATCAGCGACCAGGGCGAGCTGCGCGTCATCTCGATCAAGGACATGCCCGGCCGCGTCACCGCCTGGGCCCGCCACCTCACCGACCCCGCCAACAAGGTGATCATGGTCGACATGGAGGACATGGTCTACGAGGTCGACGTCCACAGCCTCAAGCCCACCCTGCTCTTCAAGGACCCGATCCCCGGCTACCACGGCAAAGGCGCCTACACCGCCCAGGGGAAACTGGTGGTCTCCAACAACGGCGAATCCGGCAGCTTCAAGGGCGGCCTCGACGACGCCAAAGAGTGGCAGGTCGACCGCAAGCTCTTCGATCCCGCCGGCCCGGAAGACCGCGGCGCCCTCGCCACCTGGGACGGCAAGACCTGGCAGGTGATCGAGCGCCGCCAGTACACCGAGGTCACCGGTCCCGAAGGCATCGCCCCCACCGCCGCCGGCGACAAATTGCCGCTGTGGACCATCGGCTGGGACAAGCGCTCCCTCCGCCTGCAGGTGCTCCAGGACGGCCAGTTCCACCTCTTCCTCCTGCCCAAGGGCTGCCTCAACAACGACGCCAAACACGGCTGGTTCACCGAGTGGCCCCGCATCCGCGACGTCGGCCAGGAAAGGCTGCTGATGGACATGCACGGCCTCTTCTTCGAGTTCCCCAAGGACTTCGCCCCCGGCAAGACCGGCGGCCTCAGCCCCATCGGCCGCCACCTGCGCTACATCCCCGACTTCTGCCAGTGGCAAGGCCAGATCGTCCTCGCCTCCGATGAAGCCTCGATCCAAGGCAACCCGCTGGTCGGCCAGCCGCAGTCCAACCTCTGGTTCGGCAGCTACGAGCAGCTCAAGAACTGGGGCGAAACCTCCGCCGCCGGCTCGATCTGGGCCGACGACGCGGTCCAGGCCGACGAGTTCTCCGCCCCCTTCCTGATCCACGGCTTCTCCCGCCGCCTCGGCCACTTCAGCGCCGACAAAGCCACCCGCTTCGACCTCGAGATCGACCTCAAGGGCGACGGCCAATGGACCTCGGCCGGCAAGGTCGAAGTCGAGGCCGGCGGCAGCGCCACCCTCAGCCTGCCGCAAGCGCAGTGGATCCGGGTGAAATCCTCGACCTCCTGCAAGGCCTCGGTCGGCTTTGTGCTTGGCAACGAGGCCAAGCACCCGGCCGCCGCTTCGGATCTCTTCGCCGCTTTGCCCGAGGCCGCCAGCGCCGAGCCGGTCAGCGCCCCGCTCCTCTTCCCCAACCGCATCAACCGCCATTTGAGCGTCCTCAGCCAGGGCCAGCCTGCGCTTGAGCTGAATGAGCTCAGCCTCGAGTTCCAAGCCGCCGCAAAAGAGCAGACGGTGGCCGACGCCGTCCTCAGCTCCGCCACCTGGGGCCATCACCAAGGCCTCGCCGATCCCAAGACCTCCCTGCGCGACTTCCTCCAGCCCGACCAGATCTTCAGCGTCGACGCCGCCTCGGTGATCCTCAAGTCGGAGGGCCAGACCCTGCGCCTGCCCAAGGGCGTTGCCGCCTACGACCGCGACTTCGCCGAAGGCAAGCCCCGCGCCCACCGCGAGGTCCTCTCCGAACGCCTGCTCGCCAACATCCACGGCACCTTCTACGAAGTCCCCTTCTGGATCGTCGGCCAGCCCGCCCTCTACACCAAGATCAAACCGGTCTGCACCCACAACAAGAAGATCATCGACTACGCCACCTGGCGCGGCCTGCTCGTCCTCTCCGGCGTCAACCCCGCCGCCCCCGCCTCCAACCACGTGGTCAAGTCGGCCGACGGCAAAACCGCCCTCTGGCTCGGCGCCATCGACGAGCTCTGGCAGCTCGGCAAACCGGTCGGCCAGGGCGGCCCCTGGAAGGACTCCGCCGTCAAGGCCGGCATTCCCTCCGATCCCTACCTGATGAACGGCTACGACAAGAAGAGCCTCAAGCTCGTCGCCGACCAGGACTGCACCATCACCCTCGAGGCCGACTTCGACCTCCTCAGCGGCTTCAAGAAGGTGCAGACCTTCACCCTCAAGGCCGGTCAGGAACTGAGCTACGACTTCCCCGCCGACTTCGCCGCCCACTGGGTGCGTGTGGTGAGCGACAAGGATGCCAAGGCGACGGCGTGGTTCACGTATCGCTGAGGAGATTTGCTGGGTGCTCCGGCGACCGAGATGTTCGCCGGAGCCTTGATTCATAATCATGAACGAATACCGTATGGACACACCAACACTTCGGAGTCCTCATGAATATTTTTGAAGAGATTTTCAAAGATCAAGCTCACGGATATGGCGCTAGCGAAGACGAGATTTTGAATTTCATTACAAGTCTGAAACAGAGTCTTTCTTTACAAGAGCGTGAAGAGATTTCCGAATTCTGGAAAAAGCATCCAGAAATACAATGCGATCTCAATATTGATACTTGGCGATTCCCAAATCAATCATTGTCCCATCAATTTTTAAATTTTTTAAGATGGTCAAACTCTGGTTGCTGCCTCGTAAATGGAGAAAGAGAGTTCGGATTTTTTTCAACGCATGACACAAGAGACATGATGATATCCTATGAATTCCCAAAGTATTTGCCAGAAGCATTGCCATTTGCCTTAAATGGTGGAGGGTGGTTTTATGCATTTGACATGAGAAAAGAGCCGAAAAATGGCGAGTATCCAATCATTTTTATTGAAAGTGGAAACCTGTCATTTGATGACGCATTCTATTTGGCGGATTCATTTATTGACGCCTTAATGGACAGCCGAAACCCTGAACATCTGGTTCACCCGCCAGTTGATCTTCCGTATCCGACAGAAGGTAGTATATGGCTTTTAGAAACTCCAGAAGGCGGTCTAAAAACTATGTTTCTATTGAAGAAATTACTGACTGAATCCTGGGGATCTCAAGAAATGAAAAACATGATTCTCTCCACACCTGTGTGTATCAATCTCAAGGGCAATCCCTTCAAAACCTGGTCCTTACTTAAAGAACACAAAGATCTCATCAGCATTATTGGGTACAAAAATCACACCGAAGATCAGATTCACAAATTTCTATAACACAGAAAAACCCAATGACTAACCGAATGAAATACACCCTCCTCCTCGCCCTCCTTCTCCTCGGCTGCACCCAAGCTGCGGAGCCCGCAAAACCCTGCGCCTCTTGGGTCACGCCCCACCTCGAAGCCTGCGGCGGCGATCCGCAGGCCGCGGCGATGAAGTGGTATGACGAGGCCCGCCTCGGGATGTTCATCCACTGGGGCGTCTGGGGTCCGCGTCACGCCGCCTGGACGATGTACAACCGCAACACTCCGCTCGCCGAATACCAGGAGCTGGCGCGAAAGTTCAAGGGCGAGGCCTTCGACGCCCAGGCGATCGTCGCCTTGGCCCGCAAGAGCGGCATGAACTACATCACCTTCGTCGCCAAGCACCACGACGGCTTCTGCCTATGGGACTCGAAGGCGACCGAGTTCGACAGCATGGACTACCCGGCGCACCGCGACTTCCTCAAGGAGCTCGCCGCCGCCTGCGCCGAAGCGAAGATGCCGCTCTTCATCTACTACTCCTTCGGCATCGACTGGACCCACCCCGACTACCTGCCCCGGCGCCTCTACGTCAACGCCCGCCCCAATTCGGCCGACGGCCGCGCCATGGACGCCGCCTGGACCCCCGAGCACTTCGAGCGCTACCGCCAGTTCTGCCTCGCCCAGCTCACCGAATTGTGCAGCAACTACGGCCCCATCGCCGGCTTCTGGTTCGATCCCCTCGGCGGCGTCCTCGCCAACTCCGAGCTCTTCAAGACCGAGGAGATCTACGCCCACATCCGCCGCCTCCAGCCGCAGGCCCTGATCCTCAACAAGACCGGCATCACCGGCAGCGAGGATGTCGTCGTCGGCGAACGCGAGCTCAGCTCGATCAGCCACCACTACCCCGGCAAGTCCCCGGAGATCCAGCGCATCCGCGCCCTCGCCGACGCCGCCTGGGAGAAGAACCGCCTCAAGAAGGCCGAGATCGCGGTGACCAGCCAGGGCACCTGGGAATGGGCCCCCACCTCCCCCTGCGTGCCAGCCGCGACGATGTTCGGGATGCTCCAGGGCGCCGCCCGCCACAACGCCAACCTGCTGCTCAACTTCGGCCCCCGCCCCGACGGCTCCATCCCCGAGGATGTCGCCCGCGAATTCGCCGCCCTCGGCGCCCTGATCGACAAGGACGGCTACCCGCCGCTCAACCGCGAGGGCTGGCGCCAGCTCCGCGGCTCCGGTGAAGCTCTCGACAAGAACGAAGCGGTGAAGACCGCGAGGTGAGGCTGCACCTTGATCCGAAGTCGCCAAATTATATGCAAACTATTCACTAGATTTATTTTGCATCATTCTTATAAATCTTGGATCGCGGATTCCGAAGCTGCGGACAGGCTTAGATTCAGACTTCTGGATGCAGATAATTATTTATTGTCCCAAAAAATAATTACGCTGTAAGATCCGATGAAGTTCCTCTCTAGCTCTTGGTGGTCCCACAACAACGCCAGGAGTCTCCCGATGCCCCGTCCCAGCTTCGCCCCCCGCCGCTTCACCCTGCTCGAGATGCTCGTCGTCATCGTCATCATCACCATTCTGCTGTCTCTGCTCTTTGCCGGATTCAGCCGTGTCCGCAAAGCGGGTACAGATACTATTTGTGTTTCACAACTGAAGCAGTTTCACACCAGCAGTGTGCTTTTCTTGAATGCCAATCGACAGCGCTATCCAGGCGATGTTTTGAATACGACTGACCTGCAAAAAGGCCGATGCTGGATTGGCCAATTAGGTTCGGGAAGCGACTGGAGCAGCCTGAAAGTAACGGATCGCCCGATGAATGCTTACTTGGGAGCGACCTCGAATGGAGCCTCTGTCCCAGTGGCGAAATGTCCTCTCAACGAGGAGGATCTAGATGCCTTCATCAAGGTCGGCAGCTCGTATGCGGGCAACTCCAATGACTCTTGGTTGAGTCTCAAGAGTTTAAGATTGACATCCGTGAAAAACCCGAGCCGGACCATTTTGGGAATGGAGATTGGCACCATGGCCTTTGCCACCGGCACTTCTTACAAATCTTATTGGCGGATGACGCACGGCAGAAAAGCAAGCCCGACCTATCCCATCGTTCGAGTCGACGGCTCGGGCTTCATCCACACCTTTCAAAATGGCGAAGGCCGCAATGTCGCTTCAGCCAAGGCGAATTTCGACATCAATCTGTAAATCCCAAAGCCGCATACGGATGCGGGACAATGAAATTCAATATCAAAAATTAAAAGTGGCAACATGAAATTGAATCCTTATGCTTTTGCTTTCGCCTTTCTTCTCGCCGGCCTCGCCGCCTGCACCAGCCAACCTGCCGCGACGGAAGCGCCGTGCCCGCTCCTCCTCGAGGCCGAGGCCTTCGCCGAGCACGGCGGCTGGGCCCACGACCAGCAGTTCATGGACCAGATGGGCTCGCCCTACCTTCTCGCCCACGGCCTCGGCAAGCCGGTGGCCGACGCCAGCACCCTTCTCCAGGCCCGGCCCGGACGCTACCGCCTCTGGGTGCGGACCAAGGACTGGGTGGCTCCCTGGGGCGCCAAGGGCACGCCCGGGCGCTTCCAGGTGAAGCTCGACGGCCAGGCCGTGCCGGTCGAATTCGGCACCGAGGGCGCTTTGTGGCACTGGCAGGACGGCGGCATCGTCGAGCTCAAGGCCGAAACCCGCGTCGTCTTGCACGACCTCACCGGCTTCGAGGGCCGTTGCGACGCCCTGCTCTTCTCCCCTGACCTCGCCGCGACGCCGCCCGAGGCCGGGCCCGCCGCCGCGTCCTGGCGCCGCCAGCTCCGCGGCCTGCCGGAGACTCCCGAAGACGGCGGCAGCTACGACCTGGTGGTGGTCGGCGGCGGCATCGCCGGCTCCTGCGCCGCGGTCGCCGCCGCCCGCGAGGGCCTCAAGGTCGCCCTGATCCAGGATCGCCCGGTGCTCGGCGGCAACGGCTCCGGCGAAGTGCGGGTCAAGATCGAAGGGCTCTTGCACCAGAAACCCTGGCCGGCGATCGGCAATCTGGTGGCCGAGTTCGACGGCGACCGCCGCAAGAACGCCTGGCCCGGCCGCGGCCTGGCGCCGCAAGCGGAAGACCTGCGCCGCCTCGACCTGGTCCGCGCCCAGCCCGGCCTGAGCCTCTTCACCGAGTATCGCGTCAACGCCGTCGAGGCCGAGCCCGGCCGCCAGCTGCGCGCCGTGATCGCCGAGAACACCCGCAGCGGCCGCCGCCTGCGCTTCGCCGCCACGTATTTCGCCGACTGCACCGGCGACGCCAGCGTCGGCTTCCTCGCCGGCGCCGAGTTCACCATGAAGACCCAGGGCCACATGGGCGTCTCCAACCTGTGGAACCAGGAGATCGACTGCCTCTGCAAGGACAAGGCCGCCGATCTCGGCCGGGAGACCGCCGCCACCGGCCGGGTCTCGGTCTTTCCCCGCACCACTCCCTGGGCGGTGGACCTCTCCAAGCTGCCCTTCCCTGGCCGCGGCAAGGCCACCGGCCAATGGATGCGCCCCGGCGAGGCCAACTTCGGCGAATGGTTCTGGGAGAGCGGCTTCGACCGCCACCCCATCGACGAGGTGGAGCTGATGCGCGACCAGAACCTGCGCGCCATGTACGGCGCCTGGGACGCCCTCAAGAACGTCGACGGCGCCTTCCCCGAGCGCGAGCTCGCCTGGGCCGCCTTCATCGCCGGCAAGCGCGAATCCCGCCTCCTCACCGGCGACGTGGTGGTCTCCGGCGCCGACTTCCGCGGCGGCCGCAAATTCGACGACGCCGCTTTCCCCTGCACCTGGCACCTCGATCTGCATAGAGCCGACCCGAAATACCGCGAGGCCGGCGGCGGCGATCCCTTCATCTCCGTCGCCACCGAAGGCAAGGAGCATCGCTACCAAGGCCCCTACTGGGCGCCCTACCGCGCCCTCTACTCGCGCAACATCGGCAACCTGTGGATGGCCGGCCGCAACATCAGCGTCGACGGTGAAGCGCTTGGCGCGGTGCGGGTGATGCGCACCTGCGGGATGATGGGCGAAGTGCTGGGCCTCGCCGCCGGCATCGCCAAGCGCCGCGGCCTGTCGCCGCGCGGCGTCTACGAGCAGGCCCTGCCGGAACTGAAGGAGAAGATCGCCCGCGGCGTCCTGTCGCGTTGATCGGCGATGAAAAGCGCCGCCCGTCACGGGCGGCGCCTGGGTTCAGGCAAAAGATGCTTCAGCCTCGATTCCGAAGTTGAAGCTGTGAGTCAGCCTTCAGTCTTGAATGTTAAATCTTTGATTTTGTTCGCGTTCTGTTGAATCTTGAATTTTGAATCT
>JBDKFG010000092.1:0-14424 GCA_039798785.1 Verrucomicrobiota bacterium | reverse complement strand
TTCTTGCCTTGTCTCTAAATAGGATATATGAAAAACAAGAAAAAGCAAGCAGGCAGCTTGGGATTATGACATAGATCCTAAGTGGGTGAGAATTTGGGGTGCCTGGCACCTAGGGCTCGGCGGCTCGCAGTCAATTAAGGAGCTGAGCACTAGTGCTCAGGGCTTAGGGCCTTGGCACCTAGGGCTTAGGGCCTTGGCTCCTAATGCCCTAATGCAGGTTTTTATTTTTGTTTTGAAATCCATCCTGCAACATCACGACGATTGTGTTTTATTGCTACATCATAAGGAGTTAATCCATTTTTTGTTTTGGCATCCACGCTAGCTCCATTAGCCAGTAAAATTTTAATTATCTCCTGGTTGCCCCAACTTACCGCAACATGGATCGCTTGTTCCCCATTTTCATTTTGACTATCAATTTTAACGCCTGACGAAATCAAGAATTTCATATTTTCTGATGTACCAAATTTTGCCGCCCAATGTATGGGCCTGTCTCCATTACATGGGGATTCAACCGAGCAACCTGAAGAGACAAGTAATCTAAGTAACTTTTCATTGTTGTTCATGCAAGCAAAACATAAAACCTCATTATATTTATTCGGATCCACCTTCATTCCCTCACTCAATAAATATTCTAGAACTTTAAATTTACAAGAATTATCGCAAGAATGTATTGCTAAATCTATAACTTTGGCATCCAATTTTGAGCCATATTTTTCCAGGACTTTAACAGCATCTACATTATCTCGCCAAGCAGCTACATGAATAGGATGTCTTCCTTGTGAATTGACATAATTTATATTGGCTCCAGCATCAATAAGAATCTTTAAAACCTCCGGGTTACCTTGATATGCAGCTAACTCAAGTGGTGTGTCTGCATATCGATGTTTGGCCTCCAGATTAGCCCCAGCTTCGAGCAGCATTTTGACAATACTCGCATTTCCAGACCACGCGCCCCAATGAAGAGGTTCCCGACCAAGGTTATCAAAGGCATCAATACGAGATTTCTGCTTGATTAAGTAATCAACTGCCTCAACACGGCCGTTTTCGCAGGCCAAATGAAGTGGTGTTCGCTCCCAACCATTTGGCTCTTGAACCCTGGCTCCTAATGCTATCAAGTACTGCATGACTTGCACTTGGCCACCTTCCGCTGCCTCGTGTAGAACATTATTGCGCTTATCATCGTTAATCGTATCATCAATACGAGCTCCACTGCGAAGTAATAATTTTACAATTTCAAGATGGCCGGCTCTTGCCGCAAAATGTATTGTTGGAATTATTGCATCAGCTGTAGCACCCATTTGAGAACCTGACTGAATCAGAAATTTTACTATTTCAATATTCCCATTATGAGCAGCAATGTCAATAGGTCTTTTTTCCGTATAGTTGCTACGAGAATTTATATTCGCTCCAGCTGATATAAGACATTTTACGGCGTCCAAATTTCCATATTTAGATGCAATATAAAGAGGCTCCTCCTTAATAGAAGATTTGGCATTACATTTAGACCCATATTCTAGCAGAATTTTAATAATTTCAACGTTGCCTACGAACGCAGCTTCGTGTATCGGTAACCACGTGTCATAAGTTGAGTTTAATCCAGACCTCATGCCATGATCTAAAAATAATTTTACCATTTCAATATTGCTAAAATCAATCGCAATCTCGAACGGGGACTTGCCTTTTTTATTCCGCGTCCCACCAGCTTTTTTTTCAAGCAAGAATTTCACCATTTCAATATTGCCATTTTTGGTGGCAATACTCAAAGCTGAGTCGCCATTATTATCGCATTCGTTGATGTAGATTCCAGAGGAAAGTGCCCGCTCAAGATCCTTGAGATTACCGCTGTTAGCTGCAGTAAAAAGAGGTGTCGGATCAACGGGCTTTTTTTGACATGAAAAAATGATCAATAAAAACAGTGCCGCAGCAACGTAAATTCTAGCTATCACAAAAGCATGACTCATTTTTTGCCTCAGTTGTTTATATGGTGGCAGATAAAGTACTGGCCAGAAATCATCCCAATCGCCCCCGCATCGGCATGCGGGGCTCCCAGGCGAGGGCGTTCAGGCCTTGCTGATCCCCAGCTTCAGCTCCGAGCCCTCGATGTCGAACACTGTGGCGTTTGCGGGTTCCGCAATCGTGAGCTCAAGCCCCAAAGTCTCGTCGCAGATGTAGGCTTTGTGTTCGGCGGCGGCTTCGAGGACGTCGCTGGAACCGGTGAGGGTGATCTTGATTCGGTCGGCCACCTTGAAGCCCGATTTCTTGCGGGTTTCCTGGATACGTTTGACGATCTCGCGGGCGAGGCCCTCGCGGGCGAGGGCTTCGTCGAGGGTGCAGTCGAGGTCGATGGAGATGAGCGAGTTGGAGACCGCGTTGGTGCCGGGGAGGGCTTCGCGGAGGACCTTGATCTCGTTCTTGTTGAAGTCGCGTCCGCCGATGGTCAGGGTGCCGGATTCTTCGAGCTTGGCGAGTTCGGTCGAGGGCAGGGCTTTGATCAGGCCGGTGAAGCGTCCCATCTCCTTGCCGAGTTCCTTGCCGAGGACCGGGAGGTTGGGCTGGGCGATGAGCTTGATGAAGGCTTCTTCGTTTTGCGCGTAGCGCACTTCCTTGACGTTGAGCTCGGCCTGGATGTAGGACTCGAGGAGGGCGATCTCCTTGAGGAGCAGGGCGTCCTTGTGGATGACGGTGAGCGATTTGAGGGGGGTCTTGACCTTGATCTTGACCTGGGTGCGCTTGTTGCGGCCGAGTTCGAGGATCTGGGTCATGCGGCTGACCGCTTTTTCGAGGAGCGCGTCGATCTTCGACTCGTCGGCTTCCGGGTAGGAGCAGAGGTGGACCGAGAGGGCTTTTTCGCCTTTGTCGAGCTTCTTGAGTTCTTGGAAGGAGTGTTCGGCGAAGAAGGGCGAGAAGGGCGCCATGGCGAGGGCCAGTTCACGCAGCGCGGTGTGCAGCGTGGTGAAGGCGGCGCGTTTGTCGGCGTTCTCCTCCAGCGTGCCTTCCGACCAGAAGCGGGGGCGGTTGAGGCGGATGTAGGTGTTGGTGAGGTCTTCGATGAAGGTGAGCAGGGCCGGGACGACGTTGTAGAGGTGGTAGGCCTCCATCTCGGCGGCGATGTTCTTCTTGAGGGTCTGGAGGTTGGAGAGCAGCCACTTGTCGAGGATGTTGGTCGACTCGGTGCGGTGCTTGGCGAGGTCGAAGCCGTCGACTTCGGCGTAGGTGGAGTAGAACTTGAAGGAGTTGAACCAGGGGAGGAGGGCGCGGCGGACCATGTCGCGCACTTCGTCGTCCTTGAACTTGAGTTCATCGCCTTTGACCAGGCCCGAGGTGATGAGGTAGAGGCGGAGGGCGTCGGCGCCGAAGCGCTCCATCAGTTCGTCGGGCGCGGTGTAGTTCTTCTTGCGCTTCGACATCTTCTCCCCGTCCTGGGCGAGGACGAGGCCGTTGACGATGACGTTGCGGAAGGCCGGCTTGTCGTAGAGCGCGGTGGAGAGGACGGTGAGGGTGTAGAACCAGCCGCGGGTCTGGTCGAGACCTTCGGCGATGAATTCGGCGGGGAAGCCATCCTTGAACATCTGCTGGTTTTCGAAGGGGTAGTGGAGCTGGGCGTAGGGCATGGAGCCCGATTCGAACCAGCAGTCGAAGACCTCGGGGATGCGGCGGTAGGTGCCGGGTTCGCCGGCCTTGGTGAAGGTCAGGCCGTCGACATTCTCGCGGTGCAGGTCGGCGATCTTGGTGCCGGTGAGTTTTTCGAGTTCGGCGATCGAGCCGATGCAGTGGCGCGAGTTGGTTTCGTCGTTGATCCAGATGGGCAGCGGGGTGCCCCAGACGCGGTTGCGGGAGATCGCCCAGTCGCGGGCGTTGGCGAGCCAGTTGCCGAAGCGGCCGTCCTTGATGTGCTCGGGGACCCAGTGGATCTGGGCGTTGGCGGCGAGCATGCGTTCGCGCAGCTCTTCGACCTTGACGTACCAGGAGGGGATCGCCTTGTAGATGAGCGGGGTGTCCGAGCGCGGGCAGAAGGGGTAGCTGTGGGTGAACTGGGCGCGTTCGAAGAGCTTGCCCTCTTCCTTGAGGCGGTGGATGATGTCCTTGTCGGCGTCCTTGACGTAGATGCCTTTGTAGTCGCCGACTTCCTTGGTGAACTTGCCGGCGTCATCGACGGGGCAGACCGCCATTTTCAGGCCGGCTTCGCGCATGACACGGTTGTCGTCCTCACCGAAGGCGGGGGCGATGTGGACGATGCCGGTGCCGCCGTCGGCGGTGACGTAGGCGTCGTTGAGGATCTGGAAGGCGCCGTCGTTGGCGAGCTCCGCAAAGTAGGGGAAGAGCGGGGCGTAGCGGCGGCCCTTGAGTTCGGAGCCTTTGAAGGTGGCGAGCGGCTCGGAGAGCTTGTGTTTCTTGCGGTAGCCTTCGACGAGGGGGGCGCCCATGATCAGGAGCTTGCCGGAGTCTTCGTCGCGGATCTTGACGTAATCGAGCTCGGCGTTGACGCAGAGGCAGAGGTTGGAGGGCAGGGTCCAGGGGGTGGTGGTCCAGGCGGCGAAGTAGGTGTTGTCCTCGCCCTCCGCCTTGAAGAGGATGGTGATGGCCGGGTCCTGGACGTCCTTGTAGTTCGAGCCCGCCTCGAAGTTGGAGAGGACGGTGCCGAGGGCGGTGGAGAAGGGTACGACTTTGACGCCTTGGTAGACGAGGTTTTTCTCCCAGAGCTGCTGGAAGACCCACCAGCAGGACTCCATGAAGGAGGGGTCCATGGTTTTGTAGTCGTTCTCGAAGTCGACCCAGCGGCCGATGCGGGTGATGGTTTTTTCCCATTCGGAGGTGTAGCGCTGGACGATGCCGCGGCATTCGGCGTTGTAGCCGGCGATGCCGAGCTGGGCGACGGCTTCCTGGGCGGAGAGGCCGAGTTTCTTGTCGATTTCGTGTTCGATGGGGAGCCCGTGGCAGTCCCAGCCGAAGCGGCGTTCGACGTAGCGGCCCTTCATGGTGAAGTAGCGGGGGACGATGTCCTTGAGGATGGAGCCGACGAGGTGGCCGTGGTGGGGCAGGCCGGTGGCGAAGGGAGGGCCGTCGTAGAAGATGTAGGGCGGCTTTTCCTTGGTCGCGGCGAGGGACTTCTCGAAGATCTGGTTGTCCTTCCAGAACTTGAGGATGCCGTGCTCGGTGTTGACGAAGGAGAAGGACTCTTGTGGGGCGGCGGCTTCTTGGCTCATGCGGGGCTCTCGGGGGGTTTTGAAATTGGAACCCGAGAAAATGCCGCTTCGGGCGGGGGCGTCAAACGCTGGGACGGGGAAGGGCGGAAAACAGCACAGAGGAATTCACCACGGAGGCACGAAGACACGAAGCCGGGTATGAGCACAGAAACCCCGGGTTAACCGGGTCCCTTCAAGCCCTCAATTGCGAGTTTTTAGTTTCAAGTGACTCGGCCAACGGCTGAGAAGTTCGGCGCGAGCATCGACATCTCCTGAGGCCTCGGCGGCGGCCAGAACAGCGACGCATTCGAAGCGGTCGACCGGAGGGGCGACGGGGCAATCGAGGCTGGCGAGCTGGCCTTCACGGCGTTGTTGCGCCAAGCGCAAAAGCAGGGCGGCGCGAGCCAGTCGCGGCCAGGGACAGAGCCGCGATTCCAAGCGCGCCGGCCAGGAAATCAGGCGCGGCGCCAAGGCCTGGTGCAGTGCGATCAGGACGAGTGGAATGAGATAGAACCAAGCCACCAATCCGAGCAAGAGCCAAGGCGTCCAGACCAGGGCGATCAGCCCGGGCAGGAGACAGAGGAAGCGGAGAAGGGGGCGGAGAAGCGGCATGTGAGTTTAAGCAGTTTAAAGTTGGAAGCTACAGGTCGTTTGTCGCCCTAAAATCCTTACGCCAGTTCCTGCCGGACCAGAGCGCGCCAGAAGGCGATGCCGGTGGGGAGGATGGCGTCGTTGAAGTCGTAGTGGGGGTTATGCAGGGTGCAGCCGCCTTCGCCGGGGCCGTTGCCGATGAACATGTAGGCGCCGGGACGGGCTCGCAACATGTAGGAGAAGTCCTCCGAGGCCATGCTCGGCTCGCAGGCCGGGTTGACCTTGTCGGCTCCGACGACGCTGGCGGCGGCTTGCGCCCCTTTGCTCGCTTGGGCGGGGTGGTTGACGGTGGCGCAATAGCCCTCCTTCCAGCTCAGTTCGGCGCTGCAGCCATGGGCCGCGGCGAGTTGCGCGGCGAGGCTGGCGATACGCGCCATGAAGGCCTCGCGGACGCCGTCGTCGAAGGTCCGCAAGGTGCCGCGCAGGACCGCCTGTTCGGGGATGACGTTGTAGGCGTCGCCGGCGTGGAACTGGGTGACCGAGAGGACGGCTGTCTGCAGCGGGTCGAGACGTCGCGACACCAGGGTTTGCAAGGCGGTGACGATCTGGGCGGCGGCGGGAACCGGGTCGATGCAACGGTGCGGCATGGCGGCGTGACCGCCTTTGCCGTGGACGACGAGGTCGAAGCGGTCGGCGGAGGCCATGATCGGGCCGGGTTTGACAGCGAAGTGTCCGGCGGGGAGGCCGGGCCAGTTGTGGAGGGCGTAGACGGAGTCGCAGGGGAAGAGATCGAAGAGGCCCTGTTCGACCATGCGCTTGCCGCCGCCGCCGCCTTCTTCGGCAGGTTGGAAGATGAAGTGGACGGTGCCGGCGAAATCAGGATCGCGGGCGAGGTCGCGGGCGGCGCCGAGGAGCATGGCCGTGTGGCCGTCGTGGCCGCAGGCGTGCATCTTGCCGGGGTGGCGGGAGCGGTGTTCGAAGCCGTTCTCCTCCTGCACCGGCAGGGCATCCATGTCGGCGCGCAGGCCGATACTGGCGGAGCCGGGGCGGCGTCCGTCGAGGCTGGCGACGACGCCGGTGCCGGCGAGGCCGCGGTGGATCCGGGTGATGCCGAAGGAACGCAGCTGGGCGGCGACGAAATCGGCGCTGGCGTATTCTTCGAAGGCGAGTTCCGGGTGGGCGTGAAGGTGTCGGCGCCATTGCGCCACATCGCAGCTGTCGTCAGGGGAGGTCATGGGGACTTCTTCGTCTTGCGGTCCGGCGAAATGCCGGACGCCTGTGCCAAGCTAACGCCGCTTTGCCGGGGCGGCAATCGGGCTGGGCAGAGCAAAGTGCGAAGTCTGAAAGTCCGGCCAAACAGTGGCGGGCACGACTTCAAAGTTCACGGCTCGCCGAATTTCCGGGTCAAGGTGTTGATGGCGCGGAGCAGCTTCAAGGTTTCTGCGGGATCCGTTTCCCGCAGTTTTTTATGGACTTCGCCAAGTTCGGCGACGGTCTGGCGGATCTGCTCGTCGCGGAAGAGGCTCTGGATCCAGAGGACCAGGACGAGGCGTTCGCCGCCGGTGACTGGCAGGACTTCATGAAGTTGGCCTGAGGGATAGAGAACGATGTCGCCGGCCTTGCCCTTGATCCTCATGTCGGCGCCGTCGGCGTAGATCACCAGCTCGCCGCCCTGGTAATCGGAGCTGAGAAAAACCGTGGCGGAGAAATCGGTACGCAAGGGACCGGGCGTCTGCATGATCGGGCGGTCATAATGCTTGCCGTAGCTATGGCCGGCGGCGTAACGCGATATCAGGGGCCGGCTGAGGCGCACCGGCATGATCCGCCCGGCGATCCTGGGGTGATCCCGCAGGAGGGGGAAGAGGATGGATTCCAGCTCGTTCTGGAGCTTCTCCATGGGCTTGGCCTGGAGGTTGTTCTTGGCCTGCGCCGCCAGTCCTTTCGCCGTGGTTTTGCCGTCGACGAACTCATGTTGCTGCACCAGCGCCTGGATTTTCGCCAGGGTGTCCGCATCAAGAAGCTTGGGAATGAATTCGATCATGAGGGCAGGTGGGGGTTGGAAGCTTGGAAGCCGGTTTAAAGAGAGCTCAATGTTTGTGGTTGCCGCTGCAGCCGAAGTGGCCTTGCGGGGAGTGGCTCGCCTTGGCGGCGCATTCGAGGCATTCGACCCAGCCGGTGGAGCCGTCGAGATAATGCTCGTTCTTCCACACCGGGACGCGGACCTTGATCTCGTCGATGATGTAGCGGCAGGCGTCGAAGGCGGCATCGCGATGGGCGCTGCTGACCCCGACCCAGACGGCGATGCCGCCGATGGGCAGATGACCTGCGTGATGGACGGCGAGGCCGGCGTAGATGCCGAATCTGGCCTTGGCTTCGGCGATGATCGCCTCGCCTTCCTTGATCGCCAAGGCGTCGTAAGCCTGGTATTCCAAGGCGGTGACGACCTTGCCGAGATTGTGATTGCGGACCCAGCCTTCGAAGGCGACAAAGCCGCCGGCGCGAGGATCATCGAGGCGGGCGCGAAGCGCGACCGGATCGATCGGAGTGCGGGAAATTTCGAACATAGAAACCTCAACAATTACGAATTGCTCAGCCGCCCGACACCGGCGGGATGAAGGCGATGGAGTCGCCGTCCTTGAGAAGGGAATCCCAAGGAGCGAAGCTGTCGTTGACGGCGACGCGCCAGGCGGGTGAACGGGGACGGAGCTGGCGTTTGACGCGCAGCTCTTCGTAGAGGGCGGCGGGGCTGGCGGCCGAACTGTCGAAAGTTTCGGAACTGCGACCGGCGTCCTGGGAGAGGATGGCGAAGTAGAGGAGCTTGAATTGCATGGGGAGTACTCGTTCAGGCTTGGTGGATTTGGCGGAGGGCGGCGGCGCGTTCCTCCGGGGTGTTGCAGTTGTCGAGCCAGGATCCGTAGCCGGGAAGGATCTGGGTGGGGGAGTTGATCAGCATCTTGCGCGGGCAGGTCTTGCCGAGGGCGAGAAACTGCAGGAGGCGACAGCGGGCCTTGGGTTCGTAGAGAGCGAGGAGAGGTTCGGGAAAACCGTCGTGGGTGGAGCTGTAAGCCGTCGCGAACTTCAGCGGGTTGCGGCCGGCGCAGAGGCGGCTGAGGGCTTCCGGGGTGACCAGGGGAAGATCACAGGCGAAGACCAGCCAGGCGGCCTGCGGCTGGCGGGCGAAGGCCGAGAGGATGCCGCCGGCGGGGCCGAGATCGAGGAAGACGTCGTGCAGGCGGGGCAGAGAGGCGGCATCCTCCGGCAGGCCCTGTTCGGCGCGGCAAGAGACGAAGATCTCGGCGCAATGAGGTGCCAGGAGGCGGGCCGCCTGGGCGATCATCGAGCGTCCGTGATAATCGAGGGCTCCCTTGTCGAGCCCCATCCGGCTGGAGCGTCCGCCGGAGAGGATCAAGCCCTGCACCGGCAAGGCGGCGACGCGGCGGGCGAGCTCGGCCTCGACGGCGGCGAGGATGCCCGGCAGGTCATCGCGGTGGAGCACCGGCCAAGGCAGTCCGGAGGCGAGCTGCAGGTCGGGGCTGATGACGGCGATGACCTCTTCCGGCGGCAACGAAGGCAGCAGCCTGGCCATCTCCCCGGCGGCATCGAGGAGAACGAATTTGCGCAGGGCGCGATTGTGCTTGTGGCCTTCGACCAGGACGAGATCGCAGTCGAGCAGGGCGGTGGCCCGGTCGAGATCGCCGAGGGGGCCGTTCTTGATCAGGGCGCTGCCGCCATCGTTGTTGATCAGCGCCGCGGTCGCGCCTGCCTGGCGCAGGACGAAGGTGTCCTTGCCGGGCTGATCGACTTCGAAGTGGTGGGCGTCGTGTTTGGCGTAGCCGACGCTCCGCCCTTGGGCGCTGAAAGCCGCGGCGAGGCGGCTCAGCAAAGTGGTCTTGCCGGAACCGGAAAAGCCGGAGAAGGTGATTTCATAAGGATGAAAGAACCAGGGATCGCGTTTTTTGCCGGGTTTGCCGTGGTGCTGTTCGAGAGACATGGAGCGTTCCTTCAATATTCCAGAATTCCGTGAAAGCAGATAAGTGTCCAAGCTCTTTATTCAAGACAGAAATTCTCTTTGATATCAACGACTTGGGAAAATTGACCATCCGCATTCGGAAGCCTAGGGCTGACTCAGGCGGCTGGCCAGTTCTCCTTGTCCAAGCCGGGTGGCGAGGACGCCGGCGCGGATCCTGACGGCTTGGCGGAGGCGGGGGTCGCCGCCGCCGCCGGCACTTTCCTGGCCGGCGAGACGGTAATGGACTTCGAGGCAGGAGTTGAGGGCCGCCTCGAGATCTCCCAGCTCCTCTTGCAATCGAGACCGCAGAAGAAGATCCTCGCTATCGGCATCAGGGAGGGCCGCGAGAGCTTGCTCCAGCTCGACGGCAGCCGCCTTCTCCTTCAGCAGGAGGCGGGCGGCGAGGCGGGCGATCTCAGCATCGGCGGCCTTTCTGGCCTGGTCGCCGACGAAGCTTGGGCGCAACTTGGCTGCCAGGCCGCTCCAGGTGCTGCCGGCCTTTTCTTCGGCAGCGACGAGGCGGCACCAGGCGCGCAGGCCGTTGAGGCGGGAGGCGTCATTGAGCTTGGGCTCGCTCAATCCGGAAAGGCTGTTGGTGAGCAGAGTCAGTCCTGGCCGGTCCCCGGCGGCAGCGGCGGCGGCGAGGGCGCTGACCAGCTCTTCGCCGCTGGCGCTTTCGAGTCGCCGCTTGAGGAGATGGAAGCGGCGCTCGGGGCCCTCCTGCGACAGCGACAGGAGGGCATAGGTGCTGCCGGCGCCGGTGCCAGGCTCGACGGCGCTGCGAGCGAGGATTTCGCGTCCGGCGGCTTCCTCTCCGGCGGCGGCGGCGAGAGCGGCGAGGCGATGCTCCCAGATCCGGACTTCGGCGGGATCGACATCGCGCCAGGCTGCGACCAGCCCGGCTGCGGCGGCGCGCGCCAGGGACTGATCGCCGCCGATCGAGGCCAGGCGCCATTGCAAGGCGAGGGCCTCGCGGCGCAAGGCCGGATTCTTTTCCGCCTCCAGGTATTCAGCCACCCAGGTCTGGGCCTGGCGGCTTTCGCCGCGGGAGGCGGCGAGGCGGGAGCTGACGAGCAGCCAGCGGGGACGGAGGCCCGGGTCGCTGGCGGCCTTTTCCGCCTTTTCGAGACGGCGGCCGGCTTCGGCGAAATCGCGGAAGCGGGTGAGCAAGTCGGCAGCGGCGAGGGCGGCGGCACAGCGTTCGTGTTCGGGACCGCGGGTGGCGACGACATCCCACACTTCCAAAGCCTTCAAGGCTGCAGCTCCTTCGCCCTTTTCAAGGAGGCTGGCGCGATTCATCAGGGCCTCGGCCCAGCCTTTCGGATCTGGAGCGTAGTCCGCCGCACTCTGGTAGGCGGCGGCGGCCTGCTCGAAGCGACGGCTGTCCTTGAGCAGACGACCTAGATCGAGAGCGGCGAGATGGCGTCCGAGGATCCGGGGAGAGGGCGTGGCGATGGCGCGGCGGAGCAGCGCTTCGGCCTTGGCCGCCTCCTTGTTCTCAATCTCGAGACTGGCGAGTTCGCGGCACATCTGGGCTTCGTGCTCGGTGGCGGGGAATTCCTTCAGCAGCTGTTCCATGCAGGCGCTGGCGGCGGCGGCGTCGCGCTTGGTCAGTTTGACCCGGAAAAGCGCGAGCTGCCAGCGCTCGTGCTGCGAGGGAAAACGGAGCAGTCGCTTGCAGGTTGCGAGGACGTCGGCGGCGGCATCGCTCTTGCCCTGTTTGGCGAGGCCTTCGGCCAGGCGCAGCAGGACGTCCGAGCCGATCTTCAGGGTGCGCCTGCTGAGAACGTCTTCGGCCCGCTTCACTGCCAGGTGCGCGTGGTCATAACGCTCCAGTCGCAAGAGGGTCTGGACGAGGAGCAGGCAGTGTTCGTCGCGGCTGACAAAATTGGCAGCGTTGGCTTCGAGATAAGCAGCGGTGGCCTCGAGATTCTCCCCGGAGGCGACGCGGAGCCGGCTATCGATGGTGATCAGATCGAGGGGATCGACGTCGTTGCGGCGGGTCTGCTGCTCGAGCGCGTCTTCGGCGAGGCGGGCGGCGGCCTTGTCGTTGTCGCGCCAGGCCTTGAGAGCAAGCAACAGGGCGCGCTGGATTTCCATCTGTGCGATCAGGTCGGGATCGCCTTGATAGAGCGCCCGGCTGCGGTCGATGAGGTCGGCGCCTTCGAGAAGGGCTCCTTCCGCCTCCATCACCCGGATTTCCGCTTCCAGGGCGATGTAGCGGCGCTTCAGGTCGCCGGCGCCGCCGCCGCCGCTGCGGGCCATTTCTGCGACCAGGGCTTTCGCCGCTTCTATCTGTCCCATGGCCAGCAGATTCTGCACCGCATTATAGAGATTTTTCGACACCAGGTCGGGATCATCACTGCGGCGGGCAGCCTCTTCAAAGAGGCGCGCCGCCTCGTCGTTATTGTGCCGCCGCTCTTCCAGCTCGGCCCTTTCCGTCAGGGGATTGGTCGCGTCCGGCGGCGGCACGGCGGGAGCCGTCGCCATCCAGACGCCGCCCATCAAGATCCATGCTGCCGCGGCCGGCATGTCAGCGTCCGAGCTCTATGAGCGCGGCCGGTGACCGCAACCCCAGGATGGATCGGCGGAAGGATGCCCGCGGCCTCGCCGCCGACCTTCCTTGCCTGGCTTCATTTCCGCCTCGCTGCATAGCTCGTCCACCTTCGTCTTCAGTTCTTGACGTCTCAGCCGCGCAATTTGCCGATTCGGCGGAGCACGGCGGTGACTTCATCGACCTTGCCGCCGGTCTCCTGCGACAAGCGCCTGGTGTCCTCCTCGAGACGGACCTCCAGTGTCGCCATCGCAGGGCTGCGCTGCTGTTCGATGTGACGCCCGACCTTGGTGCGAGTCATTTCCTCATTGACTCGGCGATAGTCGTTGACCAGGTCCACCGGCTTGCGCGAGTAGAGCAGGCTGACGCTGACGCGGGGGATCTGCAACTGCGGGTTGCGGACGACGCTGTAGTGCGGCTGCACTTTCTGCGTGGCGAAATGGTCGAGGATGTTGTAGAACATCGCGGCGTCCTGACCTGCCGGCACTTCCAGCAGGAACAAGGCTTCAATCGGGGCATCGGGACGCAACAGCAGTTCGTTGTAGTGCTGATCGAGCTGTTCTCCGAACCAGCGGCTCGGATCGTAGTCGAAGCAGGTGAAGTAGTTGAAGAAGGATTTCTGACGGAAGGCCTTGAAGTCCTCGGGGTCGATGTGGCCTTCGAGAAGCTCCAGCGTGTCCCCCTTGCCGGGTATGGCATCGAGCTGCGCCAAGGATTCGGCGATTTTTTTATTGAATGCTTCTTCGGTCATCCGCTTTTCGAATTTCAGACGGTTGCTGACCAAGATGATGTTGCCGGTGTTGCCGCTATCCACCGCCTTACTCAAGGGCCCTTGCAGGAACTCGATGGTGTTTTCGACGTATTCCAGCGGCTCGCGCTGGCCGTAGGGAAGGACGATGACAAACTGGGTGCGATCTGCTTCCGGCAGCTCCTTCCAGCTGGCAAAGGTCTCGAGAAGTTGGGCGCTGATGCCGTTGCCGGTGCCGCCGCCCGAGGAGGCGATGACGGTGTTTCCCTTGCTCATCGGCAGCAACTGGGCGCGGACCTGGTTGAATGCAGCACGTCCAAGCTGCGGATCCTTTCGCGATCCTTTCAATTCACCCTTCTCGGTGCTGGCGAAGGCGTGGATCTTGTGCGTCACCGGCAGACGCGACAGCTCTGCTTCGCTGACGTTCACCGCTGCGTTGTTGCCGTCGATCTGCGCCGCAATGCGGCCGCCTGCACCACCAATGCCGATTACCATGGTTTCATCCTTCAATGCTTTGTGATTTCTCTAGTTTGTACTTCCCGCTCGTCGCCAGCCGCTGCAGCGCCTGCGCCCCGAAATCAGTCAGATACAAGTTCTTGCGGTTGCTCTCTCCACGCAGCTCGACGAAACATAGCGCCGCTAATGCCTCCACAAAGGCCACTGCACTCTGCTTTGTCCGCGTCACCCCGCACGCCTTCAAATCATCGAAGACGTTGGTGATGTTGTAGGCCTTCTTCTGGTCCTCTCCCAGCGCTGTCCAATACAGCACCAGAAAATGTGCCCGCTCCAAGCCCGCAATCTGTTTGTTGAAGAGTTCTTCCATAAGCCGCCGATTCTATCCCCCTATTCCATTTTTGCCAAGACCTCCTTTGTAGCAAAGTCTATTATAGTATGCATGGTTCGCACCACCACAGTATACTATACTACACTACAAATTAAGAACAGCTACCCACAAACGCAAGCCAAGGCATATGGCACACTAAAGTATAGCGCAGTATAGTACAGCAGAACGGCCAACTTGAAACCTACGCCCATTGGAGTGCTCCAGAACTCTTGACTCTCAAGATCGTAAGAAGGTCAAAAATGAAATCCAGAGTGAAGCCAAAAAACACAGTTGAAAGGCTGGAAGTTTGGAAACTTTAGCTACAACAGCAATAGGTTATGATATCCGAAGGACTCTTGGCAAAGTTCAGGATCCACAAGTCTTTCTGGAAGAACAAATTCATCCTCGATTCCGAAATTGAAGCTGTGAGTCAGCCTTTAGTCTTGAATGTTAAATCTTTGATTTTGTTCGCGTTCTGTTGAATCTTGAATTTTGAATCTTGAATCGGATTCCCGA
>JBDKFG010000091.1:0-15038 GCA_039798785.1 Verrucomicrobiota bacterium | reverse complement strand
GGAAGCGCCACCGGCCACTGATGTCGAGGCCACGGTGCAGAAGTCTCAAGTATCAGGGAAAGCTAGGAAGCCTCAATCGGAGTGATACAGGTCGAAAAATGAAAAGATAATCAACATTGATTCTCCCAACATTTATTACAATGGATGGGGATATATAGGAAAGAATGGCAAATGGAAAATAGACCCAATATTTGACTTTTGCGGCCACTTTAAGGGTGGTTTCGCAGCCGTCAAGTTTAATGGGCGATGGGGAGTCATTTCAGCAGATCGAAAACTAAAAATTTACGGCAGCTATGAAGTGCTTGAGAAAGCACATCCTGAACTCGTCACTTTTCCTGAAGTCGACGACATCGGTCCCGGCAGAAATTACCGCCCCATCTCTCACATCGTCGGGGGCACAGAGAACTGGGGTATCCCTTTGAAAGTACCAGCCTATATCACTCCTGATGATTCCTGGGCCATTATGCCACAGCACATTCCATTTCGCATCAACTGCATCATACTCTGGAAAAATCTCAAGTCGGCAATGACAGGAGTACCGGTGAACTCGATCAACCAATGAGAGCCTGCCACCTTCGCACCTTCCGACCTTGATCCCGGTTCAACTCACAAGCTCTGTTTCCCAGGAAGCCTCAATTGGCCGGGATCCTCACCCGCATCACCGGCATCCTCAGCTCCTCCAGGTATCTCAGGCGAGAGGAACCGGATAGGCGGCGTTCGCCACTCAGCGGCTCGGCCAGAATCAGAGTCATACCGTCGTCGGCGAGGATGGCGTTGAAGTGGCCGACACCGGCACCCAGTCGGATACCGACGAGACAAGGAGCATCGCCAAGCCGGTATTGACGCTGGAACGAGACCTCCATTCCACGGCGCCGCAAGACCCGGGCGAGGTGCCAGATCTCGGTGCCGCTCAGTGTCGTCCCGGCGTCCCGGGCGATGTGGGCTTCGCTGTCGACGCGGCCGTGGCGACGCAGGAGCGAGGCGCAGGACGCCGGACCGCAGCTCGAGGGGGTGCTTTGCAGAGCGACTTCCTGCTGCCATTTAGAGGAGAACTGGATCTCCGGCCGTTTCATCACGGCAAGCTTGAAGGCCGGGAGGGCGGCGGGAAGGCAGAGTGCACAAGCGGCCAGGTCGCGCCAGCCGAGGCGCTGCAGGCAAGGAGCGAGGAGGCGTCCGAAGGAGAAGGCGCTGAACACCGGGAGGAAATCCGCCACGGCGCGGCTGCGGAATTCGCAAAACCAGGGATTCGAATCCCAAAGATGAAGATAGCCGCCGGCCGGCAACAGCGCCAGAGGCAGGATGGCGACGGCGGCGATCAGGCTGCAGCGGCTTCTCGGCAGGCGGCGGGCAAGGAGGAAGAGCGGCGGCGCCAGGAGCCAGGGCAGGACCAGTTCGCTGCGCATCGCTGTCAATCCACGGCGTGGCGGCGCAGATCGTCCAGTTCAAGCCATTCCAGAACCGACTCGTGAGTCGAGGCGAGCTTCACCTTGGGGGCGAAGCCGGCATCAAGAGCCTGTTTCCAGCGCAGGGTGCAAAGGCACCAGGAATCCCCGGGCTTCAAACCCGGAAATCCGTATTCCGGCACCGGGGTGGAGAGGTCGTTTCCGACCGCCGCCGAAAAGGCGAGAAAGCGCTCATCCATGAGGGCGCAGAGGGTGTGGATGCCGCGGTCTTCCGGATGCAGCTGGCAATAACCGTCGCGGCAAAAACCGGTGAGCGGATCGAGCGAGCAGGGCTGAAGCGGCTGGCCGAGGACGTTGCGGGCGTTCATCATTGAGGACTCCGGGTTGACTGTCCACACCATACCCCCTCCTGTCAATCCGCAAGCCTGAGCAAGTTCCCCGCTCCGGCGTTGCGCTTGCGGCGACAGCGTTTAAGGTGGTGCGAAAGCAAGGAGCCTCAGGATGTTCAAAAGCCTCGAAGTCAGCCTCGACGACTGCATCGTCGATCTCGACGCCGTCGAAGTCCGCCTCCAGCAGGCGCTGAAAGGATGGCGGCTGACCGGTGCGATGCAAAAACGAGACCGCCTTCTCTTCTGCTTCGAAAAAAGCCGCGGCGCCGATTTGTGGAGATTGCGTCCGCTGCGCTCCGCCGGCAGCGCCCAGCTGCGCGACGACATCGAGGCCCACTGGCGCGGCGACCAGATCCTCCTCACCGCCTTCTGGCTCAACGACAACGAGGCCATCGGCCTCTTCCGCGACGAAAAAGGAAAACGCTCATGATCAAACGCCTCCTGCTCACCTGCTTGTTCAGCAGCCCCCTCTACGCCGCCAACGAAGCCCCCGCCGCCCGCGTCGAAATCCGCGACCCCTCACTCTCCCGCCCCTGCCGGATCCTCGTCGACAAGGATCTCGGCGTCCTGGTCAGCAACATCCGCGGCAACTCCGCCAGCGACGACAAGGAAGCCAGCCTGGCACGACTCAAGCTGGACGCCGTCGACAAGGCGGGCAAGGCTCTGCCGCCCAGCCTCTCCCTGGCGATCGCCACCGGCGGCAAGGACAAGGTCGTCCTCAGCGCGCCGAAAGGCATGGCGATGATGGACGGCAAGCTCCTAGCCTGCGACCTCGACAAGATCGCCGTCTTCGAACTCAATTCGAAAGGCGCCTTGAGACAAGTCAACCTCATCCCGGTGAGCGGTGCCAAGAATCTCGAAGCCATCGTCTGCAAAGGCCGCGACGCCTTCGTCACCGACTCCCTCGGCGGCCGCATCCTGGCCGTCCGGGACCTGCTCGACAAGGATCACCGAAAGACCGAGATCCTGCTCGACAAGGTGCCAGGGCCGCGCGGCATGATCATCGACGACACGAGCCTCAAATTCGTCTGCGACCGCAGCGCCTCACTCTGGTCCCTGAGCCTCGCCGGCGGCAAGCCTGAGGCGATCGCCAAGCTGCCCGCCCCAAAAGGCTTCGACCCGAAAAATCCCGACACCAGCCTCTATGTCGACCTGGTCCAAAACGGCGCAGGCGAAATCTACGTTCTCGACCGCCAGGAAGGCCGCATCCTCGTCGTCGACCCCCTCGACGGCAAATCCCGCGTCTTCGCCGCCGACCTCCGCAACCCCAGCTCCATGGCCCTGATCGGCGAACAGATCGCAGTCGTCCAGTCTTTCTCCAACAACATCATCCTCCTGCCCGCCCTCAAGCCTCTCAAGTAAACGCATTTTTCTTAGGACTCAGAATTCCGGCCGCGTCGCTTGAGTCGCGGCCGGAATTCTCTAGATTCGGAGCCTTCAAACAACGGGAAATTTTATGGACAAGCGTCGCAACGACTTCAAAGATGAAATCCGCTTCCTCGGCTTCGAGCTCGGCAAGGTGCTGCGCGACCAGGGCGACGCCGAGCTGTACAACCGGGTCGAGACCGTCCGCCTCCTCGCCAAGGCCCGCCGCGCCGCCACCGGCGACGAAGCCCGCCAGCTGGCCGAAGCCTCCCTCCGAGACAGCATCGCCGGCCTGAGCGAAGCTCAGCTCGCCGAGCTGGCCCGAGCCCTGGCCCTCTTCTTCGACCTCGCCAACCTCGCCGAGGACCGCCAGCGCATCCGACTCCTCCGCCAACGCGAAGACCAGGACTTCCCTCGCCCCCGCAGCGGCTCCCTCGGCGAAGTCATCGAACAGCTCGCCGCCGAGGGCGCCGACGCCGAATCCATACGCAACATCCTCGCCAAGCTCCGGGTCGAGCCGGTCTTCACCGCCCACCCCACCGAAGCCAAGCGGCGCAGCGTCCGCGACGCCCTCGCCAGGGTCCGCGAACAGCTCTCCATCCTCGACCGCGAAGACTCCCTCCGCCGCGAACGCGAACTCGCCGTCGCCCGCCTCCGGGCCGAGCTCTCCATCCTCTGGCATACCGAAACCCTGATGGACGGCAAGCCCGGCCCGGTCGACGAAGCCCGCTGGAGCCTGTCGATGGCGCCGGTCCTCTGGGCCAGCGTCCCCCGCCTCTACCGCCAGGTCCGCCGCGTCCTCGGCCGCACCCACCCGGAAGCCGACTTCAGCGACCTCCCCGCCTTCATCCGCTTCAGCTCCTGGATCGGCGGCGACCGCGACGGCAACCCCTTCGTCACCGCCGAAGTCACCTCCACCGTCCTCGAACTCGCCCGGGACGAAGCGATCCGCCTCCATCTCGGCGCCTGCCAGCAGATGCTCGACATGCTGTCGATCTCCTGCCGCCGCGTCTCCCTGCCTCCCGACATGGCGCAGGAGATCGCCGCGGCGCGTCTCGACGACGCCGAGCTCGACCGCCGCCTCTCCCTCCACCACGCCGCGGAAGGCTACCGCCTCTTCGTCGAGCTGATCCGCCGCCGCCTCGAACTCGCCCGCCAACGGGCTCCCGGCGGCTACCGCGGCGGCGCCGACCTGCTCCGCGACCTGCGCCAGCTCCGCGCCGCCCTCGAGCTAGCCCGCTACTTCGACATCGCCCGCGGCGAAGTCCAAGGCTGGATCGACCGCGCCGAAGTCTTCGGCCTGCACTTCTGGCGCCTCGACATCCGCGAGGACTCGCGCGTCCTGGTCGAGACGCTCGAAGCCCTGCAGCCAGGTTACGCCGCCCTCAGCGAGGAGAAACGCCAGGAATTCCTGCGCCAGCCGATCGCCAGCCGCATCCCCTTGATGGACCCCCGCGGCCTCCCCCCCAACGCCCAGCGCAGCGTCGGACTTTTCGACCTGCTCGCCCGCATTGAAGAAGAAGGACGCCTCGGCGACGCCGTCAACTGCTTCATCACCGCCATGACCCACAGCCCCAGCGACGTCCTGCAAGTCCGCTGGCTCTGGGAACTGGGCCGCATCCGCCGCCGCTCCCGCCTCTGCGGCAGCCCCGTGCCGGTCCCTCTGGTGCCGCTGCTCGAAACCATCGAAGACCTGAACCAGGGCGTCGAACTCTACAGCGCCCTCCTCGACGACCCGCATTTCGCCGCCACCGTCAAGCACTGCGGCGACGAAGCCCAGGTGATGGTCGGCTACTCCGACTCCTGCAAGGACGGCGGCGCCCTGATGAGCACCTGGAGCCTCTACAAGGCGCAGGAAGCCCTCACCGCCCTCGGCAAGGAACGCGGCATCCGCCTCGTCTTCTTCCACGGCCGCGGCGGCGCCCTCGGCCGCGGCGGCGGCCACGCCTCCCGCAGCATCACCTCGCTGCCGCCAGGCTCGGTCGGCCTCGCACTACGCGTCACCGAACAGGGTGAAGTCCTCGCCGACCGCTACGACGACCCGGAGATCGCCACCCGCCACCTTGAACAACTCCTCCACGGCACCCTCAGCGCTTCCTCCCGCCCGCCCACCCCGGCCGAGCCCGCCTTCGCCGCCGCCATGGAAACCGCCGCCAACGCCGGCATGGCCCACTACCGCGCCCTCCGCAACGATCCCTCGTTCATGGAATTCTTCGGCCAGGCCACACCCATCGAAGTCATCGAACGCATGCCGATGGGCTCGCGACCCGCCCGACGCGCCCGACGCCAGTCCCTCGACGACCTCCGCGCCATCCCCTTCACTTTCGCCTGGACCCAGACCCGCCAGCTCCTCACCGCGCTCGACGGCGTCGGCACCGGCCTCCAGGCCGTCGGCAAGCCCGATCTGCTCGCCCGCATGCACGAAGAATGGCCCTACTTCCGCAACCTGGTCGAAAACATGCAGCTCGCCCTCGCCAAGGCCGACCCCGGCATCGGCCGCTGGTACGCCTCCCTCCCCGCCAATCAACAAGCCTCGCAACGCCTCGAAAGCCGCATCTCCGCCGAAATCGAACTCGCCCGCAAGGTGATGAGCCAGATCTCCGGCGGCGGCCTCGACTCCCGCCTCCCTTGGCTCGCCGACGGCGTCAAGGCCCGCAATCCCTACGTCGACGCGCTCAACGCCATCCAGGTCGAACTGCTCCGCCGCCAGGCCGACCCCGGCGGCCCCGCCCTGCGCCTCACCCTGCAAGGCATCGCCGCGGGCCTCCGCACCACCGGCTGAAGCAAAACCGCGACCGGCGCAAACTCCTTTGCGCCTGGAAGATGGCTTGCTGCGCACACTTATTGAGTTATATTCAAGTATAACCAAGGATTGCGCCATGCACATGCACACCACACATCTTCGTAAAGTCGGCGGGTCAATCATGCTGGCGGTCCCTCCTTCGATTCTGCAAATGCTTCATTTGCAAGTTGGCACCAGCGTGGGACTGGCGGTCGATCATGGTCGCCTAGTGGTGGAGCCCTCGCCGCGGCCCCGTTACAGCTTGGACGAATTGCTGGCTCAATGTGATGATTCTGCGGAGATCAACGAGGAAGATCGCGATTGGCTGGCAAAGGGCCCTGTCGGCAGTGAGCTGCTGTAATGGAGCGCGGCGACATTTACTTGGTATCCATGGATCCCACTTCTGGCCATGAACAGCAGGGCACGCGCCCCGTCCTCATCGTCTCTCCAGGGGCATTCAACCGGCTCACCAAAACTCCGATTGTGGTGCCAATCACCAACGGCGGCAGTTTCGCGCGCACTGCGGGATTCGCGGTTCCTTTGACAGGGCTGAAAACCACTGGGGTGGCTCGTTGCGATCAGCCTCGAGCCCTGGATCTGGGAGCGCGCTCGGGTCGCAAGCTGGAGACTGTGCCGGCCCCAATCATCGATGATGTTTTGGCAAAACTGATCACGATTTTCGAGTGAACATCTAGCTGGAAAACAATGGATTGCCGCGGTCAAATCAGGGCTATCCGCGCTCCCAGCCGTGACGGGTCAAGACCTCTCGCGCCAAGCGCAAATCAAGGGGCTGAAGGCGGCGGATCTTGACCCCTTGACCCAATCGGTAATGGATCGCCAGCTCGCGCTCGCCCCATTCGAGGTGCAACAACTCGTCGCGCTGGATCAGCGGCGTCGAGCTATCAGAGGAGACGGCAGGTTTTGTCCAAAAGAATCGAAGCAGGGCGTAGAGGCCACAGAGCAAAGCCGAAACGGCCACGAGATCTTCGACTTTGACTCCGGAGATTTCCAGCTTCATCAGCTTCGCGATCGCATAGGTGGAGAGCAGGGAGAGCAAAGCGATCCCGAGCCGCCGCAGGATCCGCCTTCCTTTGAGATCGGCAAATTTCAAAGTCCAGGACGCATCGCCTTCCGACACGGTGAAACTGCCGCTTTCCTCGGTCCCCTCAGGACTCGGGATCCGGGAAATGATCAGGCACTCCCGCCGCACGGTGCAGGTGCCGCCGTCGGCGAGGGGGAGCTGGAATGCGGTGCTCATGGCTGAGATTCCCAACCGAGGGATTTGAGGGCGGATTGTGCGGCTTCGGGATCACTGAAGCGCAATCGCAGCTCGCGCGATTCAGACTTCATGGACAGAGAGCAGGAGTCACCTTGAAACTGAAGGGCTAAAAGTTTGGCGCGAGGAATTCTCTGTCGCAAGCGCAGCCAAGTGAACAAAAGGCCGAAAACCCAGAGAACCAGAAGAGCAGCAACGAGCACTTCCAGTCGATTCAAGAAGGCGATCACCGGTACGCCCAGGCACTCCAGAAGAATCAAAATCACGGCGATCAATAGCAGCATGAAACCAGGCATCGAACCGTAGACAAGTGCCGGAAGAACCAATAAGTATTGCCAATAGGACTCCGAGATCGATTTCTTGGTAATGATCAGGCACTCCCGCCGCAGGCTGCAAGTGCCGCCGTCCGCGAGGGAGAGCTGGATTTCATCGAGCATTGGTTATTGTTTGGACGGGCGGCGATACAGCCAAAGCATCGCAGATCCCATGAGACCGAGGAATATCGACATAACAGTCAAAAATTTGACTAGCTTGTCGTTATGTTCTCGCATTGCGACAACTGCGAACAGAATTGCGGATACCAAAGCAAAGACACCCAGCAAGCGATTGGAATTCACTGCCGCGCCCGCCAATTGCTGAGCTTGGGCAGCTTTCGCTGCGTGATCCTTCCAAACTTTCTGATTAAAAGCCTCTTGCTCATTCAAGGTGGCTTGACAAGAGCCGATGCAGGCCGAGCGGCCGGAGTCAGAGAATTTGGCGCACTCGGGGCACAAGCCTTTGCCGCAGTGGCAGCAAGAGGCTTGTGCGGCCTGAGTCGCGTGACTCCAGCAGTTCATCAGCTCTTCTCCTGCTCCTGGACCGCGTTTTCCGCCGGCTTCATGTCTTCCGGGGTGCGGGTGAAGAAGAGGAGTTTCTGGGTGAGCGGGTCGGTGCCGTCGACCTTGACTTCGACCTTAGAGCCGTTGGGGATGCGGCCGCGCAGGATGTCCTCGGCGAGGGCGTCCTCGATGTGGCGTTCGACGGCGCGGCGCAGTGGGCGGGCGCCGTATTCAGGGCGGTAGCCTTTTTCGATCAGGAAGTCGCGCAGATCGTCGGAGAAGCTCAGGCTGACGCCGCGCACCGCGAGGCGGGTGTTGATCTTGTTGAGTTCGAGATCGACGATATTGCGCAGTTGCGGCCGGGAGAGCTCGCGGAAGACGATGATCTCGTCGATCCGGTTGAGGAATTCCGGCTTGAACTGCTTGCGGGCGGCGGACTGCATCCGGTCGGCGATGATCTCGTATTCGAGGTCTTCGCTGTTGGTGTTGAAGCTCAAAACGCCTTGGCCCTTGGCGGTGCTGGCGCCGACGTTTGAAGTCAGGATGATGATGGTGTTGCGGAAGTCGACCCGGACGCCATTGGTGTCGGTGATCACGCCTTCTTCAAGGATCTGCAGCAGCAGGTTCATCACGTCCGGGTGGGCCTTTTCGATCTCGTCGAAGAGGACGACGCAGTAGGGGCGGCGGCGGACCTTCTCGGTCAATTCACCGCCGTCGCCGTGGCCGACGTAGCCGGGGGGCGAGCCGATCAGGCGCGAGGTGTTGTGCTTCTCGCCGTATTCGCTCATGTCGACCTGGACGATCGCTTCGGCGTCGCCGAACATGAAGGCGGCGAGGTTTTTGGCGAGGTGGGTCTTGCCGACGCCGGTGGGGCCGAGGAAGATGAAGGAGCCGATCGGGCGCTTCGGGTCTTTCAGGTCGGCGCGGGAGCGGCGCAGGGCGCGGCAGAGCGAGTGGACCGCATCGGACTGGCCGACGACGACGCGTTCGAGCTCTTTCTCCATGGTGAGGAGTTTCTCGAGCTCGCATTGTTCGAGGCGGGCGACCGGGATGCCGGTGAGTTTCGACAGGGTGACGGCGATCTGCTCGGTGTCGATCTGGACCACCTTGGCGCGGTTGTCGGCCTTCCACTGTTCGAGGGTGGTTTCGAGTTCGCGGCGGAGGTTTTTCTCCTGGTCGCGGAGGGCGGCGGCCTCTTCGAACTTCTGGTGTTCGATCGACTGTTTTTTCTTGATCTGGAGCTCGGCGATGCGGGCTTCGACGTCTTTCATATCGGGCGGGCGGACCATCGCGGCGATGCGGGCGCGGGAGCCGGCCTCGTCCATCACGTCGATCGCCTTGTCGGGCAGCATCCGGCCGGTGATGTAGCGATCGGAGAGCTTGACCGCGTCGACCAGGGCGGCCTCGGAGTATTTCACGTGGTGGTGGTCTTCGTATTTATGGACGATGCCCTTGAGGATGAGGATGGCGTCCTCGATGCTGGGCTGGTTGACGACGATCGGCTGGAAGCGGCGTTCAAGGGCGGAGTCCTTCTCGATGTGCTTGCGGTATTCGTCCATGGTGGTGGCGCCGATGCACTGGATCTCGCCGCGGGAGAGGGCGGGCTTGAGGATGTTGGCGGCGTCCATGGCGCCTTCGGCTGATCCGGCTCCGACCAGGGTGTGCAGCTCGTCGATGAAGAGGATGACGTTGCGGTTGACGCGAAGTTCTTCCATCACTGCTTTGATGCGTTCTTCGAATTGACCGCGGTACTTGGTGCCGGCGATCATCTGGGGCAGGTCGAGGGCGACCAGCATCTTGCCGCGGATGATGTCGGGCACGGTGCCGTCGACGATCGCCTGGGCCAGGCCTTCGACGATCGCAGTCTTGCCGACCCCGGCTTCACCGATCAGGACCGGGTTGTTCTTGGTGCGGCGGCAGAGGACTTGGATGACCCGCTCGATCTCGTGGGCGCGGCCGATCACCGGGTCGAGCTTCTTTTCTTTCGCCATCTCGGTGAGGTCGCGGGAATATTGGCGCAAAGCGGTCAGGCCGTCGCCCTTCTGGGGCTTGCCGTCGCGTTTGCCGGCGGCTTCCTCCGGCTTGTGCTCGGCATCGTGTTTGGCCTCGGTGGGGACGAAGTTCGGGTCGAGGGTCTTGAGGATTTCGCGGCGGATGCTTTCGACATCGACGTTGAGGGCGCGCAGGACCTGGGCGGCGACGCCTTCGCCTTCCTTGAGGAGGCCGAGAAGGATGTGCTCGGTGCCGATGTAGTGGTAATTCAGGGCCTTGGCTTCGCGCATCGACAGGGCGAGGACCTTGCGGACGCGAGGGGTGAGGGGCAGTTCCCCTTCGGTGTGGGTGCCGCCTTGGGGCGGGGAGAGGCGCTCGACCGCGGCACGGACCGAGGCGAGATCGACACCCATGGCCTGGAGAGAGGAGACCGCGACGCCTTGACCGAGGACGATGATGCCGAGCAGGAGGTGCTCGGTGCCGACGCAGTCATGCCCCATCTTCTGTGCCTCGTTGCGGGCGAGCATGATCACCTGATGGGCGCGGGGAGTGAGGTTGTTGAGGGCGTTGTCGGCTTCTTCGCTCATGAATCGTTTTCCTTCGTGATGGGTGAATGAACCCGGAAATATATCACGAAGCGTGCCAGATCGCTAGAGTGCGGCGCTGATTAACTCGACAAGTGCTAGATTGCCTTCAGCCACAACTCAAGGGAGCTCAGATGCGCTTGATCCCTCTGCCGCTTTCCGCCCTGATCCCCATGCTTTTTGCCGCCGACACCAGTCCCGTCGTCAAGGTCGACCAGGAACGCCTGCAGCGTCTGCAGAAGACTCCGATGCCTAAAATCGACAAGGTCCTTGCCTTCAATACCCCCGAAGCCGACGCGGTGCTTGCGGCCCTCGCGATCTTTCCGCCCGACAATGCGTGGAATCTTCCCGTCGAAGATTGGCCTCTGGCTCCCAACTCGACAACCATGATCGCCGGCATAGGCGCCGCCAAACCGCTGCGAGGCAACACCGACATGGGATTTGTCCTGGTGCCGCCCCATCAGAAAAAAGTCGAGGTCAAGCTCACTGCCTACGCGGAGGAATCCGACAAGGGTCCTTATCCGGTTCCCGACAAGGCCGTCATCGAAGGATGGCCCGCCGCATTCAAACGAGATGAAGCGACGAAAAACCTGAGTCTCGAGGAAGTTCAGCGCGGCAAGCCCGATCTCGACTCCGACCGCCACGGCATCGTCGTCGACCCCGTCAATCACAGGCTCTACGAGTTCTATCGCCTGACCAGAACCGACGCCGGCTGGACGGCGGAGCAGGCGTCGATCTTTGATCTCAAGTCGAACAAGCTGCGTCCAGAAGGTTGGACCAGCTCCGACGCCGCAGGCCTGCCGATCTTCCCCGCCATCGTCCGCTTCGACGAGCTCAAACGAGGCAAGATCGAGCACGCCCTCCGCTGCACCTTCCGGAACACCCGACGCGCCTATGTCCACCCCGCCACCCATTTCGCCAGTCGCAAGACCGATCCCGATCTGCCACGGATGGGTGAGCGATTCCGCCTCCGCAAGGATTTCGACGCCTCGAAATTCAGCAACGAAGTCAAGGTCATCATCGCCGCCCTGAAGCGCTACGGAATGATCAACGCCGACAACGGTCTCGACTGGGCCCTGTCGATCGCGCCTGACGAACGCATCCCGCTGATTCACGAGGAGCTGCGCCGCATCAAAGGCTCCGATTTCGAAGTGGTGACGGCTCCGCCAGGCTATCTGCCGCCGAAGTAAGGGGCCCGCTCTGTCAAATCATCTTGCGCCGAGCTCAAGCCGGGATACCTTTGCCAGATTCCATCAACCCCAGAGACTCCATGACCAGCCCCAGCGCCGAAGCTCTCCTCGTCCTTCTTGCCGACCCCGACGTCGAAACCCGTCAGCTGCTGCGGCAGCAGATCACCCAGCTTTCGATCGAGCAGCAGCGCGAATTGTACCATGAACTGACCCGCCTCGAATCCCCGGAAGCCGGCATTCTCGACGCCTGGCGCCGCGCTCAGATCCTGGAAGCTTCCGGCATCGAACTACGCAAGCTGCTCGAAGAGGCGGATCCCGATCTCGAAACGCTGGTCCTGCTGCTCTGCCGCACCGAAGACGACGAATGCGATGCCGCCGCCGTCAGGCAGGAGCTCGACGGACTCGCCACCCAGGCCCGCGGCTTCATGATCCTCAACGGCTGCGAAGAAGATCCCGCCGGCGCCCTCGCCCAGTTCCTCGCCGTCGAGCACGGCTTCACCGGCGACCAGGAGGATTACCACAAGCCCGCCAACGTCCTTCTGCATCGCGTCCTGAAGAGCGGCAAGGGCATGCCGATCACCCTCGCCCTCTTGTGGATGCTGGTCGCCCGGCGCCTCGGCCTGCAGATGGAAGGAGTGGGGCTTCCCGGCCATTTCGTCGTCTACACCCCCTCGGACGCCAGTCGCCGCTGGTTCGATCCCTTTGCCGGAGGCCGCGAAATCGGCGAGGCGGAAGTCCGCGGCATCGCCGCCCGCCACGGCCACAGCTTCGCGCCCGGCATGCTCGACCCCCTGCCTACCCGACTGATCGTGCAGCGCCTCCTGCTCAATCTGCGCAACTCCTGGATCAAGTCCGGCGTCCCCGGACGGGCGGAAGCGATCAACAAGCTGCTCTCGATCGCCGGCGAGGCCTCGATCCGCAGCCCCCGGAAGTGAGGCGGAGCCGTTTCTGGCCCCCTTCAGGCGGGAAAGCGCCCGCGGCATCGGCTTTTTGTCCGCTTCTGGCGCCTTCCTCGTCCCGGGTTCACTTGTAGCGTCGCGCTCCGGCTCTAAAGTCGGGGGATCAATCCCCGGAGACCGCCATGCGCTTCATCCTGCCCTGCTTTGCCGCCCTCGCCGCCCTCGCCTCCTGCTCAAGCCAGAAGACTGCCGAGTGGAGCAGCGACGAACTGCTCTTCCGCGAAAGCTGTCTCTCCCTGGCTCAAAAGGACCACCAGAGCGCATGGTCCGCCGCCTGCACCTTGCGCGACAGCATCGCGGTCTTCGCCGGTCAGCCGGACGAAGCCACCCTGGCCGAGACCCGCAAAGCCTGGCGCAGCGCCCATGCCGCATGGATGCGCCTCCATGCCCACGGCGGGCCCGACTTCCTCCCCTGCCATGACGCCCAGGGCCAGGTCCCGGCGCAACGCATCGCCGCGGAACCGGTGTCGGAAAGCTTCCTCGAAGGAGAAACCGGGCTGATCAGCACCGACGCGGTGCCGAAGATCGGTCGCGACAGCCTCCGCCGGGCCCACCGGCTCTACGCACCCGACGAAGTCAGCACCGGTTTCCACGCGCTCGAGTTCCTCCTCTGGGGAAGCGACAAGGACGCGGACCGCCCCGGCACCCGCGCCGCCGCCGAGTTCGCCGGCGAATCCCTCGCCGCCAGCCGCCGCCGCGCCGCGCTCGTCGCCGCCTCCCGCCTACTGGTCGAGGATCTCGCCCTCTGCGCCCACCAGTGGAGCGCCTTCCAGGCCGACAACGAAAACGTCCGACTGCGCCGTCTTAGCCGCAAGGAGTTTCTCGGCGAACGGATCGAAACCCTCGCGCAGGCCTGCGAGATGCTGTCCAGCCGCTACCTCGAAACCCCCTTCGGCGCCGAGGCCTCCCTCCGCGAACCCTCGCGCTTCAGCGACAACGGCTTCGACGACCTCCGAGCCGGCATCCGCGGCGTCTCCTCGGTGATCACCGGCCGCTGGCCCGAGCTCGCCTCCGACTATCGTCAGGGAGGCTTCTCCAGCCTTCTCGGCCCGCAGGCCGACGACCTACTCCGACTCCTGCGCGACACTGAATTGCTCGCCGCCCAGAGCACCCCGAGCTACGAACGTCTCGCCGCCGAAAGCGCCCAGCACCCGGAACGGCTGCGGCTCGCCAAGCTCTCGTCGGAGCTGCGCCTCTGCGCCCAGCTGATCCGCGACGCCGGCAAGAAGCTCGGCGCCATCCCGCCGCCGCCCCGGACGCTCCCCGTCCCCGCCACCCTCAAGGCTGCAGAAGCCGAAAAACGCAGCCAGGAAGCAGCCCGCCAAGCCGCCGAAATGCCCAGCCGCGTCCTCGGCAAGCAGACCAATACCCAATCCAGCCCCTGATACGGCCGGGACACTGCGCCCCCGCCCAAATCAAAAAAATCGACGTGCATCACACCGAAATGAGCTTGAACTGAAATGCATTCAGGCTGCTTTTCAGGGAGTCGGGAGCAGGGAGTTAAAGCCCCCTTGCCCCCCGGTCCCCTAACTCGCTAAGCTGTGACCCCTGAAATCCGAGTGAGACAGGTCGAAAAATATTTGCATTCGCGGCTATGAGAACCGATATTTGGATAAACCCGAAGGAATTCACTCCATGGAATCAGACGAAGTCATCCGCCAGGCCATCGCCGAAAAAGGAGCCAAAGCCGTCGCAGCCGAACTCGGTGTCTCCCAGTCGCTCGTCCATAAATGGAGCCAGAGCAAGCAATACCACGCCGCCGCCGCAGACAACCCCCTCGACCGCGTCCTTGATCTGCACCGCATCACCGGCGACGACCACATCCTGGAATGGCTGTGCAGCCAGACCGGCGGCAGCTTCATCCGCCACAAAAAGCACTCCGAGTTGGTCCACTCCGACCTCCTCATCGCCACCCAGGGCATCGTCGGCGACTTCTCCGACATGCTGGCCGAAATCTCCCGCAGCACCCGCGACGGCATCGTCTCACCCGGCGAATCGCAACGCATCCGCGATGAATGGGAAGAGCTCAAGGCCACCGCCGAGTCCTTCGTCCGCTCCTGCGAAAAAGGCACTTACCACAAGAAGTGATGATTCAACCTAAAAACCGCAGTTGAAAGGTTGGATGCTGGAAAGGTTGGAAGGATTAGCTGCAACAGCAATAGCTTAGCTTATTGCTCAACAGCGGTTTTTAGATGTTTCCCGCTTCACATGATACATGCCGTGTCTCATAATCATAACATTCTGCAATCAAGAAAGTTGGCCACTAATTTAGAGCGGAGA
>JBDKFG010000090.1:0-15099 GCA_039798785.1 Verrucomicrobiota bacterium | reverse complement strand
CGCCATCACTGCGCCTGACCCCATCTTCCACCACCAAATCCGCTGCCCGGGAGATTGCCTAATGGAAGACAGTCTTGCGCAGAAAGGTGTAAAGAAACAGCTTTGAACCTTGCAACCTTTCAACTGCGGTTTTTAGGATCAAGCCCTCAAGGCGGCCAGCGGCTTAGTCGCGGCAGGACGCTCTGTCGTGGTGAACATCGACTTGGAGAAATTCTTCGACCGGGTCAGCCACATCCTGATGGGACTGGTGGCGCGGCGCATCGCCGACAAGCGCGGCCTGATGCTCATCCGCAGCTTCCTCGAAAGCGGCGTGATGATCAATGGCGTCTGCCACGGGACGGAAGAGAGGGAAGCCGCAAGGCGGCCCGCTGTCGCCCTCCACTCGCAAACCTGATGCTCGACGCGCTCGACAAGGAACTGGAACGCCGCGGCACCTTGACGGTGGATCGAAAAACAAGAGCTGATCGACCCGCTGAAATACTACTCTTCCCGCTCGAAACCCTAGGAACCGCCGGATGCGATGAGCGCGTCCGGTGGTGAGAGAGGGGACCGCAAGGCACCCCTCTACTCGATTCACCTCATCCACTGCGCCAGCCAGGCGAGGAGTATGAAAAGGCCGCAGAGGAAGAGGAAGTCGTTGACGAAATCGGAGCGTGGTGCGGCATGGCGTCCGCCGCGACGGTTGATGACACCGTGCAGGCCGAGGCCGGCGCCGGTGCGGGGACTTTGCGCGCCGGAATGCGTTTTTTGCGGATGCTGATTGGGTTTCATGGAACTATCTTTGCAGGATCTAAGTCAAAAGTCAAAACCCGAGGACACGAATCATGACGAGAATTCCGCTTCGTCCGGCATTTTTGCTGGCGCTGATCAGCTCTTGCGAGCAGCCGCAAGTCAAGACCTACACCGAATCGGCCGCGGCCGTGGCGCCGCGCCAGAGCGGCCCGGCCAAGCTGCCGCCGATGATGGGCGGCGGCAAGATGGCAGCGCTGCCGCAGGGCACCGACAGCATCGTCGGGGCCATCTTCCGCGAAAGCGAGGCGATGTGGTTCCTCAAGGTGGCCGGGGCGCGCAGCGAGACCGGCGCCATCGGCGAGGGTCTGGTGAGCCTGCTCGGCAGCATCGACTTCAAGGGTCAGGAGGCGGTGTGGTCGCTGCCGAAAGGCTGGAGCGAGCTCCCCGGAGAAGGCTTCCGCTACCGGAGCTTCAAGGTCGAAGGGACGAATCTCGACATCTCGCTCACCCGGATGCCGCCGGGCAACGA
Source organism: Verrucomicrobiota bacterium (assembly GCA_039798785.1). Lineage (GTDB taxonomy): Bacteria > Verrucomicrobiota > Lentisphaeria > Lentisphaerales > Lentisphaeraceae > CAMCSH01. The sequence continues at coordinate 13,838 of JBDKFG010000090.1, read as the reverse complement.
TCTCCAGGCCAACCTGGACCGCTGGGCCGGCCAGCTCGGCCTCGGACCTCTGACCGAGGAGGAGCTGGCTGCGGCGGTGACCGAGATGAAGCTGGGCAAGCGCCAGGTCCTGATGGTGAGCCTGAGGAAGCCCGAGGCCGAAGCCCCGGCGGGGGCAGCTCCCGCCCCCGGCTCGCACGGCTTCCGCTTCGTCCTGCCGCCGCTCTGGCAGCAGAAGCCGGCGACCTCGATGCGCCTGGTCAATCTCGCCGGGCCTGAAGGGGCCGAGCTGACGGTGAGCAGCATGGCCCAGGGCAACCCGGCATTGCAGCTGGGGGCGATGTGGGCCAACCAGGTCGGCCTGCCGGAGCCGGACGCGGCGGCCTTGGCGAAGCTCGCCTGGGCCTGCGGCGAGATCGACGGGATCAAGGCGGAGGGCTGGGCCTTCGACGGCACCGAGCGCTTCATCCGGGTGGCCCGGATCGACCGTGCCGGGGCGAGCTGGTACTTCAAGCTCAGCGGCCCGGTGGCAGCCAAGGCCCAGATCGCCTCCTTCGAGGCCTTCCTGAAGAGCTTCGCCTTCGAGGCGGCGAAATGAACGGCTCGACCAAGCCCGAGACAGCCCCCGAGTCCGGCGCCCTCCGCCAGATGCTGCGCCTGATGGGATCGATCCGGATCACCGTCTTCCTGATGGCCAGCAGCATGTTCCTGGTCCTCGGCGGCACCCTGGCCCAGGCCGGGGCCAACGGCAGCAGCATCGAGACCGTGGTCACCGAAATCTTCCGCTGCTGGTTCGCCAAGATCCACATCCACACCTTCCTTCCCGATGCCTTCATCGAGGCCCGCCAGCCCGAGACGCAGCGCTTCCTGATGCGTTTCTTCATCCCCTGGCTCGGAGGCATCAGCATCGGCCTGCTGCTCTTCTTCAATCTCCTCGCCGCCCACCTGCTGCGCTGGAAGGTGACGGCCCGCGCCGGACGCCTGCTGGCCGGCCTCGCCGTGCTCGGCCTCGCCATCGGCCTCGGCCTGCTGGTGATCCAGGGCGGCCTGATGGACCTGATCGGCCGCCTCCTCACCGGCGTCGCGGCGGTCTTCGGACGGCAGAGCACCCTCGACGACTCCTTCTGGCGGGTCCTCGACCGCCTCGCCCAGGGCCTTCTGGTCGCCGCTGTCGTCTATGCCGCCCTGCGCCTCCTCTACGGCAAGGCCAAGGCCGGCGTGGTGATGATCCACTCCTCGGTCCTGCTGCTCCTCCTCGCCGAGCTGCTCACCCACCTCGGCGCGGTCGAGGCCCGGATGACCCTGCGCGAAGGCGAAAGCGCCGACTTCGTCGACCGCAGCAACCGCTTCGAACTGGCGATCATCGAAGATCTCGCCGACGGCCAGGCGCGCAGCACCGTCATCCCCCAGGCCCTGCTCGCCGGCAAGTCCGAGATCGATCTGCCCGAGCTCGGCCTGCGCCTGGCGCCGCAGATGTGGTTCCCCAACTCCGACCTGAGAAGCGGCAGCACCCCGGGCGTCGACGCCGGCGCCGGCAAGGAGCTGCTGATCGTCGGCCTGCCGGAAAACAACGGCGTCAGCAGCATCAGCAACGCCCCGGCCTGCCTGGTCAAATTCTCCGCCAAGGACGGCAGCCCCCTCGGCCTCTACGCATTCAGCAGCCTCTTCTACGGCAACTTCATCGCCCGCCAGAATCCCGACCTCTACCAGGAACTGCAATGCGGCGGGCGCAAATTCCGCCTGATGCTGCGCAACGAGCGCGAATACCTCGAGAACGAAGAGGGCCGGATGAGCATCGCCCTGCGCGACTTCCACATCGAGCGCTTCATGGGCAGCCAGGACAAGATGAGCTACTCCTCGATGATCGACATCCGCATGCCCGGCGAAAGCGCCCCTGAACACGGCGAGATCTGGATGAACCACCCCCTGCGCCGCCTCGGCCGCACCTTCTACCAGAGCGGCTTCCTCAGCAGCGAGGACGGCACCATCCTGCAAGTGGTCAAGAACGGCGGCTGGATGATCCCTTACATCTCCTGCATGATCGCCGCCCTCGGCATGTTCATCCACTTCGTCAGCCTCTTGCTCAAACATCTCCGCCGCCCCGGCCCAGGAGGCCAGGAATGAAAACCCCGTCGAAACTCTTTGTCGTCATCAGCGTCCTGGCCGTCCTTGGCCTGCTGGGCGCCGAGCTTTACGCCCGCGCCTTCTCGCCCCGCAAGCTCAAGCCGGTGGAATACAAGACCGAGAGCGGCAAGACCAGCTTCGCCTCGTCCTGGAAGACGCCGCAGGACCTCGATCTCGCCGCGACCCTGCCGGTCGCCCACCTCGGACGGGTCAAGCCGCTCGACAGCGTCGCCCGCCACGGCCTGACCGTGATCTCCGAAAGCCAGACCTTCATCGACTTCGACGGCCAGAAGCGCCCCGCCCTCCTCTGGCTCCTCGACCTCGCCTCCGGCAGCTCCTGCGCCGACGAACACCGCGTCTTCAAGATCCAGAACCTCGACCTGCTGCGCAAATTCGGCCTCGACCCCCGCCCCGGCGACTTCCGCTACTCGCTCGCCGAGCTGCAGCCCAAGCTCGAGGAGATCGAAAAGGAATATCCCGAGATCAGCGCCGTCAAGCCGAAGCGCCGCAACGCCTACCAGAACGCGGTGATGAGCCTGTCGAGCAAGATCTCGATCCACTACACCCTGCGCAACGCCTTCGGCTTCGTCCGCGATCCCACAGGCATCGACCTCGCCGCCTACAAGGAGGCTGCCAGCGCCCTCAAGTCGAATCCCGACGCGCCCTTCATCGTCCCGCTCCCAGGCGACCGCCACTGGCAGCTCCTCCCCCTGGCCCAGGTCGAGGGCATCAGCCGGCAGAAGTACGATCCCGCCGCCGAAGCCTGGTTCGAACTGCTCACCCAGCACCAGCTCCTCCGCAGCCTCGACTTCGCCCGTCACCAGCTTTTCCTCGCCGGCCTGCCGGAAAAAGCCCTGGCGGCGAAAGACCGGAAAGCTCCCGACACCGAAGCCCTGGCCAGCGCCCGACGCCTAGCCGACATGCTCAAGGACCTGCCCGGCACGAAGGACGCCGGTGCCGCCTTCAATGCCGCTTTGCCGCGGCTTCTCGAGGCCGCCGCCGCCGCCTGCAAGGTCCACCAGGAGCGGATCACCAAGCGCCTCGCCGAGATCGACTCCGAACTGCCCGCCGCGCGCGCCGCCGCCGAAGGAGAGGGCGACATCGCCGCCGCCTCGGAAAAACTCACCCGCCTGCGCAGCGAGAAGCAGGCCCTCGGCAAGGAGGCCGACGTCTGGATCCGCGCCCCCTCCATCGTCCCGCACGAGGCGACGATCAACCGCGCCGCCCTCAACATCCAGTGCATCGTCTGGTACTTCATCGCCCTCGTCATCGCCCTCCTCGGCTGGCTGGTCTGGCGACCGCACCTGCGGGTCGTCGCCCTGTCGATCCTCTGGGCCACCTTCGCCCTCCACACCGCCACCTTGATCCTGCGGATCTGGATCTCCGGCTATCCGCCGGTGACCAACCTGTATTCCTCCGCAGTCTTCATCGGCTGGGTCGTGGTCTTGGCCGGCATCGTCCTCGAACACTTCTGGCGCGCCAATGCCGCCACCCCGGTCGCCGCCCTGGCCGGTGCCATGACCTTGCTGATCGCGCAATTCCTGTCGCTCGACGGCGAGACCATGAAAGCTCTGATGCCGGTGCTCGACACCAAGTTCTGGCTCGCCACTCACGTCGTCTGCATCACCAAGGGCTACGGCGCCACCTTCTTCGCCGGCGGCATCGGCGCCCTGTGGATCCTGATCGCCCTCTTCGACCCCGCTGGGAAGCGCACGCCCGAGCTCGACAAGGGCTTCTCCGGCGCGATCTACGGCGTCACCTGCTTCGCGATGTTCTTCTCCCTCGTCGGCACCGTGCTCGGCGGCCTCTGGGCCGACGACTCCTGGGGACGCTTCTGGGGCTGGGACCCGAAGGAGAACGGCGCCCTGCTGATCGTCATCGCCAACGCCATCCTCCTGCACTGCCGCTGGTCTGGCATGGTCCGCCTGCGCGGCCTCGCCGTCCTCGCCCTCTTCGGCAACATTGTCACCTCCTGGTCCTGGTTCGGCACCAACCTGCTCGGCGCCGGCCTGCATGCCTACGGGTTCACCGAGAGCGGCGCCTTCTACCTCAGCCTCTTCATCGCCTCGCAGCTCCTGCTCATGGCCCTCGCCCCACTGGCCAGGGAGAAGCGGAGCTCCCAGTCCTGATCACGGAACCCGCCATGGCGCGGCGGGTCTCAATGCGCCCAGACTCATTCCAAACCAGGAGCCGCCCCCCATGGATCTCAGCCGCCGCCAATTCGTCGCAGCCGCCGGCCTCGCCGGCCTCATGAGCCCCGTCCTCAAAGCCGAAAACGCCGCCGTCCCTTCGGGCACGGCCCGCCTCACCGTCTCGGCCCAGCCCGGCCACCTCGGCGGTGGCGACTGGATGAAGAAATTCGCCCGGGCCCGCGATCTCGGGCTCGACGCGGTCGAAATCGGCGGCGGCGGCCTGCCCGGCCAGGCCAAGGAGATCCGCGCCGCCTCCCAGGCGAGCGGCCTGCCGGTGACGGCGGTCTGCGCCGGCTTCCAAGGATGGGCGATCGCCTCGGACGCAAAAGTCCGGCAGCAGTTCGAGGATTCGATGAAGCGCCTTCTCGAGGGGGCCGGCGAGATCGGCTCCGCCGGCGTCATCTACGTCCCGGCCTTCCACGGCCAGGCGGCCCTGCCCGACATCGAGGCACGCAAACTCCTCACCGGCTTCACCCGCTGGGACCGCAAGGATGAAGGCAAATCCCTGCTCCACTCGCTCGGCGACTTCGCCAAGCAGCACAAGACCCGCCTCCTCCTCGAACCCCTCAACCGCGACGAAACCTATTTCGTCCGCACTGTCGCCGAAGGCGCCAGCATCTGCCGCGACGTCGACAACGAAGGCTGCGCCTTGATGGCCGACCTCTGGCACATGACCTGGGAGGAGACCTCTGACTACGGAGCCATCCTCAGCGGCGCCCGCTGGCTCCATCACGTCCACATCGCCTCGCGCCGCCAACGCGCCTTGCCGGGCAGCGACGGTGACGCCGACGACTACACCCAGGGCTTCAAAGCCCTGAAGCAGATCGGCTACCAAGGCGCGGTCAGTCTCGAGTGCCGCGGCGGCGACGAAGCCTCGACCAAGGCCGCCATCGCCCTGATCCGCAAGCAATGGGCCGAGGCCTGAGCGTCACCGGCGGCCCTTGGATTCAGGCTTGTCTGACCAGGGCCGGAATCTTGGCGAAGAAGATCTTGGTGGTGTCATCGTAGACCAGGCCGATGACCCGGGCTGGAACGGTCTTGAAAAGGTCGCAGGGAGGATGGGCAGTCCCCTTGCCGAGGATGCGGACGATGATGTCCGCCAAGTTCACCAAGGCGGCGAGATGGAGGTGGCGCTTCGACTCGCCGCCCTGCGCCAGCTGCTTGAAGAAATGATGATGGACGATCGCCGCCTGGATGTCGGGTTCCAAGCCCCATCGTTCGCAGACGATCTTGCCCGCCTCTTCGTGGATCTCGGCGAAGATCTCGGCGAAGAGGCTTTCATCCGCGTTGAGCCCCGCAGCCTCCGGCAGGACGTGATGGGCCGCGACATGCTTGAGCAAGGCAAGCTTGCCGATGTCGTGCAGGACGCCGGCGAGAAAGGCGGCGTTGGGGTCGACCTTGACGCGGGTGCTGAGGAAGCTGGCGACGCGCCCCACAGCCATCGAATGCTCAATCACGTCCTGGGCCACCTTGCGCAAGAGGGGATCCTTGGGCGTGAACATCTTGCCGAGATTGATGAAGAGAATGGCCTTGATCGCATCCTTGCCGAGCCGCGGCATGGCGACCCGCAGATCACTGGCCTTGGCACCGCGCGAGAAGGCGGCGGAGTTCGCCAGCGCCAGGAAGTCGCCGATCATCCCCGGCGACTGCTCGACCAGGCGGATCACCTGGGCGTAGTTCCAGTCCGGCGTATTGAGGAGGTTGATCACCTGGGCGACCTGGGTCGGGATTTCGACGATCTCCATCTTGCCGGCATCGACATCACGGCGAAGCGCTTCAAGGACTTGCAACTTCCGCAGGCCCTCGAGACAAGGCATGGGCGGCCTCTCGGGCTGGGGTGCTAGCCACCATTTTTCATCAGGCAGTTCGATCGAAGTCTGCATCGCCGCTCCGTGGCTACTGGTCTTAAGTATACACGAAATGGTGACGTGATGCAAGATTTCGACGCGTATCATACCGAATTGACCTTGGACTGAGATGCATTCAACTTGGATTCCGAAGCTGAGCTTGGGCTCAGCTTCCGAATCCAGGATTCAAAATTCAAAATTCCAGATAACATCAACAAAATCAAAGATTGAAAATTGAAAAATCCGCTGTGGAATCAACCGTTATCGATCTTCAACTTCGGAATCCAGGTTCAAGCTGCTTTTCAGGGAGCCAGAGAGGCCGGATTTGAGGAGTCCAAGCACTCCCTTATTCCAGTTCCCTGACTCCCTAAGCTGTGATACTGGAATTCGAGTGTGACACGCCGAGATTTTTGAGGCTGCCTCCTTCCAAAACGGCCATGGGGAGCCTTGGCCCTCGTTAGCCAAAAGCGGCCGCGACGGCTAGCTTCCTTCATCAAACCGGAAGATCGCCATGTCCTTACTCGATCAGATCAAGCGTTTATTAGGGGTCACCGAAAAGCCGCCCTTCGACCCCTCGGTCTTCGGCGATCCCCTCGCCCAGCGAATCGACTGGTCTCCCCTGGTCCAGGGCGGCACCAACATCCGCACCCACCAGCTCGACTTCCAGCACAGCCAGCGCCTCGAATTCCGCGCCACCGCAGCTGCCCGCTTCTGCGCCGGAATCTTCATCGTCCTCCCTGCGACCTTGATCCTCGCCGCCTTCGTCAAGAAGAACTTCCCCTGGGCAGCCGCCATCGTCGGAGCCGTTCTCCTGACCATCGGCATCGCCCTCTGGCGTGAATTCACCAAGCCGATCGTATTCGACAAGGCCCGCGGCTGGTATTGGAAAAGCCGCCAGGAACCGCTGGGACTGCCGCGACGGGAAAACCTCAAGGCCGCCTGCAAACTTGACGAGATCCGCGCCCTGCAGATCCTCGGCGAACGCTGCAAGACCAAGAATTCCTCCTTCTACAGCTACGAACTCAACCTGGTGCTGAGCGACGGATCTCGCCTCGGCGTCGTCGACCACGGCAGACTCGAGGAATTGCGCACCGACGCCCAGCACCTCGCCGAATTCCTCGGCGTCCCGATCTGGGAGAAGCCGGATCTCTAAGCCGTTTTCCGTGGCAGCGCCCTTGCTATCCTCCCCTTCCTGAAGCTAGAATCAGTAGCATCGTCGATGATTCCTCAACAACCCCAAGTGGAGATCCCCCCATGGCCCTGCATCCTCTCGCCGGCAAGAAAGCCACGACCGCCATTCTCACCGACATCGCCGCCCTGCGCCGCGCCTACTGGGAGACCAAGACCGGCCTCGAGCCCGTCGCCTTCGGCACCAGCGGCCACCGCGGCTGCTCGCTCAAGGGATCCTTCAACGAAGCCCACATCCTCGCCACCACCCAGGCGATCTGCGAATACCGCAAGTCGCAAGGCGTCGACGGACCGCTCTTCATCGGCAAGGACTCGCACGCCCTCTCCGAGGACGCCTTCCAGTCCGCCCTCGAAGTCCTCGCCGCCCACCGCGTCGAAGTCCGCTGGCAACAAGGCTACACCCCCACCCCCGCCATCTCCCACGCCATCCTCTGCGCCAACCGCGGCAAGAAGTCCGGCCTCGCCGACGGCATCGTCATCACCCCCTCGCACAACCCGCCCCAGGACGGCGGCTTCAAGTACAACCCGGTCAACGGCGGCCCCGCCGACACCAACATCACCGGCTGGGTCGAGAAGCGCGCCAACGCCATCATCGCCGCCGGCCTGAAAGAAGTCCAGCGCCTGCCCTACGCCGAAGCCCTCAAGGCCTCCTGCGTCAAGGAACACGACTTCCTCGGCAACTACGTCGCCGACCTCGCTTCGGTGATCGACATGGCCGCCATCGCCAAGGCCGGCGTCAAGATCGGCGTCGACCCCCTCGGCGGCGCCGCCGTCGACTACTGGCCCGCCATCGCCAAGGCCTACGGACTCAAACTTGAAGTGGTCAACCCCGGCGTCGACCCCGCCTTCGCCTTCATGCACGTCGACCACGACGGCAAGATCCGCATGGACTGCTCCTCGCCCCACGCCATGGCCGGCCTGGTGGCGATGAAGGACAAGTACGACATCGCCTTCGCCAACGACCCCGACGCCGACCGCCACGGCATCGTCAGCCGCTCGCACGGCCTGATGAACCCCAACGCCTACCTCGCGGTGGCGATCCAATACCTCTTCTCGCACCGCCCGAACTGGCCGAAATCCGCCCGCATCGGCAAGACCCTGGTCAGCTCGGCGATGATCGACCGCGTCGCCGCCGACATCGGCCGCCAGGTCACCGAAGTCCCCGTCGGCTTCAAGTGGTTCGTCGACGGCCTCGTCGGTGGGAACCTGGGCTTCGGCGGCGAGGAATCCGCCGGTGGCTCCTTCCTGCGCAAGGACGGCACCGTGTGGAGCACCGACAAGGACGGACTGATCCTCTGCCTGCTCGCCGCCGAGATCATCGCGGTCACCGGCAAGGATCCCGGCCAGCACTACGCCGAGTTGGAGCAGCGCCACGGCGTCTCCTACTACGCCCGCCGCGACGCCGCCTGCTCCGCCGCCGACAAGAACAATCTCAAGAAGCTCTCGCCCGAGAAGATCACCGCCGCCACCCTCGCCGGCGATGCGGTGACCGCAAAGATGAGCCGCGCCCCCGGCAACAACGAGGAGATCGGCGGCGTCAAAGTGACCACCGCCCGCGGCTGGTTCGCCGCCCGCCCCTCTGGCACCGAAGACGTCTACAAGATCTACGCCGAATCCTTCGTCGGCGCCGAACACCTGGCGAGATTGCAGAGCGAAGCGCAGCAGATCGTCGATGGGGCGCTGAAGGGGTAACTCACATCGCCACACACCACCCAGCCCGATGGGCTGGGCTATCAAAAGCGGTCCTTCGGACCGAACAAATGAGCTCGCGCTGAAGGCGCGCTTTTGACAGCCCAGACCGGAGGTCTGGGAATCTTTCGGACCGAACAACAGGGAGCCCCCTCATGCCGCAATCCTTGTCGCGCCTCCTGGTGCATGTGATTTTCTCGACCAAGTTCCGCGAGCCGATCTTGGAGGATGCGGTGCGGCCGCAGCTCCACGCGGTCATTGGCGGCGTGGTCGATGGCCTTCGCGGCACTTTGTTGCGGGCCGGATCGGTGGAAGATCACATCCATCTCTTCATTGCGCATCCTCGCACCTGCGCTCCCGCCGACCTGATCGAAGCGATCAAGGTAGCTTCGTCGAAATTCCTCAAGACTCAGGGCGAGCGCTACCAGCATTTCCATTGGCAACACGGCTACGGCATCTTCTCGGTCAGCTCCTCGTTTCGGGCCCAAGTCGAGGACTACATCGACCATCAACACGAACATCACCACGGCCAAAGCTATCAAGACGAATTCCGAGCCTTCCTGATCAAGCATGAGCTCGAATTCGACGAACGCTACGTCTGGGATTAGCCCTCCGCGTTCCGGTCCGAAGGACCGCTTTTGATAGCCCAGCCCATCGGGCTGGGTGCTATGTCGCCCACCTCACACCCTCATTTTTCGGAGCCCACATGTCCCCCGAACACCTCGCCCGCTACACCAAGATCTGCCACTTGAATGACAAGCCGGAAGCAAAGTACATGGAAGCTGAAGATTGGGGTGTCCTCAATAAGCTCAAATTCCGGCGAGTGGATCTCCCCTGGGCTCCGCGCTACTGCTACCTCATTGATGGGGACAAGTGCTACATCTTCATGAGTCATACTTGGCTCTGCTTTCCCGATTTCATCGGCAGCGTCATCCATCAAAAATCACCCAAGCAATGCACCTTTTACAATGTCTACTTAGCGCGCCATCAGCCGAACATTGTGCTCAATTTGCAGGATGCCGATCCTTCTTGGGCCCCGATCCTCACCTTTGACGGGCCGGTCAAGAAACTCTATCAGGTCTACGTCGGTCCGATGGAGGACTTCGGTAACTGCGGTCTCGACCTGAGCCACCCCTACTCGCCGGAGAGGAACCCTCCGCTGCGTTGGTTCTTCGAACCGCATCCCATCGACTTTGAATACAAGGACGAAGTCCTTTGGATTGCCATGGAACCTGACCTGAAGGCGTTTAACTCGCCCACGATCAAGCGGAGTGGAGATCACTGGTTTGAAGTGACAGCCAAGAAGACAGTTTACATCAATCTCTCGACCTTGGTCGCCTATTTCCCGGCCTTCGTCGACTTGGTAAAGCTGCAGGTGGGTCAGCGCTGCAAGGTTGTGAATGGCCGCCCGGTGTTCAAGATCCAGGCGCCGAAGAAAGAGATCGGCATGGAAGAGATCAGCGCCGCCTTCCTGGAGCGCACGCAGAGCTCGGCCAGCTATCCCGACGCCCTGCTGCCGGAGGCAGTCGGCAAATACGCAGCTTCAGCCAAGGCCGGAGGCGGCTATGTCTGGGATGCAATTCTCGAATACCGCCTCTGGAAACGCAGCAGCTTCAAGGCATTCGCCACTTATGCGGAAGCCGCGGAGGCGGAAAAGGCGAAAGGCGGCGAGCTGGTCGCGCTGGTCTATCAGCACGAATACCTCGACGAACCCGAGGATGGGAAGTTCTTCCATCGCCGCGAGCCCCGCATCACCGAATGGCCGGTGGCATTCCTCAAGCGTCCCCGCCGCAATGACCAGACCCTTCCCGGCTTCCTCGCCGCCGCGCCGGGGCCGGAGCGACTGGCGCGGATCCGCGGGGAAAGCTGAAATCCCCCTCCTCTCTCCCCGGCAAGCCCTCTGCCGAGCCCTCGGCACTACGTTCTGTTTGACCGCCTTAGCGGGGCACAACATATCAGCGAGTCCTTTGGCCGTTGACCAGGCGCATCAGGCCGAGGGGGTTGTCGTCGCGCAGTTCGGCGGGAAGGAGGGACTGCGGCAGGTTCTGGTAGCACACCGGGCGGCTGAAACGCTCGATGGCGCCGCTGCCCACCGAAGTGGTCGCCGGAGCGGTCGAGGCGGGGAAAGGGCCGCCGTGGAAGATCGCGTGGCAGACCTCGACGCCGGTGGGGAACTGGTTGACGATGACGCGTCCGGCCTTTTCCTCGAGCACGGCGATGAGCTCGCCGGACTGGGTCAGTTCCGCCGCTTCACCGTGGATGCTGGCGGTGAGCTGGCCTTCGAGCTGGCGGGCGAAAGAGACCATTTCGGCGGCCGACTTGACCCAGACGATTTGGCTGACCGGGCCGAAGACTTCATGCGCGAGCTCGGGCTTGGCGAGGTAGTTGGCGGCGCTGGTCGCGATCAGAGCCGGGATCATTGCCGATTCGGCCCGGACCGGGGCGAGTTTCGACTTGGCGATGAGCTCGACTTCGCCGGCGGCGATCTTGGCGGCGAGGCCCTTCTCGTAGGCGCTGGCAATCGGGCAGGCGACGGCGGTGCCGGGGGCGATCTTGGCGAGTTCCTCGCCGAGCTGCGCCGCGAAGGCCCGGCCGGCGGCGTCGTCGACCAGCACCGTCATGCCGGGGTTGGTGCAGAACTGGCCGGCGCCCATGGTGATCGATCCGGCGAGGCCGCTGGCGAGGGCGGCGGAGCGGGTCGCGAGGGCGCCGGGAAGGATGAATTGCGGGTTGTTGGCGCCCAGCTCGGCGAAGACCGGGATCGGCTCGGGACGGGTCGCGCAGGCGGCGTAGATGGCGCGTCCGGCGCCGAGCGAGCCGGTGAAACCGACGGCTTTGATCGCGGGGTGGATGACGAGGGCCTGGCCGACGGCGGCGCCGGCGCCGTGGAGCATCGAGAAGGTGCCGGCGGGCAAGCCACATTTTTTCACCGCCGCGGCGATGGCGCCGGCGACGAGTTCGGCGGTGCCGGGGTGGAAGGGATGAGCTTTGACGACGACCGGGCAGCCGGCGGCCAGGGCCGAGGCGGTGTCGCCGCCGGCGGTGCTGAAGGCGAGGGGGAAATTCGAGGCGCCGAAGACCGCGACCGGGCCGAGGGCTCGCTTCATCGAGCGGAGGTCGGGACGGGGCAGCGGCTGGCGATCCGGCAGGGCGGTGTCGATCCGGGCGTCGACCCAGGAGCCTTCTTCGACCAGGTCGGCGAAGAGCTTGAGTTGGCCGATGGTGCGGCCGCGTTCGCCGGTGATCCGTGCTTCGGGCAGGGCCGATTCGGCGCAGGCGCGTTGGATCAGGGTCTCGCCGAGGGCGAGGATCTCATCGGCGATACAGCGGAGGAAGGTGGCTTTTTCTTTGCCGGAGAGGGCGCGAGTGATCGGGAAGGCCTGGGCGGCGGCGCAGCAGGCGCGATCGAGCTCGGCGGCGCTGGCTTCCACAAAAACGCCGGGAAGGACTTCGCCGCTGCCGGGTTTGCTGGCTACCAGGGTGCTTTTGCCTTCGGCGCAAAGTTCGCCGGCGATGAAATTCTGTCCGTGCATGATGGGGGTCTCCGGGTTGGGTTGAAGCCGAAAATATCCCAAAACTTATTTTGTGCACATTAAAAAATAAGATTTATGGACGGACGTGACCCAAGCGGCCAGCTACAACCGGCTGGCAGCCGGCGCTCCCAGGATGTGGCTCGATCGTCCCGATCGAGGGTTCATGGCAAGTAGGATCGCATGCCGAAGCGGGTGACTTTGATTTTGCGATCATCTACACGAAGACGCTGTCCAAGGCCGAGGGAGTGCCCGAAATAGTGCTTCAGCATGTCGCGGATGCTGGTGCCGGCGGGGAATTCGTGGGGGATTTCAACGCCATCCCAGGTCATGGGAATGCTCAGCTGGAGATCCGTCATCCATTGATGGAATTCATGTTTTCCTAACATACGAGTGGCCTTCTGAATGCGCCATTCGAGGAGATCCTGGTCAACCCGTGCCGGGTATTTCGCCGATGCTGGAAGGTGGATCCAATGACGTTCGTTTCGATGGTAAACTCGGATTGGGAAAGCCGTGAATGAGCCATCGGCCAGCCTGTGCTCGAAGTCAGCCCAGTTCGAGTAACACGAGGACCATCCGTTCGTGGTGATCTCTTGACCTGTGACCCATGAGAAGCCTTCGTGAAAGGTGAAAATCTCCAGGTTTTCACCAGAAAACTTCACAGTTTTGATTCGTTGACCAGAGATGTGGTTGTGGATCTCAGTTAACTTGAGGTTGGGATATGACCGCAAGGTGCCGAGTCTGGAATCCCCAGGATGGAGCGATTCGGGATCAAGATGGACATTGAGCAAGATGTCGAGCGGGCGCCCCAACTCAACGGCATATTTGGGGACTTCGACAGCATAGAGCCCTTTGGCGTGGTTCTTGATTTGTATTCCGCCTCTCAAGGAGTGCCATTCAGCCCACTGATGACCGCAAGGATCAAAAAAGCTGATGTTGGTGACGAGTGAATTCTGCAGGCTGAGGACGAGGGAGGTGGAGGGTTTTCTGCTCGAGGATTTGATGCGATCATGGCTCTTGATCTCCTCGATCGCGTCCGGGCTCAAGCTGGGGCTGATGGCTTGGTATTCGAGAGCGCCGTTGTCGTCCTGGGTCAAGAGGCCATGGATGATGAAGGGCGCATCCGGGGCCAAGGGCAGCGAGGGATGATCGACCAGCTTGCCGATCTTGCGATAGTCGAGAGTGCAGGTGTCTTTGGTGTAGATGAGGTGCAGCGAGCCATCGGGCTGGCGTTCTTCTTTGAGGCTGGCCTTGAGCTTCGGGATCGGGGTGTCGACCGGGTCTTTGAG
>JBDKFG010000089.1:0-15925 GCA_039798785.1 Verrucomicrobiota bacterium | reverse complement strand
GCGTCGCGGACGGAGCGCGGGGTGAGTTCCTGTAGGGCGGCGGTGAGGACGCTGATCTTGAGGAATTTCGGGTCGAAGGCTTGGACGGGCATGGCTTTTTTCCTGATGCTGGATTTGGTGCACCGGCTACGCTAGCGGAGCGAGGAGAAAAGCAAAGACTGCTGACGTTTATTCCGCGTGTCGCAGGATGGCGAAAACGTGTCTGGAACTGATCGGGGGCAGGCGAGACAAAGCCGCCTGCGGGGAGCCGCGGCGGCTTGCTTCGACTCGCGGAAGATCACTTCTTGCGGAAGACGATGCGTCCCTTGGTGAGGTCGTAGGGGGACATCTCGACGGAGACCTGGTCTCCTGCGAGGATGCGGATGTTGAACATGCGCATTTTACCTTTGACGTGAGCTTGGACGTTGTGGCCGCCCTCAAGCTCGACTCGGTAGATGCCATTGGAGAGCAGTTCTTTGACGATGCCCTCGGCCTTGATCGTATCTTCCGGCACTGGTTGTGAACTCCTGTTGTCTGTGAAAAAAGCACTGGTTGGGTTTTGAACGGCTGCGAAGCTAGCACGGCATCAAGGGATTGCGAGTGCGGTGCGAAAAAAGCTTTAGGGCTTTGATTGTTCGTCGCGCAGGCGCCGGCTGGCGGCGGCATGGCCGGCCTGGGCGGCATCGCGCAGCGCGGCGAGGGCGGCGGGTCGCTGCTCAGGGGAGCTGCGCAGCAGCAGCAGGGCGGCGCGGTAGTGGCCTTCTGCACTGCCGGCGGCGGCGGCCTTGCGGAACTCCGCAAGGGCGGCGGCGGGATCGGCCTTGATCTCGCCCGAACCTTGTTCGAAAAGGTCGCCGATGACGAGGAGCGCGTTGACTGAGCCGGCCTGGGCGGCGAGCCCGAGCAGGGCCTTCGCCTGCGAGGGGCTCCTGCTCAGGCCGCGGCCCTCGAGGAGCATCGCGGCGAGGTGCACCAGCGCTTCGCGGTTGCCGCGTTCGGTGGCGAGGAGGACGAGACGCAGCTCCTCGTCGGGATTCTTCTGCATCAAGGCAAGGTCGAGGAGGGCGCCGGCATGGCCCTGGCGGATGGCGGAGCGGAAGAGTTCTTCGGCGTGCCCCCTGTCCCCGTCGAGGGAGCCGTCGCGGATCAGACGTCCGAGTTCCGCCTGGGCCGGGGCGTAGCCAAGGCCGGCGGCTTTTTCGAGTCTTTTGCGGCCGATTTCACCGAGCTTGCCGCCGTGAAGCTGCAGGCGGGCGAGGAGGAGCATGGCCTCCGCATCGTCCTTCTCCGCCGCCTGCGACAGGAGGATGGCGCCAAGCTCGAGATCGGGCTTGCCGGTGGCGGCCCCGCTGATCAACAGGCATCCCATTCGGGTGAGGCCCTGGGCAAGACCGCCGTCGGCCGCCTTCTTGAAGGCGTTGTAGGCTCCTTGGGGGTCGGCGGCGCTTGCGCCTCGTTCCCGCAGAAGCAGCTCTCCGTAGCGGAGGTTGGCGAGTGGCTCGCCGAGCTTGGCCGCCGCCGCCAGGACTTGCTCAGCCAGTTCCGGGACGGGCTTGCAGAATTTTCCGTCGAGGAGGATTTCGGCCAGCCGGACCGAAGCGCCGGCGTCGCCTTTCAAGGTCGCTTGGTGAAGGCGCTCCAGCTCGCCGTCGAAAGGCTCGGACTTGCGCAGGCTGAGGACGAAGGATTCAAAAGCAGGAAAGGCGGCGTCGAGCTGGGCCTGAGTCCCTTCGCTGCGCAGAGTCCAGAGCAGGCCGCGCTGCATCAGGAAGGCGGCGTCGAGCGGGGATTTTCCGCCGATGCGGACGATGAGGGCGCCGCCAGCCGAGGTCTTGACCTGGCGGGCCAGATGGATCAGGGCCAGGGGCTTCTCGCCGGAACGGGCCTGCCACATCCCGGTCATCAATTCCGCACGCTCCTTCGGCGCCACCTGGGACGTGAAGATCAGAACTCGCTGGTCCGGCAGCACGAAGCTCCAGCCGCCCGGCACCGCGCCTCCTTCCTTCCATCCCGCCGGCAGGGTCCATTCCAAGGGGCGCAAAGGCGACGCCGCCGGAGCGGCCGCCTGCTGGGTAATCAGAAAAACGGAGAGGAGCATGGGTTTTAGGGGGTTAGGGGTTGGAAGGATTTCAGGGCAAGAGCTGGAATGCAAGGGGGCTGCGTTCGCCCCTAAAACCCTTACAACTCCTAAAACCCTTACAAGTCTTTCTCAGTCTTCGTCTTCGCCGCCGCGGAGCTTGAGGAGGCGTTGCTTGAAGAGGTCATCCTTCTTCTTCCAAGTGCGGAGCTGGGGATGGCCGATCTCGAGTTCGTCGCAGGCTTCGCGCTGCGACTTGCCGGCGGCGATGAGCTGGAGCATCTTGGTTTTTTTGGCTTCCTGGTCGGGCGAGCCGTCGACACCGGCGATGATGTCCTTGTAGGCTTTCTGGAATTCCGCATCCATGTGGCGCCAGGAGCGGATCTGGACTTCGTCCATCCCGACCGCCTTGGCGGCGGCGGTGCGGTCGCCGCCGTGGGCCTTGAGGTAGCGCAGGTAGGTGGCTTTGATCTTGGCGGACTGCGGATCGCGGCCCATGCCTTTTTCGGTCTTGAAGGACATGATGATTCTCCTCAGCCCGGAGGCCAGTGGAAGGGACGGCCCGCAAGGAGATGCAGGTGGAGGTGGAAGACGCTCTGCTGGGCGCCGGCGCCGTTGTTGACGACGACGCGGAAGGCTTCGGCGAAGCCTTCCTGGCGGGCGATCTCGCCGGCGGCGAACATCAGGTGGCCGAGCAGGGCCTTGTCCTCGGCCGAGGCCTCGCTGAGCTTGGCGATCGGCTTCTTGGGGATGAGGAGCAGGTGCTGCGGCGCCTGCGGCTGGATGTCGCGGAAGGCGAGGCAGAGTTCGTCCTCGTAGACGATCTGCGCCGGGATTTCGCGGCGGATGATTTTGCTGAAGAGGGTGTCAGTCATGGCTTCTCCGGGGTTTTCGGTCCGGGAAGATACGCCGTCAAGCGCAAGATGGAAAAGCCTCCGGCGGCGTCAATTTCTGGCGGGCAGCAGGGTGGCGAAGACGAGCCGGACCCGGCCAGGGCTGGACTCGCGGATCGCGAGCAGGCGGGGGCGGCCGGCGACGAGGGAGGCTTGGCTCTCGACCGAAAAAACCTGAATGATCGGCATCTCGATCGAAAACTTCTGTTCGGGCTTGCCGCTCAGTTGGGCCTTGAGGCTGTACTTGGCCGTTTCATTGAGGCTCAAATGGGAGAATTTGAAATCCATATCAACGTTGTCCGAATCGCACTTAATCGTCGCCTCGAAAATCGGCCCGATGTTCCTTGCATCACGGTACTCCGGTTCTGGCGGCAAGAAGCGTCCGCTTGCGGGATCCAGGAGGCTTGGGCTGCTCCAGTCAAAGGGAAGATACTTGGATTCAACCTGGCGAATCACAAAAGTCTGCCCGAAGACAAAGGGCATGGGTTGGTACAGCTCCAGTTTTGCGTCTTTGAGCGCGGCGATGTGGCGGGGCAGATCAGCCCTCTCCAGATCCATCGTCGCGATGTCGGTGAAGGCGACCTCGTAGGACTCCAAGCGCAGCATCGGGGACAGGAAGGGCTTGAGAGCTTGGCGTCGCGATTGCAAGAAGAGCCAGGAGCTGGGGCTGAGCTTGTCGAAGCGGATGCCGGTGGCCGTGCGTTCGCTGCTTTTGCCAAAGAGCCCGGAATCGACCAGGTATTCTGCGGCATCCCCGCGAGGAAAATTCAGCTCTTTCTGCGGACCCGACAGAGTCCAGTTCGCCTGACCGAATTCGATAAAAATCCCCTGGCTTTCGAGAAGCCGCAGGCAAGCGCCGACGCTCAGCGCCCCCTGGCTGTTCATCTTCAAGTCCGGCATTTGACCTTGGATCCGGCATTCCCAGCCGGCGTTTTGACTCCAGGCCTGAAGCGCCGCCACCGGGCTCACGCCTGCAAGAGGCGGCAGCACATCGTTCAGGCGGGACCGCCACGAAGCGGGGATCGCCGCCGCCCATGGCGGTTCAGGATTCACCAGGGACTTGATTCGCAGCAATTGCACGGTGAAACTCTGGCCATCGGCACTGAGCTCGCGGGTCAGTTCCCAATAATCCCCGAGACGCTGCCGGATCTTGGTGTCGACGCTGTGAACATGCGCGTCCTCCGGCCTCGGTTCATTCGGCACTCTCAGGATTTTCTCCTGCCATTTGGTTTCGATATCCAGAGCCACGCCGTCGGGATCCAGAGTGGGCGTGAAGGTTAAGACGCGGCCGTAATCCACGGGATCCCCAAAATTGATCCTTTCGCTGTAAACCCCGCAATTTGCAACCGGAATCGAGCCAGAAAGGGGATCGGCATCGGGATAGAGCCCAACACCTCGCTCCACTTCCTCGATGCCGGGATATTCCTTCACGGCGCGGATGACCCCGGTGAAGCCACTGCGTCCCGGTGAAAAGTCGCGGTGTAGGATCCGGCATTGCGGCTGGCGCAGAATCGCCGCCCAATCGGCATGAGTCTGCGGATCGGTTTCGATCAGGAATTGACGCGGAATTTCGAGATTGAGTTGCTCGAGCGTCAGATCAGGAGAGGAGAAGCAAAGTGGCCGCAGAATTGACGCGAGCTTGTTGGCTTGCTCCGGCGGCAAGACGACATGGAGGGTTGTTCCTTCACGGTCGATCAATCCGTCCTCGGGGATCTCGGCATTGAACGGTTTCAAGTAGGCCGCCCAGCCACCTTTTTCCTCGACGGCTTTCAGCATCTCTTCACTGCCGGGCACCGGAATCGCCCGGTATTCCCATTTCGGCGGCGGCGCCAGGAGGATGCCGCCGGGATCGAGGATGAGGCTCATTTTCAGCTCTTTGGCGAGGGCTTCGAGGCTTTGCCGGGCCGGCCCGGCGGGGAGCTTGAAGTCGCCGGAGGCGGCGCTGTCTAGGAGGTAGGCGAAAGGCAGGTCTTTCAGCTCCGGGGCTTTTGCGATCACCGCATTCCGCCACAAGTCGACGAGTTCGGCCAGGCTGCCCTTGCAAGTGAGCTCCGGCAAGGAAAGCTCGCCCAGGCGTTCGGGCAGAGGCCGGGCGACGACTTGGGCCGCGGCCGGCGCCGCCTTGCTGCTGAGTTTGGGTTTTTTGACCGGAGCGGGACTTCTCTCGGAACAGGCGGCGACGCTGCTCAGCAGCAGCAGGGCAAGGGCGCGGTGAAGCATGGTTTTCCTCGGGTTGAAAGGATCGCTAGGGAAAAAGCATATGATCGGAGAGAAGGCAAAACAGAGCGGCGGAGTCTTTACGGCAGCGCCTCGTGTTTCGGCTTCTGGCGCTGCGGCTCGAGCCGGAGGAAGAAGAGGCGTTCGCGACTCGCGATCTCGCCGGGCTTTTCTGCAGGGACGCTGCTGCGCCCGATCAGGATCGTCTGGCCGAAGCGGCTTTCGACCTTGGTTTCGAGGCGATGCTGACGCAGGACCGGCACTTCGATGGGGAAGCTTTGCACCGGCTTGTTGCCTACCTGGGCCTGGAGCTTCAGCTTTTCCTGGCCCACGAGGGCGGTCTCGCTGATCTTGATTTCGGTTTCCACGGTTTGACCGTCGGGGTCGATCATCGAAGTGAATTCGAGCTGCCAGCCCAGCTTGGTTCTGTCGCCCGGCACCGGCTGCGGTGCGAGGAAGGCGCCGCTGCCGGGATCCATTAAAACCGGCTTTTTCCAGTTCTGCGGCAGCACTTGGGAGATGTCGGCGAGAAAGATCCCGGTGCTCCCTGACAGCATAGCGCCTTCGAGGCTGCGCAAGGTCTTGGCACTCGCGGCGCTTTTCAAAGCGGCGAGCAGCTCGGCGTCGCTGGACGAGGAGCTGGAAAGGCGGGCTAATTCCGAAGCTGGGATTTCCATCACCTCGACATGGATGCTGCCGCCGTTGATGGGCTCGCTCAGAATCGAGTTGAGGAAGCAGCGGAAATAGGGCTCGACATGCGGCGAAGTGAAGCTCATGGCGAGGTTCTGCGCACCGTAGCCGCGCACGGATTTACTGGATTTCCATAAGGGGCCGTTAAGAAATGCTTCCCATTCTTTGTCCAGGATTTCTTGAGGGCTCAGACCTGCATAGGATTCATTAGGTAAAATTTCGTATACAGTTGGCGGTCGTTCCCCCAGCCGATAGTTCCGGTTTTTTTGCGGCCAGCGCAGTTCCAGGGCGCCGTCTTTCCAGCTCGCCTGCATCTGGCTGCGGAAGCTGAGCTCCTGCAGGATGACCGCGGCGCTGAGGGGGCCGCAGGAACCGAAGGGAGGGGAAATCGCCTCGCCGCTTTCCTTGAGGGCGATCTTCACCGCCGCCGCCCAGGCCCGCAAGGCCTTGTCCAGGCTGCCGCGATCTGCCGTCGGGACCGGAGCTTGCAGTTGGGCCAACAAGGCGGCATCGGCACCGAGGATTTGGTGATTGCTGAGCGGCTCCATCCGCGTCGGCGAAGCGTAGGTGGTGGAGACTTCCGGCCGGACCAGGTGGATCCGCCAGTGCTTGCCGTCGCTCTCCCGCTCCTGCGACAGGATGCGGGTTTCCCCGGAGCTCAGCTTCACTTTGTTTTCGGCGATGAAGGCTTGTTGGCGGGACGGATCCTCGAGCGACCAGCTCAACTTGTGCTTGATTTCCAGGTCAAGATGCTTGCCATCGGGATCCACTGTCGGCGTGATAAGGAGCGTATCGCCACTGGAAGGTTCGAACTCTTCTTGATCTTGAACGGTGTCGACCCAGAAGCTCGGGGACGTGGCGCTGGCGTCGCTGATCTCCTTGGCGCCGAGAGCGACGACAGGCTGAATCTTGAAATTCAACATTTGGGTTTGGCCCGATTGCGCCAGTCCTTGTTGATGCGACAGGACGCGCAGCGCCGGATCGACCAAAAGCTTGGCTAGATCCACTTCGGTTGCGGCGGGGAAAGGCGCCGGGGCACGCAGCCAGACGCTGTCGATGCGGGTGCCAGTGGGGTAAACTTCTCTCTTGAGGATCTGCTGCAGCTTGGCCTGATCGGCTTCTTGGCCGAGGAAGAGAAGACTGCCGCCCCAATTTTGAAACTCGAGTACGAAGCCGGGCGCGAGATGGCAGCCTTGTTTCTTCAAAAACTTGAGCATCAACTCTTGTCGCTCTTTATCGGAGAGTTCCGGAGTGCAATCGCAGGCACAGAAAACTTTGTCGCTGATGAGGTCGATGAAGCCACAGGGCAGTCCATATCGGCAGGCGATCCAGGGGCCATCTTCGGCGAAGGCCGAGCCGGCTTTCTGGATGGAGACATGGGCGGGGCCTTTGCGGCTGTCGCAAGCGTAGAATTGGAGCAAGGTGGCGAGGGATTTTCCGGCCGATCCGGCGGGGATTTCCAGGCTCAAGCTGGGGCCGTCTTCGAGGGGCAGGAGGAGGCCGAGCTGGGCGAAGGCGGGATCGACTTGGATCAGGGTATCGCGCCAGAGGGACGCGGCTTCGGCGATTTTGAGCTCGGTGAACTTCAGCGGTGGCAGGGCCACCGAGTCGAGGCGGCTGCTCAGGCTCGGTGCGGCGGCGGCGGGAGCTTTTGCGGTGGCCGCGACCGGGGCGTTTTTCTTTCCTGAGGTTTTCACATGGGGCGGGTTTTCTTTGCAAGCGCTCGCAGCGGTGAGCAGCAGCAGGGCCAGGGTGCGGTGGAGCATGGGCTTTCCTCGGAGTTGAAGAAGTGGTCGGGGAAAGCATACGACTGGAGAGAAGGCGAAGCAAGGGCGGTGGCAAGGATTGGCTCGCGCCGAGGCTCGCCCATCTCCGGTCGCTTTGCTCCTTCTCAATCTGGAGGCTTGACCCTAAAAACCGCAGTTGAAAGGTTGGAAGGTTCAAAGGTTGAAAGGATCAGCCACATTAGCAAGAGGTTATGCTGTTCGAGGGCGCTCGGCAACTTCTCCGGCTGGCAGTCATGCAGGTCGAACTAGAATCGTCATTTGTCTCTGTTGTTCATGTGTTTGCCTTTCAACCTTCCAACCTTTCAATCTTTCAACCCGGTTCCATTCCGCGGCTGCGGAATTTAGGTTGACGTGTCAAAGAACTCCTTACTTCCCCGTTCCCTGACTCCCTGGTCGGATTTTATCAGCTGGGTCTCGTTGAATATGCGCCAGAAGATGAGGGGGCGGAGCAAACTTGCGGGGCCCGGAGAAAAAGAGACCTTCTCTTCGTCGCTTGAGGCTTGCCCTTTTTTCAAGTGTGAATATTATTGATTTTAAACATGTCGCATTAAATCATAAAAATCAAAGGAGCCGCACCATGCTGAATCTCTCTCTGATCTGTTCCCTTCTTTTTGCGGCGCCTGAGGCTGAAGTGCCGCGGCGAGATTACGGCATTCCGATGTTGGATCTGGCGCGTCAGCCTGCGCAGCTCAGCGTCGTCGACAAACGTCCCGGTCAATATCTCGGCCAGCCGACATCGGTGTTGTTTGCTGACGGCAAGACCCTGTTGGCGGCCTATCCCGACGCACACGGGCATGGCAGGCTGATTCTCAGCCGCAGTGTCGATGCGGGCAAGAGCTGGGTCCAGATCGACACACGAGGGGCCAAGGTGCCGGAGGTGCCGACTCTCTACAAGCTGAGCCTTCCTGGCGGTCGCGAGCGGGTTCTGCTGGTCACCTGCCATTGCGCGAAGGGGGTTTTGGAGTGGATGTGGAGCGATGACCGCGGCGACAGCTGGTCGCCCCGCAAGACCATGAAGTTGGAGAGCCGGGGAGCCATCGTGGCCTTGGCGTCGCTCTGGCCCCTGCCTGGGGACGGAGCTCATTGGCGCGGCGTCTATCACGACTTCAACTTCGACAATTACACCATCGATCTGGAGCTGGTTTCCGATCCTGCTGCGCATGGAGCTTTCGACTGTCGCTTCTCAGCATTGAAGCGGATTGATTTTGCCAGCGAGGCCGGTCTGAAGCGTTCGCGTGCCGCCGCTCTGTGCGAGGCCGGGGCGGTCATTTCGCCCGACGGCAAGACACTTGCCCTGCTCTTCAGACCTCAGAACAAGAAGACTAACGCGATGATCAGCTTTTCCAGCGATGCCGGCGCGAGCTGGAGCGATCCGAAGGAGTTGCCCGGGGCTCTCAGCGGCGAGCGTCACACCGCCAAGTACACCCCGGACGGTCGGCTCGTGGTCTTCTTCCGCGACTTCAGCCTGCTCAATCCTGCCAATCCCAGTCATGGCGACTGGGTGGCCTGGGTCGGGCGCTGGGAGGACCTGGTGAAGGGCGGCGAAGGACAGTATCGCATCCGGCTGCATCGCAACTACGGCAACTCCACTAACGGCAGCATCGGCGACTGCGGCTATTCCGGGGTCGAAGTGCTGCCTGACGGCGAAGTGTTGGCGATCAGCTATGGGCATTGGGATCTGGTGCCGGGCTCGAAGCATCCCAAGCATCCCGATGGCCGCGGCGCCGCGCCGTACATCCTTCAGGCCCGTTTCAAGCTGAGCGACACCGATCGCTGGGTTCGGGATCCGCAGCAGCTTCTCGCACCACTTCCGTCGAAATAAGGAGCGCATCGGATGAAACCGCGGATTTTCCTGATTTTCCTGATGCTTTGCGGCCTCAGTCTTGGCGCCGCCGAGCCTGCCGACGCGGACAAGATCCAGAAGATCCTCAAGGGGGCCCCAGCCACCTGGGTCTTCACCGGCGACTCGATCACTCATTCCGCACAGCACACCAACGGCTGGCGAGGCTTTCCCGAGATCTTCTCGGAGCGGCTCCGCTGGGAGTTGCGGCGGACGCAGGACATGGTGATCAACTCCGCCATCTCAGGCAACAAGATCGCCGACATCAACGCCGCCTACGACTGGCGGGTGAAGCGTTTCCAGCCTGCGGTGGTGGTGTTGATGATCGGCATGAACGACTGCGGCGCCGGAGAGGCGAAGGCCGATGCGTTCGCCCGGGATCTGAGCGCCCTGGTGAAGCGCTTCCATGGGGACGGAGCCGCCGTGGTCCTGCAGACTTCGAACCCCATCGATCCGGCTCGTGCCGGTGCCCGCAAGGCAGTCTACGCCTACAATGAAAAGCTGCGGGGAGTCGCCGCGGCCGAGGGATGCGTCCTGGTCGACAACGAGGCGCGATGGAAGGGGGAGGCGCCCGAGGGCAAAGGCCATCTGGCTTATCTCAACGACGCCATCCACCCCAACCAGCTTGGCCATCGTCTCATCGCGCAGGAGATCTTCAAGACCCTCAAGCTCTACGATGCCAAGAGCCCGAGCTGCCAGCTGGCTTTGCCGAGGAAGTGAGGGTTGCCGGCCATGGACAAGGCGGAGACCGGAGGGTCTCCGCCTTGTCGCTGCCGGAATCCGCTTTACTTGCGGATTTCTTTCAGATGGATGGCGATCTTGCGCATGGCGATGTGCTGGATCTGGCGGACCCGTTCGCGGGTGCGGCCGACCAGGGTGGCGACTTCATCAAGAGTCTTCATCGGATAGCCGCCGAGGCCGTAGCGGTATTTGATGATGATCTTCTCGCGCTCCTTGAGATGATTCTCAAGGACCTTGCGGATGAGAAGGCTGACTTCGCTGTTGTTGAGCGAGTCCGAGGGTGACAGGCCATCTGGATCGGGGATCAGGTCGCCGATCATTCCTTCTTCGCCGGGCTGAAGCGCGGCGGAGAGGGAGACGACGGGGGAGATGGCGCTGTTGTTGAGATTCTGCATCGAGCGTGTCGAAATCTCGGCGGCGGCGGCGATTTCGTGCTCTTCGGGGACTCGGCCGAGCTCGGCGGCGAGGGCGAGGGCAGCCTTCTGCATCTTGCGGATCTTCACGGAAGATTGCACCGGGATGCGGATGACGCGGCTCTGGTCGGCGATGGCACGACGCATCGACTGCTTGATCCACCAGGCGCCGTAGGAAGAGAACTTGGCGCCTCTTTCGGGGCGGAATTTCTCCACTGCGCGCATCAAGCCGATGTTGCCTTCGCTGATCAGGTCGGAGACCGGCATTCCGAGGTTGCGGAAATCATTGGCAAGCTTGACGACCAGGCGAAGATTGCTGGTGATCAGGCGGTTGCGGGCTTCTTCAGAGCCTGCGGCGATGAGATCGGCCAGCTCGACTTCGTCGTCGGTGCTGACGCGGGGGATCTCCGCAATGCTCTTCATGTAACTCTTGACGCTTTCGTCAGCGTAGGCAGCGGTGTTGGAACCCATTTGGCGACACTCCATGTTGGTCTTTGACGTGAATCAAAACCCGCCCTGGCGTCAGGTCCTCCCTCCCAAGGATTCTCTTCCGCTGTCTAGGCAGGCTCGTCAATTTACGCAGTCAACATGCCACTGTCACGCGGAAATCCCTGAAAAATCACAGTTTTTTACTTGGAAGCTCATAAACGGCCCCCCACGGGGATTGGCGAGAGCTGATTCAAGAGGGGGGGGGCTGGGACTGAGTGTCGGGGAATCCGACATCGTCACACATCGTCACAGGGAATGCAGGTATTCCTCGAGGCGGTCCTCGATGGCGGCGCGGCGCAGATCCTCAAGGAACCCGGGGCGGGCGAGGTGGAGGGAGACGCATTTCATCGCTTCGATATGGGCGTCGGGGTCTTTCGCCGGAGTGACGAGGAGGAAGATGGTGCGGATGCCGAGGCCGTCGGGGGAATCCCAGTCGAGGCTTTCGCCGAAGGGGAGGAGGGCGGCGATGGCTATGGGGTAGTCGACGTCGGCGGCGCGGCAGTGGGGCAGGGCCATCTCGTCGCCGAGGGCGGTCGAGAAGATGCTTTCCCGTTCGATCACCTGTTGGGCGATGGCGTCGGGTTCGGCGACGGCGCCGGACTTGCCGAGTTCGGCGCAGAGCATGCGGATGGCGTCTTCGCGGGTCTTGACGTTGATGTCGACGATGACGCGCGACTGGAGCAGCGATTCGAGGGGGAAGCGGAGGATCTCACGGGCCTTCTCCTCCTCGCCCTGCTGTTCCGGATCCTTGCGCTGGACCTCGGCGCGCTCGCGTTCGACCCGGGTTTTCCAGCGGCGAGCGGCGATGTCGGCGGCGGCGCTGGTGATGATCTCGCCGATGACAATGCCGGGGAGGAGGAGCTTGAAAGCCTCGGCATAGGGGCCGGAGAGCTGGCTGCCGAGGGCGGCGAAGCCGATCACCGTCGGCGTCAGGTTGGGAAGCGAGAGATAGGGGAGGGCGGTGCGCAGGCGATGCTGGCGGTCGGTGTCGATGACCGAGCAGGCGGTGTGCGAGCCGGCAATCTTGCCGATGGCTCGGGCGCCGATGTAGACGAGGCCGATGGCCAGGCTGTGCCAGGTGATTTCCGACACCGGGATCAGGCTGCCGGCGAGGCCGAAGAAGGCGACGTGCATGAAGGCCGAAAGGTCGGGCAGCTTGAGGGAGTCGAAGACGTAATGGCTGAGGAGGTTGGAGACGAAGATGCCGCAGATCAGGACGGGGAGGAGGAAGGAGATCTTGAAGATCATCGACAGGCCGACCATCAGGCCGACGGCGGTCCACACTGAGATGAGGATGTTGACCGAGGGGATGCGGTCTTCCTGGAGGAGCAGGGCGAGGCGCTTGTTGCCGCTGCGTTCGACGTAGTCTTCGCCGACGACGCGGGAGCGGACGGCGAAGCGCAGGATCCAGAAGCCGAGGGCGGAGATGGCGGCGACGACGAAGAGGATGGTGCCGGTGTTGGAGAAGTTGAAGGCTTCGCCGGACTGAAGCGCCTTGCCGGTGTAGAAGGCGAGTCCGAGGAAGGCTGCGGTCTCGACCACTGATTCGAAGAGGCAGCATTGGCCCCAGACGCTGCGGACCCGGCCTTCGACTTCGTGCCGGACCAGGCTCATCAGCGGGGCGCAGGGGGAGGTGGCGATGGCAAGCAGGGCCGCGATGGTCGCCAGGGCGGCGTCATCGAAAATCAGCCAGATGAGGGATCCGGTGAGGATGCCGGCGGCGGCGGTCTGGAAGAGGCAGAGGACGACAGCGACCCGCCAGTGGTCGGCGAGGCGGCCGCGATGGGTCTCCTCGGTGAGGGAGAAGCAGCTGACGGCGATGTGCAAGGGCAGGAAGAAGATCATGGCGTTGGCGCCGCTTTTCAGGGCTTCGTCGCTGACCAGCCGCATCAGGATCTCGCCGGCGGGGCCGTTCTGGATCAGTCCCAGCAGCTTCTGCAGCAGAGGCCCGGTGAGCAGGCCGCCGAGGATCTGGCCGCTGGCTTCGCCGAGGCCGAGACGGCCGGTGATGCGGCCGCAGATGAAGGCGGAAAGGATGACCAGGCTGACAAAGACCATCAGAGCCGGGGCGGTCTGCAGGTCGGCGGCGGCAAGAAGGAAGTGCATCGGAGCCCTCTCGGCTGGGGGGAATTTGTGACGCGAACGCTAGCGGCATGAGCGCGCTTTGCAAGGCGTCGTCCGGGGCCCTTGTGTCCCAGGCCCGGCTGCTTCAGCTCATTCCCGGGGGCAGGCTGGCGGGCAGGTTCGCGGCATCGGCCTCGACGGAGGCGACGGGGTAGCTGCAGTAGTCGGCGGCGTAGTAGGCGCTGGCGCGGTGGTTGCCGCTGGCGCCGGTGCCGCCGAAGGGGGCGGCGCTGGAGGCTCCGGTGGTGGGGCGGTTCCAGTTGACGATGCCGGCTCGGGATTCCTCGAGGAAGCGGCGGTGCAGCTGGGGATCCTCGCTGAGCAGCCCGGCGGAGAGGCCGAAACGGGTCGTGTTGGCGAGTCCGATCGCTTCATCGAAGTCGCGGTAGCGCAGCACTTTCAGCAAAGGTCCGAAATGCTCCTCGTCGGGCAGCATCGCGGCATCGGCAAATTCGAGGATGCCGGGGGAGAGGAGGGCGCTTCCGTCAATCAGGCGCCGCATCGGCAGCAGGGCGCGGCCGCCGCGGCGAAGGAGATCTTCCTGGACCGCTAGCAGCTGATCGGCGGCCTTGAGCGACACCACGGCGCCGATGAAGGGCTGCGGTTCGGCATCCCAAGGTCCGATCTGGAGTTTAGCGGCGGCCGCAACGAGGGCGGAGAGGAAGGCGTCGCCGCTCGCTCCGGCGGGGACGATGAGTCGCCGGGCGCAGGTGCAGCGCTGTCCGGCGGAGAGGAAGGCGGATTGAATGACGGTGTAGACCGCGGCTTCGAGGGAGGAGGCGTCGGCGTAGACGAGCGGGTTGTTGCCGCCCATTTCGAGGGCGAGGATCTTGCCGGTCTGGCCCGCAAACTGGCGATGGAGGGCCTCGCCGGTGGCGGAGGAGCCGGTGAAGAAGAGGCCGTCAAGGCCGGAATGCGAGGCGAGGGCGACGCCGCTGTCGCGTCCGCCCTGGAGCACTTGCAGCACCCCCGGCGGAAGCCCGGCTTCGACCCAGAGTTCGGCGGTCTTCTGTGCCACGCCGGGAGCGATTTCGGAGGGTTTGAAGACGACGCAGTTGCCGGCGAGAAGGGCCGGCACGATGTGGCCGTTGGGCAGGTGGCCGGGGAAGTTGTAGGGACCGAAGACGGCGACGACGCCGTGGGGGCGGTGCCGCAGGACGCTGCGGGCGTCGCCGGCCGTGCCGTCCTTGCGTCCCGTCCGTTCGTGGTAGGCTTTCACCGAGATGTCGATCTTGGCGATCATCGTCGCCACCTCGGTGGCCGATTCCCATCGCGGCTTGCCGGTCTCGCGGCCGATCAGGTCGCGGACTTGATCCTTGTCTCGGCCGAGCAGTTCGGCGAAGCGGCGGCAGAGGGCTTCGCGTTCGCCGAAGTCGCGGCGGCGCCAAAGAGGAAAGGCGGCGCGGGCGGCGGTCATCGCCGCGTCGACCTGCGCGGCGGAAGCGCCGCGGCCGCTCCAGACGCATTCTTGCGTCACCGGATTGCGGGAGACGAAGGCGGCGCCTTCGCCGTTGATCCAGAGGCCATTGATCAGCAAGCTCATGGGGGAACTCCTTTCGGGAGGCGTCGATCCCGGCACCCTCCCTGCCTTGAATATAGGCCCGGGCTCGATTCGTGTCATAGGTCCGGGCCTGGAATGTCGGGGAGTCGGATCTGCTTGCCGGGAACTCAAGCCGAGTGCGGGGGTCTCAGCAGCGTCCGCAAACTTGAACCCTGGAGTTCCCTGATGTCCTTGTTCAGCCTATTTGTCAGCGGCCTGATCGCCGCCACACCGGCTCCCGCTCCCGCCCCTGCCGAAGCGCCGCTCAGCGTCGCCAAGGAGGAGGGGGTCAAGCCGGTCGACCGGGTTCTGCCCCGCAAAGTCCTGGTCTTCAGCAAGACGGCCGGCTTCCGCCACGACTCCATCCCGCACGGCATCGCCGCCGTCAAGAAACTCGGAGAAGCTCACAAGTTCGAGGTCGAGGCGACTGAGGATTCGAAGCAATTCACGGCTGAAAACCTGGCCCGCTTCGGCTGTGTCATCTTCCTCTCCACCACCATGGATGTCCTGGATCGCGAACAGGAAAAAGCCTTCGAGGGCTTCATCCAGAGCGGCGGCGGCTACGTCGGCATCCACGCCGCCACCGATACCGAATACACCTGGCCATGGTACACCCGCCTTGTCGGCGGTCAGTTCGCCTCCCACCCGGCGCAGCAGAAGGCCGCCATCGACAAGTGTGAATGTGGCAAGACCCACCCCAGCACCGAATTCCTCCCGGATCGCTGGGAGCGTTTCGACGAATGGTACAACTTCAAGAATCTCAATCCTGCCACCACCAAGCTCCTCAATCTCGATGAGACCAGCTACAAGAATGGCAAGATGGGCAAGGACCATCCGGTCGCCTGGTGCCATGACTTCGACGGGGGCCGCGCCTGGTACACCGCCCTCGGCCACACCAAGGAATCCTACACGGAAGAGCTGTTCCTGAGGCATGTCCTCGAAGGCATCTTCTGGGCCGGCCGATGGAAGAAAGAAGTCAAAAAAGATTGATCGCCGGTGCTCCATATGCGGCGGCGCAATGAGCCCGCCGCTTTTTATTTCGACCTGTGTTACTCCGATTCAAGCTCAATTGAACCGCAGAAGACGCAGAAGAACGCAGAAGGATGAATGGGCGACTGACACTCGGCGAGCTGAC
>JBDKFG010000088.1:0-16142 GCA_039798785.1 Verrucomicrobiota bacterium | reverse complement strand
AAGGCAAGAGCCTTCCCCTTGGCGGCTTCCTGCCCCAGCAGATCAAACGCAGCTCGCATCAATTTGTAGTTGTTTTGATTACGTTCAGGTTCATTGTCGATATCAATGTCGCGATAAAGCTCCGTTGCCGTGGCGCACAGGACATCAAAAGCCTTCTTGTCGCCGTCGCAGATGGATTTCGCCAGTGCCCGCATCGCCTCCGGGGTGGGTTTCTCGATCGCTTTGGCGGCGATCGGTGGCTCGGGAGGGACTGTGGCGTCTGGGGTATTTGCGTGAAGCCATGCAGCGTTAAACAAAAGGCCGAGGGCGAGGGAAAGATTGTATTTCATATGCATGAATCCTTTTTTGGTTTTTATTATTCGTATTTCACTTGTGTTTGCAGGTTTATTTTTTGGATAGCGCCTCCTCTTTTGGTTTTTATTATTCGTATTTCACTTGTGTTTGCAGGTTTATTTTTTGGATAGCGCCTCCTCGATAATGGATTCTGCGAGTCCCATCGGGTGGCCAATCCATGCGATCCTGCCGTCCTTGCCGACGAGGAAAGTCGAGGGGATGCCGCTTTTGCCAGCGGCTAGCATCCAGGTCTCGAACATCGCACCCCGGTTGGATTTGCTGACATCGTCCAAAGCGACGTGGTAGCTCATCTTGTTCCTTTCCTTCGCCACAACATCTTGGACATGAGATGGATCCTTCTCCCGGACGTTTTGACCGATGACCACCAGGCCTTTGTCTTTGTATTTTTCATGGAGCTCGTTGAGATGCGGAATCGAGGCCACACATGGACCGCACCAGGTCGCCCAGAACTCGACGAGGTAGACTTTGTCTTTCTCGAATGCCTTAACCGGCTCGCCTTGCACCCACTCGCCGACACTCAGCTTCGGGGCGAGATCACCGACTTTCAAAGTGACTTGAATCGCGGGCTTGTCCCGGCTTTAGCCTGTGCACGAGCGTAATCTTCGAGCGCGGCCTTGGCTTTGGCATTTCCCTTCTGCGCCGCTCCCTTCAGGCCCTGGGACGCCATCGGATGCAGCGGCATGGTCCGAGGGTCGCGAAGGACCTTGATGAGAAAATCCACCGCCGGTTCGATGTTGCTGGAGGCATGCGCGATCAACTCACCCACGGCTGACGACAGGATAAGCCCATCTTCATTATGTTTGCGGAGAGTGTTGATTGCCTCTTTATGGAGAATGTCGAGCGCCTCCTTGCGACCACCCGCTGCGGCGATGACCATGCCACTAGAGGCGCAGCCGCTCACACTCATGGCTTTTTTCAAGGTGTCGAAGGCAAGCGCGTTCCCCTTGGCGGCTTCCTGCCCCAGCAAATCATACGCAGCTAGCATCACTGGGCGACGTCCAGGCATCCTGTCCCGATAAAGTTTCGCTTCCGTGGCGCACAGGACATCAAAAGCCTTCTTGTCGCCGTCGCAGATGGATTTCGCCAGAGAGCGCATCGCCTCCGCGGTGGGTTTCTCGATCGCTTTGGCGGCGATCGGCGGCTCGGGAGGGACTGTGGCGTCCGGGGTATTTGCGTGAAGCAAGGCAGCGTTAAATAAAAGGCCGAGAGCGAGGGAAACATTGTATTTCATGTGTTATTTCCATTTTATTTGTATAGATTTTTAATTGTAATTTAATGTGATTTATCAATAGTTTTTGTCATTCCGGCGTTCGCCGCGATATTTTGTGGCTCCGGATTGACACCGGCGTCATGTGTCTCTTCAATCCACTTGTCCAAAGTTTTTCGCATCTTCTGAATGATCTCCTGATGTCCTGCCGTGCCGACGAGATTTTTCATCTGGTGTGGATCCTCAAACAAATCATAAAGCTCCTCGGGAGGCATGGTCGGGGCGCAGAATGCAGACTGGGCGGGGGTGAGTTGCCCCTTGGCGTTCAATTCCTTCAATAAATTCCATACAGGATATTGCTTCTCTTTGTATTTGTTGGGGGACATGTAAGGACGATCGGATGTGAAGTTACGGATGTACCGGTAGCGTTTGTCCCGGACAGAACGGAGCCGGAACACGGTGACACCACTACGATCCCTGGCCCCAAAGACATATTCCTTATTGGACATGAAGATGGGTTGCCCCTGCATGATGGGTGGAATTGGGATCTGCGCCATCGCCAAGGTCGTGGGGGCAAGGTCGATACCCTCCAGCAGACGGTCGTCGACAGCACCCCTCTTAAACCATGCTGGGGCTTTTATTCCGTTTGGCCATCTGATTATCAAAGGCACATGGAAGCCTTCCTCATAGCAGAATTGTTTAGCCCGGATGTGCGCCTGTCCATTGTCGCCGAAGAAAAGCACAATCGTGTTATCCGCCATGCCCTCGATCTCCAACTGCCTCAGAACCAGTCCTACCTTTCTATCGAGCTCGGTGATGTCGTCAAGATAGGCTGCCCAATCCTTGCGCGTCACTGGGTGGTCAGGATAGTATGGAGGTATTTCAACCTTGTCGGGATCGGCATGCTTGGGACCATGGAAATCACGGTGGGTCTCCCAGAAGTTGATTTGCGCGTAGAAAGGTTGATGTCCTTTCAAGTCGCTCCATGAGCTGCTGTCGAAAGGCTTCCCGTCATACTGGAAATTCCAGTCGGTTTTCCCAGTCCCCTTGAAACCGCAGGCGTCAGGTAGTTTGGTTATGTTCGCAGTGAAATATCCATGCGGGCGAAGACAATCCGTCAAGACACGGACGCCGACAGGCAATCTATAGCCATCGTCACGATGGGAACGGTGGTTATGGGCGTTGATGCTTGTAGCGTACATCCCAGTCATGAATGCCGAACGGCTTGGCGAGCAGACGTTGCCATTGTACATGTGGGTGTAGCGCATGCCTTCGCCAGCCAAGCGGTCAAGGTTTGGCGTGGACACCTGTTTTGTGCCAT
This sequence comes from Verrucomicrobiota bacterium, assembly GCA_039798785.1. Classification (GTDB taxonomy): domain Bacteria; phylum Verrucomicrobiota; class Lentisphaeria; order Lentisphaerales; family Lentisphaeraceae; genus CAMCSH01. The sequence continues at coordinate 13,260 of JBDKFG010000088.1, read as the reverse complement.
AAACACCAAGCTGGGGACCGAGGTCCTCTGCGATCAGCCATAGTATGTTTGGCCGCCGAAGGACTTGATTCGCAAAGGTCTCTGCTGCAACCATCGGGCACCGAGGTTCCGTCGCGGCAGGGTGGCTGGCGCAGGCCGCAAGCAGTAGGGGTAAAGACAACTTAAAGCTTTTTAAAACCATCGGAGGCTCCTAGAGTTATTTATTGAAAAACGGCACTAAACACGGCAGCTAGGCAGGGCGGGGAACGAGTCTAGGACTGCTATGGGTCTTTTCCGGCCGGTGATCAGTGCTGCTCGGGTGCAGCGGCCTCGAAAGTGACCCAGACGACGCCTTGGGCCGGAACCTTGATCTTCAAGCGCAGTCGCTGGCGGGGATCGAGGAGGAGCGTCTGAGCTTCTCCATCGTTGATCCTTGCGGCGGCCTGGCCGGAGAGGCCGGCGTAGTGCAGCGGCACGAGTATATCGCGTTCCAGCTCGCCCTCCGTCGGGTTGAAGACGGCGAGGAAGCCCTTGGTCGGTAGATCGGGGTTGACGTGAAGCATGTAATCGAGATCGCGGCCGTCGGCGCGGCGCAGGTGGATGAGGTCACTCTCAAGGATAGCGCGGTGCTTCTTATAGAGAGCCACCCATTTTTTTACTGCGGTGCGTGCCTCGGCGCCATCGTAGAGGCGAGGGCCGCGGTAGCAGGCCTGGACGCCCAGGAGGAGGTTGGAGGCGAGCATCAGCTCGTAGTGGGCGAGGTTATCTTTGAGCGGTTCGATGGTTGCCGCTGAGCCGCCGCCATGGTACTGGGTGAGGGGTACGAACATCCAGCCCATTGAGGGCGTCTTCTCCCAGGTGCCATCATATATATTCTGGCGGGTATGCAGGCGTTGTTCAGCGCGAGGCAGAGACCAGTTGTCTTCGCGGTAGCCCATGCCGGTCTTGCTGCCACCGCTGAGGAAGTACCAGTCCGGCTGGTTGATGTAGATCCCCTGGGCTCGCAGGTCGGCGTAGAGCCGGCTGGCTTCCTCCCACTGCACATACTGCGAGTCGGCGAAGCCTTGCTGCAGCGGCGGGCGGGCCTTGGTGTCGAAGTCACCGGGGTAGGGGCCGTCGTTTTCGAGCAAGGTGAAGCCGCTGTCGCGGTAGAAGGCACGCAGCTGAGTGAGGTAGGATTGGCCCCAGGGCGAAGTGAGGCTGGGGCTGTTGCCGTGCGCTTCGGGAAGGTCGGGTGGGGCAACGTTGTCCTGTCCGCCGCCAATGTTGCGGGAAGAGAGCAGGGTGTAGCCGCCAATTTCGAGTCCCCTGGACCGGGCGTAGGCGGCAAGCTCCTTGGCCAGAGCGAGGCGCTTGGGATCGTCGGTGGCGACCTCGAAGCCGGAGCCGAAGGAGAGGATGATCATCTCGAACCCGCACTCGGCGGCCTGGTCGATCGCTGACTTGACCTTATCCGGCTGTGAGAAGGTGCAGTGCATCATCAGCGGGTTCTCCTGGCTCCAGGGGGCGAGCACGCGGTACATGCGACGCTGCGCCAGCCCCTGGCGTTCGCGCTCTGCAGAGTCCTGCATCAGTTCATAGGCTCGTAAGGTGGCAAAGCGGCCGCCGGGAGGCAGGACGCGCGCCGGGCCGATACGGGGCGAGACGCGAAGCAGGCATGGAGTCTGGCGCATGTAGTTGAACTGCGTGTGGAAGGTCGGATCGACGCCCCACTGGATCGACCAGGCGCTGGCTGTTTTGCCGTCCATCGCGCCCATGGCGTAATCAGTCTCGACGTAAAGGGGCGGCAGGACGCGGGCGACTTCGGCGCGGGCGCGGCTGGCGGGTTGGCGGGAGTCGAACGACTCCGCCTCGGCTAGAGCTAGGATCTCCGAACTGAAAGCATCAAGTCGCAGCGATGCCGCTCCGCCGTTGTCGAAGCTCAGCCATTTGGCGATCAGCGGCAGGCCATCGTAGATCTCGTAGTGGACGCTCACCTTGAGGTGGGCATGGCGGTCGAGTGCGGCTTGGGACGCCTCCAGACCAGCGGCATCGAGGGCGCCGCAGGCAAGGAAAGATTCGAGCTTGAGCCGGACCGGCTCGTCGCCTGCCACAAGTTTGGCAGCGTCGGACTTGCCTCCGGCGACGTCGGACTTGCCGAGACGGACGCCGCTGAGCTTGCCGGACGGTCGGGGCAGGCGGCCAACGAGGGTCCAGTGGGCTTCGTTGCGGCGGGCCTCGCAGATCACCTCTTTGCCCTCAAGCCGCATGCGGAGCCGCCAGGTGCCACTGGGATCAAGTTTCTGGCGGCCGCCGAAGCTAGACTGTTCCTTGCCGGCGGCCCAGGCGCCGAACATAGTCTGGGTGTCGTAGCCGCCGCCACGGGGCCGGATGTTGAATTTCACCGTTTCCTGTCCGAAAAGCAGCACCAGGCCGGGACCGTAGCTCGTGCTGGTATCGGTGCCTAGGGTAAAGGATGCCTCCACCAAGGCGGTGGCGGCGGGTAGGGTGCGCTCGATGAAACATGCACTGTCGGCAAGGGTGTAGATCTCCCCCGGCTTGCCTTCGTTGTCGCAGGCGGAGCGGGGGTGCGAGGGGGAACGGTGCACCAACCAGGCCTTGAGCTCGGCGAAGGCATCCTCGACGAGCACCGGACGGCCGAGTCGCGAGTCGAGGCTGCGCAGGGTCCATTCGCCAAGATCGCCGCTGGGAGGCATAGCGAAATCGAGGCGGAGGTGCCGCCCCTTCGGCGGCCACTCGCCGGCGGTGGCGGCAGGACGCAGCCGCTTCCACTGCAAGCGCTTCTGGATCGCGCCGATCTCATGGCCGATGTAGCGCAGCGCCCTCGGGTCGGGCTTGAGCGCACCGAGATCGGCCGGTAGGAAGGCTTGGTTGCCCTGACCAGTCAGCCCGCCGACGGCATAGCTAATGCCGTCGAGGGTGATCTCCGCCTCCGGCCGGATGGCACGCAGAAGAGTTTCGCCGGTCATCAGGTTGTCGTAGGCCACCGTCGCGGCATTCGGACCCAGCTTGAGACTGCGGCGCACCAGGCCGTTCTCCAGTACGAGCATTCCCGCCGCCTTGTCCTCGGTTATCCTGGCGGTGAACCCGGCCGGCCGCACCAGCCAGTCATCCTCCGGCCGGTAGCGGTCGTCCGGGGTCGCCAGCACTTGGCTGGCGGCCAGCACCAAAGAGACAAAAACAGTGATAATTGAAACTTTCATAAATGAACTCCCCTCAATTTTAGTTGTCATAAGGGTCTTAGGAATGATTTTTGATGGCCAAGAGCTCCTGCCGCAGGAGATCAGTGGGCGTAGAGGGAGAACTCCTCGATCGTAGGCACGTCCTTGGCTTTAAGGATGTTCAGGCGGAATTTCTTGGCCTTGACAGGGGGGAAAGAGAGCCATTTTTCGCCGGCGATCTTGGTGCCGCGCCAGGCTTCCTTCCAAAGGCCGTCCTGCCAATACTCAAGAGCGAACTCTTCAGTGCGGTGGGCGTAGTTTTCGACGATGAAGGCGTTCCCGACACTGGTTTCGTTCTCAAGGTCGATTTCGAGGTGTCCCTGCTTGGCCGTTGCCGCTGCGCTCCAACGGGTGGAGAGTTTGCCATCGCCGGCCATTGAGGGTTCATGGCCTGGTGCCGACCAAGTGCTTGAGGCGCTGAGTTTTCCAGGTAAGCTAGGCATCGGAACGATGTCGGGGCTGCCCTGGATCTCCAGTTTGATCACGGACAGGGTGGGGTCGGGCGCCTGGTCGGGAACTTGCAGGAGAACCAGCGAGCCCTGCTTGTCGAAGGTCAGGTTCCCGTCTTTGCCCAGAAGTTGGGCGGAAAGCACGGCATTCTTGAGCCCCGGGAGGACCAGCTTGCCGTCCTTCGGCCAGTCGAAGACATGCAGATAGAGAGTCGCGCCGCTTGGGCTGTTGCGGGCGGTGCAGCGCCCCCAGCGCAGCTTGCCGAAGGGGCTGGCGGCCGTCCCGTAGATCGATTCGCCGTTACGTTCCATCCATTTGCCGAGATCCGCGAGTCTTTCGACGCTGGGCCCAGGGATCAAGCCGTCGCCACGCGGGCCGACATTAAGCAGTAGGTTGCCTCCTTTGGAGGAAATATCGACGAGTTTCCGGACGAGTTCCTGACTGGACTTCCAAGAATTGTCATGACTCTTGTATCCCCAGGAGTTATTCATTGTCCAACAGGCTTCCCACGCATGATCAAGGGTGGATTCTGGAGTTTCGTTTTCGGGTGTTCCAAAATCGAATTTGAACTTATTGCGTTTTGCAACCCTATTATTGATGATGATAGATGGCTTGAGAGAGCGGATGTAGCGGTACAGCTCTTGACCTTCTTCAAGCGTCCACCAGCCGACCCAGTCGGCATCAAACCAGATGATGTCGGTATCATAGTTCTTTATCAATTCCGCGATCTGCGCTTTCATGTAAGCCAAGTATTCGGCTTTGCGACCTTCATGCATGCGCGTTTGGAAATACGAGTCTTCGGTGGCTCGGCCTTTGGCGTCGCGGTGGATGTATTGCGAGGGGTGGTGCCAGTCGCTGATGGAATAATAGGTGCCGAAGCGGATGCCGTGTTTCTTGCAGGCTGCGGCGAGTTCCCCAATGAGGTCTCGTTTGAATGGAGTGGCTGTGATGTTCCAATCCGTCTGTTGCTGAGTTGGCCAGAGGCAGAACCCGTCATGGTGTTTGGTCGTGATGACGAGATATTTCATGCCCGCCTTCTTGGCGGTGAGGACGATATCATCGGCATTGAATTCGTTCGGGTTAAATTTTTTTGAAAGATGGACATAGTCTTCGAGTTTGATATCAAAAGTGGCTTGTATCCACTCCGCGTAGAAGTTCGTCTTCTTGCCATTCCAAACTCCTCCGTGGACGCTGTAAAGACCGAAATGGATGAACATGCCGAAGCGCGCTTCATTCCACCATTTCATCCGAGCCTGGTGACTCTCTTGGGAGTCTTCACTAACAGGGGTAACAGGGGCGGCAGAAGCCACCGGATGCATGGTGCTAGAAATGAGACCGATTGACAAGAATGCTGGTTTGATCATGTTAAACATTGCTGGTTCCTTTGCTGTTGATTTCATGACTAAGCGACGAGGTTGACATGGATTGAAATAAATTTGTAGTAATTCCACCTGTACTTAAGGATGGACGACATGTGATTCATTCATCTCAATGACCCGAGTGAAATTTCGCTTCTGAGCTATTCAAGCCGCGGCTGGTGGCAGTCAGCTGGATTGCACCGCCTTGGCCCTCGCGCGTTCGTAGTACTAGCATGGCCTTGCCGTAGAAAAGGGAGACACGATTGGTGGTGAATTCGGCCGGAAAATGATGATCGCCATTGGCCACGCCGGCGATTATGGCGGGACCTTCCACTGAAAAGCTGATCTCGTTCATGGCCAGCGGGCAGAGATTGCCGTCTTTATCCAGGGCTTCGACCAGCACATAGCTGAGATCATCTCCGTCTGCTTTCAGTTTGGCGCGGTCCGGACTCAAGCGAATCCGGGTTGGTTCACTGGCGGTACGGACAACCGCGCTGCCAAGCGCTTGTCCGCTCTGCCAGGCAAGAGCCTTGAGTTCACCAGGTTCATAAGGAACATCGAGCCAGCGCAAGCCATATCGGTCCCGGAGCACTTCGGCGTGAGGGTTCTTGGTGCGTTTGCCGAGCGATCTGCCATTCAGGAACAATTCCGCCGAGTCGCCGTTGGTGTATACGTAAACAGGCACATTCTTGCCGAGGCGTTCGGGCCAGTTCCAATGTGGCAGGATGTGGATGGTTTTCTTTTCCGGCGCCCAGTGGCTGCGGTAAAGATAGAAGCGATCCTTGGGCATCCCTGCGATGTCGACGATGCCGAAAGAGCTGATTCGCGATTCCTCTTCCTTGGTCAACTTGCGTTTGGTGAAATCGTTCTTGTCCGCCACAAATGGAACTGGCTCGCCCAGGTAATCGAATCCAGTCCAGACAAATTCACCCGCCACATAGCGATCCTTTTCCATGAGCGCGAACTCGACATCCGCCGGGTCCGAGTAAAACGCGGCATTGTGGTCGTAGGAACTAATCCGTGCGGTGATGGGGAAATCGTCCTTTTTTGCGGGCATGGGGAAATCATCGTAGTAGCCGCGGGTGCTGAAGGCGGAGGCGGATTCGCTGTAAACGATCGGAAGGTTGGGGAACCGTTCGCGGGTCGATGCATAGCGGCGGGCGTAGTTCCAGCCCGTCACGTCCAACTCGCCCTGTAATGGCGACTTGGCCGAACTGGGAATGCAGTGCCCCAAAGCTACCGGGCGGGTCGAGTCCAGGGCCTTGATAAAACCCACCATTGTTTTCAACAGGCCCGGCGAGTCCGGGTACTTCAGCTCTTCTAAATCCGCAATTTCGTTACCCACGCTCCACACCACTACACAAGGATGGTTGCGGTCGCGCCGGATGAAATTCGCAAACTGTTTCTGTCCGTGCTCCGGAATGGTGACTCCCTTGGGCAAGGTCGCCGTGCCGTCCCATTTGTCGAACGCCTCATTCCAGACTACCATGCCCATGCGGTCGCACAAATCCAACAGCTCCGGCGCCGGCGGGTTGTGGCTGGTCCGGACGGCGTTGACTCCCATGTCCTGCAGGATCTCGAGTTGGCGTTCCATGGCCCGGGTGTTGAACGCCATGCCCAGCGGGCCCAGGTCCGAGTGCAGGTTGACTCCCTTGAGCTGAACCCGCCTGCCGTTCAGGTGAAAGCCGTCGTTAGCCGTGAACTTGAAGGTGCGGATTCCAAATGGCGATTCCACCACATCCACGAGCTTGCCACCGGCATGGACGCGGGTCTCGGCAACATAAAGTCGCGGGGACTCGACATCCCACAGGAGCGGCTGGCTTACTTGGGAAATGGAGGTGACCACGGCGTTTTTCCCGGCCACAATGTTTTTTTTCTCACGTGATGCGGCTACTTGTTTTCCGTTTGGATCGCGCAAAACGGTTTCGACCTCTATGTCTGCCGCCGTTGCATGGTTTTCCACCGTGACCTCCACCTTGACCGTCGCCGAACCGGCATCCACTTCTGGCGTGGTGACGAAGGTGCCCCAGTGCGCGATATGGATTGGCTCGTTGAAAACGAGTTGAACTTTACGGTAGATGCCTGCGCCGGGGTACCAGCGGGACTGATGGGGACGGGTATCAACGTGAACCGCAACAGTGTTGATTTGGCCAGGCTTGAGCAGCTCGGTGGCGTCAATCCGGAAGGACATATAGCCGTAATCCCAGCCGCCAGCCTTCTGTCCATTGATGTAAACCGTGGGCATGGCCATCACGCCATCGAAATCAAGGTAGGCGCGTTTGCCTTTGTCGGTGGCGGCTACGGCGAACGATTTCCGATACCATCCTTCTCCCTTCCATGGCAGCTTGCCGGTGTTGGCATCGCTCTTCGGATCATAAGGGCCGCTGATGGCCCAGTCGTGGGGCAGACGCACCGGCTGCCAGCCTGAATCGTCAAAGCTTACCGATTCCGCCCCTGCCTGCTGGCCTTTAGCAAATTTCCAATCCCGGTTGAAGTTTTCAATCCGGCGGACCTTGGGTGCCGCTTCCACTGACAAAGCTTCGGCAACGACCATTGATGGTGCTGTCTCAGCGGCATGCACTGGTAATAACATCGGAATTAGCATGGAGGCGAGTGGCAAGACGATATTTTTCATTTTGATTTCCTGTCATCTTTCGTTCAGGTTGCGGCAGCGGATGAGGGCACCTGCGCCGGAAAGGAGGTCGATGGATATCGAGTATTTCCCGTCTCCGTTTTTGATGGCCAGAGCTTCCCACGAGCCGGTATCGACATTGAATCTTTCGATTGCGAGTGGCTTCTTGAAATCGACGGTGATATTCCGCATGGCGTTAATTGCGCCCGGCTTTATCTCTCGGTTCATTACGATGACATGCTTCATGTCCGCATCTCCGGTGAAGATGCCGAAGCTGACATCAGCGTCGGGACTGGCGAATTCGCAGTCCGGAGATATGGCAACAGATCCCTTGGGAACCGGCTTGGTGTGGTACACTTTGTCGCATCGCAGCGTCATGAGTATCGGCCCCAGCGCTCCAAGTTCCTTGTTGATCGCTTTCACATCTTCACCCGAGCGGAGAAGCTTGCCATTCTTGTCGAAAACCAGGCCGGCAGTGAACCATTGGATGCCTTTCGATCCGTGAACGAGCGCCAGCCAGACGCTGTGCCTCATCATGGCGGCGTTGTCGGCCAGATATCCGGCACCTGCGACGCCGTTGGCGTAGCGCCAGTCGGCGTTGGATTCGACCCAGCAGAAAAGAGGGACATTGGCTTTGAGGGCGGCGATCCGGTGTCGTTCGAGTTCGCTGCAGTAGGCGTCAGTTGACGGCACATCGGACCCTCCGTGCCACCATTGATAGACATCGAAACTCAGGAACCAGGGTTTCACGATTCTGAAGTAGGCGTCGAGGTTTTCCCACCCTGCCAGATTGACGTAGGCAGGATGATGGGGATCGGCTTCATGGAAGGCGTCCGTCATCTGCCCGACGTTGACCCACTCCTTCTTGATCGGTTCATCTTGGACCCACCAGCCGTAGACGCCGGGGTGCTCACGGAAGTTGGCGGCCTGTGCGGGAGTCGCATCCTTGACCACGGAGCGCAGTCCGTATTTGGCGCAAAGATCGAGGTGCTCAACCTTGGTCAGCACAGTGTTGAACCCTGCCTTGGCGTAGGCATCGGCGAGAGCATCGTTCGTCGGACCGCCGAAGGCCAGGATCATGAATTTATCCTGCCGCCATTTCTGGTCTGACTGATTGCGGCGAAGCTTTTTCTTGGCGATGTCCGGCGATTCCGGGGCCTGGGTGCGAATCATCTCGCCAACGTTGCGGAGCGTGGCAACATCGACTGCGCGCAGCTTGCCGTCATAGTCCGGTCCGACATTGAGGGAGAAAAGATTGCCGTGCTTCACCGCATCGAGGTAATCCGAATACAGCTTTTCCGCCGGATGGCAGAGCGTGTCGTGCTTGGGCAGGGAGTAGTACCAGACCGCGCCGCCCTGGTGCGCCGGCAGAATCGGGTAGGTGAACGCCGCCAAACGATAACTGGCAGCGCCGTCCGCGGGCTTGTCTGCCAGCAGGCTCGCCGCGCCCGTCTCCTCATCCAGGCGGATGTCCGCGCCCTTTGGGTCGCCGCCACTGAATCCGACGAAGCATCCAGGCTGGAACGATTTCACGAATGCGGCGAGCTTGGCGTGATTGAGGCCGCCGTTGCCGAGCGCATGATCGCACCAGAGGAACTCGATCGGGCCGTATTGCGTCAGCAGTTCCGTCAACTGTGCCTTTTGCATCTCCGGAGTGTAGCCGCCGGCGGGGTGGAATTCTTTATGCTGGCTAAATTCACCTTGGGAAAAACAGAGGGCCAGTTTGATGCCGTGTTTATCGCAGGCTTTGCGCAGCTCGCCCAGCACATCCCGGCCAAGCGGTGCTTTGGTGACTTTGCGGTCGGTGGTCTTGGTATCCCAGAGGCAGAAACCATCCTGATCCTTCACCCGGAATAAAACATATCCCATGCCAGCTTCCTTGGCGGTCTTCACCCACTGCTCGGGATCCACCTCTTTGGCGCGGAAATACGCGACATCCTTCACATCTGAACGCCATTCCTGACCGGAGAAAGTCGAAAGGCTCCAGCAGATGAACATTCCCCAGCGGAGAGCTTTGAGCTCGTCGGCGCGGCGGGACATATCCACCAACTGAGCGGCCGGAACCACACCGTTCGCCGCCGTTTTGCCAGTCACGAACCCGGCGTCCACCCAGTTGGCGTGATCGCCGGCGATGCCATCATCCGCATCGCTGACCATCAGGCGCAACTCCTTGTAGCGACTGTTCAATTCGATGTCGAAACTCCATTCGGCGATGGTTTCTTTCGATAATTCCGGAGATCTTCCCAGGAGTTTCGGCTCTTCCCCCATTTCCTTGACATCACCATAAACTTCGAACACCACGCTAGTGTGTGGGTTGTCCTTGACTTTGTCATCAAGTCCGACCACAGCCACGAAGCGCGTTGAGTTGGCCGGGATGGCACAATGGGTCCACGATCTGGCATGCACGCCGAGCCCATGTTCGTATGTGACCCCGCCGACCGACAAGGGCTGGCCGGAGATGTTTTTCTTAATGCTGGGTTTCACATAATCATTGAGGGCATAGTGCAACTTAAGATCTTCAAGGTAAACGGTCGGCTTTTCTGGTTTGGTGGGGATGCCTGCGGGGACGGCTTTGATACTGGTCGGCTTTCCGGGGTTACCTTCGTAGTTCAGTGCCTCGACGCTGTAAGAAATGGATTCAGCCTTGGTGAAGCTGTCGTCGAAGAATACATTCCCCATTGTGATAAAGACTTTCCCGTCATCGCGAGTGATGCGATAGCCTTCGTCGCCGGTTTCATCCCAAGTCAAGGTGAACTGCCCGTATCCGGCTTTCGCCTGGAGATTGGTGACGGCTTTGGCCGGGCTGGCTGAAACTGGAGCTCGCTCAAAGGACAAGTCCCACTTCACCTTGCGGCTGGCGGGGCTGTTGATAACAGCGAAGACCTTCGGACCATCTTGCTTGAGTTCCGCTTTGACTCCTGCGGCCGCATCCTCTGCCGAGACGGTGATTTTTGCGGCTTTCCATGATTGTTGTCCCAAGGGGACGACGATCCGAATTTCATAGGGATCATCCGCCACCAGCTGGCTGGTGGCGGACAATCGGGAGTTTTCCAGGTCCCATGTTTCATCCGTTACATCCACAATTCCTTGCGTCATATGGCGTGAGGTGCTGATGAGTACGGGATAACCGGTCACGGGTTTGACCGACACGATCCGGGCGACGGGGCCGCGCGACAGGTCGCAGGTGAACGTCCCTTTAAACGGCGGAATGAATTTCTTGGTCCAAAACTCAAACCCCACATACTCATCGGCCTTGGGCAGGCCGATCCGGTCAACCGGGCAGGAGATTGTCAATGGCTTCTTCTTGTCCCAGTTGTAGAGGGCGACCAGGTCCCGGCGTTCCTTGCGATTGGCGGCTGGCAGGTGCCAGATTCTAGCCGGCTGGTTTTCAAAGACGTCGACCGGGCGCGAGGGCAGATTATGGGCTGTCATGCAACAGCGCATAATATCCAGACGATCCGCCGGGAAGTCAGGCATCCAGTCACTGTTGTAGAAAAGGGTGTCCGACATGTTGGTGAACGAAGCGTTCAGACGAGCCTGCTCGATGGTCACGGATTTCCTGACCGAGACGCAATCGGGGTCGTTCCACCAGACCCGGCCATTGAGGAACCACAAGCGCGAGGCGTGAGGCGCGCCGATCTGATCGGCGCCGGTGTCGGGGCCGACGCGCATGGCGTCGAGCAAGCCGAAGGTGCCGCCGAAGGAGCGCATGTTCTGGGAGACGCAGCAGCCAAGCAGGAAGACCTCCGGGCCGACCGCCTCGCGGATCAATTTCGTCCCCATCCGCATGGCTTCGATATTGGTCTTGCTCTTATCATGGAAGACGGCATCGCCCATGCCGTCTTCGTGGTAGCCATTGTTGACGTAGATCTGCTTGGTGCCGCTGCCGGTCCAATAGCCGTCCATCTTGAAGAACTTGTATCCCCACTCATTCGAGATGCGTTTGACCATGTCGCGGACATAGTTTTGGACGATCGGGTTGGTCATGTCCAAACAGGTACCACCCCAGGAGGTATCGTAAGGCTTGCCGTCGAGCGTTTTGACAAACCAGTCCTGTTTGTCGGCAAAAAATGGGTCATCCCAGGTGCCGGCAAACGGCATGAACCAGATCCCGGGTATGAGACCAGACTTAGCGATGTTGTCGGCTGTCGCCTTCATCCCGCTGCGGTATGCGCCACCAGAACGGTGGGTGGTGAAATTCTTATTGGGGCCGTTCTTGCTTTTCCCGTCCTGCCAGCCGTCATCGATCTGGATGAAATCAAAGCCGAACGGCTTCAGATTCTTGCTGGCATAGGCGGTCAACTCTTGCAGATGTTTCTCATCGCACGAGAAGCCATGTTTTTCCATGTACCAGGTGCAATGGCCGACTTGTTTGGGAGGAAGTTTAACTGCATAGACCTTGGCGATGGCGTCGGCATAGGCTTCCAGACCGAAACGGGCGTCATCGAAATAGCCAATCGCCAAGGTTTCCGTTTCCGCATCGGCTCCGGGTTGGATTCGCAGGCAGCCGTAATCAATCCGGGCTTGCAGGCTGACTACGCCATCCTTGACGGGGGAGAAAAGCACGCCACTGCCGCGCTCATGAGTCAACCAGCCTCCGACGACGCCGGCTCGAGTTGCGGGATCGGCAAGGGCTAGGAAGGCATAGCTGCCCGGGTTTTTGGCGGGGGGGAAGAGCCCTCCCGTGCCAAGCGTCTGGATCTTGTCGTGTGCCAAGCCCAGATCCAGAGAGGAGGATAACAGCTCGACTTTATTGAGCTCTTGCGCGTTTTTGGCGCTGTTGTGGAGCTGGCTTTTGATCAACACGAAGGGCAAACCGGGATAAATGGCGATGAGGCTGCGATGGCCTGAGTCGAAACGGATCTCCAGTCCTTGTCCGACGCCAAATTTCGAGTCGTTGACGGGGATCGATGTGGCTTTCCCCACCCCGCCAGCCAAGCGGCCAGCCGGGACGAAGAGTTTTCCAGAAGGCTTCGCTTCGATGGAAAACTCTCCTCGCGAGGCATTGTACACGACGCCATATTGCGGCGAGTCAATCCGGACTTTGTCTTTCGATGCATCTTCTGCAGCGGCGGCGAATGGCCACAGCGCCGCGAGCCCCAGAAGCAAAAGCTGTCTCAATTTCTTGTTCATCTTGCATTCCTTTGTGCTGTTCTCGAAAATTCCACTGGGATGTGTCTTCTGCGCCGGCGAATGGCCACAGCTCCGTGAGGGATCGTCATGACGCATCTTTCGTGTCGATGCATTTCTAAAACGCCGCAAGTCGTGAAGGAATGACAGCCTCCACAGATATCGATTTACCAGCTTGGAGGGAAAACGAGACGAGAAACACGCGGATCTTTTCTTTTTATTCAAGCGTCCGGTGTACTGACCATTCGGGGATGGTCAAAGTGACGTGATCAAGCGAGGTACTTAGTTAACAATAACCCAGATGGACATTCTCAAGCGTCAGCCCACTGAGCTTTATCCTAAATACCGCAGTAGCGACATCGAACCGGGTTGAAAGGTTGAAACGCAAGCCCATGAGTGCGCCGGAGAAACCGGCAAGGAGTAAAAGGTGAAAGTCCTTGACAGTGAAGACATAGCGAGTCACGCTGTCCCCGAGTCATGCGTCAGGCGC
>JBDKFG010000087.1:0-26489 GCA_039798785.1 Verrucomicrobiota bacterium | reverse complement strand
CTCGTCCTTGATCTCCTTGAGTTTCGCCTGCATCCGGTCGCGACGGGATTTCCGCTTGAGCTGGAAATCGCCCCGTCGGCTTTGCCCGCAGATGTGGGTGAACCCGAGGAAATTGAAGGTCTCCGGCTTGCCCTCGCCGCGGCGCACTCATGTGTTTGCCTTCCAACCTTCGAACCTTTCAACCCGGTCCCATTCCGCTGCTGCGGAATTTAGGGTTCATTACCGAATGAGCGAGAGAAAAGCCTCAACGCTCGCTATTCACTGCAATCCGCTCCACCGGGATTCCTCGCCCACGGCGCTCGTTCAGCGAAGAGATCGAAGTCCTCCAGGGGGCGTTCAGAGAGGAGACGCTCGAGGTGCTCGAAGGCTTCCTCCAGGCGGGTCGAGCGGACCATGGCGCTGCGCCAGGGAATGCCGTCGCGCACCGAAGCGGAGAAATAGACCAGTGCCTCCTTGAGGCGGGCGAGGGTGCCGCCTTCGTGGCCGCCGAAGGCTTCGAGGCATTCCGCCGCGAGTTGGCGATACCAGGCGAGCAGAAGGACCAGATCGGGACTTTCCGGCTCCTCGCCGCGCAGCAGGGCGGCGCTTTGACGGAAGATGAAAGGGTTGCGCATCGCGCCGCGGCCGATCATCACCGCGGCACACCCGGTTTCCTGCATCATCCGGCGGCTGTCGCTGGCGCACCAGACGTCGCCGTTGCCGATCACCGGCAGGTCGAGCTTCTCGGCCAAAAGGCCGATGATCCGCCAGTCGCAAGTCCCCTCGCGAAAGCCGTCCTTGCGGCGGCGAGGATGGACGGTGAGGAAGTCGACCCCCGCGGCACGGATCGCGTCGGCGATGGCGTAGACGTGGGAAGTCTCCTCGAAACCGGCGCGGATCTTGGCCGAAAAGAGGCCGGGAACTTGCTCGCGCATCGCCAGGAGGACGCGGTGGCAGAGCTCGGGATCGCGCAGCATCGCGGCGCCGACATTTCCCTTCAATGCGCGTTTGGTCGGGCAGCCGAGGTTGACGTCGACGACATCGGCGCCGCAGAGGGCCGCGACCCGGGCCGACTCGGCCATCAGCTCGGGCTCGTTGCCCATGATCTGCACCGCAAGAGGTATCCCCGGGGTTTTCAGGACGTGGCGGCGCATCACCTTCTCGGTCAAGGCGCCGCTCGAGACCCGGACGAATTCGGTGGTCAAAAGGCCGACCCCGCCGAGCCGGGCGAAGGCGTTGCGCACTTGGAAATTGGTGACGCCCTCCATCGGCGCCTGCACCAGGGGCGGCGAGTAAGGGATCTCCTTCAGTCGGAGGGGGAAGGCACGGGGGCGGAGCCAGGTCATGGGGATTTCCGGGAAATGCGGTTGTGAAGGCCGCAAAAATAGAGCGGCAAGGGCAAAGTGCGATGAGGCCTGAGAGTCTTGGTGGGGTGCAATCCCAAGCTATCGGACTATACTTCGAGGCTGAAATCAACCCAGGAAATTCCATGAGCCGCATCTCCCCCGAGCAAGGTGTCGAACTCCTCAAGAGCGCCAGCCTCTTCGACCTGCAGCAGCAGGCGGTGGCCATCCGCAACGCCAAGAATCCCCCCGGCGAAGTCACCTACGTCGTCGACACCAACCCGAACTACACCAACATCTGCACCGCCGACTGCCTCTTCTGCGCCTTCTACCGCGAGCCCGGCGACGACAAGGAAGGCTACACCCTGACTCTCGACCAGGTGCGGCAGTTCTTCATTAACGCCCGCTCGCTCGGGGCCACGACGGTCCTCCTGCAGGGCGGCCTGCATCCCGACCTGAAGATGGACTACTACCTCGCGATCATCCGCATGTGCAAGGCGGAATTCCCCGAGATCGCGCCGCACTTCTGGTCGGCCCCGGAAATCGGCAACATCGCCGAAGTTTGCGGTCTCAGCATCCGCGAGGTGCTGCAGCAGTTCTACGACGCCGGCCAACGCTCGCTTCCCGGCGGCGGCGCCGAAATCCTGTCGCAACGCGTCCGCAATCGCATCTCGCCGAAGAAGCAGCCAGTCGCCCAATGGCTGGAAATCCACGAGACGGCCCACCAGATCGGCATGGTCTCCACCGCCACCATGATGTACGGCCACCGCGAAGACCCCGAATCGATCGTCGAACACCTCGAAGCCATTCGCGCCATTCAAGATCGCACAAAAGGCTTCACTGCCTTCGTCCCCTGGTCCTACAAGAAGGACAACACCCTCCTCGGCCGCAAGGTCGACCGGGTCACCACCGCCGAAGACTACTACCGCATCCTCGCCTTCTCGCGGATCTACCTCGACAACTTCCCGCACATCCAGGCCTCCTGGTTCTCCGAAGGCAAGGAGACCGGCATGAGCTCGCTCACCTACGGCGCCGACGACTTCGGCGGCACCCTCTTCGAAGAAAACGTCCACGCCGAAGCGGGCTTCGTCAACAAGACCACGGTCGAAGGGGTCCGCGCCATGATCAGCGAAGCGGGCTACACCCCGGTGCAACGGAATACTTATTATGAACGGGTGAAGGCTTGAACGAAGCTCAATTTGACCACGAAAGACACTTCAGCTGAGAAGGAATGAGCTCACCTTCAGCTTCAACTTGTTTCCGTCCCATCCGTCCCATCCGTCCCAGACCTCAACCCCCCTCCCCCCAATGCTCTCCTCCCGCGACCTCCGCCACCTCTGGCATCCCTGCACCCAGATGAAGGACCACGAAGAGCAGCCCTTGCTCGAAGTGGTTTCGGCACAGGGCTGCCGCATCCGCCTCGCCGACGGACGCGAGCTGGTCGACGGCCTGTCTTCGTGGTGGTGTAAAAGCCTCGGCCACGGTCATCCCGAAGTGCTGGAATCAGTGCGCCGCCAGATGCTCGATTTCGAGCACGTCATCTTCGCCGGGACGACCAACCGCAACATCGTCGAGCTGGGCGAGGAACTGGCCCTGCTCGACCCGAATCTGCAGCGCTGCTTCTTCGCCGACTCCGGCTCCGACGCGGTCGAAATCGCGGTCAAGATGTCGCTGCAATTCCACGCCCAGAACGGCGCGCCGAAACGCCGTCGCCTCGCCAGTCTGCGGCACGGCTACCACGGCGAAACCCTGCTCACCATGGCCCTCGGCGATTGCGACCTCTACTCCGGCCCTTTCCGCGGCGCCCTGCCGCCCGTCCTCAAGCTCGAAAATCCGCCGCACGACCTCGGCGACGAAGCCTTCGTTCGCCCCGATCCTGAATCCTGGTGGCCGGCGATCCGGAGCCAGCTCGAGGACCAGGCCGAAGAGCTCGCCTGCGTCGTTCTCGAACCCCTGATCCAAGGCGCCGGCGGGATGCTCTGCCTCGATCCCGAACTGCTCCGCCGTCTGCGTCGATGGACCGAGCAAAACGGCGTGCACTTGATCACCGACGAGATCATGAACGGCTGCGGCCGCCTCGGCGAAATGCTGTCCTCCCGCCTCGCCGGGGTCTCGCCCGATTTCGCCGTCCTGTCGAAGGGCCTGAGCTCCGGCTTCTCGCCCTTCTCGGCCGTGCTCACCCGCGAGCGCATCTACCAGGGTTTTTACGACGATTACTCCACCGGCCGCGCCTTCCTCCATTCGAACACCTATTGCGGCAACGCCATCGGCGTCGCGGCTTCGCTGGCCTCGCTGCGGATTTTGAAGCGGGGAGAAGTTCTCGGGCATGTCCGCGAGCAGGCGCCGCGTCTACGCCAGACTCTGAAAAACGTCGCCGCCGCGACGGGGCTTCTCGGCCCTGTGCGGGGCCGCGGCTTTGTCGCCGCCGCCGATCTGCACGACGGCAGCGGCCGGCCTTGGCCGAAACAGGAGCGGCGCGGATGGCGGATCTGCCGCGCCGCCGCGGCCCACGGCGCCTTGCTGCGCCCTCTCGGCGACACCCTCTACCTGATGCCGCCCCTGATCGCCGGGGAAGCGGAATTCCAGCAGCTTGAAATTGCGCTCACCGCAGCGATCCGCGAAGTCTGCGGCTGAACCTGAGTTTTCCACCTTTCAACCTTCCGAATGGAGCCGCCATGATCTACCTCGACAACGCCGCCTCCACCTGCCCCGCTCCGGAACTGCAGGGATACATGGCCGAAAACCAGGGGCGCTACTTCGCCAATCCCAGCGCCGGGCATCATCTCGCCCTGGCCTGCCGGAGGGCCCTCGACAGCGCCGCCGGCGAGCTGCTCACCGCGCTCGGCGCCAAGTCCGGCGGCCTGCGGGTGATCTGGAACTCCGGCGGCACCGAAGGCAACAATCTGGCCATCTTCGGCGCCGAGCTCCAGGCCGGCGACGAAGTGGTCCACTCCAGCATCGACCACCCCTCGGTGCTGGAACCGCTGCGCCAGCTCGCTTCGCGAGGCATCGTCCTGCGCTCCCTCGCTCCCGACCGCCGCGGCGCGATCCCGCTCGAGGCCCTCGCCGCGGCGCTGAATCCGCAGACGGCGCTGGTGATTTGCACCGCAGTCCACAACGAAAGCGGCGCGGTGGCGGATCTGCCGGCCTGGCGCCGCCTGATCGACGAAAAGGCGCCGAAGGCCCGCTGGCATGTCGACTTCGTCCAAGGCCTCGGCAAGGCGCCCTGCGACTGGGACAAGTGCCGCCCCGATTCCCTCGCCATCGGCGGCCACAAATTCCACGGGCCGCACTCAAGCGGCGCCCTGATCTGCCGCCGCGACTTGAAACTGAAGCCGCAGCTCCTCGGCGGCGGGCAGCAGGACGCCCTGCGCGCCGGGACCCTGGACGCGGCCAGCGCCCTCAACCTGGCGCGGGCGGCGCAGCTCGCCGAGAAAGAGCGTCCGGTCGCGACGGAAAGGGCCTTGGCGCTGCGGCGACAGCTCCGCGAGGGACTGGAAAGGCTGGTCGATGCGAAGGGCCGCGCCATCGTCCCGGTGTTTCCGGGAGGCGACGAAGCCAGCCCCTTCATCGTCATGTTTTGCCTGCCCGGCAGCGAAGGTGCGATCCTGGCAAGGGCCCTGGGTTCCGAAGACATCGCCGTCGGCACCGGCAGCGCCTGCAGCGCTGAAACCCGCAGCCCGAACAAGACCCTGACCGCCATGGGCCTGCCCCGCGAGCTCGCCTTTGCCGCCCTGCGGGTGAGCTTCAGCCGCTACAGCAGCTGCGAAGAAGTCGCCGCCTTCCTCAATGCCCTTCAAAAAGTGCTGAAATGCTACTGAGCGGAACCCGCCGCCGCCGTGCATTTCCTGTATTTCATAGTTAGAATAATGGATCTCTCCGAGCCACCCCTTTTGTCCTAAGCGCTGGCGCGGCCGCATTCAAACCCTTATCTTTCAGTACAACCCCGGAGGCATCATGGCTCGCATCGCAAAAGACGTCCTTGAACTGGTCGGCAAGACCCCGCTCGTCCACATCAATCGCCTCGCCTCCGGCCTCGGGGCCGAAGTGATCGCGAAGGTGGAATCCGCCAACCCCGGCTTCTGCGTCAAGGACCGCATCGCCAAGGCGATGATCGACGACGCCCTCGCCGCCGGCACCCTCAAGCCGGGCATGACTGTGATCGAGCCGACCTCGGGCAACACCGGCATCGGACTGGCGATGGCCTGCGCGGTCCGCGGCATCCCCTGCATCCTGGTGATGCCCGACACCATGTCGGCCGAACGCCGCCAGATCCTCAAGGTCTTCGGTGCCAAGCTCGAACTCACTCCCGGAGCTCTCGGCATGGCCGGCGCCGTCAGCCGCGCCGAGGCGATGCTCGCCGAAGTCGCCAATTCGTGGATGCCGCAACAATTCAAAAACCCGTCAAACCCGAAAATCCACCGCGACACCACAGCCGAGGAAATCTGGAACGATACCGACGGCTCCATCGATGTCCTGGTCGCCGGTGTCGGCACCGGCGGCACCGTCACCGGCTGCGGCGAAGTCCTGAAGGCTCGCAAACCCGGAGTCAAAATCATCGCCGTCGAACCCTCCGCTTCCCCCCTGCTGTCCCAAGGCATCGCCGGACGCCACAAGATCCAAGGCATCGGCGCCAACTTCGTCCCTGAAGTGCTCAATCGCAGCGTCATCGACGAAGTGATCGCGGTCAGCGACGACGAAGCCGGTGACATCGCCCGACGCCTGGCTCTGGAAGAGGGCCTCTTCTGCGGCATCTCCTGCGGCGCCGCCATGGCCGCAGCCCTCAAGGTCGCCGCACGTCCGGAAATGAGCGGCAAGAAGATCGTCGTGATCCTGCCCGACACCGGCGAACGCTACCTCTCGACCTGGCTCTTCGAATCCTACAAAGCCTAATCACTCTCACGCCAAACACGGCACCTCTCCAGTCAGGTCCCGGAGCTCCGGGACCTGTATTCCTTTCCCTGTTTTTGCCAAGTCGCTACAAATTGAATTCCATGAGGAATGCGGCATCGACTCTTGGCCGAGCATCGATGCGCGGTATTGTAGGAATCCAATTCTCCAGGAACCCCCCGTGTCCAGCATCCAGATCAAGATCAACGGCCAGCTGCAGCCCCACCCCGTCGGCAGCACCCTCGCCGCCGTCCTGGCCGCCCAGGGAATCGACGCCTCGCGCCGCGGCCTCGCCGCCGCCCTCGACGGCCAGGTCGTGCCCCGCCAAGCCTGGAGCGAAACCGTGCTTCGCGACGGCTGCCGCCTCGACATCGTCATCGCCGCGCCAGGAGGTTGAGCATGGCCAAGAAAGCCAAGTCCGCATTCAAATCCTCGGGATTCCAAGCCCTCAGTCCCGAAGTCTCCAAGATGATCATGAACCTCAAGCCCGATCCTCTTGCGGCCCCCATCAACGCCACGATCAACGGCGAGGGAGCGACCTGCAGCCCCAGCCCGATCGGCATCCTCGTCATGTTCCGCGGCTTCGACATCGCCAAGCCCGGCAGCGCCACCGTCACCGTCAACGGACGCCACCTCCCCCAGGATCAATGGATGAGCGCTTTCCTCTGCGAAGGCGACGACGTCAAGATCCTCCCAGGCAGCCTCAAGACTTGAGCCGCCGCCGCGCCGAACCCCATTTCTGATAACACACCAACAAGGATCCTCCATGGGCAAGAACCTCTACGACAAAGTCTTCGATCTGCACACCGTGACCCGCCTGCCGTCCGGCCAGTACCAGCTGATGATGGGCCTGCACATGATCCACGAGGTCACCTCGCCGCAGGCCTTCGAGATGCTCAAGGACCGCGGCTGGAAGGTGATGTACCCCGAGCGCACCGTCGCCACCGTCGACCACATCATCCCCACCGATTCCCAGCTCCGCCCCCTCAAGGATGCCCAGGCCGAGGAGATGTTCCAGGCCCTCGAGAAGAACACCCGCGAGCACGGCATCGTCTTCCATCACGCCGGCTCCGGCAGGCAGGGCATCGTCCACATCATCGCCCCCGAGCTCGGCCTCACCCAGCCGGGCATGACCATCTGCTGCGGCGACTCGCACACCTCCACCCACGGCGCCTTCGGCTCCCTCGCCTTCGGCATCGGCACCTCCCAGGTGCGCGACGTCCTCGCCACCCAGACCCTCTCGGTCTCGAAGCTCAAGGTCCGCCGCATCGAAGTCAACGGCAAGCTCCGCCCCGGCGTCTACGCCAAGGACGTCGTCCTCTACATCATCAACAAGCTCGGCGTCAACGGCGGCGTCGGCTACTGCTACGAGTTCGCCGGCAGCGCCTTCGAGGCGATGAGCATGGACGAACGCATGACCGTCTGCAACATGGCCATCGAGGGCGGCGCCCGCATCGGCTACGTCAACCCCGACCAGACCACCTACGACTACATGAAGGGCCGCCCCTCCGCTCCCAAGGCCGAAGCCTGGGACAAGGCGCTCGCCTACTGGAATTCGATCCGCTCCGACGCCGACGCCAGCTACGACGACGTGGTCAAGTACGACGCCGCCGACATCGAGCCGATGATGACCTGGGGCATCACCCCTGCCCAGTCGGTCGGCATCAGCCAGGCCCTGCCCAGCGTCGCCAAGGCACCCGAGGCCGAGAAGCCGCTCTACCGCGAAGCCTACGAGTACATGAAGTTCACCGAGGGCCAGCCCTTGCTGGGCAAGAAGGTCGACGTGGTCTTCATCGGCTCCTGCACCAACGCCCGTCTCAGCGACTTCGAGGAAGTCGCGCGTCTGCTCAAGAAGAACTCCGGCAAGGTCGCGCCGCACGTCACCGCCCTCATCGTCCCCGGTTCCGAACAGGTCAAGAAGGACCTCATCGCCCAGGGCCTCGACAAGCTCTTTGTCGAGCGCGGCTTCCAGTTCCGCGAAGCCGGCTGCTCGATGTGCCTGGCGATGAACCCCGACCGCCTCCAGGGCGACCAGCTCTGCGCTTCGACCTCGAACCGCAACTTCAAGGGCCGCCAGGGCTCCTCCACCGGCCGCACCATCCTGATGAGCCCCGCCTCGGCCGCCGCCGCCGCCCTCGCCGGCGTCCTCGCCGACCCGCGCGAAATCTTCAAGTAGGGATTCGACAAGCCGCTGGAATGATGCCTCGCGGCAGCTTCTCGAAATGAGCCGCATCGCCGTCATCCCGGCAGTCACTCCGGTCGGCATGGCAGATCGCAGTCACTGCAAAGGCAGGGGCGCCCACTTGATGCGGAATGCACAGATGGATCTGGCGGGCGGCGGCTACTTGCGGCCCTGGCCAGGCCAGAACCTGAGGAACCGCTGGTATGCCCGCTGAATCGCGCCCTGTCCACTGGATACTGCTGCGCGGTCTGGTCCGCGAAAGCCGCCACTGGGGCGATTTTCCCGACAGGATCCGGCAGTGTTTTCCCGGCGACCTCGTCATCTGCCCAGAACTGCCTGGTTGTGGTCGACGCCGCAGCGAGCGCAGCTCTCTGGCGATCGGCGACTATGCTTCCGACTTGGAGCAGCAGATCGCAGATCTGCCTCATCCCCGGATCCTGGTCGCCCTCTCCCTCGGCGGCATGGTGGGCCTGTCTCTGGCGCAAGGCTGGCCACGTCGGCTCGACGGCCTGGTGCTGATCAACAGCTCGGCCGCCTGGCTTTCGCCTTTCTTCCGGCGTCTTTCACCGGGAGCCTGGCCAGTCCTGCTCAGCACCCTCTGGAGACGCGATCCGCAGAACCGCGAGGAAGGCATCCTGGGACTGGTCTCCAATTCGCCCGAAGCAAGAAGCGCCGCTCTTCCACTCTGGAGCGAGATCCAAGGCCATCGCCCGGTGCAGACCGGCAACGCCCTGCGCCAGCTCGCCGCCGCGGCGAAGTTCCGCCTGCCCGCCTCCTTCTCCCAGTCCGAACTCCCGATCCTCGTGCTCAATTCGCTAGGCGACCGCCTCGTCCACCCGAGCTGCTCCGTCACCCTGTCCCGTGCTCTCCACGCGCCCCTGGCGACTCACCCAAGCGCCGGCCACGACCTGCCTCTCGATGCCCCCGCCTGGGTGCTGCACCAACTGCGGGAATTTCGCCGCGGCCTCAAACACGACTAATCCCTCCGACAGCTCTAGACAAACAGAAAAGGAATCACTTGCATTAATGCCAAGAGCGCGTAAAATGATGGCGGGTGCGTTCAGGCCGTGATGGCCGCTCGACCCGATTCGAAAGGATGAAACCATGACCATCGAAGAATTGATCCAGCTCGAGATTGACGAAATGAATCGTCATAAGTGGCTTGAGTCTGAGAAAGCCGGGCGCGACCTTGGTGATGATGCCCTGTTGGATTGGATCGAGAAACACGAAGACAAGTTCTTGAAAGAGCGCCAGCTCGCGCACGCCTGATTCCGACATCCGGCCCGCTAGGACGACTGCATCATGAGGCAGTCGTCCTTTTTTATCAGCCCAAAACCGCAGCTGAAAGGTTGGAAGGTTCAAAGGTTGAAAGAATCAGCTACAACAGCAAGAGGTTATGGTGTTCGAGGGCGCTCGGCAACTCCTCCGGCTGGCAGTCATGCAGGTCGAACTAGAATCGTCATTTATCGCTGTTGTTCATGTGTTTTCCTTCCAACCTTTCAACCCGATTCCATTCCGCTGCTGCGGAATTTAGGATCAGCCACTTTTTCATGTCTTAATAATAAAAATTAAAAAAGATTTACTTCAGTTAAGCGATCCATTCTTGTTAATATAAATACCAAACTCGCGGAACGCGGGGGCGAGAGTTGAGTTTGTGCAGCTCCCCCTGTCACATGATACACGCCGTGTATCATAATCACAAAACTAAGCAAATGAATAATTTGGGGTGTCTTTGCGAGCGAAAGTCGGGAAAGGGTCAGGGAAAACCAGTCGCTACGGGTTGTCCCTGCAGGAGCGCAGCGACGCCAATTCATAAGGGGTTTGGGGTCGCGACCCCAAGCGGGGTGCGGGGCGACAGCCCTGCGTCTCCTTGTCCCGCGCCGCAGGCTTCGGTTCCGGCGGAGTCGGATTAGGTGCTTAGCCGCAGGCGATGTCAATCAGAGCCTTCGCAAAGGCCGGCTGTGCCCCGAGATGCGGCGCAAGTTCGACTTCCAATTCCGGAAAGCGGCGGCGACAAAGCTCGACCTGGGCCGGGATGTCCTCCATCGCATGACGCCCGGCAAGGATGAACAGCGGCAGGATGCGAATACGCCTTTCTCCATGCCCGGCAAGCTCGGCAATGCGTTCCTCCAGACTGGGCCGCTGAAGCTCCATGTAGGCGGTGGTGACGGCTACGCCGCTGCCGCTCGCCAGCTGAGCCGCGAGAGCGTCGAGTTCCTGGCTGGTGGCGCCGACCCGGCTGCCATGGACCATCAAGATCAAAGTCATATGCAAAAACCTCGGGGTTTATGAAGAGCAGGAGAGTTCAGAGCAGCTTTGCGAGGGCTCCGGCGGCAGAGAATAGCGATCAGCGCCGGGGATGGCGACAAAGGGATTCTGGCTGCGATGGAGGAGATCTCGCACCGGCTGGAAGTCGCCCCTGGCGGCGGCATCAATGGCTTCCTGCAGGATCCAGGAGCGCGGCAGGTAGAGCGGATTGACTGCATCAAGCCGGGCTTGCAAGGTTTCATCGTCATCGCCGCATTCCCGCAAAGCCTGGCGCCAATCCTGCCACCAGGCGAGAAGGGCGGCGTCCTCGGGGATCTGGGCTTGGAGGAGCGGGTCGATTTCGTTGCTCGCGGAAGAAAGGCGGCGGAAGCAAAGGGCGAAGTCGGCGCGGTGCCGGGCCAAGAGGGCAAGCCAGGCCTGGGCCAGTGCGGTGCTGATCTCGGAAGCATGGCGGAAGCCGAGGCGCAGGGCAAAACGCCGCGCCCAGGCGTCGTGATAGATCGACGCGAAGTCCTCCAGCGCCGCGACCGCATCAGCCTTGTCGAGGACCGGCAAGAGGGCCGCTGCCAGGCATTTGAGATTCCAGAAGGTGATTGCCGGCTGGTTGGAAAAACGATAGCGCCCCTGCGGATCGGAGTGGTTGGGGCAGGCCTCGGGATCGTAGGAATCGAGAAAGGCGTAAGGGCCGAAGTCGAAGCTTTCACCGAGGATCGACATGTTGTCGGTGTTCATCACACCATGGACGAAGCCGACGGCCTGCCAGCCAGCGACCATCTCGGCGCTGCTGCGCACCGCGGCCCGGAAGAGGTGGGCGGCTCCTTCGGCGAGGGACAGCTTCGCCGCATCGGGATAATGGCGTTCGAGAACATGGCGGAGGAGCCGGTCGCGCTGCTCCGGCATCTGATTGTGGGCGAAATATTCGAAACTGCCGAAGCGGATGTGAGTGCGGGCGAGGCGCAGGAGCATGGCGCCGGGCTCGAGAGTTTCGCGCTGCACCGGCTGGGAGGAAACAGCAAAAGCCAAGGCGCGGGTCGAAGGGACGCCCAGGGCGAACAAAGCTTCGCCGCCAATAAATTCGCGCAGGGTCGAACGCAAGACGGCGCGGCCGTCACCCATCCGCGACCAGGGGGTCAGGCCGGCGCCTTTGAGGTGGAGGTCGTAGATTTTCCCGTCCGTCGCCGGCAATTCCCCGAGGAGAAGGCCGCGGCCGTCGCCGAGGCGCCAGGACCAGCCGCCGAACTGGTGGCCGGCATAGACCTGGGCGAAAGGGCGGGCCGAGGCGGGAATCCAGGCGCCACCACAGAAAAGCGCCATCTCCTGCCGCTTCGCTTCTCGGGCATCCAAGCCGATCAGCCCGGCCACGGCATCGTTGAAGGCGACCAAAGACGCGTCTTCATAACCGTCGGGGTCGAGAGCTGCGCCGAACTCGGGGCCGAGCGCGGCGTAGAAACTGCTGAAGGGAAGGCTTTCGAGAGTGTGCATGGGGATTCCGGAAAGCCCCAAAGGTATGCCGAAGGAGGGATTGCGAAATGGGCGATGAAAAAGATTCGACGTGTATCACACCGAATTGAGCTTGGACTGAGATGTATTCAAGCTTTTCAGGGAGTCAGGGAGGAGGGAGTTGGGGAGTCAAAACACTCCCTTACTCCCCAGTTCCCTAACTCCCTAAGCTGTGATCCTGAAATCCGAGTGAGACAGGTCGAAAAGATTCGACCTGTGCAAGTCCAGATCGAGCACAGTTTGAGTTACGCGCTCTGCAGCTCGTCGCGAAGCGACAGAATGATTGTAGCCGGGGGTTTCAACCCCCGGTGCGCGTGGGGAGGAATTCGGCATCGCGGCAGCGACGCGGTGACAGATGCGCTTGGGATGCCGTTTGAGTCGCCATCGCTGAAATGTCATCCTGTCGCTGCGCGACGGCAATTCCCTTGCGATCCTATCCGGGGGTTAAAACCCCCGGCTACACTCACACCGTCGCTTCGCGACGATGAGCGACGAACACAGCAAGCCAGACATATCTGAGCTTGACTCGCTGGCTTCATTGCTACTGAATCGTAAGTGGTTGCAGGAATTCTTCACAGTCTTTCACCCTGGTTCATTACCCTTCATTGAAATCGACTCTGGACACAAAGTGGTAACAGGTGTACACTTGCTTGGCAAGCACAAGCACCGGAGTTCCTTCCCATGGCCAAGATCCCTAATCCAGACCCCAAGACGCTAGCGCCGAAGAAGGGGCGCGTCAAGGGCAAATTCAAGTACGGCGAAGGCTCGCTCTATCGCCGCGAAAATGGAGTGTACTATTACAAGGTCTTCATCAACGGTGAGGAGTTGCGCCGCTCGACCGGCTGCACCGACCGCAAGCAGGCCGAGAAGTGGGTCGTCGACTCTCGCATCCCGGAGCTTCGCTCAGGCAAGATCGAGAAGCTCAACGAGACCATCCGGGAGATGCGACTGAAAGCGCAGCCTGTCACCTTCGACGATGCCTACAGGCTCTACATGACGGGGAAAACCGTGGCCACAGCGGAGAAGTATGACCGCCGCGTCAAAAGCCTCTGGGATGACTTCGCAGCTTGGGCGACGCAGGAGCGGAACTACGCCAGCGTTTCCAGTGTCACCAAGCAGGACGCCGAAGCCTACATCAACCATGTCAAGGCCGGCACCAGGGATGTCCGCGCTGGCGTCAAAGCCAAGACCAAGAAGGACCCCCTGAGCGGCACTTCAGTCAACGCCTACATCCAGAATCTCGGCATGGTCTTCGGCTACTCGATGGAGAAGGCCTGCCTGACAGTCAACCCTTTTGAGAAAGTCCCCAAGCTCAAGCGAACCAAAAGCCAGCGGCGCGACGCCTTCGAGCGAGAGGAGATCACCAAGATCATCGAAGCCGTCAAAGCCCCTGAGCACGAAGACACCTTGCGGCCTCTGGTCTTCGTCGGTCTCTACACGGGCCTCCGCAAGGGCGACATCTGCACCCTGCTGTGGTCGGACATCAAGTTCGAATCTGAGGCCATCTTCCGCACGATGAACAAGACCAAGAGGGTCGTCCAGATCCCGATCCTGCCGCCCCTGATGAGCTACCTCAAGGCCCTGCCCAGGAGAGGTTCTTTCGTCTTCCCCGTGTTGGCGGCGAACTACAAGCGCTCGGCCTCGATCTCTACGCCCTTTGCCCAGCTACTCGAACGGCTCAAGATCGACCGCTACCGCACGGTGCCGGGACGAAGCCGGAAATTCGTCTGCAAGGACCTCCACAGCCTGCGGCACAGCTTCGTCTGGAACGCCGCTGACCACAAGGTGCCTTTGGCCATCATTCAGGAGATCGTCGGTCACATGGACGCGGAGATGACCATGCGCTACGCTCGCCATGCGAACCTCGACGCGACCCGGCGACATCTTGAGAACATGCCTGACCTGCTCGGGGATTCCTCCGGCAAGAAGAAGGTCAAGTACGAAAAAATCTCCAGCTCAGTCGAACAGCCCGTCGGAGTTGGCGAGTACCTGGAGACTTTGAAGAAGCTACCTGCCGACCAGATTGAATACCTGGCGAGGATGCTGGCTAATCATATCGGGGGTTCGTAGCTTTTATAGACTTTGTTTTGGGCGAACGTTCGCATTCACTGTATTCATTAAGCATATTAGTTATTTCTTCTTTATCATTGAATCCTCTGAATTCGGCTTCCCACCCAAGCTCACGTCTTAATTCAATTTTGATATTTAATCGCTTGTTTGTAGTGAGTTTACATTTTTTATCGATTTCAAAATATTGCTCAAGAAGATCTTTGAGACTCTGCTGGTCTTCAGTTGGGCGTACCGATGTCACGCAATAAAAAACAAGGGTTCCATTGGGAGATAATTGAACGAGGTTTTTTTTCGCGGATTTGCAGCACCTTTTTAAATAATCATGAAAACTTGACTTGATGACTCCAGAGCTCTCCTTAATTAAAACTCTAGCCGTATCAATTTCGTAATCAACTCCATCCAAGGAAAGATCCAGTGAACTTATAAAACCGTCGCTCAATGTAGGGACTAACAATGATCTCTGTAAATCCTTCTGTGTAAATTTTGGCTTGCTATTAGCCGCTGGAAGACGACGGATCGCCGCGTCCAAATTAGCGTTAAATGATTCATAAACGGGATTTAGATCAGAGAGTCTATCAGTGATAAAATTCAACAATGGCAAATAATACTTTCTATCCGTATATATTTCTGACACCTCGATCAGCCTCCTGCTTTTAATCAGCAAAATCACTGCTGTCACCTCAAAGGCGTAAAAACTCTTGGTGTTAAATATCGACTTGTCCATGAGTGAATTACATATGACTTTATCCATGTAAGCAGTTAGGAACCCCCTCTCCACCTCAAGCTTATATAAAACAAGAAGTTCTAGAGCTGTTCGCAAATCATTGACGTTATCTTTTTTGACGTATGGCATGAGATTAATACAGTCAAAAACCTTGCTGTCATTAATCATTTGTAAGACTTGAATGATGGATAATTCAGCGGGGTTCTCAACTGAACCTTTGTTCATTCTTAGGCAGCTGGAATAATTTTTTAATTCGTCACAACTGATAAACTTTTGAACTTTTTTAGCGATTGAATCATCAGTAATTAGATCCCGCACACATGACGAAATAATATCTTTCGCATTAGAGTGAATTCGCGCCTCTCTAGGGTTGTTAACATAAGTATGAGCGTCTAGTGTATCGCCTTTAAGTTCGCATAATTTAAGAATTTTAGTATAGGTAAATGGAAGCTGAAGCGGTTGCTGGCTATCAGGCGGATGGTTAATCGCGTTTAAAAAGATTGAAAGGTATGGGTTTTGTTGCGGCCCAAACTTAATTTCCCAAGGATTTTTTATGAATTCTTTCAGGATGACTTTCAGCTCTTTCAGTTGTTCGATGGTTTCGAGACAGAGTGTATCGACATCTAACTCTGCGACTTTGTCGACCTGCAAGTCGTCAGGCAATACTGACATAGGCGCTGCATCCGAACTCACTTCTTCATCCACTTCATTTGGACTTAGGGTCTCGGACATTTTGGGTGTCGCGATATATTTACAAAACTGATAAGGAGTTATACATGTCACAAAATAGAACTTTTTCTTGTATATTTTCATCCTCAAATCAACGAATATTAGATCAAGGAATTCACTCTTGTAATAAATCGGCGTTTGGCCTGTGGCTATGAGATAATCGATAAATGGGATGACATCTTGGTCGATGATCTCATTGGCTTTAGTCTTTGTGAATGGAGATTTAATACCCAAGTATATATCGCTCTTGGAGAGCTTTTTTGCATAATCAACAGAATGTGATTCGTCGATGGGGCCATATGGAGTTCTACAGGACAGAAGTCCTCTAGATCTTAAAATGAAGTAGGTTTCTAAAAGCGGGAGTGAGGTCAGGTCCCAGTTCATTTTCCAGCCATTCGTCAAAAACAAATACGAATAAGACTCCACCCATAGCTTATGGATATTCTTATTGACTTCGTATGAGGATGAAGCTGATGAAGGTGGTTTTGATGTCGTTGGCATCTGGGGCAGTTCCTAGCTTGACGACACAGGGTGAAGTGTCACAGGCAACAGCTAACTCCAAGAGAGAACCTAGTCAAGATGCCGGCAGGAAATTTCGTCATCATGAAGGCTGCGATGGCAAGCAAAGCCGCACTGTAGCGCGACCATATCTCCCAGCGCGCCGAGCGCCGAAGTCGACAAGCTCGTCTTTCGCCTTGACAAGGCCACCTCACCAGCAAGCCCATCTACGAGAAGCCCGGCCATGGCCAGCCCGCCAGTCGCACTCCGATTCCGTGCCCTCGCCGTGATCTTTGACTCATCAGAACCGAGGGGGTGTTTTTTGATTATTTGTATTGACAATAAATCAAATCAGGGGTAAGCTGGGTCATGGGCAGAAGCCCGAACCGACCGGACGGCACCCGGCACCAAGAAAGGTCCCCCTCATGAAGATACTGACCCACGCAGCTGAAGAAGCCAATAAAATCGCCAATGACGTCCCCGTGGAAAGGCAAGAAGAAGCCCGGGGTGGTGCCCGCCTCGGTGCAGGGCGCCACGCAGGGAGCGACCCGACAAAGACATCTCATCTCATCGCGAGAATTGAACCTACACGCAAGGCCGCCTACGTCCGAGCAGCTAGCGCCGAAGGGCTGAAGCTCGCACCTTGGATGATTAAATATTTAGACGAGAAGGCCAACTACTGTCCTGAAGCCAACTTGGCTACATGCTCTCAGTGTGGCGCGGGGCCAGTTAAGATCGTAAAGATAATTAATCGGGCTGGTTATCATGTTTATTGCATTTGCGGTTTTTCTGGAAGGATGAAACTCACGCAAAGGGAGGCTGCAGAAGAATGGAATCGTCTCACTCCATCTTCCCAAAGCTGATCGCACCACTGAGCTGCCAGACTCAACCACGACCCAGTTCGAGGCAGTGGATTTCTTTCGTTATGCATTGCAGAACTGCATCTAGGAAGATAGTATTTGCGTCGAATTTTAAAATGGAGCAAATCAATCATGATCAAGCTTTGGATGGTTTTCGTGGTGCTTTGG
The DNA here is from genome assembly GCA_039798785.1 of Verrucomicrobiota bacterium. Taxonomy (GTDB): domain Bacteria; phylum Verrucomicrobiota; class Lentisphaeria; order Lentisphaerales; family Lentisphaeraceae; genus CAMCSH01. Next base: position 9,278 of record JBDKFG010000087.1, on the reverse strand, counting down.
GTTGGTCTACAGCTGGCCTCGTCAGAAGTTAAAAACAGAAAAACGAAGTGGCGGATGATTCTCTGGAGTTTTGTTTTTGCATTCGCTTCCATTGTCTGCCTAATGTTCGAATATCCCGAGTTGATGGCGTTGATGGGGCGCTGAAGGGTGTTCTGCATTCCGATGCGTCAACCGTCAAATGTCGTCCGAGCAGCTCAAAAACGAATCTGACTTCCTCGTTGGCATCAACTTCGTGGTGACTCCCCAAACTGACTACCCCTCCTCAGCCCCTGCGGGCTGAGGTAGGTAAGCTTAATCAAGAGAATCTTCAAACAACTATTGACAACTATAATGACAAGCACTTAAGTGCGCCCCATCATTTCCTGAACGCCACAACATAGAAGAATTGCCCTATGCTCGCCACCCAAGCTCAGTCTCCCCTCGATCTCAAGCCCGCACTTCACGCTTGGGCGCTTGAGCATCGTTGCGCGAGGTTGGGGATCGAGAGCCGTGCTGCTTCCAACGAGAATCACTCTCAGCTCATCAGCCGGAGTGCGCAGATCTTGCGCGAAGGTGGCCAGCTTCGACTTGCAATGGGATTCTACGATCTCGTGGCCCGTGCCCACGCAGCGGCCTTCGTGGTGGACATTCTCGATCCACAGGGGGCAAGCTCCACTCTGACTTACCCGTCCCCCGAAGACGCGGTGCAGTTCATGGTCGGCAGCTACGATGGGTCAGATCCGGGCCATCCTTGACGCCACTTCACGGATCTCGTCTCCGAATTCTCCTTCGCTTCGGAATCTCCCGAGTGGACAACCCGGCGTAGCGTGCTTGTGTAACTCCCAGAATCCAACCACCAAGGAATTCGCACCTATCAAACACCTCGCCTGAGTCCTACATAGTCGATTCTAGCAATCGGCCACAAAATCGTCCCCGAGAAAAACCGCCAGTTTAAGTGACAGGGATGGCATGTGGTAGACCGCGCCCCGCTGGGGCGTGGCCTGCTCATGTCCTGTCACGGGCGCCTGGCGGTGCCTTCTCGGGAGCATGACAGGTCACGCTTCTTTTTTTTGAGCGTGATTCCTCTCAAAACCAGGAGATCCGCTCATGTCATCCCTCAGCCTCATCGTCAAGTCCTTGAGCATCATTCAAGGCACCGCGTTCAAGCTCAGTAGTGCGCTCTTCACGGTCGGCGCGGCCGACTACTCCCTCAGCATCTCGGTCCTTGGTGGCTCGCTTTACTCCAACGGCGTCGAAGTCGGCGCTTCTGGCAGCTTTAGCCTCACCGATCTCAAGGCCGGTAAGGTCAGTTTCCTCGCCGATGGCCTCAGCGTCCCCAGCTTCTTTTTCCAAGCTCAAGCCAACGGCTTCAGCGCCTCCGCTGAAGTGCAGCCCGTGCTCAGCTACAAGGCCGTCAACCAAGCCCCCATTCTCAGCGTTCCAGGACTCGGCAGCGATGCCGAGGTCCTGCGCAAGGGAGGCAGCCTCACCATCACCCGCGACATGATCAGCGCATCCGATGCGGAAACCCCCTTCGCCGGCAACATCTGTTTCAAGATCACCAAGGTCGCAGGCGGTAGCTTCCTCCTCAACGGCTTCGCCGCCAAATCCTTCTCTCTTGCCGATATCGACGCCGGCTCGGTCAGCTTCAAGCACGACGGTAAGCTCGTCGCGCCGTCCTTCACCCTCAGCGCCATCGACAGCGACGGCAAGGCATCCATAGCGAAAAGCACCGCGCTGGCAAGCGTTCATTTCGACGGCAGCCACGTTGCCGAAGCCGCCAGTATCACCCTCCACGAGATCGCGATCAAAGCGCCCTTGGCTATCACCGAAGGCGCTACGCTCAAACTGAGCTTGAGCAAGCTGCCAATCAGTGTTCCCCCCGAAGTCGTCAGCAGCGTCAATTTGCCTTCACTGATCCTGCGCGTCGACAACGCCGAACATCTTGAGATCCTGGTCACGGGTAAAACCGAACCTCAAGACAGCTTCACCGTCTCAGAGCTCAAGGCCGGCTTGGTCAGCCTGAGGCATGATGGTGGACAAGAAGCCCCCAGCCTCGCACTGACGCTCCTGAACGGCGAGGTCGAGCTGGATTCCCTCAGTGTTCCCTTCGTCTTCAAGACGGTCAACGACCTGCCCATTTTGAGCCTCAATCCACTGGTCCTGAATCCCGGAGAAACCCAGCTCCTTAACCGGGATCTCTTCGGCGTCAGCGACGAAGAAACACTCGAAACTCTCGAAGGTGCCTTCCGCTTCACCGTGAAATCCGCCAAGGGCATCGAGTTCCACCGCGAGGGCATCACGGCTTCCCTCAAGACCTTCTCCCTTGCCGATGTGAATGACGGGCTGATCAGCGTCACCCGTCTCTCCAGCTTTGTTGGCACTCCCGGCTATTCGCTCAGCGTCAGCGACCCAACTGGTAAGCTCGGCACTTTCGCCAACGGCGTCATCCTCACCAATCACTCTCCGGAAGGCAGCGTCAGCATTGCCGGCACCCTTGCGGAAGGTCAAACGCTCAGCGCTGTCAACACCCTCGCGGACACCGACAGCGTCGGCAGCGTCAGCTACACCTGGCTGGACGCTTCGGACGCCATGCTCGGCCATGGTGATTCCCTGGTCCTCACCCAAGCCCATGTCGGCAAGCAGATCAAGGTGCTCGCTTCCTATGTCGACGGCCAGGGCACAGAGGAATCCATGGGCTCTTCCCTGAGCGGAACGATTGCCAACATCAACAACACTCCCGCTGGTGCCGTCGCCATCACTGGCATTTCCACTCAGGGACAGGTCCTCACGGCAGGCAACAACTTGGCCGATATAGATGGCCTTGGTAGCGTCAGCTACTCGTGGAAAGACGCCTCTGGCAACACACTCGGCAGCGGCAATCAACTCGCCTTGACGCAAGCGCAGGTCGGCCAACAAATCCAAGTTATTGCCAGCTACACCGATGCCTATGGCCGCAGCGAAAGCGTTGCCTCATCCCTCTCAGCCGCCGTCGCCAACATCAACGACGCACCCACGGGTGCAGTGATCATCTCTGGTAGTGCCATTCAAGGCGAAACCCTCACTGCGTCGGCAAGCAGCGTCGCTGATCTTGACGGACGTGGTATTCTCTCCTACACTTGGCAAGATGGCGCTGGCAATGTCCTCGGCACGGGGACCAGCCTGACTTTGAGCCAAGCGCATGTCGGATTGCAGATCCAAGCCATCGCGTCCTACACGGATCTTTTGGGCGCTGCGGAAAGCGTCAGCTCCGCCCTGACGTCTACCATCGCGAATGTCAACGATGCCCCGACGGGATGGATCGGTCTTACGCCCAATGTCAGGGAAGACCAGCCCCTGACTTTTGAGCACCAGATCGCCGATGCCGATGGCCTTGGCGAGTTGACCTTCAACTGGCAGTCCGCCAGCCTTCTCGGCGGTGGCGCGGTCAGTGTCTGGAGCACGATCGGCAGCGGCCTCTCCTTCACGCCCGGCGATGCTCAAGTCGGTAAGATCATCCGGGTTGTTGCCAGCTATACCGACGCCGCAGGAACCAGCGAATCCGTCATTTCTTCCACCACCGGGAATGTCACCAGCGTCAATGACGCCCGCACGGGCTCGGTGACGATCTCAGGCAGCACCACCCAAGGGCAGATGCTTAGCGCAGCCAACACCTTCGCCGATGCCGATGGCCTCGGCAGCGTCAGCTACACCTGGAAAGACGAAAATGGCGTCACCCTTGCCACTGGCAGCAGCTTCGTTCTGACCCAAGCCCAGGTCGGCAAACAAATCCAAGTGTCTGCTTCCTACCTCGACGATCAAGGGACCGTGGAATCGGCAGAGTCCGCCCTATCCGCTATGATTCTCAATGTCAATGACCTGCCCACCGGCACTGTGACCGTCTCTGGCACTGCCACCGAAGGCCAGACGCTCACCGCAACGAACAGCCTCGCCGACGCCGATGGCCTCGGCACCATCGTCTATTCCTGGCAAGACGCGTTGGGCAACACCGTGGGCAGTGGCAGCAGTCTCACCCTCAATCAGGCTCTGGTCGGCAAAAACATACAAGCTGTCGCCAGCTACACGGATGCCTGGGGTGCGGCGGAAACCAAGGCGTCGAGCTTCACCACCGCCGTAGTCAACATCAACGACTCCCCCACCGGCACGGTCTCCTTCGCGGGGATCGTGCAGGAAGATCAGATCCTGAGCGCCAGCAACAGCCTTGCCGATGTCGATGGACTTGGCATGGTCACCTACACCTGGCAATCCTCCAGTAACGGAAGTGTGTGGACCACCATTGGCACTGGGGAGACATTCACCCTCGGAGACTCACAAGTCGGCAAGCAAATCCGCGCTGTTGCGGGCTACACCGATGCGGGCGGAAACGCAGAGTCCGTGGCCTCTGCGGCAAGCTCATCCGTGCTCAATGTCCCCGATGCACCCAGCGGCGCCGTCACCCTGCTCGGCAGCCTGATCCAAGGTCAGACTCTGACGGCGGCTAACAGCCTCGCGGATGCCGACGGTTTGGGCAATGTCTCGTATAACTGGATGGCCTCCACCGATGGCAATGTCTGGGACCTCATCGCAAGCGGCGCTGCCCTCGTGCTGACGCAAGTGCATGTTGGGAAGCTGATCAAAGTCATTGGGTCCTACACAGACGCCCAAGGCGCCGCTGAATCCGTCTCCTCGTCACCCTCCGCGCCCATCGCCAACCTCAACGATCTTCCTGCCGGCACTGTGACGGTGACTGGCACTGCCACCCAAGGTCAGACACTCAGAGCCAGCAACACCCTGGTGGACGCTGACGGCATGGGCGAAGTCAGCTACACCTGGAAAGACGCCTCCGGCAACATCCTTGGCAGCAGCAACCAAATCACCTTGACGCAGGCTCTCGTCGGCAAACAACTGAAGGTCACGGCTGCCTATACCGACGCGTTGGGGGCCGCAGAAACCCGCAGCTCCAGCTATACGGCACCAGTCGTCAACCTCAATGACGCACCGACAGGGACGGTCAGTATCTCCGGCACAGCCACCGAAGACCAAATCTTGACCGCCAGTCACAATCTGGCGGACATCGATGGATTGGGTGCCATCGGCTACACCTGGCAGGTCTCCAGCAACGGCACTAGCTGGACCAATACCGCCTCCGGCAGCAGTCTCACGCTGGGTGATGCCCACGCTGGCAAGCAGGTGCGCGTCACCGCCTCCTACACCGACGCACAAGGCACGGTGGAATCAGTCATGTCGAGCCCTCTGTCGATTGGCAATATCAACGACGCCCCCACGGGCGCTTTGACCATCAACGGCACCAAGACCCAAGGTCAGACACTGACCGTTGGCAGCACTATCGCCGATGCCGATGGCCTTGGCACTCGCTCTTATGTCTGGAAGGATTCCAGCGGCAACATTCTCAGTACCGCCTCCAGCCTCACCCTCACACAAGCTCATGTCGGGAAAACCCTCCAGGTCATCGCATCTTACACCGATGCCTTTGGGGCGGAGGAAAGCGTCAGCTCAAGCTTCACCGCCACTATCGCAAATCTCAACGATGCGCCTAGCGGCTCGGTGAGCATCTCCGGCACGGCCAGAGAAGACCAAGTCCTCAGCGCCAGCAACAGCCTTGCCGATGCCGATGGCATGGGCACGGTGAGCTACATCTGGCAGGTTTCCAGCAATGGCAGCACCTGGACCAACACTGGCAGCGGGCCTTCACTGACTCTGGGTGATGCTCACGGCGGAAGGCAAGTACGCGCCCTGGCGACTTACACCGATGCTCTCGGCTCTGCGGAAAGCGTCAGCTCGGCGGCTGTCGTCATCACCAATGTCAATGACGCTCTCACCGGCACGGTCAGCATTGCGGGCACCACAAGTCAAGGGCAAACTCTGACCGCCAGCAACACCTTCGCCGATGCCGACGGGCTCGGCAATATCAGCTACCAGTGGCAAGACCAGAACGGCACGGTGCTCGGCAGCGGCAGCAGCTTCGTCCTGACTCAGAGCCAAGTCAATAAAACCGTCCGGGTCGTCGCCAGCTACACCGATGCCCAAGGGACTTTCGAATCGTTGGCTTCCAGCTACACCGGCGCCGTCAGCAACATCAACGACGCTCCCGCCGGAGCGGTGACGATCAGCGGCTCCAAGACCCAAGGTCAGACCTTGACCGCAAGCCATAGTCTCAGCGATGCCGATGGCCTCGGCAGCGTCACCTACCAGTGGCAGGATCAAACTGGCGCAGTTCTAGGTGCCGCCAATACTCTCTTTCTGAGCCAAGCGCAAGTAGGCAAGACCCTGCGCGTCATCGCCACCTACACCGATGGTTTCGGGGCCGTCGAGACGGCGGCCTCCAGCTACACGGCTGCGATCGCCAACCTCAACGATGCCCCCGCCGGCACGGTGACGATCAACGGCAATGCGACGCAAGGCGAGACGCTGACCGCCAGCAGCAATCTTAGCGATGTCGACGGCTTGGGCGCGATCAGCTACCAATGGCAAGATCAAAATGGTGCCATTCAGGGGACTGGCAGCAGCTTCGTCCTGACTCAGGCTCAAGTGGGTAATAATATCAAAGCAGTCGCCCGTTACACCGATGCCTATGGCCAAAGCGAAAGCGTCGCCTCCGCCTGGAGTTCGCTCGTGGCGAATATCAACGATCCGCTTACCGGCAGCCTCAGCATCAACGGTGGCGCCTACGACCGGAGCGTCCTCAGCGTGGTGCAAAGCCTGGTCGACCTTGATGGTTTCGGAAGCCTCACCTACACCTGGAAGGATCAGGCAGGCAGCACCCTCGGCACCGGAAGCAGCTTCACGCTGAACACCTCCCACATCGGCAAGACGGTGCAAGTGATCGCCAGCTATACCGACTTCTACGGCGTTACCGAAACCAAGGCTTCCAACTTCACCAACACCATCGGGGTCTTCAACAACCAACCGAGCGGCTCGGTCAGTGTTTCCGGCAGCTACGTCCAAGGCCAAACGCTCACCGCAGCCAACACCCTGCAGGATCTGGACGGCATGGGCAGTGCCCCCATCATCTACCAGTGGAAGGACGCCGCCGGCAACCTGGTCGGCAGCAACGGCCCGACCTTAAGCCTGACTCAGGCTCATGTCGGCAAACAGATCAAAGCCTCCGCCTTCTATGTTGACGGGCTCGGGATCTCGACCGCCGTCGAATCGGTCCTTTCCAGCGTCGTGACTAACATCAACGACGCCCCGACCGGATCTGTGGCCATCAGCGGCGTCGCCATCGCTGGACAGACCCTCAATGCCACCAATACCCTTGCTGATGCAGATGGTTTGGGAACGATTGGCTACACCTGGAAGGATCAAGCGGGAAGCACCCTCGGCACGGGCAGCTCTTTGGTGCTGACCGAAGCGATGAGAGGCAAGCAGATCAAGGTCACGGCCAAATACACCGATGGCCAAGGCGCCCTGGAAAGTGTGGATTCGGCGCTCACCAGCGCCGTCCTCCACCAGAACCGTGCACCGACCGGAGCAGTGGCGATTAACGGCGTTGCAGCCTGGGGGAGCACCTTGACAGCGACGAATACCTTGGCCGATGCCGATGGCCTGGGGGCTGTGAATTACACTTGGCAGACCTCCACGGATGCAGTGACTTGGACAGATTATGCAACTGGAGTAAGTTTGGTGCTCGCAAACACATTGAATTTAAACAATAAAAAAATTCGTTTGGTTGCTAGGTATACCGACAGCTATGATTTCCACGAAACCGCAATTTCAGATCATCTGACGAGCTCAGCCTTTAATTCAATGTCAACATTTGGCTATAGGCAATATCCTGATCTTCCTCCTGGCGCTCAATTACTCGAGATGGGGTTTTCGTTATATGTTAGTGAAGGTAATTTAGTCCTTCGTGATCTCAAGGATCATCCTTACAGCGATGAAGCGTATTATTACTCCGACAGAACTTATTACGCAAGTAGTGGATTCACAACCTTTTCACCATGGGCTGACTCTTTGCTAATAAGTTATTACTCGGTTCCTGATATGCCGAAAACAGCAAAAATCAATAATCAATTCTTTTGGTTAACCAGTTCACTGATATATACTGGCCCATCATCCATTGCGATTTCAGGAGAAATTGCTACCACTTCAAGCACCTCATGGATCGGAATTGCCAATGCAGACAACTTCATTGGTGATAACATTGCAGATGATACCTTTACTCAGATTAGCACTGGTGACTCTGTCAAAGGGATGGGCGGTAACGACATCATTCGCCTCGCCAGCAATGATTTCACTTTGATCGATGGCGGAGCTGGCACGGACACCTTGAAACTGTCTGCCAACCTGGATCTCAAGTCCTTGCCCGATACCATTCTCAAGAACCTTGAGGTGATCGACCTTGAGGCCAGTGGCGCGACCTTGACGATGGAGTTCGCGGATGTGCTCGCGATGTCCGGCGGCACCGGCAGCCTAACTATCAAAGGCACCTCTGGCACCTGGGACAAGGAAGCTGGTTGGGCTTTTAGCGGCACTGCCAATGGCTTTGAAACCTACACCAATGGCGTGGCCACGGTTCTCTTACAGAATGAGTTGAATGTGATTTAACGATAAAATCAATGACATTTGAGACTTAATCCGCATCACCAGAAACATCAAAGGAGGAGATCATCAATGGCTTGCTCAATCTGTGGCTCAGGTAGCCACACAGCCAAAAACTGCCCACAGCCGAATCGTTGCTCAATCTGCAACCAACCCGGTCACAATGCGCAGACCTGCACGGAAGCCAGACGATGCAGTGTCTGCAATAGCTACAACCACACCAAGGCCACTTGCCCGGATAACACAAACAAGTAAGGAGCGTTCTTATGGGATTCATGGACAGCATGTGGAGTGCCGCCAAGAAGGTCGGCAACGCAGTTTCTGAAAAAAGCCAAGAGGTGCAAGAAACGAAAGCCCGCTTGGAATACAAAGACGATAATGCACTTATCCGGATGTACTTCGACAATGGCTTCACAGGCCCTACAGCGACTGAGAAAATGGTCATCCTCTCGATCTTGAAGGATCGCGGCTATAGCGCCGAAGATATCAAGGCCAAAAAGCCGTAAGTTCACGGTGTTTTGGGCATCGTCGCCTCTCCGCCTGATAGCGGGAGGCGATTTTGCTTGACCTGCGCTAGCTCACCCCCGCTTCATTCATGTAGTTCAACTCGTTTCGCGTCTACATCACACCGGAGAATGAGCGCAAAATCATCGTGATCAAACGCTTGTTTCCAGAGCATAAAGCCATTAACCATAAGGAGGTGGGCCATGTGCAGTAGTGCGGAGGATATCGGCTTGGGTCAAGGTGGAGCGAGGCCA
>JBDKFG010000086.1:0-16741 GCA_039798785.1 Verrucomicrobiota bacterium | reverse complement strand
CGCCAAGGCCCCAGAGCCGGTCTCCCTCGATCAAAGCGACATCGACAAACTGCTCGCCCAGGCCTCGGCTCCCGCCAAGGCCCCAGAGCCGGTCTCCCTTGATCAAAGCGACATCGACAAACTGCTCGCCCAGGCCATGGCTCCCGCCAAGGCCCCAGAGCCGGTCTCCCTCGATCAAAGCGACATCGACAAACTGCTCGCCCAGGCCTCGGCTTCTACACAAGTTCAAGCTTCCATGACCAAGAGTGAGGGAAACTCGATTTCTCAAACTGACATCGATGCTCTCCTCGCCTCGGCACCGAAACTCGCCAGAAAGAGCACGGTCTACACCGCTCAAGCTATAGATCAAAGCGGCAATCTCGAACAAGGAGACATAGACAAGCTCCTGGCTGCAGCCGCCCAAACCCCACCCCCGCCGCCCCAAAAAATCCCGGAACTCAAGCTCAGCGAAGCGATCCGCCGATCCACGGTTTCCCAAAAGGAACTGAATGACCTGCTCGCCTTGGCCCGGCTGCAACAGACCCAAAAAGAATCCGAAGCATGGGAGCGTGACAAGCTTTATTGGGCCGAGCACCGCCACAGCAGTCGCATCATCCTCTCCAATGGCCCCGAACCGAAACTCTCCGACTCCCTGGTCAACGATGCCGAAATAGAAGCCCTCCTCGGCAAGCACAAGAAAAAAGCCAAGCTAGATTAAGTGACTCAGAGAGGTCTGCATGCATGTCAACATTCTCATAGTCGATGACGACCTGAAGATCGCCGATCTCTTGAAGATCCACTTCATGAGCCTCAGCGACGAACTTCATTGCAAAACCGTCACATCCTGCACCATCGCCTTGGAGATGCTGGCGGCCGAGCCCTTCGACATCGTCGTTGCCGACTACCGCATGCCTGACCTCTCAGGCATCGAATTCTTCCGTCGGGTCACCGCCTACAATCCGGAAATCGTCAAGATCCTCTTCAGCGGTTTCAGCGACCTCAGCTCACTTGAAGACGAGATGACCAAGGCCGACGTCGCCTATTTCATCAGCAAGCCCTGGCAGCTGGCCCAGCTTCGCATCATGCTCAACTCCGCCGTCAAGCTGATCTCCCGCGCGAGGACCCTCAGGGCCCTAGAAGAGACACTGCGCGATCGCGACCGCCAGATCATCAAGCTCGACGAATACATCCGCCGCAACCATGAAGCCGAAATCGCCGCTGTCGGCGACATCCTGGAACAGTCCAGCCGCCCTCTCGCCCGGCATTGCCGTCGCGTCGCCGTCCTCGCCGCCCAGACAGGCAGCCGGATGAACCTGTCGCCAGTGCAAATGGATGCCTTGCAGCTGGCTTCCCTGGCCCATGACTTCGGGCTCGCTTTGATGCCCGAGCATCTCCGCACCACTCCCGAAGCCTATCTCTCCGGCCCTGATCAGAAAAACTACCGCACCCACCCCCAGACCGGCATACGCATCCTCCGCGGCATGGAAGGTTTTGCCGCTGCGATGGAACTGGTCGCCGTACACCACGAGAATTACGACGGCACTGGCTATCTCGGTCTGAAAGGCGAGAACGTGCCGCTCGAAGCCCGCATCCTCAGGCTCTGCGATTATTATGACGAGGAAACCCAGTTTAACGGCCAGGCGCACCAGGATCTTCTCCGCTTCATGAAGACACAAAGCGGCAAGCTCTTCGACCCCGCCGTCTTTGAAGTCTTTGAGTCCTTCATGAACAAGGTCCGTTGACATGAGCGTGAGTTTCGCATACAGCTATCACCCCGTCAATGGAGAAATGGACTTCTCCCCGGGCTCCCCTGCGCACGATGCAAAATCCTGGCTGCTCCTGATCGACGACACGGCTCGCAAGGAGTGGCACGACGCCGTCGAGGCCGTCGCCGCCGGGGGCGCCGCCCGCCTCCTCCAGCATCGCCTCAAGCTTTCCACCGGATTCATCCCGGTCGAGCACCGGATCGCAGCCATCCCCAAGGCCGGACGCTGGCCGCTGGTCACCGGCCACATCTCGCCGGTCCTGATCGACACCTCTCGCCTTGAGACCATCGAGCACATGACCCTTACCGCCAACCTTGCAGCCGGCATCGTCCACGACTTCAAGAACATCCTTGCCGGCGTCCAGAACATCGTCGAGTGGTGCCAAAGCGAATCCCGCTACCAGCCACAGGTAGCGACCGCCCTCGGCCGGACCGTGATCTACCTCGATCAGGCCTCCCAGATGATGACCAGCCTCCTTCGCATCGCCCGGCGCCGCGAAGACGAAAATCCCGAAGCCATCCACCTCGACCAGCAGGTCCGTGAACTCGAAATGCTGGTGCGCCACCTCATACCAGCCAACATCGAAGTCAAGCTCAAGACCGCCAGCTGCCCGCCCGTCCTCGCCCGCCGCAACGACCTCCAGGAGATCTTCCTCAACCTCTGCCTCAACGCCCGCAACGCCATGCGCAAGCAGGGGGACCTGCTGCTGATCGAGGTGGAGCCGCGCGAGAAAGATGGCCAGACCTGGGCCGTCCTGGTGATTGAAGACCACGGGTGCGGCATGAGCCCCGAACAGGAACAACGGGCCTTTGAAGCCTTCTTCACCACCAGCCCGACTGGCACCGGACTGGGATTGTGGATGGTCAATCACCGCGCCCGTTCAATGGGCGGGCACGTCGTCCTCAACACCCGGCTTGGACAAGGGACCCGATTCGAAATCCACCTCCCTGTCTGCTCTGGCGCCGACGCTCCACGCAACCGCCTCCAGGAGACCAGCAGCGGCAGCCTCGAATTCAGTAGCCGCCATCTCATCCTCTTCGTCGAGGACGAACCCCTGATCCAGCAAGGCGTCCAACGTTGGCTGGAATCGCTCGGCCTTGAAGTCATCGCCTGCTCCAACGGACATGAAGCCGTCGCCGCCTTCCGCCAGCACGGCGAACGCATCCGACTCATCCTTCAGGACTACATGCTCCCAGGCATCAGCGGAGGCGAACTCCTCAAGATCTTCAAGAAGGAACGTCCCGGGATCCCCGTTGTCGTCATGAGCGCCTTCGCCAGCGGCGTCGAGGAGAGCGGCCTCCTGCAAAAAGGCGCCGTCGCCTTCCTCCCCAAACCTTTCCGCATGGCCGACCTTGTCGACATGGTCCACCGGCAGCTCGAAAAACATCCTTGATCGATTCTGAGCACCAAAAAGAGTGCAGAGCCGAAGCCCTGCACTCTTTCATTGCTCGACAGGGTTATTTCTTCAGCCGCAAGGCCTCGATGACTTCTTCGACGCTTTTGAAGCTGCCGGCAACGGTGTCGACATGGCCGTCACCAAAAAGAACCAGCACTCCCTTCAGTTTCTCGCCGTGGAAATTCGGCTTTTCGAACATCACGGCGATGTCGGGGCTGTTGATTTCTGCCCACTGGCGCTCGGTGTTGACCAGGACATAGTCCGCACGCCCCGCCGCGAGGTCGGCGACGGTGAATCGGCGGCCTTGATGGATCGGCGAGGTCAGGAGGGACTCATCGTCGAACATCGTTTTCAAGTCTTCAGGAAAGCGGATGCTGGTGCCATCGCTGAAATACATTCGCATGCACAGGCCGAGCTGCTTGAGTTGGTTTTTCGACTTGTGGATGGGGTCCTTGTTGAGCTTGGCGACGCGGGCTTTTTCCCGGACTTTGCCAAGGGCGGGCAGGAGCATTGCCGACATGATGCCGCCGACTGCTACGGCACCGAGGCTGACGGGACCGTGGGTCGAAGTGATGTGGAGGCTGGCGCTGCCTTCCTTCTGAGTGCTGATCGCGAGGAGCGAGAAGCGGCTGCTCCTGAAGTGCTGTTCAAGGGTGTCGATGACTTCCTGGGGAGCGGCTTGCTCCCGGCTCAGGACCGAGGCGAGACGGCCCTTGACTTCATTCCCGATACGTTCGGAAACGAAGATGAAGCTGTCGCCGCGTTGCGGCAGCCCCTGGGCAAGGCAGCACCACTCGCTCGATTGCATCAGGCCATCCTTGCCGGCAAGGGCGGCTTCGACCTGGCTCTGACGGCAGGCGATGACGAGAAGATCGCCTTGCAAGACGATGGAGGGAGAGACGCCGGGAGCAAGCTCCGGGGCAGTCCAGCTCTCGCGCTGCTCGCTGACCAGGTGCTTGAGCTGCGCCGGCTCGGCGATCTCCTTGAGGAACAGCTTCAGGGCATCGCGCTTGGCTGCGTCGACCCGGATGACGGTGACGGCGCCCGGAAGTGGGATCGGTCCGACTTCCGGCAGCTCAAGGGTTTGCTTGGCGTCAAGGGTGATGCCGAAGGCCAGGCAGACGGGATCCGAGGAGGCCAGGGCCTTCAAGTCGGCCGGACAGCCTTGCTGCTCGCACTCGACGTAGAATCTCTCGATCCGTTCCTTCAGCTGCGGCGTCGAAGCGCAGGCCAGCTCCAGCGCCTTGCGGATGTCGAGGGCGAATCCGAAGGCGGCGACGGTGTCAGCCGGCAGGCGGCCGCCGAGATCCCATGCAGGCTGGCCGGCGGGCGACAGCTTGAAGATCTCCGGACGGCTTTGGCCGTAGGCAGCGACCAGTCGGGTCCGCTGCAGGCCGTCGGCGCGTTCTACGGTGGAGACGCCCGAGCCGATCAGGGTGGTGGCGCCGCTGCTTTCGTAGAAGCCGGCGAGGCCGTCGTAGAGTGCGGCTGCGGCGGGTTCGTCTTTCATCATCCTGGCGAAGCTGCGCATCTGCGCCACCGTGTTTTTCATTTCATCGCTCTGGTTGGTGACCATGTAGAAAGTGCCACCGGCTTCGAGCTCGGAGCTGATCTGGTGGAACTGCTCGCGGTGCGAGGCTTCGGCGCTGGCCGGGTAGCTCTTGCAGGCGCCGAGGGCGAGGAGCAGGGCGGCGGGGATGAGACTGCGTGCGGAATTCATCTGTTGGAGCTCCAAATTATTGAGCGGCTTCGAGTTTTTTGATCATGGCTTCGACGAGGGCCCTTTCTTCCGGGCGGCTGATCCTGTCGAGGCAGAGGCGAACCACTTCGGCGGGCGAATCGAAGGAGCCCTTGAAGGATTCCACATGGCCGTCGCCGAAGAGGACGCTGCATGAGTTCATGCGGGCGAACTCCTCCACCGGCTCGACGGCGAGCGGGAAATAGGGGCTGTTGACCGAAGCGAAGGGCATACCTTCTTCGAAGAGGAAGATGTAGGGCTTGCCGGAGCGGGTGCGAAGCGTCATGGGATCGATGCCGAGCTTGTCGACGGCGGGGAAGGCCACCGAGGTGCCGTCGGAGAAGTAGCTGTTGATGCAGAGGCCGATCTGCTTGAGATTGTTCTTCGACTTGGTGATCTCGGCCTTTTCGCGGACCTGCCCCAGTGCAGGAAGGATCATCGCCGCCGCGATGCCGACGGTGGCGGTGCCGAGCAGGAGTTTATCCCCGGCGACCGGCAGATTGCTGCGCATCCGGCCGAGCGAACGGAGGCCGTCGGATTCGCTCAGGCTGAGAGCGTGGAAGCTGCGGTCGCACTTGAAGATCTGGGCGTAGATGCCGAGCAGCTCGACTGCTTCGTCGCGGCTGCTTTCCGGAGCGAAGGCCAGGCCTTGGTCGATCAGACTACCAATCTGCTGGCTGAATCGCTGCGAGACGAAGGTGAAGCCGGTGCCCTGGCCGGGCAGGCCTCGGGACAGCTTCTGCCATTCCCCGCTCTGGCGCAGAGACCCCTTGGCTGCCAGGGCCTCCTGCCCCAGCTTGTCCGTGCTGGACAGGATAATCCGGCTGCCGGAGAAAAGGAGCTGACGATCAAGCTTGATGCCGTAGACATCCTCTTGCGGAGCCTTGAAGCTGCAGACTCCTGCCGCTTCGCTGTGGGGCAGATGCTTCTTCATCAGTGCCAGGAGCTTCGACGCGGCAGCCGGATTCTTCAGGTCGGCGACGAGGACGAAGCCAGGCGCGGCGCTGGTCAGGGATTTCTCCTCGTCGATCGGGAAGGTGATGAGTCGGTCCTCCAGGGTCAGGGCAAGGCTCACTTCGATCGGGCCGGTGGCTTCATCGAGAGTCATGCCGGCCTCCTTCTCGAAGGCCGCCACACGGGTATCGAGGACGGTCCCGATGGCGGGGTTCGACTGTCGGAGGCAATCGATCAGAGCCTTGAAGTGGAGACGGCCGCCGAGGGCGAGGACGGAACTTTCCGGCAGGGCATCGATCGTGGTCAGGGGAGCCGAACGGCCGCCGAGAAACTGCTGCAAGGGAGTGTCGGGACGGGAATGGCGGACCAAGGTCTTGTTCAGGTAATAGCCGTCGGCCTGCTTGACGCAGCTGTCGCCGAGAGATTCAAAAGCCAGGAGTCCGCTGTTCTTGACGATGTCGTGAACCATCTGGGCGGTGACCAGGGCCTGGGCTTGCTCATCCTTGTCGGTGATGGCGACCTTCGCCATCTTGACGCCGAGCTGATAATACTCCTCGACGCAAGGCTCGAGAGCCTGGATGTTCATGTAGGTGTAGCGCACCCCCCCTGCATCGAGATCGGCGCTGGCCTTCTCGAAAGCCTGGCGATGCGCGGGATTGGCGCTGCCGGAATGATCTTGGATGGGGGTTTGGCAGGCGCTGGCCATCAAGGCCAGTGTCACGGCGGCGGGGATTCTGAGCTTCATGTCGTTCCTTCTGGATTCCGGTTGCAATCAAGGGTTGTGCGGGGGACGCAATGACGAGCATAGCACCAGGAGACAGGGGAATGCAAGTTTTCTCGACGTGTATCACACCGAGTTGAGCTTGGACTGAGAGGCATTCAAGCTGCTTTTCAGGGAGTCAAGCCCCCCCTTGACTCCCCAGTTCCCTAACTCCCTAAGCTGATCCTCAGATTCAAGTGAGACAGTTCGAGGTGTTTTTTCGCCTTTGCAAGTCCATTTCTTTGGCTGCCACCCGTGGAGGAGATGGCTCCGGACATTCGGCAGCATTTTTGAAGAAGGAGCTTTAGTTCCCGGCTGCACGGATTAACTTAGGGGAGTTTTCAGGGGTCGATGATGGTCATCAAACTGCGCTGCAAGAACTGTTTCGCCAAGATTTCTGCCGAGGACGACCTCATCGGCAAGCAGGTCTATTGCCCGGCATGCAACACCGTCCTCAATCTGCCGACGCCGCAATTCGGCTACGGCAAGCTCATCGGCGGCTTCCAGGTCGAGCAATGGCTGGGCGCCGGCGCCATGGGCGAAGTCTACATGGCCCGCCAGGTCAGCATGAACCGCCCCATCGCCCTCAAGATCATGAAGAATGATCCGACCATCACTAAAAGCGAGGTCGATCGATTCCTCCATGAGGCACAGACCTTGGCCCGCCTCAACCACGTCAACATCGTACCCGCCTATGCCGCCGGCGAATTTGAGAACTGCCACTACCTCGCCATGGGCTACGTCGACGGCATGACCCTGGAGGACCGCCTCCGCAAGGAGAAGAGGATCGCCGAGTCCGACATCCTGAAGATCGCCAGCAAGCTGTCCGACGCCCTCTCCTACGCCTGGGAGGAGTGCCGCATGCTGCACCGCGACATCAAACCCGCCAACGTCATGATCGACGGCAGCGGAGAAGTCAAGCTGATGGACTTCGGCATCGCCAAGAATCTCGGCGACGACGGCGGCCTGACCAAAAGCGGCTTCGTCGTCGGCACCCCCTTCTACATGAGCCCGGAACAGGCCCAAGGCAGCCGCGACATCGACTTCCGCTCCGACTTGTACGCGCTCGGAGCCACCCTCTACCACCTCGTCACCGGCCGCATGCCTTTCTCCGGGCCGAACCTCATCGCCATCCTGTCCCGCAAGATCAGCAACCCTCCTCCCCCTCCGCACGAGATTGCCACCGATCTCTCCCCCGCGACCTCGGCGATGATCATGCGTCTGATGGCCTTCGAAGTCAAGGACCGCCCGGCCAGCTTCGCCGATCTCAACCGCGAAATCGCCGAATGCCAGAAGGCTTTGCAAAAGCATCAGCGCCGTCCTCATCGCGCGACCACCCCGGTGCCGCCTCCCGCCGCCGTGCCCCGCGCCGCCGCCAGGACCCGGGAAATGCCGCAGCCGCATCCGCTCGCACCTTACCGCAAGCAGATCATCGTCCTGGCCGTCCTTCTGATCCTCATGTTCTTCATCCTCCTCTTCCTCCTGCTCCACGACAAAAAAGCTCCCGATGCCGCCCCGCCGACGCAAGATGCCGCTTCGCTGAGTGCCTCCCCGGCCTTGGACTCTGCTGATGGACTTGCCGAATCCGGCCGCAAGCAATTCAGCTACGTCTTCATCGCCGAAGCTGACTCGCATTTTCGCAACAAACTCAAGCCTGAAGGCGACGCCCAGTTCAGCAAAACCGGCGAGATGAAATTCAGTCAAGCTGGCGGATTCTTCAGCGGCCCACTTCAGATGTCGCCCGAACGCCCCGGAGCAGCCGAGATCGCCAAGAATTCGACCTTCGGCTTCACCCTGAGCTTCGTCCCCGATGCCGAATCGCGCGAGGACAAAACCATCGCCTGCTTCACGGACGCCGGCGGCAAAGCTCATTTCTCCGTGATGCAAAAAGGGAAACGGATCCGAATCCAGATCCTCAGCTCCGCCGGCCCGCAATCCCATGATCTCGGCGAAGCCAAGATCAAGGGAGCCAACTCCATCCAGCTCTTCGTCTCCCCAGGCAAGTGCCGCTGGAACCTCAATGGCAACCGCGGCCAAGGAGACCTCATCGGAAACCTGAAGTCTTGGAGCAGCCTCAGCACCGTATCTTTCGGCATGCAGCCCAAGAACACGCGAAGCGCCTGGAAAGGCGATATCAGCCGGTCCTTGCTCTACCCAGCCTCCGCCTCCTTGGATGATTTGCAGAATCTACAGAAGATCTTCGAGCGGAGACGCTCGAAATGATTCCAAACAGGAATCTCTATTTTTGATATTGCGTACAATTGCAAATGATGTAGCTTGGTTCCCTACAAAAAAGGAGCCCGGAAGATGCGCGTCATTGATTCCCATACGGGGGGCGAGCCCACCCGTCTCGTCGTCGAAGGTCTGCCAGCTGAAGTGCACTCGGCAGCGTCCGGACTGAGTGTCAAGCAGCGACTTGAGATACTGGAAACGAAACATGACTGGGTACGTCGCAGCCTCTGCACCGAACCGCGTGGTTCGGAGGTCATGGTCGGAGCCTGTCTGGTCGAGCCTCTGGATAAGAGTTGCGACGTCGGGATCATTTTCTTCAACAACGTCGGCTATCTCGGCATGTGCGGCCACGGAACCATCGGCCTGGGCGCCTCGCTGGCTTGGCTAGGCAAGGTCAAGCCTGGGATCCTGCGGATCGAAACGCCGGTCGGAGCGGTCAGCGCCACCATTCACGAGTGCGGCCGCCGCGTCACCCTGGAGAACGTCCCGAGCTTCCGACTGGAATCATCGATCCCGCTGGAAGTGCCCGAACTGGGCCGCACGGTGCACGGCGATCTCGCCTGGGGCGGCAACTGGTTCTTCCTGGTCAGCGACCACGGTCTCCAGGTCGAACCGGCTTTGATTCCCGAGCTTCTGAAGACTTCTCTGGCGATCCAGAAGGCGATCGACGACTCCGGTCTCAAAGCGCTGCTTGAGCTCAACTCTGGGCGCATCGACCATGTCGAGCTTTTTGGCGCACCGAGCTCGCCGGCAATCGCCGATTCGCGCTCCTTCGTCCTCTGCCCGGGAGCCCAATACGACCGCAGCCCCTGTGGCACCGGAACCAGCGCCAAGGTCGCCTGCCTGGCCGCCGCCGGCAAGCTGATGCCCGGCCAGATCTGGCGCCAGCAATCGGTCATCGGCTCGGTCTTCGAAGCCTCCTACAAGGCCGCTTCGGCCGGCAAGATCACCCCGATCATCACCGGCACCGCTTATGTCAACGGCGACCTTCGCGTCATCTGCGAAGAAGCCGACGAATTCAAGCACGGCATCTGAATCAAAGAAGGTTGAAAGGCCGACAACCGAACAGCTGGACTCAGCGACTTAAGACTCAGCGACCCCGTTGCTGCTTCAAACCTTTCAAACCTTTCAAGCTTTCAACCCTTCCAACCCTAGGTTCATCATGCACACAGTCATCATCGGCGGCGGCGTCATCGGCTTGGCCACCGCGCTCGAACTCCGCCGTCGCGGCGTCGAAGTCACCCTGATCGACAAGGGAGATCTCGGCCGGGAATGCTCCTGGGGCAACTGCGGCCTGATCTGCCCCAGCCACGTCTATCCGCTGGCCATCCCCGGCGCCGTCACCAAAGTGATGAAGCTGATGATGAGCAAGGATGCGCCGGTGGCGATGCCCTTGCGGTGGAATCCCCGTCTCTGGGGCTTCCTCACCCGCTTCGCCCTGCGCTGCAACGATCGGGACGCCAAGCAGGCGGCCCTGGCCAAGTTCTCGCTTCTCGCCAAGGCGGAGTCGAGCTGGACCGAATTCTTCGCCGCGGAAGGGCTCGACCCCGAGTTCGAACGCAAGGGCGGCCTCTTCATCTACCGCACCCAGAAAGGACTCGACGGCCTCGCCGGCGAAGCCGAAGAGCTCTGCCGCGACTTCGGCCAGCACTGGAAAAAGCTCGACGAAAAGCAGCTCCTCGAGCTCGAACCGGGCATCCGCCCCGGCAGCAGCGTCGGCGCCTGGGTCTGCGAAGAGGATACCCACCTCCGCCCCGATGTCTTGATGAAACAGATGGCGGCCGCCTTGGTCAAACGCGGCGTCAAAATCCTCGACAAGACCGAAGTCCGGCGCCTGATCCGAGAAGGCGGAAAGATCGTCGCGGTCGAGACGGTTCAAGCGGGATCGATCTCGGGCGACACCTTCGTCCTCGCCACCGGTGCCTGGGCCCCCAAGCTCGAAGAAGCCGTCGGTGCCCGTCTCGACATCCAGCCCGGCAAGGGCTATTCGATCACCATGCCGCAGCCGAAGAAGGGCCCGGTGCTGCCGATGATCTTCAACGAAGACAAGGTGGTGGTGACGCCCTTCAAGAGCGGCTACCGCCTCGGCTCGACGATGGAGTTCGCCGGCTACGACGACAGCTTCAACGACAAACGCATCGGCTACATCGTCCGCACCGCCCAACGCTACCTGCTTGAGGCGACGGCCGAGCCGGTGCAGGAGAAGTGGTGGGGCTGGCGGCCGATGACCCCCGACGGCCTGCCCTTCATCGGCTGGGCCCCGGCAAGCCCGAATCTCTTCGTCAACGCCGGCCACAACATGGAAGGACTGACCCTCGGGGCCATCTCCGGCCGACTGGCCGCCCAGGCGATCTGCGGTCTCAGCCCCGAAGTCGACCTGGCCCCCTTCAAACTAGGTCGTCCGATGTGAAATTCATTGACGGGAAATCTCTTCCGAAGAGGCTTATGGCGCTAGATTGGGCCTGAAGACTTGAGGAGGTCCGCATGTTTCCGGTCTGCATCGCGACGCTGGCGCTGGCTCTTACGCCGCCTGAAGAATCGGGTTGCCTCGAATGCCACGACCGCGAATCCGCCAAGGGCCGGATCGTCCTGGAGGGCGCCGCATTTTCGCAGCATTCCTTGTGGCGCCGTGCCGAAGAGCAGCTGCGAGCCGGCCTGATGCCGCCGACCTCGGAGCCGCCGCTGGGTGACGAAGCCCGCAAGCGGCTTATCGAGTGGATCGGCGAAGGTCGCCGGAAAGCCTTCGCTACTGCCGCACCCCATGCTCCCAACGCTCCGGTTCGACGCCTCAACCGGAGCGAATACGAAGCCTGTCTCGAGCAGCTCTTCGGATCCGGTCTCTTCCAAGGGCCGGGCGCCCTGCCCCGCCTCCCCGCCGACGACCTGATGGCGGGATTCGACACCATCGGCTCAAGTCTCGGGGTCAATCCGCTATGGACACGGCTCCATCTTGAGATCTGCCGCAGCCTCCTTGAGCGCGAGCTGCCGGAGCCGGGCCAGGGCACGATCCTTCTCGCCGCCGCCAGCTTCCAGGTCGTCGAAGGTCTGGGCCAGGTCGAAACCGAGGCCAGCCTATGGACCAATGGGCGCCTCGCCGCCAACTTCTCGACGCCATCGGGCGGCGCCTGGAAGCTGCGGCTATTCGCTTCCTGCAACGAGGTCGGGCAAGGCCCCGGCCGCCTTCGCTGCTGGATCAACGGCAAGGCCGGCGAGACCTTCGATTGCGACGCTTCCGGGAAGGGCCGCGATATCGAGGTCGACTTGCGCCCCGGGGAGAACCGCGTCGAGCTGGAATTTCTCAACGACTTCTACGAGCCGGCACGCAAGCTCGATCGCAATTTCCAGCTTGCCCGGGTCGAATTCAGGAACGCTCAGGCGCCGAGCCTCGCAGCTGGCTTGCTGCAGCAGGAGGGAGGCTTGAAAAGCTTCGCCCGCCTCGCCTGGAGGCGACAGCCGGCCGAGTCGGAGTGGCCGCCCTTCGCCGCTCTCGCCGTGCCGGCTCCGGGCGAAAGCCGCGCCGCCGCCCTTCGCCGCGCCGCCTTTGCCGTCCTCGCCGCCCCCGCCTTCGTCTTCCGGATCGAAAGCCGCAGCGCCGGCCTCCGTCCCCTGCCGGAAGTCGAACTCGCCTCCCGTCTCAGCTTCTTCCTTTCCGGCGCCGCACCCGACGAGATCCTGCTCGCCAGCGCCGAGGCCGGCAGGCTCCGTCGCGACTTGAAAAGCCACTTCGACCGCCTCGTCGACGGCTCAGACAGCCTCGGACGCCGCAGCGCCGGACTCGGCTTCGGCTTCCACCTCCTCGAGGAATGGCAGCCGCAAGGAGATTTCGCCGCCGTGTGGAAGCCCTCCCTGCGCCTGGCGGCCCGCCGCCAGGCCGAGCTCGTCCTCACCGACATGATCCGCCGCGACCGCCCCGCCCGCGAATTGGTCGACGCTTCCTGGACCTGGCTCGACCGTGAACTCGCTCAGCATTACCGGCTGCCCTGGAGCGGCGGCGACGGCTTCCGTCGCGTCGAACTGCCTACTTCGGAATTGCGGCGCGGCGGCCTGCTCGGCACCCTCGCCTTCGCCGCCGTCACCAGCCGCCCCCGCCGCAGC
This sequence comes from Verrucomicrobiota bacterium, assembly GCA_039798785.1. Taxonomy (GTDB): domain Bacteria; phylum Verrucomicrobiota; class Lentisphaeria; order Lentisphaerales; family Lentisphaeraceae; genus CAMCSH01. Next base: position 3,821 of record JBDKFG010000086.1, on the reverse strand, counting down.
AGCCCTGTCCTGCGCGGCAGCGCCGTCCTCGGCGATTTCCTCGCCCGGCCTCCGCCACCCGCTCCTCCCGATGCCGGCTCCCTCGCCGAATCCGGCCCAGCCGCCCAGGGCAACGCTCGCGAACGTCTCGCGGCCCACCGCAGCAAAGCCTCTTGCGCCAGCTGCCACCGCAGCATCGACCCCCTGGGCTTCGCCCTCGAGGAGCTCGATCCCCTCGGGCGCTTTCGTCCGGCCGGATCCGAGGATTTCTCTGGCCATCTGCCAGACGGAAGGCGGATCGTCGGCCTCCGGCAGCTCCAGCAGATCCTGGCCGCGGAAGAGTTCCAGCTCCGCCGGGCCTTGGCGCTGAAGTTCTTCATTCTCGCCCTCGGAAGAGAGCCTGAGGATGCCGATGAAGCCCTGCTCGACCGCCTCAGCCGCTCGAAGTCCGGCGTCCGGGGAATGCTGTGGGAGCTGGTCAACAGTGACGCTTTCCAGAAACACGGCAGCGACTAGGAGAACACTTCATGCTTGACCGCCGCCAGACAATCGTCGGCCTCGCCGCTCTTGCCGGCGCCGCCCTCCCCGGCCGCGCCTCGTACGTATCCGAAGCGCCGCTTCGGATCCTCTATGTCTACCAGCCCAACGGCGTCGTCGGCGCCCATTGGCATCACCCGGTGCCGGCCGGCCCCCTCGGCAGACTCCCCGCCAGCCTGGCGCCGCTGCAGGATCTCACGTCGCAGTTCTCCCTGATCCGCGGATTGCAGCAGAAAGCCGCCTTCGCCGGGCCGGACGGCGCCGGTGACCACGCCAGGGAGGTCGGCTGCTTTCTCACCGGGGTCCGCCTCGACAAGACCGGCCTGCAAGCCGGCATCAGCGTCGATCAGCGTCTCGCCGCGCTGCCCTCGATGCGGGCCCCCGTCCCCAGCCTCGAACTCGGACTCGAGCCGGGGCGGGCCGCCGGCACCTGCGACTCCGGCTATTCCTGCGCCTACAGCAACAACTTGTCCTGGTCCTCGCCGACCCGGCCGGCCGGCAAGGAATGCGATCCCCGCAATGCCTTCCGCCGCCTCTTCGGCGAGCCCGCCCGCCTCGCCGACGAAGCCGGCAGGCGGCTTCAGGCGGAGCAGCTCGAAGCCGTGACTCCATTGGCGAGGAGGCAGGCCGGCGAGCTGGGGCGCTCCGACGGTCTCGACGCCTATCTAGCCAGCCTGGAGGAGTGCCGTACCGAAACCCGCGCCGCCACCGCCGGACAATCCCTCCCCATGCCGAAGATCCCGATCCCCGACGGCATCCCGCCCGATCCCCGCGAGCACCTCCGCCAGTTCTACCGGATACTCGCCGAAGCCTTCCGTCTCGACCGCACCCGCGTCGCCACCTTGATGCTCGGCAACGGCGGCAGCAACCGCGTCCATCATTGGCTCGGCCACGGCGAAGGTCACCACACCCTCTCCCACCACCAACGCGATCCCGCCAAGCTGGCTCAGCTCGCCGAGATCGACCGCTGGCACATCGAGGAATTCGCCGCCTTCCTCCAGTCCCTCGCTGTCATCAAGGAAGGCTCCGCTTCGCTTCTCGACAACTGCGCCGTCATCTTCGCCTCCTGCATCAACGATGGCGACCGCCATGACCACGCCGACCTTCCCCTCATCCTCGCCGGCGGCGCCGGCGGCCGCCTCCGGCCCGGCCGCTGCCTCTCCTTCCCCGGACAGTCCCTCAACGCCCTCCACAGCCTCCTCCTCGCCTGGGCCGGCGAGGCCCAGCCCGCACATGGCGATGCCGCCGCACCGCTCAATTGGAGCTGAGCTTTTCCTGCAGGGTTTTCCCCTCGCCGCGCAGCGGACTTGTCAAAACCCGTGTATCTTCAGGCCGACACAAAATGAAATTAGGCTATTCAAGATCATGATCCACCACCTCAAAGGCACACTTGCAGAACTCGAACTCACCCATGCGGTGATCGATTGCGGCGGCATCGGCTATTTCGTCAGCATCCCGATGAGCACCTACGATCGCCTGCCGCGGCCAGGCGCCCAGGTCGTCCTCCGCACCCATCTCGTGGTGCGGGAGGACGAATGGCTGCTCTACGGCTTCGCCAGCGAAGAGGAGCGGACTCTCTTCCGCCTCGTCACCGGAGTCAGCGGCATCGGCCCGAAAACCGCCTTGGCGGTACTCTCCTGCCTGCCGGTGAAAAACTTCGCCCAGGCCCTGCTGGATGCCGATGTCAAGCTGCTGTCCAAGATCAACGGCGTCGGCAAGAAAACCGCCGAGCGGATGGTGGTCGAATTGCGCGACAAGGTCGGAGCCCTGGCCCTCGGCGGCAGCAAGATCGGCGGGCCGACGCCGGCGCAAGGCCTGGAGGATGTCGCGGCCGAAGACGGCCCGGTACTGATGGACGCCTGCCTCGCCCTCGAAGCTCTCGGCTACCGGCCCGACACGGTCCGCAAGACGGTGAAGGAGATCTTCGCCAAGTCACCCCCTGATAAACGCAGCTCCGAACACCTCGTCAAACAGTCTCTCGCCGAGCTGAACCGATAATCTCCTGGGGCGCGGCCGCCCCCCTCGTTTCCGCCAACCCAGTTTACCGGATCTCCTTTCTCATGGCGTCAAAACCGAAAGAACCCGCAGGCGCTGAACGCCTCTTCACCTCGACCCTGAAGAAGGAAGGCGGCGATCTTGACAACATCCTGAGACCGAAAAGATTCATCGACTTCCCCGGTCAAGATGCGGTGAAGGAACGCCTCGACATCGTCGTGCAAGCGTCGAAACAGCGCGGCGAACCCCTCGGCCACTTCATCCTCTCCGGCCCGCCTGGTCTGGGCAAAACCACCTTGGCCCATATCGTCGCCGCCGAACGCGGCGTCAACATCAAGACCTCCTCCGGCCCGGTCCTCGAAAAGCCCGGCGACCTCGCCGGCCTCCTCACCTCGCTGCAGGAAGGCGACGTCCTCTTCATCGATGAGATCCACCGCATGCCCATCGCCATCGAGGAATACCTCTATTCCGCCATGGAGGACTACTACATCGACATCATGATCGACCAGGGCGTCGGCGCCCGTTCGGTACGGCTAAACATCCCCAAATTCACTCTCATCGGCGCCACCACCCGCCTCGGCCTGATCTCAGCGCCGCTGCGCTCCCGCTGCCAGCACGTCCATCGCCTCGACTACTACAAGGCCGAAGAGCTCAAGCACATACTCATCCGCTCCGCCGGACTCCTCAAAGTCGCCGCCGTCGACGAAGGCTGCTTCGAGATCGCCCGACGCAGCCGCGGCACGCCGCGGATCGCCAACCAGCTCCTGCAATGGGTTCGCGACTACGCATTGATCCGCGCCGACGGCACCATAACGCGCGACACCGCCGACAAGGCCTTGGCGATGAAGGATGTCGATGTCAACGGACTCGATGAATACGACAAGCGCTATCTCGAGGCTTTGACCTTCAAGTTCGGCGGCGGCCCCGTCGGGGTCAAAAACATCGCCGTGGTCATGGGTGAAGATGCCGGCACTATCGAAGAAGTGATCGAGCCCTACCTCATCCAGGAAGGGTACCTCGTCCGTACTCCTCGCGGACGCGTCACCAGTGACCGCGCCCGCGCTCTTTTAGGCCTGCCGTCCGAGCCCCGACAAGGCGAGCTCTTCTGACCCGAAAGCGGGGTGCTCACTGCCATGCAGCTCCTTGTCTGACTCAATCTGTCGAACGCCTTGCCATGCATGAGCATCGTCTATGAGGCCGCTTGCCCTGACTCACTCCACCGTCACCGACTTGGCGAGATTGCGCGGCTGGTCGATGGAGCAGCCGCGGGCGGCGGCGGCGTAGTAGGCGATGAGCTGGCCGGCGACGGC
>JBDKFG010000085.1:0-16864 GCA_039798785.1 Verrucomicrobiota bacterium | reverse complement strand
GCCGTCGCCGGCCAGCTCATCGCCTACTACGCCGCCGCCGCCCGCGGCTGCTCCATCGACCAGCCGCGCAATCTCGCCAAGTCGGTGACGGTGGAGTGATGCCGCCTGTTGGCAGGGATGATCCCACAGCAACGACTGACGACTTTGGAAGTTTGAGCTTCCCATCCCTGTCTTGACTGTGCATCGCACCTCAAGGCCGAGAAGCTCCTTCGAGTTCCTTGACCAGCCAGGCGGCCAGGGCCGCATGTCCTTGGCTGGCCGCGAGAGAATATGCGGTGTCGCCGTTCTTGTTGCGGACGTTCAAGTCGGCGCCCTGGTCACGCAGGAATTTCACCAGCTCGAGCGAGCCCTTGACTGCGGCGTAGTGCAAGGCCTGGTCTCCGGACTTCTCCTTCGCCGCCACCTGGGCTCCCGCTGCGACCAGGAGACGAACCATGGCGAGATCGCCGTTCTCCGCCGCCAGGCTGAGCGGAGCGACGCCGATCCGATCAGCGCAGTTGACCTCGACCCGGCGAGCCAGAAGCCACTTCACCATCTCCACCTGTCCACGTTTCACCGCATGATGCAAGAGCCTTTGCCTGCTGCCGTCCTGGGCCTCCTGGCTGACTCCCGCGGACAGGAGAGCCTCGACGACCTCCTTGTGACCCTGCCCCACCGCGTCATGAATCGCTTGATTCCCGCTGGCGTCCATGGCCGCGAGCTCGGCTCCGGCCGCGATCAGGCATTTCACCAGCTCCAGATGTCCCGCCGCCGCGGCGAAATGCAAGGCGGTGTTGCCGGAGGTAAGAGCATGGCGGACGTCAGCGCCGGCCGTCAGCAGACGTCGGGTTTCGGCGACGTCCTCCTTCTGGACCGCCTCGATCAGCGCCTTATCGAGGCTTTCCCGGCTCTGGGCGTGGGCGGGTTTCGGGTCTTCCGCCAAAAGCGGAACCGAGATGGCCAGAAGGATCGACGAGAAGGTTGATTTCATCAGGCGGCTCCGGAGTTTCTTTTTCTTGCATCCCAAGGGTTACGAAAGGGGGGGGGGTCCCGGTGAGGTCATTTCACCGCCATTGCCAGGACGACGACGAGAAGGATGATGATGAGACCGGCCATCGAGGCGATGAGAAGGCCATTGCCACTGGCGGCGGGCGGGGCCGGACGGGCGGAGCTGCGTCCTTTGCGACGGCCGCTGCTGCTGTGACGCTTGCGCTTGAGCTGCCGCCTGGCCACCGGCACCTTCGGGCCGAGTGCGGGTGCGGCGGAGGGGCGCTTCTTCGCCGTCTTGACCGCGGGATTGCGGCCGCTGGCGCTCGAAAGCGAGGCGGCGGTCGAGATCTTCACTTTCAGGCTCTGAGAACTGCGCGGCACCGGCTCGGGAAGATCGACCGGCTCCAGGCCGCTCAGCGTCAAGGGCCTTTTCGACGCCTTGGGCGGGGGCAGCTGCCGCAGGGCGGCCGTCACCGTCGCCGCATCCGGCCGTGCAGCCGGATTCTTGTCGAGCATCTCCAGGATCAAGGCTTCGAATTCCGGCGACACCTGGTCTTCGGCGGCGAACGCCGGCGCCTTGTGCAACCGCGCACCTTCCAGCCCGCGTCGTTCGCGCTCCTCCTCGAAGAGGCGGCGGCCGCTGAGGCAGTGATAGAGGATGGCCCCGAGCGAGTAGATGTCGCCCGCCGCCGTCGCGGCAGAACCGCGGAGCCGTTCCGGCGGAGCGTAGAAATCCTCTTCCCCGAGAGGCGTCCCGGGGGCGGGGGTGGCGCCGTCCTCGCGGCTCATTCCGAGATCGAAAAGCTTGACGTCGCCGGCGTGCGAGATCGCCACCCGGGAGGGCATCAGGGCACCATGGAGGAGGCCGGCCGCCGCCCCCTGCGCCAGGGCTTTGGCAAGGTGGACGCCGATGAAGCGGACGTCCGCCTCGGCGAAACTGCCGTCCCGATCGAGGAAGCTCTTCAGAGTCTTGCCGTCGACGAATTCCATCGCCGCCCAGGGGCAGTCACCGGCGATGCCGACCGCCTGGACCCCGGCGATGCCGGGATGGCTGAGCCGCGAGGCGATGCGGGCCGCCTGGACGAAGCGCTCGCACTCGGTCCTCTCGCGGCAGCGGAGCATGACTTTCAGGACGACGAAGCGGTCGAGCGCCGGGTGATACGCACGGAAGAGGTCGCAGAACCCGTCGCTGCCAAGCCTTTCCTTGACGACGTATTCATCGAGGACCGAACCCGGCGCGGTGAAGGCGCCGGGCACCGCCACCGGCTGGTCGCAATGGCCGCAGCTCATCAAGGTGTTGCGTTCCGTTTCCGGCGCCTGGTTCAGGCCCTTGCAATGGGGACAGAGGAAGGCGGCATCGAGGCCGTTGTTCTTCGGATTCAAATTCACTTCCTGGAGTTTTTTCCGGCAATCTTCCCGGGTTCACGGAAGAAGCAAATCTCATGACTCGCTTCTAGTGTTTGCCGGACGTGGCATGCAGTCGTCTTGGTAGCACATCCACAGCACCGGGAGGGTCAAGGAGGAGAAGAGGCAAAGCCAGGGCAGGGCGGTCTCGCCGATGTCGACGAAAAAGCGTCGTTCGTCATGATTGGCCGCGGCGAAGAAGGCGATCTGCAATCCCAGGGCGGCAATGAAATAGATCAGGCGGCGCGCCGCCGGCACGGGGAAGCGCAGCATCAGCAAGGGAAAATACGTCATCGGCAGGGCGAGCGCCATTTGCTGCGAGAAGGCGACAAGATTTTCAAGGTGCCCGAATTCAGGCCAGTTGACGTCTGCCGGACGGGCGCCGACGCTGCCGAAGAACACCAGGCAGAGCCCGGGCAGGAGCAGCAGCTGGGCCAGGCGCCATTCGCGGCGCTCGCGGGCCGCCAGGTGCAGCAGGGCGAGGAATGGATGCGCCAGGAAGGAGGCCGCGACGATGGCCGCCAGCTGCGGCAGGGGAGGAATAAAGGCCGGCATCCCGACGCTTCGCGGAGCGCTCTGCGGTGGCGCGACGGCGGCGATGCCGTAGACGACGACGGCGATCTGGAGAAGCAGCGAGAGATGGAAGCAGAAGGCCGGCAGACGTCCGGGGCTGAAGAGCAAGTCCAACCAGGAGCGGGCGGCCACGGGCGGCTTCCTCGGATCCGATTCATGAACGAAGAAATCATGAAGGAAGACCAGGATCCAGGCGAGTCCGACCGGGTAGATGATCAGAGCCGGATACGAGACCGGAGCGGCCAGTCCGGCGCAGAAGAGCATCGCCGCCAGGAGCGCGGCGCGGCGCTTGCCGGCATGGACCTGCCCCGGCAAGGGGAGGTGACAGGCCGCCAAGGCGAGGAAGAGCCAGGAGAAAACCGGCAGGAAGCCAAGAAGGATCAGCAGCTCACGGTCGAGATGATCCCGCCGAGCTTCGAGGCCGATAACAATGAGCAGCCATAACGACAGGGCGCTGGCTCCGTGGCTGCAGACCATCCTGAGCAGATGCAGGTCGCGGATAGTGCCAAAAAGCGTGCTGCACAGGATCACCAGCGCCGAGGAGGCTGCGGCATAGAAGAAGCTGCCGACGAGGACCAGCAGCATCGGCCAGGGGTCGCAGCGAGTCAGGAAATGGAACATCAGGACATAAGGGATGGCCGAAGCCAGGAAGAGCGGCGCGAACATCAGGCTCGACAGCCATTTCTGGAAGATCATCCGGCCGCTGCGCAGGGGACTTAGGCAGAGCAGTTCGTAATGCTTGCCATGCAGCTCCTGGCAGAGGCTGCCGGCGCGGGTGAGAGTGGCAACCTGGACCGTCAGGGCGGCGGCAAAGGCCAACATCATCCAGGACTCCTGGCGGCGCCCCCAGACGGCGCCGAGGATCAGCAGCACCGGCATCAGGAGATGGAAGATGCAGAAGCTCCAGGTGAAGATCCGGCTTCGCAAGGCCTGGCGGATCTCCTTCACCGCGAAGACCGGCATCCGGTCGGGGATCTCTCCGGGGCGCATGTACTCCAGACGCGAGGCGTCACCAAGCTTCATGACAAGCCTCCCGGCTGACGCAGCAATGGCATGAGGGCCTCCCGGCTATTCAACCTAAAAACCGCAGTTGAAAGGTTGTAAGGTTTAGCTACAACAGCAATAGGTTATGATATCCGAAGGACTCTTGGCAAAGTTCAGGACCCTCAAGTCTTTCTGGTAGCACAAATTCATTGCTTGTTATTCTTGTTCAATTGTTTGCGTTTCAATCTTTCAACCTTTCAACCCGGTTCCGCTGCTCTACTGCGGTTTTTAGGTTCAATCAATGAGACTCCTGGCGCCACTCTAGTACCGGGAGGGGGGGCAAGGCAAGCTCGAGGTGCAAAAAAGCCCGGCGAGGCCGGGCCGGACCACTCGGACCGCTTTTCTTCAGACCTGACGCAGCAGAGACACCATGTCGATGGCGGTGAGGGCGGCGTCCCAGCCTTTGTTGCCGGCCTTGATGCCGGCGCGGTCGAGAGCCTGCTCGACCGTGTCGGTGGTGAGGATGCCGTAGACGCAGGGGAGGTTGCGGTTGAGGGCGACACTGGCGATGCCGGAGGTGACGGCGGAAACCACTTGGTCGAAGTGCGGCGTGTCGCCGCGGATGACGGCGCCGAGGCAGATGACCGCATCGAACTGGCCGCTGGCGGCGAGACGGTCGGCGACGAGGGGGATCTCGAAGGCGCCGGGGCAGACGACTTCCACCGCGTCGGCGCGGTCGCCGCCATGGCGGGCGATGCAGTCATAGGCCCCTTCCACCAGGCGGCTGGTGACGAAGTCGTTGAAACGGCTGACGACGATGGCGATGCGCATGCCTTTGGCATTGAGCTGGCCGACGAGTTTGCGGGACATGGGGGGCTTCTCCTGGGTTTCTTGCGGCCTTGAAGATAACGCCGCTGCGGCCGGTGGCTAGGGGCGAAGAAGGCGGCTAAAGCGGCTTCACCGAGCTTTCAGCCTGAAGACGTTGTTGCGGGAGTAGGAGAGGATGTAGATCTCGCCGTCGAGATCCTCGGCGAAGCTGGCGATGTTCAAGCTCTCGGTCTTGATCCTTTTAGACTCGGCGAGCTTGTCGTCCTTCTCCCGCAGCAGCCAGAGGTTGGGCATGGCAAAATCGGCGCAGACGTAGCAGCCTTGCAAGGCGGGATGAGACTTGCCGCGATAGACGAAGCCGCCGGTGACGCTGACGCCTTCCTTGCGGCCGTAGACGAAGATGGGGTTGCGGAAGTCCTGGTTGCCGTCGGCTTTGCCCTCGGGGAAGGAGAGCTCGCCTTCGCGGCGGTTCCAGCCGCAGTTGTCGCCTTTGCGGACGATGACGATCTCTTCCTGGCGGTTCTGGCCGACATCGCCGACCCAGAGCTGGCGGGTGTCGCGATCGAAGGAGAAGCGCCAGGGGTTGCGCAGGCCCCAGGCGAAGATCTCGGGGGCTCCTTCGGCGCCGGAGGCGAAGGGATTGTCGGAGGGGATGCCGTAGGCCTTGCCGGCGGCAGGCTTGTCGACGTCGAGGCGAAGGATCTTGCCGAGCAGGGTGCGGGTGTTCTGGCCGTTCTGATGGGGGTCGCCTCCGGCGCCGCCGTCACCGCTGCCGACATAGAGGAAGCCGTCGGGCCCGAAACAGACCTGACCGCCATTGTGGTTGGCAAAGGGCTGGGGGAACTCAAGGACCAGCTTTTCTCCAGCCATCTTGCCGTCCTTGAGCTCCCATTCGCAAATACGGCTGCGGCGGGGGCTGGCGGCGGTCTCGTAGGTGAAGGCGCGACGGTTCCTGCTAAAATCAGGATGCAGACAGAGGCCGAGGAGCCCTTCCTCGTTGGCGTGGCCGAGACGGCCGGAGATGTCGATCAGCAGTTCCTTGCGGTCGCCGCCGGACTTGTCGACCCGCCAGATCTTCCCTTCCTGCTCGACCACGTAGGCGAACTGCGGCTCGGCACGGTCCTGGACCCAGTCGACCGGACGGGTGAACTTGAGCTTGGGGTAGACCGGCTCGAAATCGACCTTGTCGGGCGTGGCGGCGGCGGCGCCGAGGGCGAAGCTGAGGCAGGCCAGGAGGAGACGGAGAGACATGGCGGGATTCCTTGGGGATTGCGGGAAAAGGCCGGGCCGGGCCGGGCCCGGGGCTGACTCAGAAGCGGTAGATCACTTCGAAGAGCAGGCTGTTGTCGGTGTAGGCCTCGAGCAGCTGAGTCGTCTCGTAGCCGAGATTGAAGGAGATCGACTCGGTCGCCTGCCAGGTCAGGTCGGCGCCGAGCTTGACGTAGCTGTGGTCGTTGGAGCCGTGCGAATAAAGAGAGTCGTTGTAGCTGGCCCAGGCGCTGCAGGACCAGTTTTCGTCGATGGCGTAGGCAAGACGGCCGAGCGAGCTCCAGGTGAGGTCGTCGTCAGTATCGAAGTCGACATAACTGAGAGTGTGGACAGTGCTGAAATCGAAACCGGCACCCAGGTCGTGATAGCTCGAAGCGAGGAGTCCGCCGCCGAGAGAGTAGCTGTTGCCATTCTTCTTCTCGATGTCCACGGCGTCGCCCATGACGAAGGCGCCGAGACCGAAGTGCTCGGTGAGCTCCTGGTGGAACCAGAGGTCGCCGCCGAGCGTGTTGGCCTCGGAGGCGCTGGGGAAGCCGGCGCGGTAGTTCGACTCGGCCATGCCGAAGCCCCACAAGCCGCCGTCGGCGGTGGTGAAGCTGGCGCCGAGGCGGTGGTTGCGGGTGTGGCCGGATCCGAGGCGATGGTCGTCGAAGCTGGTGTAATTGCCGCTCAGACTGAGCTCAGGGTCCTTGAACCATTCACCGGCACTCTGGCCCTGCTCGCCCCAGGATCCGGCGATGTTGAGGGCGCGGCTCTGGCTGCGTTGCGTGCTGACCGACACCGGGCTGCTGCCGCCCACGGCCAGGTTGGAGAAGTCGGAGGCGAGCTCGCTCTCCTCTTCGATGATGTCTTCGTTGCCGGGATTTTCGGGATAGATGACGCCGGAGACAAGGAGGAAGGCGGACGAGATGATCGGGAGCATGTGGGGACCTCAGTGTTTTGGGGGTTGCGAGGAAAGGCGTTCGCGGATCATTTGCCAGCCACCGTCGGCCAGGGCTGACCAGAAAAGGAAAACGACAAGGGACAGCAGGACGACACAGATGCAGATCTTCACCTTCGGCAGGGCCGGATCTTCGCCGCCGGTGCTCATGTCTTGGGAAAGTCGAATTCGGTTTTGAAGAGGCACTCCAGGCGGGTGATCGCCGCCGCCTCATCCTCGCCGGTAGCGCTGAGCGTGGCGGTGTCGCCGCATTTCAAGCCGAGAGTGATCAAGTCGAGGATACGCCGCGGATCGGCCTTGCCCGCGGCGCTCTGGACCAGAAGCTGCGATTTGAAGGGCATCATCTCCTTGACAATGACGCTGGATGGCCGGCAGTGGATGCCGTGGCGGTTGACGACCTGGATCTTGACCGATTTCATGGGCGAAAAGTGACCTCGGGATACGGAGTGCTGGAGCTGCACGCTGGTGCGGCGACCCAATTTAACCCCGATTCCAAGATTGCGGCAAGCTTGACGACACTTTCGTCGGCGCGCTTATGACAGTCGCTCCCGTTTTTCTTTGCGGCATCGCCTTGACAGGCAGGCGAGGAGCGGCATCTTACGTTCCGCTTCAGCCCGGCAACGGGTGGAAGCTGAGACTCCGCGATAGCTCAGTCGGTAGAGCAGGTGACTGTTAATCACCCTGTCGCAGGTTCGAGCCCTGCTCGCGGAGCCAGACCCGTCTTCCCACATTTTTGTGTTCCGCGATAGCTCAGTCGGTAGAGCAGGTGACTGTTAATCACCCTGTCGCAGGTTCGAGCCCTGCTCGCGGAGCCAGAATTCCAGCCCGGCCTCATGCCGGGCTTTTTCGTGGCGCGGCGATCCTGTCCGCGCCAGCCTCGCAAGCTTTCGGCCTTTTATGCTTTCAAGTGCGGAATTGCGGATTATAATTCCGGCCAAACCATTCCGGAGCCCGACCATGAAAAGAACCTGCCTCACTGCTCTTTGCGCCCTCAGCCTGGCCTCCACCGGCTGCATCGAAACCGCCGCCGGCGTCACTCTCGCCAGCGCTTCGACCTACATCGGCAACAAGGGTCAGAAGGAAGGCTACTTCGCCCACACCTATTTCGACACCTTCAACACCATCCTGAAATACCTCCAGGGTCCTGCAGAAGCCCAGCTCAGCTCCGCCATCGAGAAGCAGGGCTACATCCGCGCCATCCTGCCCGAGGGACAGGTCCTGATCTTCGAGCTCGAAGCCACCACCGCCGGCACCACCAAGGTCAAGCTCACCGCCAAGAGCAAGCTCGGCATCCACAGCGACGACCTCGCGAAAGAGCACTTCGACGCCGTCTCCGCCCTGCTGAAATAAGCCCAGCCGACTGAGCTGAGCGTGAGCTCAAGCCCACAGCCCGCCGCCCCGGCTGACACGGTCTACCACCCGTTTCAGCCCAAGGTCGACGGGCCTTCTCTTTCCTTCGCCCTCGGCGATTCCGCCCCGCGCTACCAGCTCGGCAGCGTCCTCGGATCGGGCGGCAACTCCACCGTCTACGACGCCTACGACACCGACCTGAAACGCCAGGTCGCCGTGAAGATCCTGAAGCCGAAATATCGGGTCGCCGAACGCGCCCTCCGCCGCTTCCTCAACGAAGCACGGATCATGGCCCGCCTGCAGCACCCGGGGGTCGTCCCGGTGCACGACGTCGGCGAGATGAGCGGCCAGCTCTACTACGCCATGCAGAAGGTTCACGGCCGCACCTTGCGCGACCTCCTCGACCCCGAACATCCGCCGCAGAATGCCGACGAGATCCGCCTCCGCAGCATCGACGGCATGCTCGAAGTCTTCTTCCGCGCCTGCGCCGTGATGGACCACGCCCACCGCCTCGGCATCATCCACCGCGACTTGAAACCTGAAAACATCATGATCGAGGACAACACCGCCACCCTGGTCCTCGACTGGGGCCTCGCCAAGGATCTCAAGCAGGGCGAATCGCCGGAGGAGTGGAGCGCCGAGGACAACCGTCTCGAAACCGCCGGGGCCGCCCCCGAGCTCACCATCACCGGCGAGATCAGCGGCACTCCCGCCTACATGTCCCCGGAACAGGCTCAGGGCCGCATGGCCCAGCTCGAGTGCTGCAGCGACGTCTTCGCCCTCGGCGTCGTCCTCTACGAAATCCTCACCGGCCGCAACCCCTTCCACGAGGGCACCGGAGGCAATACCAGGCTCGTCCTCGGCAACGTCAAGCACCTCCGACTGTCGCCGCCGCAGCGCGACCGCGAAGGCCGCCGCGTCTCCCCCGAACTCCAGGCGATCCTGGAGAAATGCCTGGAGAAGATCCCTGCTTCGCGTTATCCCGACGCCAGCGCACTCCTCCACGACCTCAGGAACTGGCGGAACCGCCAGCCGGTCACCGCCTACGGCTCCGGCGTCGACCAGCAGCTCTTCAAGTTCTTCCTGCGCCACCGCCTCGGCACCTTCGTCCTCTGCCTCGTCGTCACTGCCGCAGTCCTCGGCTGGACCCTGGTCAAGACCACCGGACGGGCCGAGCGCCGCCTCGCCGATGACGCCCGCGCCGCCCTCCAGGCCGCAGCCCGCAGCCATAACGAAGCGGTGCAGGCGGAACGCCGCCGCTCGGCCGTCGCCTGGGAACAGGCGCAACGCGACTGGGGGCGCGCCCGCGGCTTCGCCGAACGCGCGCTCGACGAAGCTCCCGAGCAACTCGGAGCCGAAGCCACCCAGCTCTATCTTCATCTCGCCGTCGAAGACCTCTCCCGCCTCGCCGAGCAGAATGCCCTGACTGAAGCCCGCAGCCTCCTCGCCACACTCGATCAACTCAGCGCCGACAGGGGCGGGCCGCTCGAACTCGGAGAAATCAAGGACCGCCTCCAGATCCTCCGGCTGCGGCTGAGATGAAACTGCCCGCAGCCGCCGCTCAGTAGTCGTACTGCTTCGGACGTCCGCTGGAAACCTGCACCAGACGCTGCTCCGGCAGGATCCAGGCGCTGAGGCGGCCACCATAGCAGCAGCCGGTATCCAGGCAGATCGCCTGGCCATGACGGCGCAGCTCCGCCCCCGCCCAGTGACCGAAAAACAAAGGTCGATCCCCCTCGGTCAAGGGATGACACTGGAACCAGGGGCGCAGCCCCTTCCGATCTCCGGCCTTGGCGTGGACCTTGCCACTATCCGGATCGTACCAGCGGCCGCTGAGCATCGCCTTGCGGCTGCTGCGACGGAAATCCGCCTGGCCGGGATCGAAGGCGGCGTGAACCGCCAGAAAATCCGCCTCGTCAAGATACAAAGGCCGGGCCTCCAGCCAATCCCGCAGCCGGGTCCGGCCGATCCGGTCGACGCAAGCCGCCGCTTCAGCATAGAGATCGCCGTGGATCAAGGCCTGAAGCAGCGCGTCATCGTGATTCCCCAGCAAGGCCTGATGTCCGCCCTCGATGAAAAACTCCAAGACCCCGGCCGACTCCGGGCCCTTGTGCACCAGATCACCCAGTGAAATCAGACGGTCGCAGCGGGGATCGAAGTCGCAAGCCCGCAACAATAGATGGAGTTCTTCAAGGCAGGCGTGGATGTCGCCGATGATGACAGTTCTAGACATAATATCCTTGCGAATTCGTCGTTTATGGTGTTATACTGCGATTCGTAAGAAATCCCAGCCGCAGCCGGCTGGAAACCCCCTAGAGGCCAGACCATGAAAGTGATGACGTCATTGACCCTGATCTTGCTCCTCACCACCAGTCTCTGGGGCGCTGAGGATCTGAACGGCGCCCGCGAGATTCTCGCCGACAAGGCCCCGGATGCCGGCAAGGTGGTGGAATCCGCCCTTGCCGCCAGCGACCCGCTGCTGCGCGCCAGCCTCGCCGATTACGCCATCGCTCTCTCCGCCAGTGACGAAGCCGGTCTCGGCGCCATGCGCAAAACCTTGGCGGAAAAAATCCCCGAATACGACCTCGGCCGGATCGACAAGATCACCGCCGATCCCGCCTTGCAGAAGCGCCGGACTCTTGCCGCCCTCGCGCTCGTCGACGCCGAAGAAGGCCTCGCCGGCCGCCGCCCTTCGCAGATGCAGATCGTCCCCGCCACTCCCGCCGACCTCGCGATCAAGCCCCTCGATCCAGTCAGCCCGGTCCCGACCCTCGACGCGGTCCGCCCTGACAAGGTCCTGCCTGAAGATCCGGTGAAACTTTACAACAAGGAAGTTCTCGCCCTGGCGATCAAGCTGCAAGGCAACGACCAGTCGGTCCTGCCGCAGCTAGGAGAAGCCGCCTTCAAGGTGAAGAGCAAAACCTTGGCTTCGGCCCTCACCAAAACCGTGCTCCTCGCCCACTTGAGTAACGACAAGCAAAAGGCCTTCTACGACGCCTACCTGCTCCAGATCAAGAACAAATTCCCCGCCAAGGAACTCGCCTCGCACCTTTCCTTCCTCAACAGCGGCGCCTTCCTCGACACTTGCGCCACCTGCAGCGGCGGCGGCAAGATCGAAAAGGCCTGCTCAGCCAACTGCAAGGAAGGCGCCTGCACCTCATCGAAATGCGAAGGCGGCGAAATCGCCTACCGCGGCCTCGGCGGCGAAAACGTCCAGAAGAAGTGCCCGGTCTGTAAAGGCAGCTCGAAGTGCCCGCGCTGCAATGGCTCCGGCAAGACCTCAGCCCCCTGCAACAAGTGCGCCGGCAAAGGCACCCGCCGCAGCCTCGCCAAGGTCCCCGAGATGTACGCCGGCGCCGTCCGAGAACTGGTCGACATCGCCACAGAAGTCGACGCCACCGGCGATGCCAAGGCGCCGGAAATCGCCATCGCCCCGCCCCCGCCCGCTCCGGTCATCGTCGCCAACAAGACGCCGCCCGTGGTCATGCCGGAACCTGAAGTCCAGCCCGGCGAAGGGGAAGTCATCATCGACACCAGCGCCGTCCAGAAAGACATCGACCGAGCCGTCACCGAAATGAAAATGCAGCTCGGCCGCGAAGAACGCGCCAGCAAGAAGAAGATGGCCACCGTGGTGGAAGCGAAATACGAGAAACTCAACGAAATCACCCTTGTCCTTGACGTCACCAGCAACTTCCTTGACAGCAATGCCGATTACCGCAAGCAAGTCCTCGAAGGTTGGCACCGTTTCTGGACCATGCGCTGCAAATCCAATGGCCTGGCTAAAGACGAAAAGGTCTGCCACGTCAAGCTGATCTCTAAAGGCGACGAGATCGGCTCGGTGAAGGATGGCAAGTTCACTCTGCCCTGATGGACAAGCCTCTCGCCTTAAACCGCCGCCCACAGGGCGGCGGTTTCGCGTCTACGCAGCCCAGCTCGACTGCCCATAATTCTCCCGCATGGCTCGCTTCAAAACTTATCTCGTGCAGCTGCTTGGATGCGTGTGGCTTCAAACCTTGTTTTGCCCAGTGAATTACTCTCGGACACTTGCTTTCAGATGCCGCATTCCAACCTAATAGTATGCCCCGACAGAACAGTCCAAAGGAAAAACCTTATGTCGATTGAATTCGCTTGCCCGAGATGCAACATTGACCTGGAAGCGGGAGTCGAGCTGTTTGGCTCGAAAATCGCCTGCCCCTCTTGCCAGACCAGGATCCAGGTTCCGACTGCTGACGAGATTGAAGCTCTGCGCGGCGAAGCCGCGGCGCCGGAAGCCGTCAAGCCTCAGAGCGGGAAGCCCCGCCTGAACGCGCCCAAAAGCCGCAGCGCCGAGAAAACTGCCAGCAATGTCTACGCCGCTCCGAGCTCAAGCCGCAACCGCGAGCCTCTAAACGAGGAGACCTGCCCCTTGGAAGTCCCGGCACACGCCGCCGAGTACCTGAACAGCCTGCGTAAAGGTTCGCCAGTTTCAATGATGGTAATCAGCATGGTCTTTTTGTGCGGCGCTTACGGCCTCCTGCTCGTGGGGGCTGTCAACCGCGCCCAGGAGATGCTGATGCTTGGCGCAGCCGGCGTCTTGCTTTGTCTACCATTCCTGATTTATTCAGGAATTCTTTATAACTACCGGGTCACCGCACTGGCCAATCTCAGCGAACGCCCCAGCCCCCTGAGCCCCACTTTGATGGCTGTCCTGAGTTTTATCCCTCTTGCCAACCTGGTCCCCGCCTGCATCCTTCTCTTCGTCTTGCCCCGCCGCTACCGCAGCATGCTGCAGGAGCAAGGCTTGCAAGGCCGTGCCCCAGATGTCAATCCGCTGTTCCCGATCCTCTCGCTCATACCCCTGATCGGCATAATTTTCGGCCTGTGGAATCTGATCCAATGGAGCCAAGCCCTGAATCATTTCGCCAGGCTCTTGAAACCAGCACCCCGCTCGGCTCGACGCTGAAGCCGCCCGAGCCCTTCACTCAGACCACATTCAAGGCTTGCTGCACCAGAAGGGTGGCCAGACCCTGTGTGTAGGTTTCAAAGCCGTTGACCACGGGCCCTGCGCCCCAAGATCCACCTGCGTCGACGATGTCGACCGTGCCGGTGTCGCCCGTGACCTTGAGCGTGAAGATGTCGCTCATCGCCAGGACATCGCTGGCGGCCAGCTTGAGGGTGCCGCCCTTCACCAGATGGATTTCCTCGATGTTGGTGATCCGCCGATCGTTCAGCGCCACCAGATCGAGGCTGCCGGTGAGGCTCAAGGTGTCGTAGCCGCCAGCTCCGTCGAGGAAGCCGAATGCGGTGCCGCTGATCGCCATGCTGTCGTCTCCGCCGTGGGTGTAGACGATGTCGTCTTTGCCGATCCCGGTGACGGTGTCATTGGCAGAGTCGCCGATGATGTTGTCATAGCCGCTCAAGGCGAGCCAGGTGGCCGTGGGCACGGGGTTTTCCGTGGCGCCGAAACGCTGGGCATAAATCCCCTGGTCGGCACCGTCTTGGTAGTAGGACTGCCAGGCCACCAGATAGCCGCCGTCGGAGAGGCCGACGAGATCGGAATTGGTCTGATGCGATTCGGTGTAGGAGTTGACCAGGAACTCGCCGCCGCTGCGGCTGCCGTCGGCGGCGAAGCGCTGGGCGTAGACGCCAGTGCCGCCGAAGGCGTCTTGGTAGAAGGAGTCCCAGGTGATGACGAAACCGCCATCCTTGAGAGCCGTGATGCCGGGGTCGGACTGGGAACGGTAGGTGTAGGTGTTCACCTGGAATTCACTGCCGCTGCGAGTGCCGTCGGCGGCATATCGCTGGGCGTAAATGCCGGTGTTGAAACCATCCTGTCCATCGGAGCTCCAGGTGACGACAAAGCCGCCATCGGCGAGGCCGGCCACGGCCGGAGCATATTGCGCTCCGTCGACGTAGGTGTTGACCTGGAATTCACTGCCGAGCGCCTCGCCGCTGGCGTTGAAACGCTGGCCGTAGATGCCGGAGTTCGAGCCGTCCTGGCTGTGGGTGAGATCGGGGTCGTAGTAATCCTTCGAAATCCAAGTGACGACAAAGCCGCCGCCGCTCAAGCTCGCGACTGAGGGGTAGTACTGCCAGCCGTCGCTATAGCTGCTGACCCTGATTTCACTGCCGACGGCATCGCCTGAAGCGTTAAAACACTGGGCGTAGACATCGTAATCAGTCCCGAGGCCTTCATCGCTGTACCAGGTGACGACGAAGCCGCCGTTCGACAAGGCCGTGACCTTCGATCCGGCGGCGGCGAAGCTGCTGTTGCTGATTTGGAATTCTCCGCCGTCGGCCTTGCCGTCGGCATCGTAGAGTTGTGCGAAAATGCCGGGCCAGATCCCAGGCTCCATGCCGTCGTGACCGGGGCTGCTCCAGGTGACGACGGCGCCGCCGCCCTTGAGTCCAGCGACACTGGGCATGTCCTGCGCGGACAGGGTGTAGGTGTTGACTTTGAATTCGCTGCCACTGGCCTGGCCATTGGCGAGATAGCGCTGAGCATAAATCCCTTCCAGACTGCCATCTTGGCCGTTGGCTGTCCAGACCACCAGGTAGCCGCCATCACTGAGAGCGGCGACGGCGGGCTCGTCTTGCACTCCGGCGCTGGTGCCGTTGACCTGGAATTCCGCGCTGCCGCGGTGTGTGGCCGTCAAAGCGCTGGTCACGGCATAGGATTTGGCCACTTCGGTCGAGCCGCAGCCATCGATATAGGATCCCACGAGGGTGATCTGCCGGCCGGCGTTGGCGCTGGTCATTTCGAGATTGCTGCCGGTGCCGAGAACGGCCCCTTTCTGATCGACCCAGGTGTAGCTGATGGCGCCCAATCCATCCGCATCGTACAGGCTGCTGGTCGCGTGCAAAGTATGGCCGAGCGTGGCGATGCCGCTGATGCTGACGCTGCCGCCGTGGACATGGTTCGCCGCGCCGCTGATGACAGTGCTCACCTTGCCGGACGGATCCGTGAGGGTCAGCGAAAACGCGGCCTCACCCGTGGTCAAGGCAAGGCGATTGACGCTGATCAGGCCGGCATCGACGTCGGCAAGGGTGAAGCTTTTGATCGCCGCCGTCAGGCCTTGGCGGTGGAACTCAATGCCTTTGGCGCTTTTCACCGTGAAGAGATAGGCGCCCTCCAGCGCGACGGGCGTCTCTTCATCAAACCAGGCGAAGAGATTGCGATCAATGACATGGTCCGCTCGGCTGAGATTCAGGTACGAGGCGAGATTGTTGACCGCGAGCAGCGGCAGGTCGTTGACCACTTTGAAGCTCAGCGGCAGCCGCAAGGTGTCGATCAAGGTACTGCCTTTGAGCAGGCTGAGCTGCACATCCGGAGGCGACTGGGTGCCGTCGTGTTTGACGCTGACCAGGCCTTTCTTGAGTTCATCGACGGTGAAGCTGCTTTGGCTGCCGATTTTTCCTTTGACCAAGACTTGCAGGTGATCGGCCCGGTCGATGCGGACGGTGAGTGCGGGCAGATCCGCCAGAGTCAATCCGGCAGGAATCGCAATCGGCAGATTGCCCGTGCTGAGCTTGAGCGTCGCACCTTCAGTCACCGCGATCGGTGTTTTGACCGCGAGTTCGTGCGCATCGGGCACGCCTGGGGTCGCCTCATGCAGAGGGTCGAAATAGACGCCGGAGCTGCTGACGCTGATCGAGCCTGAGGCCTTGCCGTCACCATCAATCGCCTGAAGCGTGAAGCTGGGCGCGACGAGCTTGCCGTCATGCTGGAAGCTGACGCTGCCATGTTCGATGTCGGCCAGGGAAAAGCCTTTTGCAGCAAAGCCGTTGAGCAGAAAAGTGCCGCCCGAAACCTTGACGACTTTGAAGGAGATGGCGCCGATGCCGGAGGTCTCGGTGTCGGCGGCGTCGATCATGTCGCGGGTGATGACGACGCTGCCCCCCTTGAGCAGCGGAGCGGCGGCACTGGCCAAGCCGGCAAGACTGAGCGTCGGCGCCTGGTTGACGCTGCGGAAAGTCAAGGATGCCTGAATCGTCGACGAATCCTCAAAGCCCGCGGCGCTGGCGCTGACCGTGAAGACCGGCGCGGCATCGCCAGTGGCGACAAAGCTCACCACGCCCGATTTGAGCTCAGTCAAGGAAAAGGTCCCGCTCGAACCGATGGAACTGCCGCTGCGATATAAATTGCCGCCGACGACTTCGATCTTGAGGCTGTAATCCAAGGCTCCGACAGTGAAGAGCGAGGGGCTGATTTTCAGGGTCGCGCCCTGCGTGACGGAAAGGGCTTTGATGCTGAGAGGGAGGGCGCTCATGATTATGTCTCCTTCGGGTGCTGGAACCCCCGTCATTTGAGCAGATGCATGGATCCACCTCTAAAACTCAAATGCAAGTAATTGAACAGAAGCAACAAGCGAAAGATTCAGAGAGCCTTTTGTGGAAGTGGATCTCCGACTCCGGACAACCTCAGCCAGTGATCAAGGCTGATTCAGGCGAAGCGGCGGCGCAACCACCGAGAATCGCGCAGATTAAGGGCTTGAAGAGCTTGGGCACCTATCAGAATCGTTTGCTGGGTGAACAAAGCCCTTTCAAATCATGGCATGAGTCAAACGA
>JBDKFG010000084.1:0-18149 GCA_039798785.1 Verrucomicrobiota bacterium | reverse complement strand
GGGCACCAGCCTCAACTACGAAAGCAAGACCAGCTACGCCGTCAACGTCGTCGCCACCGACGCCGCCCTCGGCGCCAGCGTCAGCAACAGCTTCACCCTCGCGATCACCGACGTCAACGAAGCCCCGAGCGCCGTCGTCTTCTCGAATACCACCACCTCCCTGGCCGAAAGCGCCAGCACGGCCAGCAACGTCAAGCTTGCGGACATCGCAGTCACCGACGACGCGCTCGGCACCAATACGCTCAGCCTCAGCGGCGCTGACGCCGCCAGCTTCACCATCGTCGGCTCCAGCCTCTATCTCAAGTCGGGCACCGCTCTCAACTACGAGAACAAGACCAGCTACGCCGTCAACGTCGTCGCCACCGACGCCGCCCTCGGCGCCAGCGTCAGCAACAGCTTCACTCTGGCGATCACCGACGTCAACGAAGCCCCGAGCGCCGTCGTCTTCTCCAGCACCACCACCTCGCTCGCCGAAAGCGCCAGCACCGCCAGCAACGTCAAAGTTGCGGACATCGCAGTCACGGATGATGCCTTGGGCTCGGAAACTCTGTCTCTGACCGGGGCCGACGCCGCCAGCTTGGGCACCAGCCTCAACTACGAAAGCAAGACCAGCTACGCCGTCAACGTCGTCGCCACCGACGCCGCCCTCGGCGCCAGCGTCAGCAACAGCTTCACCCTGGCGATCACCAATACCAACGAAGCCCCGACTGTAGCCAATCTCATCTCCGATCAAAACGCCACGGAAGACAGCGCTTTCAATTTCATCTTCCCGTCCAACACCTTCACCGATGTCGATGCCGGAACGACGCTCACCTATACTGCCACCTTGAGCAGCGGCGCCAGCCTGCCTTCCTGGCTGAGCTTCACCGCGGCGACCCGCACCTTCTCCGGCACCCCGCTCGAGGCCAATGTCGGCAGCATCACGGTGCGGGTCACCGCCAGCGACGGCAGCCTCAGCGTCTCCGATGATTTCGTGCTAACGGTCAACAACGTCAATGACTTGCCGACGGGATCGGTGAGCATCACCGGCACCGCGACGCAAGGCCAGACCCTGACAGCCTCGAACACCCTCGCCGATGCCGACGGCCTGGGCACGATCACCTACACCTGGAAGAATAATCTCGGCACCACTCTCGGCACAGGAAGCACCTATGTCCTGACTGCTGCCGAAGTGGGCAAAACTGTCACCGTCACGGCCAGCTACACCGACGGCCACTCCACCGCGGAAAGCAAGACTTCGGCCGTAACCGCCACCGTGGCAGGTCTCTCCAACAGCGCTCCCACCGGTTCCGTCACTTTCACCGCCGGACCTCAGGTGTACACCAACAGCAGCACGCTGACTCTGGCGGATCCCGGCACGGTCAATTCGACCCAAGTCGTCAGTAGCATCGGCAGCATCCTGGATGTCAACGTCCTGGTCAACTTGAGCCATACCTACGATTCCGACCTGGTGCTGACCTTGATCCACCCCGACGGCACCAGCATCGTCCTGGCCAACGGCGTCGGCGGCGGCAGCGACAACTTCACCAACACCCTGTTCGATCAGGGCGCTGCCACGCTGATCACGGCCGGCGCCGCCCCCTTCACCGGCACTTTCCGCCCCAGCGGCGACCTCTCGCTTCTCAACGGCAAGGATCTGAGCGGCACCTGGACCTTGAGGATCCAAGATAAATTCAGCACCGACACCGGCACCCTGAACTCCTGGTCTTTGCAGCTTGTCAGCAACAGCGGCCTCTATCCCGGCCAGGTGCTCACCGCCGGCAACACCCTGGCCGATGCCAACGGTCTGGGCGCCATCACCTACACCTGGAAGGACAACACCGGCGCCACCCTCGGCACCGGCAGCACCTACACCGTCGCTGAAGCCCAGGTAGGCAAGACCATTACCGTCACCGCCACCTACACCGACGGCGCCGGCAATTCCGAAAGCGTCACCTCGTCAGCCTCGACAACGGTTCTCAATATCAACGACCTCCCGACCGGGAATGTCACCATCTCCGGCAACGCCGCACAGGGGCAGACCCTCACCGCCAGCAACACCCTTGCCGACGCCGACGGACTGGGCACCATCTCCTACCAGTGGCTGGCCAACGGCCAGGTCATCGCCGGAGCCACCGGCTCGACGCTACTTCTCGGCGGCGCCGAGGCGGGTAAAACCATCAGCGTCAGAGCCTCCTACACCGACGGCTACGGCGTCCTGGAAAGCAAGACCTCGAGCTCCACCGCGATGGTCACCGGCAGCGATGCGACCGCACCGCTGATCACCGCCAACACCCTGACCCTGACCGAAGCCAACGGTGTCAACCAGAACGGCGGCGCCTATGTCGACATCACCAATCTGATCTTCAATGCCGTCGACGACGCCTCCGCCGCGGCCAATCTGACCTTCGAAATCCGCAATCTCACGCACGGCTATTTCTACAATTTCGCCGTGGGAGCCACCGTCACCTCCTTCACCCTGGCGACGGTCAACACGGGCTGGGATCTGTCCTTCTATCACGACGGCTCCAACGAAGCGCCCAGCTTCGAAGTCCGCGTCGTCGACGGCGGCGGCAAGGCCTCCGCCTGGCAGAGCATGTTCATCAACTTCACTGCCACGGCTCCCGTCCTCGCCATGCCCGCCCTGACCATCAACGAAGGCCAGATCCTGGCCATCAGCAGCTCGGTCATCAACGCCACCGACAAGGATGGCGTCGCCGACAGCTCGATCACCTTCACCGTCTCCAACCTCAGCAACGGCGTCTTCAAGAAGTCCGGCCTCACCGTCACCAGCTTCACCCTCGCCGACATCAATGCCGGCACCGTCAGCTTCGTCCATGACGGCAGCAACACCGCTCCGACCTTCTCCATCTCCGTCTCCGACGGCGTCCGCAGCTCAGCGACTAGCGCCGCCAGCATCACCTTCAACGTCCTCAACGACGCTCCTGTGATCACCGCTTCAAGCTTCACCATCAGCGAAGGCGCCACCCTCGCCATCACCGCCGGCATGATCGAAGCGGTCGACGACGAAGGAACCACGGCGATCAGCTTCACCGTCTCGAATCTCGCCGGCGGCAGCTTCCAGAAGCTCAGCGGCTCCTGGGCCAACGCCACCAGCTTCACCCGGGCCGACATCGCGGCCGGCAACGTCCGCTTCGTCCAGGACGGCAGCTCCACCACCCCCGTTTTCGACATCAGCGCCAACGACGGCAACTCCAGCTCCACCCCGATCGCCGCCAGCATCACCCTGACCCCGGTCAACGACGCCCCGGTGATCGTCACCAACGGCTTCAACGTCACCAAAGGCCTCACCGCCATCCTCGACGGCAGCATGCTCTCGGCCAGCGACGAGGACAACAGCGCCGCCCAGCTCACCTACACTGTCAGCAACCTCACGCACGGCAGCTTCGAGAAGTACAACGGCAGCTCCTGGGCCAGCTCCAGCAGCTTCACCCAGGCGGATGTCAACGCTCTCAAGGTCCGCTTCGTCCACGACAACTCGTCCACCGCACCCACCTACTCGATCAGCGTCAGCGACGGCAATCTCAGCACCTCCGTCGCTGCCGGCACGATCAACTTCAGCGCCACCAACACGCCGCCCACCCTCACCCTCGGCAGCCTGGTGATCGAGGAGCGCGAAGCCCAGATCGTCACCACCAGCCTGATCAACGCCACCGACGACGGCGCCAGCACCACCCAGCTCACCTACACTGTCAGCAACCTCACTCACGCCAACTTCCAGAAGCTCATCGGCACCTGGGGCAACGTCAGCAGCTTCTCCAAACAGGATGTCCTCGACGGCATCATCCGCATCGTCCACGATGGCACCAACTCCGCCCCGACCTATTCGATCACCGCCAACGACGGCTTCGTCAACGCCGTCACCCAGAACGCCACGATCAGCTTCACCGCCACCAACGACTCGCCCGTCATCCTCACAGCCAAGCCGCTCATCCTCGACGCCACGACCCACAAAGTGACCCTCAGCACCTCCCTGCTCAACGCCAGCGACGTCGACAGCGAACACAGCGCCGCAAACCTCACCTACACCTGGTCCGGCCTCGACTCCAACGTCGTCGTCCAGAAGAGCAATGTCACCGTCACCAGCTTCACCCAGGCCGACCTCGCCGCAGGGACGATCACTCTCTACCGAGCGCCCGGATTGAACACCGGCGTCGCCACCGACACCGTCATCTTCACCGTCACCGATCCACAAGGCGCCAAGGCCAGCGCCCAGGTCGCGGTCTACGACGACGCCATGCTTAACGGCGACAAATGGGGAGACATGAGCCTGAGCTACTGCTTCCTCACATCCGTCCCCTCCTATTACGGCGCCGGAGCTGCCGAGCGCACCGGATTCCTGGCTTTCACAGAAGCTCAGAAAACTGCAGCCAGGGATGCCCTTGCCTATATCGCCTCCGTCACCAACCTCACATTCACAGAAAACACCGGCGACACCAACGGCTCAGCCTCGCAGCTGACCTTCGGCTCCTGCACCCAGAGCGGCGGCGCCTACGCCTTCGCCTACTTCCCCGCCTGGAACGACGGCGCCAACAATACCGGGGGCGATTTCTGGTTCAACAGCGCAGAAGTCAACCAGTCCGTCGCCCTCGGCACTTATGTCTACAAAACCTTCCTCCATGAACTCGGCCACGCCCTCGGACTCAGCCACCCCTATGATGATGGCGCCACCTATGTCCCCGATCCCGCGGTCGATTCGGGCGGCGGTGAGTGGCCCGGCGCCGACCGTTCCAACACCGTCATGTCCTACAACGGCCATCCGAGCATCTGGGCTACCTATGCCCAGACCTACCTCATCCATGATATCTCGACCCTCCAGAAGAATTATGGAGCCAATGCCGGCACCAATAGCGGCAACACCACCTACACATTCTCCCAGTTCGATGCCAAGATCGTGAGTCCCTGGGATGCCGGCGGTTCCGACATCTTCGACTTCTCGGCCGCCACCTACGCCCTCAGCGTCGACCTGCGCGCAGGTCACTTCAGTGATCTGTACAGCGGCTCAGGCACCAACAACCTGTCCATCCCCTACGCCGTCACCATCGAGAACTGCAACGGTGGCTCCTACGACGACATCATCGTCGGCAACGAGGTCGCCAACACCCTTAATGGCAACGATGGCAACGATACCCTCACCGCCGGCGGTGGCGCCGACATTCTCAATGGCGGCAACGGCAACGACACCTTCATCGTCGCAGCCTCCGATTTCAGCTCGATCAGCGGCGGTGCCAACACCGACACGCTCCGTTACCTCGGCGCACGCCTCGATTTCACCGAAATCTCGACCAACGCCGTCACCGGCCTCGAACTGATCGACCTCGCCACCGATACCAGCGCCCAAGTCCTGCGCCTCAGTGCCGCCGACATCCTTGAGCTTGCCGCCGGCGCTACCGGCAGCTCCGCCCTCCGCGTCACCGGCACCGCGGCCGACAAGGTCGACCTCGACCTCGAAAGCTCCGGCTACGCCAAGGGCAGCGCCTACACCGTCAGCTCCGTCACCTACGACCTCTGGCACAGCAGCATCGATACCACTGCCGACCTCCTGGTCCAGCAGGGCGTGCTGCTGGTGTGACAAGCTAACTGGGACACGACTGGGACACAGTTGGGACACAGTTGGGACACAGTTGGGACACAGTCGGGACACAGTCGGGACACAGTTGGGACACAGTTGGGACACAGTCGGGACACGTTGGGGAGGAGCAAAAACACCGGACCTGTGCAAGTTCCAAGGACGCTCGTTTTGGCGTCCTGCGCGGAGGGATTTTGCCCCGGAGGGGCAGCCGGCAGAAAGCCCAGGGTGTAGCCCGAGGGACGAGGGCAAACCTTGGGTCAAAAGAGGTCTCGTTCGAATCGAACCCCGCAGGGGTGTTCAGAATGACGCTGGGTTTTTGTGCTCTCAATGCTGCTCGCCCCCGAAGCGGGGCGAAGAGGCGTGGGACAGGAGGCTCAGCCGCGGTCGAAGTCCTCGACGTAGATCTCCTCCAGCGACAGCGGCTGGGTGCTGATCTGCAGCGAGGCGTCTTCCCGCAGGCTGTCGAGGGCGGCGGGGTCGTCGAGGCGCAGGGTGGCGCTCAAGACCGGCCCGAGCTTTTGCGAACGCAGCACCATTCCGGGCAGGACGAAGTCGGCCGGCACCTCGCTGCGTCCGAGGAAGCTGATCTGGAGACGGGTGATCGAATTCTGCAGGACCTCGAGCTTCTCCTCGCGGACGATTTTGCCGTCCTTGAGGAAGCCCACGGTGTCGGCGAAACGTTCGAGGTCGGCGAGCAGATGGGTGGAGAGCAGGACGCTGCAGCCCTCGGTGTCGGCGATGCCGCGAGCCAGCTCTTGCAAGAGCAGGTGGCGCGACTTCGGATCGAGGCCGGCGGCGGGTTCGTCGAGGATGAGGACCTTGGGGTAGCTGGCGAGGGCGAGCGACACCGCGGCGAGCCGTTGCTGGCCGCCGGAGAGGGCCGAGATTGCCATCGTCGGGTCGAGCTTGAAGGTCTCGGCGAGTTCGTTGACCCGGGTGCAGGAGAATCGGCTGTAGAAGTGGCGCAGGTAGAGCGCGTGTTCCTGCAGGTTCATCCAGCCGTGCAACTGGATGCTTTGCGACACATAGGCGACTAGTTGACGGTGGACCGAGCTGGCCTCCTGCATCTTCTGGCCGAGAATGAGGGCCTGGCCCAGGTCGGGCGAGATCAGACCCATCAGGCAGCGCAGCAGCGTGGTCTTGCCGGCGCCGTTGGGTCCGACGAGTCCATAGACCGATCCTTGCGGCACCCGCAATTCGAGTCCATCGAGCACCGGTTTTCCGGCGGCATAGGCTTTTGACAATCGCTGGGCTTGGATGGCGTAGTTCATGGCAGGATTCCTTTGGAGTTTCAGGTTTCAAGTTTCAGGATGTGGCTCGATCGTCCCGATCGAGAGTGTGGACGTGGCGACGTTCACCTGGGAGCCCCGGCGTCCCGCCGGGTGTAGTTCGAAGCTAGTGTTTGTAGTTTGGTGTTTTCATCGGCGGGAGATTGTATTGATAACGACTGATCTGCCTGATCAAACTCCAGTAAAGGCACGCTTGAGTCAGGCCCAGGATGAACATGCCGGGGAGCCAGGGAATCATACCAACGGTTGAGACGCCAAGTGAGATCGAAATGAAAAGCAAGACATAGCCGAGAGACGTCAGTATGGAAGAGGCATTCCAGAAGCAGAACTGTCTGCCAGAGGACATGTAACACAGCAAACATGGCAGGAAATAGGCGGCACTCAAGGTCTTTGCCGGATAGAAGAGGACATGTGCCATTGTCGCCAATCCGCCGAACATGGCGAATGGGATCAGGTTGATCAAGATTTGGGCTTGCATTTGCTTGCGCCAAGTCGGTGCTTGGCAGAGCATGAATTCCTCGCTTGAATCGACTTTCGATGTGACGGAAAAAAGAATGATCAAGCCAAACAACGCAGTGAAGAGAAGGCCGGGGTTATGGGCCATCGGCTCCTTGAAAAGGATCACGATCCAGATCAATCCGAGCCAGGTCAGCCAGGGAGGCGAGATTTCGCTTTCGCGCAAGATCAAGCCGCGCCACAAAGTTGATCGAGAGGAGCCTTCGGATTGCGGCTCGCGCAAACCCCACTTGCGGATCAAGGCTCGGCGCGGCTCCCAGCTTCGCATCTTGAGCACCAGATTGACAAAAAATTGACGCCTCGATTCATCAATGTTGAGGGTCTTCAGGGAATAGAATTTCGTGGGGCGATCATTGACTTGAAGCAAGGCGTGACGGGATGTCCAAATTCGGATTGCGTAGATGTAAAAAATGACCATGAACATCATGCTGGCTTTGAATAGCTCCGGAGTGAATCCCAACGCCTTGCCGAGTAAATCCGAAAACCACAGTGTTCCTAAGATTAGAGCGATATCGATCTTGCTTTCTTCATGTGAAGCGTGTGTAAAAGAATAGAGCGAGAAGAGGAAGAATGGAGTGATGAGTTGAGGTAGATGCTGTATCTCAAATGGTTGCGGATTCCAAGTGCGAGTGTCGTTGGAAATCCAAGCGAGAACCCCGTGTCCAGCATCTAGGTAATAGGTGAAGATCATAATTGCGAGAGTCGCGAAGA
This sequence comes from Verrucomicrobiota bacterium, assembly GCA_039798785.1. Taxonomy (GTDB): domain Bacteria; phylum Verrucomicrobiota; class Lentisphaeria; order Lentisphaerales; family Lentisphaeraceae; genus CAMCSH01. The sequence goes on along the minus strand of JBDKFG010000084.1, from coordinate 10,061 downwards.
GGGGGCCAGAGTGATAGATCGTCCTAGCAAGCATTTGTTTGCAGGCGGAGACAGGGAGGATCAAGGAGAATTCCTGTGTGTTTTCATCTTCTCGACTGTGTGCATAGGTCATGACCATCAACCATATCCACACGAGGAAGGAATGGTTGGGATTGGCTGCTTCCGTCCAGAAGAATGCCGTCACCGCCCACAGGATCAGCGGGATCCAGTAAACGGGTTTGCTATGAAGCCATTCCTTGTAGAACAGCCCGCGCCAAATCGCGGCGTTCGAGCCGGGAGCTGCGTTTTTGAAGAGGTGGTGGAGCATGGGGGCTCGAGTTTAAAGTTTAAAGTTTAAGGTTCAAAGTTTTAAGGTTCAAAGTTTAAGGTTCAAAGTTTAAGGTTCAAAGTTTAAGGTTCAAAGTGAGCTCAACCGCCGGGTGAGCTTCGTGGCTCGACCATCCTTGGTCGAGGTTTACTTCCAGTGGGTGGATTCGAGATAGACTTGGTGCTGGAGGAGGTATCGGATTTGTGAGGTTTCGTTCACGGCGCTGCCATGGAATCTCGACAGGTTGAGTTCTCGTTGAGCATCAAGCCTGGCTTGGCCCGAATTCTGTCCCGAGGATTGTGTTCGCAGGGCTTCGGCAAATTGTTTTTTCTCTTGCATCACCAGGCAGAACAAGATCAACAACAGTGAGGTGGGGAAGCAGACAGGGAAGCGCCAAGGCAGTAAAAGACAAAGGAAGAGGCATGCGAAGACGATGTGCCAGACCGGAAGGTGAACCCAGGCAGGATTTCGATTCGATCCGTTGATCTCGTTCCAAATACTGCTGCCTCCAACGGTAATCGGAATGTCTGGCAGTGAAGTGATGATTTCTTGACGACTCGTCGCTCCCGTGATTGAGCGGCTGTGAAAAGGCTTGCAGTAGATCTGCACTTCGTTCGCGGTGTCATCGCTGCCGACGACTGCACCTTGAGCGCACCACTCATGGCTTTGGCCTCGCCAAGGATACTGTGATCGGAGGACGCTGTGAAAACGTGTCAGTCGGTAGGGGGCGATCAGGCAGTTATAATCATTCATTCGAAGGTTAATCCCCACCTTCCCCAGCGCTCCCAGCGGCACTTCCACCTCCCGCGTCTTCGCGTCCACCGCGATCTCCTCGGCGACGAGCAGGCCGAAGCAGTCGCGCACGACGATCTGGAGGCGGTCGAATTCGCCTTGACCGCCGGGGGCAATGATCGAGAAGCTGTTGCCGAGGGGAGGAGGGGCTTGAGCCGTCATGTCTTCTTGGTCGAGGATGGAGATCAACAAACCGACGGCGCAGAGGCCGGCGACGATGCGGCAGACCAGCACTTGGCGTTTGCGGCGGATGAGCAAGGCCAAGCAGGCGAAGGCGCTGAGACCGAGAATGAAAAGCAAGAGCGAATTCACAGGAAGCCTCCTTGTTGCTCGATGAAGTCGCGGGCGCCGCGACGCATGACCCAGAGCGACAGAAAGACGCTGGAGATGAAGAGGAAATGCGGCGATAATTTGCAGCTCAGGAAAACCACAAGCAGGCAGGCGCCGGCGCGCAGGGAGAAGCTGAAGAAGCCGCGCGGGGTGAACAGCCCCGGTCCGCAGAGGGCTTGGCGGAAGAGCAGACACATGCCGAGGAAGGCGAAGCTGCCCCAGGAGAAAAGGGCGTAGCTGCTACCTTTGGAAGCCGCTTGGTTCATGGTGTCGCTGACGAAGAAATCCCAGAATCTGGCCGCCAGGTCGAGTGCGGCACTGAGTCCTCCGAGGCAGATCATGATCACGACCGGCAGGAGGAGGAGGTTGAAGCGGGCGTTGAAGATGTCCTCGCGTGAGGGCGGCAGGCAGAGGGTGAGCTCCTCCTCCCGTCGCTGTGATTCGAGGTTGATCGGCACCAGCACTGCGGCGGCATAGACAGCGAGGAAGTAGAAGAAAATGACGGGATGGCCAAACACCGGCAGGACAAAGGTCAGGCCGATCCAGATGCCAAGAAAGCCGTTGATCAGCGGTCCGTGGCGTTGGATCTCCCGCCAATAGATCGCCTGCCGCGCCGCTTCGGAGGAGCCGGGCATCGGGGGCTTTTTCAGGAGGAAGAGTTTTTCGAGGAGCATGGTCTTGGAAGGGGTTTGATGGGTTTTAGGAGAGGTAAGGGGGGAGTTCAATGTGGTTCGATCGTCCCGATCGAGGGGTTTCGGGGTGACCTGTTCATGGCGTCACTTGCCTCATAATTTGGGTGCTGGGATTGTTCAGGATTTTCTCGAAGCCCCTGATATCGACTTCTCCTCGGCTGAAGAAGAGAGATTGCTGCTCCATCCGCCAGGATTTGACGGGGTCGATTTCGGCCTGGGCTTGACGCCAGTTTTGATCGTCGATGGCAAGGAGGAACAGCAGACTGACCAGGGTTGCCGAGGGCAAGGCCAGAGGAAGGCGGAACGGCAAGGCGATGAAGAGGGCAAATCCGGCGAGGAGAAGCACCAGGAGGTAGCGATGTGAGGTCATGAGGAGGTTTAGCGATGAGGGGGTGTCGGGAGTTTGCCGATGTGCAGACCCTAACAACTTTGCCAATTGAGCTTTGCTCAAAATCATGGCTTCATATTTCTCCAGCTGGGCGTTCAGATCGAAGGTCGCTTGGGGCTGCGGCCGGATGAGGCGCCAGCTCAAGCGGACTCTCGCGTTTTTCGTCGGACAGAGGGGGACGAGCTCACAGTGCTGCCAAGTGTCGAAGAATTTCTCGTTGAGCGGCTGAGATTGCTCAATCCAGGGAATGCCGGCCTTTCGTTCCGCTTCGGATCGGTCAAACTCTTCCTGAGTCAGGCGGTTTCTCATGTAGTTGAACGGCTTGGCAATGGAAAGCAGACGAGTCTTGCGATCCAACAACTTCGCTCTTCTCTGATCCGGATCGATCTTGAGCTCGACCGAGCCATAAACATCCAGAGGGATGCTGAGGGTTTGCGCTTCCCGCACCGGGATCTCCTGGGCGACCAGGAAGCCTTTGGCGTCGACGGCGAAGACTTGCAGGATCTGAGCTGGCCCGGAACTGCTTGCGTCGGCCTCATGGAAGGTGAAATCGGGCGCGGACGGAGGCTCGGTGATTTGCGCTTCGAGGATAGGGAAAGAGACGAAAGCGGCAAGTGCGAGGAGTGCAGCGAGAAAGCGGCAAAGGACGGGACGGATCTGTCGCCGGATCAACAGGCCGAGGATGCTGATGGCGATGACTCCCAGGACAAGGATGAGCAGGTACATCAGAATGTCTCCTGTAAGAAGCGGCGGCGGAATTCATGGCGGGTGCGCAGCAGTATCCAGCCGCAGATGGCGAGTGCGACGGCGGTGAGTAGCAGGGGGTGGAAATGATCGGCAATGAAGACGATCAGGGCGTAGCGGAAGGCGGCGAAACTGCAGTTGATCATGCCGCTGCGGCTGAAGAGCAGCGAGGCGGAAAAGGATTGACGGAAAAGCATGAGCATCGGGATGAGGGAAAGAAGGCCGACATTGAGGAGCAAGAGGCACTGTTGCGGCGGGCTGGGCTGATTGAGGAGGTCGGCGCACCAGATTCCCCAGAAGATCGAAGGTAGTTGCAATGCGTAAACCAGCGGCGTCAGGATCACAAAGGTGATCGGAGCGAACAGAAGAACTTGCGCTCTGGAGGCAAAGACATCGGCGTGACTCGGCGGCAGGCAGAGGTTGAATTCCTCTTGCTGGCGTTGCGACGGGAGGTTGATTGGCAGCAGGACGACCAGGCTGTAGAGATTTAGAAAGAAGAAGAGCGAACCCGGTGAGCTGAGAGCGGGGAGAATGAAGGTGAAGGTGAACCAGGCGCTGAGAAAGGCGTCGATCTTGTCGCCGTGGCGTTGGCAATCACACCAAGTCAAGGCTTGCCGCGCCGAGGCCATGCTGCCGGGGCGTTGCGGGTTTTTGCTGAGGAGGAGTTTTTCGATGAGCATGGGAAGAAACCGGGTTGCGGGGTTAGGGAGTTGCGAGGTTAAACGTGGATCGAGCTTCCAGCTCGAGAAAGGCCCGGCACGGAGGCCGGGGCTCCCAGGGGAGCGCACTCGACCAGGGATGGTCGAGCCACGGAGCTGCAGGTCATTCGAGTTTCTCCAGTTCTTCGCCGAGGAGGCGCATAATCTGGCTGGGCGATGAGCCGAGGGCTCGCCACTCTGGGAGGAGGCGTTGCAGCTCGGCGCGGATGCGGGATTCGCGTTCGCCGGGATCGAGGCGGGGCGAGGGCGGTGCGAGCATAAAAACCCCGGCGCCGGGGCGCTTCTCAACCAGGCCTTCCTGGGCCAGCAAGTCGTAGGTCTTGACGATGGTCGAGGGATTCAAAGCCAGCTCGGCGGCGAGCTCGCGGATCGAGGGGAGGGGATCGCCGGGACGCAGCGAACCGCAGATCGCCAGGTGACGGATCTGGTCGAGCAGCTGCCGGTAGACCGGGATGCCCGATTGAATGTTGATGTGAAGAGGAAGAGCCATACAGTCCTTGCTTAACTGTATGGATCATACCACACAGTTAAGCCGAAAGCAAGGGGCTGTTGCAGGAAAATGCCGAGAGATACTGGCGGAGCGAGTCGGCAGTCATCCTGCGAGTGAGGTTGAGCGGTGCGCGAGCTTATTTTCCTGTGCGATTAAATTCCCCTAGATGCAGCACAGGCATGTTGCCGGCGGTGAGGCGGGGATCATGGGAGATGATCAGAAGAGCGCACCCGTCTTCGGCGCAAGAACGGCGAATCATTTCGAGAGAAATCTGAGCTGCAGCGGGATCAAGAGCGGCAGTCGGTTCGTCGGCGAGAAGCAGAGCCGGTCGATTGACCAAGGAACGTGCAAGCGCGACACGCTGGCGTTGGCCCGGCGAGAGTTGCGGGGGGAAATGTCGGAGACGTTCGCCTAGGCCGAGATGCCCGAGAAGGTGAAGAGCCCGTTCGGGATCATCCTTGCCGGCGAAACTCTGAGCCAGCGTGACATTTTCCAGCGCTGTGCAAGAATTGAGGAGCGCGGCATCCTGGAAGAGGACGCCGAGATGACGGGCCCGGAAGCGGTCGCGCACGGATTCCTTGAGGGCGTAGAGGTCTTCGCCGAGGAGTCGGACGCTTCCCGCATCAGGTCGGAGAAGGCCGGCGATGACCGAGAGCAAAGTGCTTTTGCCCGAGCCGGAGGGGCCGGCCAGTACAGTCTGGGATCCCGTCTCGAGGGAGAAGGCCGGAATGTCGAGAATGACTTGATTTCCGTAGGATTTCTTCAGTCCTGTGATTTCCAGCAAGGTCATCCGTCGACTCCGTGTTTTTCCCGATACGATGCCGATCCTTGTTCATTCTGCGCCCTCAGAGCGAGAAATTCCGACCTGTCTCACTCGAATTTCAGGATCACAGCTTAGGGAGGGAACTGGGTCTCCCAGTTGTTCAATTGAGACAAAAAAGTCCTCGAGAGTCAAGAGTTCTAGGTTTGTAGCCCCGGCTTCAGCCGGTTGTTAAGCTCAAAAACCGGGGACAGTAGAACGGGCCGGCTGAAGCCGGGGCCTCCCACTGGTTCCGGCTCTGCCGGGATAGGGAGTCAGGGAGAGCCGCTTGAATGCATCTCAGTCTTGGGGTGCGGAGCGGCGTCTTCTTGACATTGAGGCTCGGGGTGAGCTACAATCGTTTAAACATCCAGAGCCAGCCGCGAGGTGCAAAGTGCTTGAAACCGAAGTCTCCACTTCAAGCCGTTTCGACGGTCGCGGCCTGAGCGGCCGCTACGATCCGGGAAGCGGGAACTACAGCCTATGCATTGATGAGGCCATCCTTGCCCCTGATGCCGGAGATCCCCAGGCTTTCACGGTCACAGACAATGATGGCCGCGAGGTTCGGATCCGGGTCCTGCGTCAACATGGGCGTCTCAAGCTCGAAATCGAGGATGCCGGTGCGCCAGCTAGGGAATTGAGTCTAGCTGAGAAGGTTTGGAGCGGAGTTCCCCTGGTTCTGGTTATTGGCGGCGGATTCATCGGAGGTGCCTGCGGCGGTGCCGCCGCGGGGGTCAACTGGGCCATCTTCCGCAGCAATCTCGGGCGTCCCGCCGCCTGGGCCGCCAGCGGGGCGGTGAGCTTAGTCGCCCTCGGGCTTTATCTCGGCTTAGGATTGGGGATGCAGCAGGCGATCCGGGGTGCGGTGCCGGTGGGACAAGTCGCGGCCGTTGCGGCGGAGATCCCGAATGTCACCATCGACAACGGCTCTGATGAGGATTTGAGTCTGTGGATCGACGGTGTCGAAAAGCTGAAGATTCCCGCTGCCGGGATCGTCACTTTGAAGATGGATCCGGGCGAATGCGAATTCCGCTTCGTCAATGCAGCCGGCAAGGATGTCGAGACCTTGCGCACCGAGGTGCCCGAAGACCAGGCGCTGTTGATCAACCCTCTCGGCTTGAACCGCTATCATCTCTGCACGCTGACCTATGTGAAGCTGCCGGCGATCGGCGGCGGCGGCGAAGCCTTTGGCGGCGCCTTGGCGGAAAAGTGCTTGCGCAGCGACTTCGGCTTGCTGGAGGAGTTGCCCGGGACCCTGGAGGTGAAGTTCTTCGCCGGCAGCAGCGAAACCGTGCAGCGCAGCAAAATCGTCAAGGTCCCCCCGGCGCAGCTCAGTCCGGCGCAAGCATTGGGGCTACTCGCCCTCGAGCGGGAATCACTGCCGCGCATCTATCGCGACGGCGATCAAAGCGCGCTGCGGGCGCAGGCGCTCTCGGTCCTGGCCAAGGTGCCGGCATCGCCGAAGGTGAGGCAGTCGCTGCTGCAAGTTCTTCAGGAATCGCGGCCCTTGCCGCCGCAGCTGTTCGCAGCTTTGGCGCCTTATGAAGGCGGGATCGAGGAGGCGCGGCTTCTGGCCTGGGCGAGTGATGGCGAAGGGGAGTGCGAAGCCCGTCGGGTCTGGGCCTTGTCGCTGGCATTGAAGCGGGGGCTCGGAGCAAAGCTGGCTGAGGAGCTCGGACAGCATGACGCGAAGCAGCGTCTCGCGGTGCTGCGCCTCCTCCGGCGTGATTGGCACCTCCGCAGTCCCGGAGAGGCCGAAGCCCGCTTCGTCCAGGCGCTTGCCAGAGAGCTGCTCAAACACGCCGATCCGAATTTGACGGGCGAAATCGCCGACCTGATGGGGCATCCTGCCTTTCCCCTGGCTTTTGAAGACGACCAGTCGCTGCGTCAGGCTTGGGGCGGCTTCGGAGCTGTCGACGCCAAGCGCCGCCTCGGCCAGTGGAACCAGATCCTGATCCGCCGTCTGCGCGAGGGCAGGCTGCCGCCCGCGCTGCAAGCGGTCGTCGCCGGACTTCTCGCCGAGGCGGACAGCCGGGAAGCGGTTTTCGATGCATTTTTGCAGCAGGGCCTTTATGAACCAATCCTGGCGTGCCAGCTCAGTCCTGGCGAGACCTGCCGGCTGCTGCAGAAAACCGGACTTGACGCGGCGAAGCTGCTCGCCCAGGAAAAATCCGCTATCAGCTTGCGAGAGCTCGCTTGGAGTTCCCTGGTCTCGACTGACGAGGAATTGCGTCGGCAATCCGTCTCCTGGCTCGCCCGCGTCGAGACCGACGTGTCGGCGACCCTGCGGCGAGGATTTGCCAACGCCTCCCGCCTGCCTGAGGAGTCGCAGCGGAAAGGTCTACGCAATGCGTTCTGGGAGAACTTTTATCCGAAGCTTGGCGAGATTCCCCTCGCGGATCTTCCCCAGCTGATGGCAGCGAGCCGCGATTCCCGCTGGATCAAATATGGTTTCGAGCGTCTTGTCGGCGCAGATCAGGATGCCGGGCCTCAGCTCGCCGCACTGGCCGCGAAATGGCCGGAATTCGATGCTGCCGGACGGCTGGCGCTGCTGCAAGCTTTGCAATTTAAAAAATCACCTGTATTCCGCCCTTTGCTGAAGCTCGGGCTCGGGGATGCCGATGTCCTGGTCAGCGGCCAAGCCTTGGAGAACGCCCTGGCCGGGGAAGATCCCGGCTTTCCCGAGGCCCGCACCTGCGCCGCGGTGATCAGCGCCCAGACCGAAGCCAAGCGCCGAGACGAGCTGCAGCAGAAGTGGGACGGGCGCCAGATCGCCCATTGGCGGGGGCTGGCCCATCAGGAGGCGACACGCCAACAAGCGGCCGCGGCGCTTCTGCAAATCGCCTTGGCCAGTCCCAGCGAGCGCAGCCGCCGCAGCGCCTTGCAGCAAACGCCGCGTTTGAAGGAGGATGACGGCGCCTTGATCACCCAGGTCAGGCAGCTACTGGTCAAGGAGAAGGATGCGGAGGCGAGACGGATCGCCTGGAATCTTCTTCTCCAGCTTGACGGCGCCACCGGTCGCAGCCAGGGGCTTCTCGCCTTGCAGGATCGGTCCGCGGCGGTCCGCGAGCTTGCATTTCAGCATCTCCTTCGTCGCGATCTCCGCAAAGATGCTGCCTTGGTCACCGAGTTGAGGATGGCGCTTGGGCGGGAGACCGACGAGAAGACCCGGGCGCGGATGGAGGGGTTGGCCCGGCGCTTGCCGAAGTGAGCAGGAGTCAAGTCGGGCCCGGGCTGGCGCGGTCTTTCCTGGGTCGGCCGCCGAGACGGCCGGTCTCCCGTTTGATCCGGTTCGCCAGTTCCAAGGCGGCGAGGCGTTGTTTTCTTTGCGCTTCGCTGAGCTTGGCTTTGTGCCCTGCCTGATGGGCGGCGGCGGCTTCGGTCACCAGCTTCCAGGTGCGCTCGATTTCGGCCTGTCGTTCTTCCGGTCCGGAGCTTTCCCGGATGCGGTAGCGGGCCATTTCGAGCTGGCCGATGAGTTTGATCAAGGCGGCATGTTCAGGAAGCTGGTGAGTGGACATCGCTCTTTCCGGGTTGCTGCCTGGCAATCTGCCGCGACCAGGGCCTTTGCCAAGGACTTCTGAGTGGCTGAGTGGCGGCTGAGCGGTGGTGGAATCGGCGGAAGAGGATACTCTGCATGCCGAGATTCGCTGAAACTGGAGCGATTTCAAGGGGCTGTGGATGAAATGGTGCACCGAAGTGAAGATCGAGTTTCCCTGGCTCTATCGCCACCGGGAGAGATACCTCTTTCTCGGATCCTGTTTCGCCGCTGCCGTGGGGAGTCGGCTGCAAGATTGGCAGTTGCCGGCCTGGGTGAACCCCTGCGGCACTTTGTTTCATCCGCTGGCGATTGCCCAGAGCCTGAATCGTGCCATCAAGTGTCTGGATCCGGATCCGCTTGATCTGATCGAGTACGAAGGCCGATTCTGGTCTTTGCTTCATCATGGCGACGCCCATCCTTCGGCGCCGCCGCAGTCGCGAGAGGAATTGCTGCCGTCCCTGCGCCGCTGCGACCAGGCGTTGGCGGATGCGATGCGCTCTTGTGATCATCTGATCCTCAGTTTCGGCAGTGCCTGGCTTTATCAGCGTCAGGGCCGCCCAGTGGCGAACTGCCACCAGCTGCCGGGTTCTTGGTTCCAGCGGCGCTGTTGCGATGTGGATGAAATGCTGGCGCCCCTGGAGGCGGCTCTGGCCTCCTGGATGGATTCTCATCCGCAAGCTCGACTCACTTTGACAGTCAGTCCCATCCGTCATCTGCGCGACAAGCCGCAAGAGAACAGCCGTTCGAAAGCCCGTCTGCAGCTTTTGTGCGAGGCTTTGGAAAAACGCTTCCCTGGGCGGTCATGGACCTTTCCTTCCTGGGAGCTGGTGATCGATGAATTGCGCGACTATCGTTTTTACGGCGAGGATTTGAGCCATCTGACTTCCGCGGCAGAGGACTATGTGGCTGAGCGCTTCATCGCCGGCTTCGATGATGAAGGGCGCCAGTATTTGCGTGACGGAGCCGAGCTGCATCGCCTCTCCTGCCATCGTCCGCGAGATGCCGCCCGTCACGCAGAGCTTCTGGCACAGGCGCGCCAGAGATTTGACGAGCGATGGAGACGGCCACAGTCTTAGATGCTTCCCGCTTCACATGATACACGCCGTGTATCATAATCATAACACTCTGCAATCAAGAAAGTTGAACCTTGATTTTGGGCAGAAAGTCGGGAAGGGGTCTGGGGGAACCCGGCGCTACGGGTTCCCTCAGCAGGAGCGGAGCGACGCCCAGGCCTATGGGGTTTGGGGGCGTGACCCCAA
>JBDKFG010000083.1:0-18484 GCA_039798785.1 Verrucomicrobiota bacterium | reverse complement strand
CGGCTGGCTGATCTGATTGGCGTTGCAGATCTCCGAGACGCTGGCTTTGCCGCTCAAGGCGGCTAAAACGATGTCTGCCTTCTGTTGGGCAGTCCATTGGCGACGAGGTTTGTTGCTCATGGGCGATTCCGTGGGGTGCTGGCTGCGGGTGCTACCCTACTCTCTTATTCCGGGGGCGGGCTTAGAGGGGCACGGCATAATGTAGCCCCCCTAATAACGATAAATCAAGAAATTAAGGTTTTTGTCATCATTTCGTGGTTGTAAAAACTCATTATTTATGTATTTTTTTTGAAATAAAACATAAAATATTTGAAATATAAACCAATCATTATTAATCACACTCAGGAAAATTTTATGAATAATTCACAAAAATTATTTATTTGGGGATTAAGTGTTATAATTATAGCTTCATTAATCTATGTAAAAAAAATTTATAGAAATAACAAATTAGATAATTATAACGACGGATATTGCGTTAACGACAATGCAAATGAAGTGAACTGCAAAAATATTAATGAGAATAAGTCATTTATACAAAAAAACTATAAAAAAGTACGTGATTATTATCCAGAACCACCGCGCATCTGGGATGAACAAGAAATCACGATAGATGAACTTCGACATTGGCTTGATTCTGGTTTATCAGTGAATAGTGTAGATCAACTCAACGGCACACCACTTTTGACACATATTGTCAGAAGTGGAGATGTTCAAAAAGTTAAACTTCTACTAGATCGCGGCGCTAAAGTTAACTGTTATACAGATTTATCCATTGATACCCCCCTGTCTGCAGCATCTATATGCGGAAACTTAAAGATATTTAAGTTGCTCTGTGAGCATGGGGCTGCCACCGGAACTCATTTGTATTTCAAAGATGGGGAGTATGTGGATATTAATGATAATGATTTTAAAAATATATCAGAGAAATCGGCATATGTTTGCATGTCACAATCACTACTCAGCTGCGCGCTTCGCGACCCAAATTTGACTGTCTTCAATTATTTGATTGAGCAGAGCGGATCCTATAACGAAGCACGTAAACTGTTTTATGAGCATAAAGCATTTAACCGCAACTTACTTGAAGAGGCCATCGCCTTCGGAAGCGACGAATCGATCGAAGCCTTAATTAGGCTTGGTGATAAGCCTGAACCTCATAACATTGCTTACATGATTGAAAATGGACGATCCACCGCCTTGGAAAGCATTCTTAATAAAGGAATCATTGATAAAAGCAGTTTGAATACGCCTAGGTCCTTAGCTGCAGCCATTCAAAGAAACAATCTTCAAACGCTGCACATTTTGGCCGAATTAGGATCGTATAAAGAAATAAATATGCTATCTGTAAAATCCGAAATTTCGGATGCCAATGTGAACACACTCGAGGTCATCAAGGAAGACTTTAACTTTGATTTTTCCAAATTAGATAATAAAATATTGGTGCTGTGCAAAAAGACAGAAAGTTTATCCTATCTATTAGACAATGGAATGCGAGCTCCTGATGAGCTCCCCACAGCGATCAATCAATTAAAAGATTATATTTCCGAGGCTAGCTTGAGCTCAAATATCGAAATGCTCTTGAATAAAGGTGTCAAATTGCCTACACACCTTGATCCTGACGCAGGGAGCTCAAGTGTTAAATATATACGAGCATTGACCGAAGCGGGATTTAATCCGTTTGATCAACACATCACCGATCCCGACGGCAACAGCTTGCTCGCGCTGGCCATCGCCAAGAATAACCAGCGATTGGTGAATTTCCTCAATGATTTAAAAAGTCGCCAATCAGCGCCCTAGGCAGTGGATGCCGGCCAATCGAGAGAGCAACAGGCCGCCGCCGCCGCAAGATGATGGCAATCGTTCGGAGGAAATCCTTGTATGACACGTCTGGCATCATTTGGATAGGAGCGAGGACCGAGTAATGTTTCTTAATGCCTGACCGCTCTGCCATCCGCCGTATTTTTCAACTTCGCCGCTTGCTGATCGCGGCAGGGATATCTGCTTGTCTAATCGTCCTGCTTAGCTTGCTTATCGGGCCGGCGAGCCGGCGCTGGTGCGCATCGCAACCCTATGCTCTGCCTGAGGCCGAGGCCGGAGTGGTGCTCGGCACCGGCAGGATCAGCGCCCATGGAGGCATCAATCCGTACTATTCCGCGCGGATTGACGCGGCTGTGGAGCTTTGGCGCAGCGGAAGGGTGCACTGGCTTTTGATCAGCGGTGACAACAGCAGGCAGACTTATGACGAGCCGAGTGAGATCAAGGCCGACCTGGTGAAGAGAGGTGTGCCGGCGGCCCGGATCTACCGCGACTATGCCGGCTTTCGCACTCTTGATTCGATGCGGCGGGCGCAGTTGGTGTTCGGCTTAAAAAAAGTCATCGTGGTGTCTCAGGGATTCCACAATGAACGGGCGATATGGCTGGCTCGACGCCACGGCTTGGAGGCTTGGGGCTTGGATGCGCAGGATCCCTTTGAGCAGGTCACCACCGTCACTGCTGTTCGCGAAAAATTGGCGCGTATCGGTGCGGTGCTCGATTGGATCATCGGGCGCGAGCCGCACTTCTTGGGGCCGCAGCTGCGGCTGGGAATCGATCCGCCGAGCTGAGCTTAGGTCAAGGGGATGATCAGGATCGGGCAGGAAGCCTTCCAGACAACCTTGTCGGTGACGCTGCCGACGAATCGGTGGTAGAACTGGTGGTGGTGGTGTGATCCGAGGACCAGGAGACCGGCATTCAGCTCTTGGGCTTCCCGCAACAAGGCGGCGGCGACATCGTTGTCCTCAAGCACCAGTACCCGGCCAGGCACTTCGGCACTGCTCCAGGCTGCGGCCTTCAATTCAAGATCCCGATGGATGGCGCGCAGGCGTTCGGCTTGGCGGCTGCGAAGAGTGGCGAGATGCTCGGCATCGGGGACCGGAGTCTCATGGCCGGGGACGCTGTAGGTGACCGCGGGGTTCACCGGCGCCTCGACATGGATCAGGATCAAGGGCTGCCGGCCGAGGCGAGCCTGTTCGCCGGCGGCATTCAAGACCGCAAGGGTGGCATCGGAGAAATCGATCAGAGCGATGACGGGTTTCATCTTGGGCTTCCTTGTCAGGATTGGGCGAATCGGATCAGCTCGTTCCAGTCGTAGGGTTTTTGCGCCTGGCCGGAGCATCCGGCCGATTTGGCCTGCTGGACCTGATCGTCACTGGCGTCACCCGTGAGGGCGATCAATTTGGATGGAATCCCTGCCGCCCGGATTCGGCGCGCGGCTTCGACTCCGTCCATGACAGGCATGTGCATGTCGAGGAAGATCACTTTGTAGGGGCGGCCACCTGCGAATGCGGCAAGCGCCTTTTCCACCGCTTCCAATCCGTCGGGGGCGGTGTCTACCACATGGCCTTGGCCGCCGAGGATGCGGCTGGCGAGCATGCGGTTGAGCTCTTCGTCGTCGACCACCAAGATGTCGCCGGGGATCACGGCCATGGTGCGCAAAGCGGGACGGGTTACTTGGGGCGCATCAGGGCTTGGAGCCGGTGGGGGAGGGGGTGCTGCGGGAGTCGAAGTCTTGGGGCGCTCGTACTCAGCGCTGCGATTGTCGGCGATGATGCGGCTGATGCCGTCGTTGCTTTCACCGGGAGGGCGGGACCATTTCGCCTGCGGGTCGACCTTGCATTTGATCTTTAGGGTGAAGATACTTCCTTGGCCGAGGTGGGAGATGATGTCGATCGAGCCCTGCATTGCAAGAGCCAGCTGGCGGGACAAGGCCAGTCCGAGTCCAGTGCCGCCGTGAGTGCGGGCGGTGTCGTCGCTGGCCTGGACGTAGGGGCGGCAGATCCGGGAGAGCTGTTCCGGGGTCATGCCCTGGCCGGTGTCGCGCACGGCGTAGCTGAGCACCGCCTGGTCGGGGGCCACCAGTTCGCATTGGCAGTGGAGGACGATTTCGCCTTTTTCGGTGAATTTGATTGCATTTCCGACCAGGTTGGTAAGGATTTGGGTGACTCGCATCGGATCGAAGTAGACCTCTTCCGGGCAGTCGTTCGACCAGACGGCTGAGAGCAGCAGCTTTTTTTCGGCCGCCTTGACTCCGAGCAGTTCCACCACTTCCGATACCGGCACGGCGGGATGGCAGGGCAGCGACTCGATCTTCATCTGTCCCGCCTCGAGCTTGGAATAGTCAAGCAGGTCGTTGATCAGCTGGACCAGATGGCGGCTGCTCCGCGAGATGATGCTGGCGTAATGTTTGCTGGAATGGGTGTCTCGGATCCCCTCCTTGAGAAGATCGCTGAAGCCGATGATGGCGGTCAGAGGCGTGCGCAGCTCGTGGGAAATGAATGCGAGGAAGAGAGCCTTGTCATGATTGGCCTTCTCGGCGAACTCGCGAGACTTTCTCAGATCACAGAAAATTTCGTTGAGACGCTTGTTCATCTTGACGAATTCGGAGGCTAGGTCGGCAAGCTCGGTGCCTTCGAGTTTTGGGATGTGAGTGTCGAGGTTGCCGCTCGCGGCGATGTCGGCGACGCCTTGACGCAAAGACAGGACGGGGCTGACGACGGCGCGGCGGACGAGCAGCAAGAGCAAGCCGCCGAGAACTGCGCAGGAGCCCAGCCCGACAAGAGCCAGTGTGGCCATCATGCTGACCGCCTGGCGACGCACTGGACGATCCAAAGTCATGTGGAGGGACGCTGTCTTCTTGCCATCGATGTCATGCAGGTTGACACCGACTTCGAGAACATCGGCACCGCGAGGACTGACCTCGATGTCCTCTTTGCTGTTTGCGGGAGCCAAGTGGAGTCGGTGGCGCGTCACTTTCTCCAGCTGGGCCAATTTGGCTGGATCAAGGAATCGAGCGAAGATCAAGACTCCTCTCGCGGGGCCGGAATTGTCAGTCTTCAGGCAAGGCCTGGCGGCAAAGAGGAGCAGGCCTTGGGGGGTGGTGAGAATGCCGGCGACGTGGTCAAGTTCAGGCCGTGTGCCGAGTGAGCGGATGTCGGGACGGGCGGCCAGGACTTCGCGGATTCCCGCAATCGGGGGGATGTCTTTCCCCGCGGTTGGATCAGCCCAGCGTTCCAAAGCCGGCTGACCTGAGAGGTCGAGGAAAAGCATCAGATTCAGCTTCATGTCGCTGAGAGTGTTGCCCTGCAAATTGTCGGCGACGAAGGCGGGATCGCGGCTCTGCAGGAATTCATAAGAGGAATTCCATGATGACCAGTCCGAGATTTTGACGGCGAGGGCGCCGATCTCGTGCTGTATCGCCTGGCTCAGGGCTTCGCCTTGCTGGCGGGCCTGGTCGCTTTCGATTTTGGCGAAGGAGGGCATGATGACGAAGCCGACGGATAGACCGAGGAGCAGCGCCGCTGCGGCGCCCCCCCCCAGGGAAGTGAAAATCAGCCGTCTTTCCAAGCCCATGGAGATCACCTCGCCCTTAACTGATGCTAGTATAGCGCGGATGAGCGATTGAATGCAAGTATTTTGGAGATCATCTCATGACGTCAGCAAAAAGAAACGGGCAATTCCTACCGGCGACGGAAAATTTCGGTGACGAAGATCCTGAGCTTCTCGAGGGCCTTGCGCTTGAGGGGCTGGAGGCCGGCGAGGCCGAACCTGGGCATCAAGAGCCTTCCTCCGCCTTCCGGCTGCAGGGCGACCTGATGCGTCTGCTTCGCAGCGACGACGGCAAGTCTGAAGTCCCACTACTCTGGCTGATCGGCGAACGACTCCGTCGCGATCTGGCTGCGGCCGGCGACGCCGCGCAAGCTTCGAAGATCCTGGCGGTGGTCGCGGCCGGACTGGCGAAATTCTCACCGGTGTGGGATGAGGAGCGTCTACTCTTTGCTTTGGGCCTGGCTGAGGACTTCCCGGACTTCGACCATGTGTCGCGGCTCAGTGACAAGCTCGGGTCGGCGCATTTTCAGCTGCTTCTCAAGATCCATGACGACCAGACACGCTGTCTCTACGGGGAACTGGCGGTGTTGGAGGGCTGGGACGAGTCCCGCCTGGAGGCCGAGATCGCCAGTGGCGAGCGACTGCGCCAGTCAGGGCTGTCTCAGGAGGGACTCTGAGCGTTCGAAGGAATTCAGGCATTCTCTTCATTAGCGCATGCATCCTGTGGAAATCCTTGCGGTTTGGCGTTAGGTTGCGCCGCGCAAAACCACTAGCTAGAGGATACCTCCATGTCAGAAGAGAAAACCGCCCCCGAAGCCAATGCCGCATCCGAAGCCAATGCCGCTCCTGAGCCCGCTGTCAGCATCGAGACCCCGGTCCTGACGCGCGATTACGAAAAAGAACTTGCGGAGCTCGCCGACAAGCTGCTCCGAGCCAAGGCCGATTACGACAATCTCCGCCGCCGCGGCCTGAAGGATCTCGATGACGCCCGCGCCAACGCCCGGGCCTCGACCCTCGAGGAGTTCATCGGCGTTCATGACACCTTCCGGATGGCGGTCGCCGCCGCCAAGATGCCGAACGCCACCTTGCAGAACCTCCTCTTCGGCATGGACATGATCCAGAGCCAGTTCAGCAAAGCTTTCAGCGATTGCGGCTGCAGCGAGATCGACGCCCTGGGCAAGCCCTTCGACCACAATTGGCACGAAGCCGTCAAGGAGGATCACCACGAGAGCATCCCTGCCGGCCAGATCATCGCTGTCCACCGCAGCGGCTGGAAACTTGGCGAAAAGCTCGTGCGCGCCGCTAGCGTCGTCGTCAGCAAAGGCCCTGCCGCGGCCGAGCAGAAGGACTGATCCATGGCCAAGGATTTCTACGAACTGCTTGGCGTCGGTCGAGACGCCACTCCCGAGGACATGAAGAAGGCCTACCGCAAGCTGGCGATTCAATACCATCCCGACAAAAATCCGGGCAACAAGGAAGCGGAGGAGAAGTTCAAGGAGATTTCCGCCGCCTACGAAGTGCTTTCGGACGAGAAGAAGCGGGCCCAGTATGACCGCCTCGGCCATGACGGTTGGACTCGCAGCGGCGGCGGTTCGGCTGCCGGCGGCGGCCATGATCCCTTCGACATCTTCTCCCAGGTCTTCGGCCAGGGCGGCGGCGGCATTTTCGAGCAGCTCTTCGGCCAGGGCGGCGGTGGCCGTCGCGGCGGACCGCAACCTGGCAATGACCTGCAGGTGAACCTCGAGCTGACCTTCGAAGAAGCGGTTTTCGGCTGCACCAAGGACATCCAGGTGCCCCGCACCGAGGACTGCGCTCCCTGCAAGGGCAGCGGCGCCGAACCCGGATCGAAGATCATCACCTGCACCACCTGCAAAGGGCACGGGGCGGTCTCGGTGTCGCAAGGATTCTTCCAGATCCGCCAGGAATGTCCCCGCTGCCAGGGCTCCGGCAAGCAGATCGAAAAGCCCTGTTCAAGTTGCCGCGGCCAAGGCAAGGTGCGCCGTGAAAAGCCGCAGCACCTGAAAATTCCCGCCGGAGTAGACACTGGCAACAAGATGCGGGTCTCCGAGGGCGGCGACGCCGGATCGAAAGGAGGCCCGCCCGGAGACCTCTTCGTCGTCATCCACGTCCGTGAACACGAGCTGTTCCGTCGCGACGGCGATGAGCTTCACTGCGACGTCCCCATCCACTTCGCCACCGCCTGCCTCGGCGGCCAGGTCGAAGTTCCCACTCTCAGCGGCAAAGCCAGCGTCAAGATCCCTCCCGGGACTCAGTCCGGCACCGTATTCCGTCTCCGCGGCAAAGGCGTCAAGAGTGTCCGCTCCAGCTCGCCCGGCGACCAGTTCGTCAAGGTCATCGTCGAAGTCCCCACCAACCTCAATGCCAAGCAGGCCGAAGCGCTCAAGGCTTTTGCCGACGCATGTGGCAACGAAGTGCACCCGATGGAGGAGTCCTTCTTCCAGAAAGCCAAGCGCTTCTTTGCCGGCTGATGGAAAGCGACGGCCAGTCCCCGGATGAAATCTTCGATGTCTACACCGAGGAGGGCCAGCACGCCGGCACTGCACGGCGTGCCGATGTCCACGCGCAAGGCCTCTGGCACCGAAGCGCCCAGATATGGATCGCCCGCGGCTCGTCGCTTCTTCTGCAGCGGCGCTCCGCAGGCAAGGACGTGTTTCCCGATTGCTGGGACGTGTCATGCGCCGGCCATGTCGACGCCGGCGAAGAGCCCCTCGCCGCCGCCGTTCGAGAGCTGCGAGAGGAACTTGGACTGGGGATCGCGCCGGAGCGCCTGCGTCTTCTCTTTATCCTGCGCAAGAGCTTCACCTTCGGCTCTCTACAGGATAACGAGATCAATCACGTCTATCTGCTGCGGCTCCGGGATGATGAGCTCCTGGTACCCTGCCCGCAGGAAATCAGCGCATTGAGGTGGCTCGACGCGGCGGAGCTCCCGGCACTCGTCGACGCCGAGCCAGTACAGTTCGTCCCCCATGGCGTCCACTACCTCATGGCCTGCCGCGCCGTCCTTCCATCCCTTCAGTAAAGAGGCTTCACCGTGGAGAAAATCGGCAAATATCCCGTCTCTCACCTCCTCGGCACCGGAGCCACCGGCGAGGTCTGGCTGGGCCAGCATCCCAACCTTGACATTCCCGTTGCTATCAAGATCCTTTCAGCCGCCTTGGTCGATCGCGACCGCAATTTCGTCACCCGCTTCATCAACGAGGCTCGGCTCGCAGCACGCCTCCGGCACCCCAATGCAGTGATGATTTTTGATGCTGATTCGGACGGTGACCGGCACTTCATCGTGATGGAGTACATCTCGGGTGGCTCGGTCCGTGACCTGATCAAGGTGAAGGGGCCACTCCCCTTGCAGCAGTCACTCTCCATCATCGCCGAAGTCGCGGCCGCGCTCGACGCCGCTGCCCAGCTCGGCATCGTCCACCGCGACATCAAGCCGGACAACATCATGCTTGACGGCAACGGCAAGGCGCGCCTTGCCGATCTAGGGATTGCCAAGCAGATCGGCGCCGACGTCTCCACCACCATGACGGGTGTCGGTCTCGGGACGCCGCTCTACCTCGCTCCTGAGCAGGCCTACGATGCCAAGAACGCCGACTGCCGTTCGGATCTCTACTCTCTCGGCTGCACCCTCTTCCACATGCTCACTGGGAAACCCCCATTCGAGGGGCCGTCGGCTTTTTCCATCATGGCGCAGCATGCCAACGACCCGCTGCCGTCAGTTCACCGTCTCCGCCCCTCGATCCCTCCTGAGCTTGATGTCTTCCTCAAGCGAGCTGCCGCGAAGGAGCCGCTGGCCCGTCCGCAAACGCCCGCACAGTTCATGAACGAAGTTCTGGCTCTGGATCAGCAGCTTCGCGAGCTTGCCGCCCGTCCCCCGGCGAAACCAGAGAAAGCCGTCAATCGCAAGATTGCTGCGGGACTTCTGGCGGGCATCGCCCTGGCCAGTGTGGTTCTCGCCGTCATTCTTGCCAATCGGGACAAGATCGCGCCTGAAATCGCGGCTACCCATGCTGCCGACGCGTTGCCCCTCAGTAAGGCTCCTGAATTGGCGAAACCTGTACCTGATGTGATTCAGACGCAGCCCGAGAAAGTCAAAGGTCCTCTTCCGTTTCAGGCTGAAGTGGCGAAGTCCGCGACTGAAGTGGCGAAGCCCGCGACTGAAGTGGCGAAGCCCGCGACTGAAGTGGCGAAGCCCGCGACTGAAGTGGCGAAGCCTGTGGATCCGGCTCCGGCTCCGGCAGCTGGCAATATCCTGTCTGAACAGAAGCCTATCAAACCTGCTTTGCCTTTGGCGAAACGCCTAGCCCCGGCTCTCGGCAAGAGTTTTCAACTTCCTCAGTTAGGCTGCGAGCTGGTTTATCTGGCGCCGGGCAGTTTCCAGATGGGAAGCCGCATCAGCGAAGCCGGGCGCACTTCCGCTGAGCCGCTTCATGAAGTCATGATCAGCGAAGGATTCTGGATCGCCAGGACCGAGGTCAGCGTCAGGCAATTCGCCGTTTTTGTCAAGGAGACCTCCTATCGCACCGAGGCGGAAAGGCGCGGTGGTTCCAGCGCCTGGCTGGGACGCGGCAATTGGCAGCAGAAGCAGGCTGGCGCCCGTTGGAACGGCGCAGGCGAGGATACCGATCTGCCGGTAGTCCATGTCAGTTGGAATGATGCCATGCGTTATTGCGCCTGGCTGAACGAAACTGAGCGCAAGGCGGGGATGCTGCCTGCCGGCTACCTTTATTCGCTGCCGAGCGAGGCTCAGTGGGAGTATGCCGCGCGCGCCGGCACACAGGGGCCCTGGCAAGGAGCGGCTCGCCTCGGCGACATCGCCGTCACCTCTACCGAATTCGCCCCCGCGAAAATCGCCTCCAAGACCGCTAATGCCTGGGGGCTCCACGACATGCTCGGAAATGTCTGGGAGTGGACACTCGATGCTTCGGGCGGCTCCGATCACCTCAGCCCAGGCATCGAGACCTTGACTGAGGGAGCCAAGGATCCGGTCAATCACAATGGACAGCGCCATGTCTACCGCGGCGGCTCCTGGGCCGATGAGCCCCGTTTTCATCGCTGTGCCATGAGAGCGCAGTCGGTCTACGTCGATGAGCCGTTTTCCGGCAACAACCACGGCTTCCGGCTTGCACTCATCCCCGCCCATCTCGTGGCCAGACCTTGATGGATTGGTACTTCATTCCGCTTTTCTCCTTCCTGGCTCTTTTCGCCATCTTGATCAAGGTCGTCAGCCTGGGCTATTTCCAGGGAGACAGCCCTTCTGAGCCTCACCAGGGAGGAGGAAAGGAAAAGCCGCCCCGGGACTGAACGGATGCCGCCGGCGGCGTTATTGTCTGACTTTCCCCATTTTCATGGAATCAAGCCTTTGCAAACCATCTCAGAAAACGACTTCCAGTCACTTGTCGCCGGCGCCCGCCTTCTCGAGGCGGATAAATTCGGGCCCAAGGTCCTGCTCACTCCTTCCGGACGCATCGTCAAGCTCTTCCGCCGCAAGAGCCTGATGAGCTCGGCGGCCCTCTTTCCCTACGCGTCGCGATTCGCCGAAAACGCCCGCCGCCTCGCCATGCTCGACATCCCGAGCGTCGACGTCAGCGCCGTGCTCCGCATTCCCAGCCAGAAGCGTGATGCCGTCGTCTATCCCCTGCTTCCCGGCACCGCCCTTCGCAGCGTCCTCGACGCCGCCAGCCCCGAGGAAAGAAAGGCACTGCTTCTACGCCTTGCTGATTTCTGCGCCCATCTCCACCAGCTTGGCGTCCACTTCCGCTCCCTCCATCTCGGAAATGTTCTGCTCACCCCCGATCAGCGCTTCGCCCTGATCGACATCGCCGACTTGCGCTGCCGCCGCTTCTCCCTCGGTCCCTTGGCGAGGATCCGAAATCTTGGCGCCCTGCTTCGCTTGAAAAGCGATCGCGACTATATCGAAGAGGCCGGTATGCGGCTTTTCATCGATCGCTACCTGGCTTCTGCCAGTATGCCTCGCAAGGCACTGGCAGTCGCCAGTTGGCTCAGCCGCAGCCCCTGGCGCCCCGCGCTCACCTGAGTTCCAAAGTCTTGTTTTTGATAAGACTGTTATTGACAATAAACTGTAGCACCCTAGCTTTAGCCAGCCGGATGCATTTACGAATCTTCTGTATCGCAGGGAGATCGTGATTCATTTCGGAAAAAAAACTTGCCATTCGGCTTCGAGTGGTGCGATAATAGTTGGCAATCGAGCAAGGAAGCGACATGGACCACCAACTTCTAGGCAATTTGATCCGCCATCTCGAGCATATCGAGCCGATGCCCGCGGCGGCGACGAGGATGCTATCGCTGACCGAGGGCACTTCGGTGCAGGCCAGTGTTGCAGCCGAGATCTTGAGTTCCGATCAAGCCTTGGCTGCGCGGGTCTTGAAGATTGCCAACTCCTCGACCTATGGCCTGTCGCGTCAGGTCGGCACGGTCACCGAAGCGATCGTCATCATCGGCTTTAAAGGCCTGCGCGAGTTGGTCGCGGGAGTTGCCGTGCAGAAGTATTTTCACGGCACCAAGGAGCGCGAGGAGACTCGCAAGATCCTCTGGAGCCATTCCTTGGCGGTCGGCTGCATGGGCAAGATGATTTGCCGCCGCCTCCATCATCACAGCCCCGAACATACCTTTTTGGCCGGTCTTCTGCATGATATCGGCCGCGCCGTGTTCCAGGATTTCATGCCGGAGAAATTCAAGGAGGCGAGACGATTGGCTTCCAGCGATGGAGTGCCCCTGCACTTCGCCGAGAAACACGTTTTTGGACGTTGCCACACTGAAGTCGCCCGCGAGCTCTGCAGCCGCTGGAATCTGCCTGATTATCTCAGCGCCAGCTGTCAGCAGCATCACGACCTAATCTCTTTGCCTCTGCGCGAGGAGGATGAGGTCCTAGCCTCAGTCCAGCTCGCCGACACTCTGGTGCGTGTCGCCGGTTATGGCTGGCAGGTCTCGCCTGTGGTCGACAGAGTCAATCTCGAGCTGCTCTTCTCGGGACTTCTCGATGGAAATGCCCAACTCGAGCTGAGTCGTCAACTCCACAAGGAGCTCTGCCGTTACGAAGCTCTCAACGGCGCCTCGTTCGTCGAGGCGCCTCGCCTCCCTCCTCTTCAAATTCCCGAGTTGCCCCTTCGTCAGACTCACCTTCTCAAGCTCTTCCTTCTCGCTCAAGGTCATCTTCCGGGTACGCTTTCAGGCCCGAGCCTGAAAGTCAACTGGCAGGGCGCCCTCGATTCCTTCAATGGCGACAGCCTCCACCTCGGGCGTCTCCACGAATGGCATCAGACCCAAATGGCCGCCCTCGCCCGGCTTTGATTCCAAGTAGGGCAGGAAGTCCACGAGATTTCTCGCATTTTTGTCGCTAGAGCCCCTTGTCGCCTTGCTGAGGCTCAGTATACTATGCAACGCTCAAACCGGAGAGGTGGCTGAGTGGCCTAAAGCAACAGTTTGCTAAACTGTCGGACAGGGTAACTTGTCCCGAGGGTTCGAATCCCTCCCTCTCCGCCAAGATTTAAGCACGCCAGGGATCCGTCCCTGGCGTCTTTTTTGACCTCAGCCCTTTTCATCGATCGGCGAAATCCTTCCGACGCCAAGTCAAAGCCGATGTCATGCCGTAGCTTAGGCGAGCAAATCCCTCATTCATGGAGAAGACCTGATGATCAAAGAAGAACTGCGCAACGTCGCCCTTTTCATCGACTTCGAAAATTTCGGTGCCGACAAGGAGATCAATTTCCGCGCTGACAACCTGCTCGACATGATTGATCTGCCGCGGGAGGCCCGCATCATCATGAAGCGCGCCTATGCCGACTGGGGACGATTCCCGAAATTCAAGCAGCAGATGCTCGAGAACTCGATTGAGCTGATCGAGATGCCTTCCCACGGCAAAAGAGGCAAGAACGGCGCCGACATGAAGCTCACCGTCGATGCTCTCGAGACTGCCTTGATGAAAGAGTATGTCGATGCCTTCGTCATCGTCTCCGGCGATAGCGACTACACCTCCCTGATTTCCAAGCTGCGAGAGTACGACAAGTATGTCATCGTCGTCGGACACTCGAAGTCGACTTCCAAGCTTCTCGCCGGTTATTGCGACGAGATCATCTACTATGCGTCCTTGACTGAAAGCGAGGTCGAGGTTTCAGATCTGAACACCGCCTACAAATACCTGACCAGCGCGATCAAGGCCTTGATGGCCGAAGGCGCCGAGACCACCGGCTCCGCCGTCAAATCACGGATCAAACAAGTCCGCCCCGGCTTCTCCGAGTCCGAATACGGCTTCGCCCAGTGGCGAGGCTTCCTGCGCCAGGCCGCAGCCGACAAGATCGTCGACCTCTCCCATGCTTCCGACGGCGACGTCCTCGTCTCCCTGCCCCGACAGGAGAAGAAGGAGGAGGGGGAACAGTTGCCGAATCTCGCCATCGGACGCGACTTCCTTGCTCAGCTCTACAAAGCGATCAAGGAGTCGGAGCATGAAGGACGATCGATGTTCTCCCGCATCAACGACCGCTTGATCAAGCACGATCCTGCCTTCTCCCCGACCCGATTCGGCATCTCCAAGACCCAGGGATTCTCGGGGCTGATGCGCCGTCTTTCCGAAGAAGGCTACATCCAGATCTACCGCAAGGAGCAGACCTACTCCGCCGCAGTCACCGAGAAGATGCAGCGTCTCATAGGTCACTCCTGAGCCTCTCGTGAGGCCTGCTTTCAAATCTTGCAAAGACGGTTAGTATTGGCGCCGCAACAGAAACCAGAATCATCGAATCGAGGACCATCATGGGCAGAAGCTTTGACAACCGGAAAGTGGCGATGGCCAAGACCGCCAGCATGAAAATCAAGCTGTACACCAAGTATGGCCGTGAAATCTATGTCGCAGCCAAGTCAGGCATACCTGATCCGGAAAGCAATCCCGCCCTCCGTCGTGTCCTTGAACGGGCCAAAAAAGCGCAGGTGCCCAGCCACATCGTCGATAACGCCCTCAAAAAAGCCAAGGGCGCCGGCGGCGAAGACTTCTCAGCTGCCCGTTACGAAGGATATGGCCCTGGCGGCACCATGCTGATCATCGACTGCCTCACCGACAACAACAACCGCACCATTTCCGATCTCCGCAACTGCTTCAATAAATGCGATTGCAAGATTGCCGGGCCAGGTTCGGTCATTCACATGTTCGATCACGTCGCCCTCTTCGCCTTCAAATCCGACGACGAAAACGCCGTCCTTGAAGCGATGATGGAAGCCGATGTCGACGTCAAGGACATCCAGAACGAAAACGGCATCATCACCGTCATCGCCCCGCCGAATGACTACAGCAAAGCTAAAGCCGCACTGGTCGAGAAGTTCCCCAAGGTCGAACTGGAAATCGATGAAGTCACCTTCGAGCCTCAGAACACCAGCGCTCTCGCCGGCGATGACGCCGCCCGCTTCGAAAAACTCGTCGACATGCTTAATGAACTCGATGACGTCCAGGAAGTCTACCACAACGCCGAACTGCCTTCCTGATCGTCTGGCCAAGCACCGCCGAAAAGCCCGCTGAAAAAGCGGGCTTTTCGATTTACGGGAATTTACATGGATTGTATTGATATTGTGTTATTTAAATAATTTTGGCTTAGTGCGGGGAATTCGTCAATTCCCGCTATCTTGTGTCACAATAAGCCGGAGACAGCCCATGGCCTTTTTGATCGTCAAGCCCCTGACTCTCATCGAATCCGCAGTGCTCAAGCTGGGGACATCGCATCTGTTACTCTCGACTGATTTCCTTCCGGTCTTGGCGGAGCTGAAGTTCGAGATCCGCGATCTTTCCGGGCTGCAGGTTTTGAAGGCGGGAGCCAGCGTCACCGGCTTCTCCTACGGCGATCTCAAGGCGGGCTTGATCTCCCTCAAGGTCGAGGCCTCGGCCGCGCAGACGAGCCTGCCCTCGATCTCGCTGCAAGCTCAGGCGCCCGGACTCGCCAGCGACTGGGCCAGCCCCCTGATCACCTACAAGGCGGTCAACGACGCGCCTGGCTTCACCCACGCCGGCTTCAGCATCGCGGCCGGCGGCGTCGTGCTTGTCGACCGCAGCATGATCGAGGCCGGGAACGAAGAAGGGAGCGACCCCGGCAGCCTGCAGTTCAGCGCCAAGGCCACCCATGGCCTCTTCCTCCTCAACGGCTACGCCAGCACCAGCTTCAACCTCGCCGATGTCGACGCCGGACGAGTCCACTTCAAGCACGACGGCAGCGCCCTCGCGCCGATCATCAACCTCGCCGTCGCCGACGCCTACGGCAAGAGCAGTAAGACCAGCTTCACCGCGCCGCTCGACAATCTGGCAGCCTCCCTCCCCGCTCCGACTCCCGCCCTCCTGAAAGTCGCCAAGCCGCTGCTGATCAAGGAGGCCGGACTCGCCAGCCTGAAAGCCGTCCTGCCGCAGTTCGAGGCCGCCCTCCTTCCCGGCCTCCGCTTCACGGTCGAATCGATCGCCCATGCCAAGCTCCAGCTCAAGATCGACGCCAAGACCAGCCGCAGCGTCTCCTCTTTCGACTACGCGCAGCTGAAAGCCGGGTTGATCAGCTTGAAGCATGACGGCGCCGAGGCGGCACCCTCCTTGAGCCTCAAGATCAGCCACTCCGGCAGCGATCTCGGCTCAAGCGCGATCCCCTTCCTCTTCAAGGCCGTCAACGACGCCCCCGTCCTCATCGGCCACGACCTCGCCGTCAATCCCGGCGACACCGTCAAGATCACCAGCGGCCTGCTCTTCGCCTCGGACGAAGAGATGAACCTGGTCGCCGGCAGCTCCTCCATCGTCTTTTCCGCCAGCGCCAAGAACGGCCAGTTCCTCCGCGCCGGCCTGGTCTCGACCAGGTTCTCCGTCGCGGACATCGAGAACGGCCTCGTCTCCTTCCGCCACACCGGCAAGCCGGGGACACTCGCCAGCTTCACCGTCAAGGCCGCGGACGACAGCGGCAAGAGCTCGGCCGCCCGCACCTTCTTCACCCGCAGCGCAGAGGGCGATTCCCTGACGCCGCAGATCGACCGCAACGACTTCATCATCACCAAGGGAGGCTCGCTGACCCTCGGCGTCTCCCAGCTCAACGCCCACGATGGCGACAGCTCGAGACGCGATTCCGAGCTGCTCTTCCGGGTCAGCGATCTCAGCCACGGCCGCTTCACCCGCCTGGGCGACACCGTCGAGCAGTTCTCCCTCGAAGACGTCAAGCTCAAACGGGTCGTCTTCACCCACGACGGCAGCGACCTGGCTCCGACCTTCTCCTTCACCTTGAGCGACCCGCTTCACAAGCTCCCCCTGGTCGTCGGCAACATCCATTTCTACCCCATCAGCCTTTCCGAGAAAACCTTCGAAAGCGTCAATGCCGAGACGGTGCAGCTGGACGACTCGGCGCACGCCATCACCCTCGCCGAAGGCAATGAAGGCTCGATCAGCGCCGGCAGCGGCTACGACCAGCTCGTCCTCGAGGAAGAAGCTGTCAACAGCGGCTCCATCGACCTCGGCGGCGGCGACAGCCTGATCAAGCTCGACGGCGGCAATAGCGGCAGCCTCCTCGCCGGCTCCGGCAGCGACAATCTCAGCCTCGGCGGCAGCAACTCCGGCAGCATCGACCTCGGCAACGGCGACAACACGCTCAATCTCGCCGGCTCGAATACTGGCAGCGGCGACATCCTCGCCGGCTCCGGCGGCGACGAGCTCAGCCTCGGCGGCAGCAACTCCGGCAGCATCGACCTCGGCAACGGCGACAACAAGATCGGCCTCGGCGGCGACAACAGCGGCGACATCCTCGTCGGCTCCGGCGGCGACGAGCTCAGACTGGACGGCAGCAACTCCGGCAGCATCGACCTCGGCAACGGCGACAACGAGATCGTGCTCGGCGGCGACAACGCCGGACAGCTCCGCAGCGGTTCGGGCAGCGACCATTTGGATTTCCTCGGCGGAGCGGCAAACAGCGGCTCCATCGACCTGGGAAATGGCGACAACCTGGTCTCCTGGGACGGCTCCTCGTCACTTGGACTCATTCAGGCCGGGGATGCCTTCGACACCCTCCTCCTCCTCGGCGATGCGACTCTCGATCAGGCTCAGCTAGCCGGTCTTGCCGGCTTTGACCAGATTGATCTCAATGGCCACCACGCAAGCGTCCAGACTCTTCCGGCCTCACTCTCCGGCATCCTGGTCAGCGGCGACGCCACCGCCTCGCTCCTGCTTCAAGGCTACACCCGCCAGGATGGCGACACCTTGCACGATGGTCGCATCTACCACACCTGGGTCAACGACGCCTCCCCCGGACTCAGCCTCTTGGTGGAAGCCGCCATCATCACCGATAACGGCGTCCCGGTTTTCTCTTCGCCGGCAAGCTCCAGCATCGCGGAAAGCAGTGATCCGAGCGCGCCTCTGCTGACCGTGTCCGCATCCTTGGCCCTGCTCTCCACCCCCGTCAGCTACAGCCTCGCCGGAGACGATGCGGCTGCTTTCACTCTCGATGCGCTCACGGGCGATCTTCATTTCAACAGCCACGCCGACTTCGAGACGCAGGCCCAATATCATGTCGATATCCTCGCTCATGCCGGCAACGCCATCGGGCGCCAATCCTTCACTCTCTCAATCACCGACGTCAACGAAGCCCCGAGCGCCGTCGTCTTCTCCAACACCACCACCTCCTTGACCGAAAGCGCCAGCACCGCCAGCAACGTCAAGCTTGCGGACATCGCTGTCACCGATGACGCGCTCGGCACCAATACGCTCAGCCTCAGCGGCACTGACGCCGCCAGCTTCACCATCGTCGGCTCCAGCCTCTACCTCAAGTCGGGCACCAGCCTCAACTACGAAAGCAAAACCAGCTACGCCGTCAACGTCGTCGCCACCGACGCTGCCCTCGGTGCCAGCATCAGCAACAGCTTCACCCTGGCGATCACCGACGTCAACGAAGCCCCGACGGCAGTCGTCTTCTCCAACACCACCACCTCCCTGGCCGAAAGCGCCAGCACCGCCAGCAATGTCAAGCTTGCGGACATCGCAGTCACGGATGATGCCTTGGGCTCGGAAACTCTGTCGCTGACCGGCGCCGACGCCGCCAGCTTCGTCATCGTCGGCTCCAGCCTCTACCTCAAGTCAGGCACCAGCCTCAAC
>JBDKFG010000082.1:0-19818 GCA_039798785.1 Verrucomicrobiota bacterium | reverse complement strand
TGGCAGTCCTGGGTTTTGTCGCTTATCTTGACGGACATCGGCGTCTCTCCTTGCTTTGGGGTGTTTTTGTTCGCACAAAAGCCCAACGCAGGTTTGACGCCGATCCTATTTCCAGCTAACGGGTGTTAGCAGGAGACATTTGGGGGAACTGTAAATACAATCTTTCCCTCGCTCTCAGCCTCTTGTTTAACCCTGCATGGCTTCACGCAAATACCCTGGACGCCCCGGACACCACAGTCCAGACCGAGCCATCAACCGTCGCCAAAGCGATCGAGAAACCCACCGCGGAGGCGATGCGGGCTCTGGCGAAATCCATCTGCGACGGCGACAAGAAGGCCGACAATGAACCTGAACGTAATCAAAACAACTACAAATTGATGCGAGCTGCGTTTGATCTGCTGGGGCAGGAAGCCGCCAAGGGGAAGGCTCTTGCCTTCGACGCCCTGAAAGCAGCGTTGAGCCAAAATACGCCGCACGGTTTCGCCGTTCTGGGCATGGGCATCGCCGCAGCTGGTGGCCACAAGGAATCACTCGACATTCTCCTAAGATATGATGAACATAGGATTAGTCAATTGTTGGCCGTGGATTCGCTAATGGAACCGGCCGCTGCAAACATCGAACCGGCAGTGGCGGTTCTCATCCGGGTCATCCGCAACCCTGATGACAAACCGCTGCATTGGATGGCGTCCGAGGGCCTGAAGGGAGCGGCGCAGAAGGGAAATGCCCAAGCCAAGGCCGCGCTCGACGAATACGCTCGTGCTCACCCCAAGGCCGAAGACCAGCCCGCGATTCCGGTCACTTTGAAAGTCGGTGATCTCGCCCCGAAGCTGAGTGTCGGTCAGTGGGTGCAAGGGGGCGACCTGGTGCGGTCCCTGTGTAGCCTCGATTCCGCATCTCAACGAGATTCATGAGAAATACAAAGATAAAGGCCTGGCGGTCATCGGCCAAAACGTCCGGGAGATGGATCAATCTCGTGTCCAGGATTTTGTGGCAAAGAGAGGGGACAAGATGAGCTACCGCATCGCGTTGGACGATGTCAGTAAATCCAAGCGAGGGGCGATGTTCGAGACCTGGATGCTAGCCGCTGGCCATAGTGGCATTCCCACCACCTTTCTCGTCGGCAAGGACGGCAAAATCTCATGGATCGGTCACCCGATGGAACTCAAGGACGCCATGATCGAGGCCGCTCTCTCCGGCAAATAAGTGCCTCAAGCTGGGGGCTCCGGTGGCCCTCTGAGTACGCAAGACGACCGGCGAGTCGCCGGCGCCCCCAGCAGCGCAGCCCTCAAACTTACCTACCAAGGAGCCACCACAATGATCAAGTTTATGCCCTCACCATTCAAGGTCAACGACGGCTTGCCATCAGCCTGCTGCTTCTTGCGGCCTGCGGTGCCTGGCTGTGGCGATCCTCACAATCCAACCCAGATGACGCCAACTTAACTTGCCGCCGATGAAGGCGTCGCCAGAATCGACGCGGCGCTGCAGGATCTGCTCATCGAAGGTCGCGAAGCCACCCGCGAATCGGTCAGCGCCATGATCGGCCTCAAGCCTAGGATCGCCGTCGATTTCGATTTCAAACCCAACCTCAATGAATACGACAAGCACATCCCGGGCGGCAAAATGACCACGCCTGCGCCGCGTGAAAACGAGGCCGCCGGATGAGCCGCAGCGTCCTACCTACGCCCCTCAGTGACGCGACTTTGATCAAGTCCTTCAAGGACTTGCGTCTGACCGGCATGGCCGACGCCTGGCTCCAGCTCGGGCAGATGGCGAGCCAGCAGGCCTGGGATTATCCGCGTCTGATGGCCGCTTTATTCGACGCCGAGACGGCTCGTCGCGACGGCAATCGCCGTTTGCGGCTGCTCAAGGGTTCGAAGCTGCCGGAGCACAAGAATCTCGGTGCTCTTGACCAGAAGCTGCTGCCGGTCGCGGTGCGTCGGCAACTTCCTTCCTTGCTCAGCGGCGATTTTCTCGGGCGACGCCAGAATCTCTGCGTTTTCGGCCTGCCGGGGCGCGGCAAGACGCACTTCCTCTGCGCCCTGGCGCAGGAGCTGATCGACAAGGGTCGGCGGATTTACTTCACCAGCACCGCCAAGCTGATCCAGCGGCTGCTTGAGGCGAAGAGCCGGCATCAGCTCGACAAGGAGCTGGCCAGGGATTTTCAATAAAACTCAAACCGCACAATGGACTATTCCGAGAAAACCAATACACCAGGGAATCATCCGGGGCGAAAATGAATTACCAGATCAAAGACGGCCGAGGCCAGCTGCTCACACAGCCCAATGGCGACCGCGAAGATAAAAACTTCGAAATCAAATGGTAAATAAAACACCATATCTTGACTAAGATCGGGCGGAGCAGCGTGTTTGCCGCCGACGTAGCGTGAGGCCTAGGTCAAGTCAGATCGGCGGTGGCAGCCCAGCCAGACGAGTCAGGGGAAGGCGTCTCGGCAGGCGCGACCTCGCCCTGCAGTGTGAGTGCGGCCGGCCAGGCGAGGGTTGCTACGGTTCAGCGTTCAGCGGCGGGCCTTCACCGCGTCGAGCTCGATCTCGAAGAGCAGGTCCGGGCGGCAGACGGTGAGGGCGGTGCTGACCAGAGGCAGCTCTGGCAGGCCGAGGCGGCGGCAGACCTTGTCGTAGAGCGGGATGTGGGCGGCGTGGCGGAAGTAGCTGATGGCGCGGTTGACGTCGCGCCAGTCGAGGTCCTGGGCGGCGAGCATGGCGGCGACGACCTCGAGGGTGCGTTCGATCTGAGCTTGGCAGTCGGTGGGGAAGACGGTGCTCCCTTGCAAGTCTATGCTGGCGGTGCCGGAGATGAGCAGCTGCCGGCAATCGCCGTTGCGGATGGCCATGGCGCGGGAGAAGGAGGAGCCGTAATCGAGGGCCGAGCCTTGCAGGGGCGAGGGGGCCTCGGCGCAGGAGAAGGCGGAGATTTTTGGGCGGATGGCCAGGACGTCGAGCATCAGGGCGGAGCCGCGGCTGTTGGCGGCGCCGATGCCGGTGGAGGCGGGGATGCATCGGCCGAAGACGCCGAGGCGGCGGAAGACCTCGCTGCGCACCGCGTTGAAGTCGCCGTACCAGGCGAGGATGTCGTCGAGGTAGAACCAGGTGCGGCGGATGTCGGTGAAATCCATGCCGGCGACTTGGAGCGCCCGTTCGAGGCGGGCGTAGAGGCGGCGGGTCTGGCCGGCGGGGGCGAGGTCCGGCTCGTCGTGCAGGGCGTTGAGGCAGCAGTAGCGGGCGGCGTCGTCCTCGTAGAGATGGCCGAGGACGACGCCGTCGACGGTCAGGGGCTGGGGGGCAAAGCCTTCGAGGTATTGGAGCTGCAGGCCGCCGGGTCCGGCAGGATCGAGGAGCCAGGCGATGCGATCGTCCTGACCGGCCTGGCGGAGCAGGGCGCGGCAGGACGGCTCTTGGGCGGCTGGCAGGCCGAAGGCGGTGCAGCGGAGGATGCGTCCGCCGGGCGGGAGCTGCGCCAGGGCGGCCTGGAAGAGGCCGGGGGCACTGAGGGTGGAGCGTTCCAGGCTGAGGCTTTGCAGGGTGGCGGCGGTGGTGGCATCGGTCATGGCGTTCTCCCGTTCACAGAGATTGCAGGTATTCGAGGAGATCGGCGAGCTCTTGCGCGCTGGGCGTCTCGCCCTCGAGGTTGTGGCGGTTCTTTTCGAACAGTTCGCGCAAGGTGACGAGGCTGCCGTCGTGGAGGTAGGGGGCGGTGCGCCAGCATTCGACCAGGCTGGGGACGTCGATCTTCTTGCCGGCGTCCGTGCCCTTGGCGTCGCCGAGGTCGTATTTGCGCAGGTCAGTGAAGAGGGGTGGCGGGTGGCAGCTTTGGCAGTCGAAGCGTTCGAAGAGGAGCTTGCCGCGTTCGGCTGCCTGGGAGAGGCGGCCCTGGACGAGCTTCGGGCTGGGGATCGGCTTGAGCGAGGCGATGTAGGCATCGAGGGCGGCGGCGGTCTCTTCCGGCTGGACGCTGAAGAGGATGAACTTGAGTCCGGCGCGGGTGGCGGTGGGGGCATCCTTGCGGACGCCGAGGCTCATCATGGGCGGGGTGAGGTGGGCGAGGACGAGGCTCTTGGAGTTCTTGGGGTTGCCCATGCCGTCGTTGAGCAGGTCCCAGTTGAGGCTGTCGCCGCGGGCGTCCTCCGCGTGGCAGCTGGCGCAGCTCTGCCAGCCTTGGAAGCAGAGGGTGGCGTCGTTGAAGAGTGCTTCGCCGCGGCGCTCGGGGCTGGGCTGAGGCGGCGGCCCCAGAGGCAGCTCCTCGGGCCTTGCCGATTTCAGGTCGACCAGGGCCAGCGAATCGGAGAAGTGCTCCGCGGCGACCGCCAGATTGCCGGCGACGGCGAGGCCCCGCGGGCCCTGGCCGGCGAGCTTGACCCTCTGCCTGATGCCGCTGAGCAGGGACAGGTCGTTCTGAGTCTGGCCGCTCTTTGCGGCGAGCTTGGCGAGCAGGGCGGGGAAGTTGACGAGGCTGATTTCGTGGGTGCCGGCGTGGCCGACGCAGAGCGTGCGTCCGTCGCCGCTGAAGGCCAGGCCCCAGGGATTGGCGGCGCCGCGGTCGATGTCGTCGAGCAGGACGGTGGCGACGAGTTCGAGCTTGCCGAGATCGACGAGGCTGAGGGCGTTGGTGTTGATCCAGCCGTGCTCGATCTGGGTGAGGGGCAGCTGGAACTTGCCGAGGGTGTGGCCGACGGCGGCGTATCGGCCGTCGGGCGAGATGCGGATGTCGCGAAGGAGGGTGCTGCCCGAGGGCAGGCGCAGGCGCTTGATCTCCTTGTCGGCGGCGAGATCGACGACACTCACCGAGCTGGCCACTTCGTCGGCATCCGAGCGGCGTTCCTGCTGATGGTTGCTGACGAGCAGGTGGCGGCCGTCGGGAGTGAGCGCGCAGGAGATCGGCTCGCGGGCGACGGCGATGCGGCGCAGCTCCCTGCCTGCGACGAGGTCGAAGACGGCGACGTCATGGGTGAAACGGCCGCAGAAATACAGGGTCCTGCCATCGGGGCTCCAGCAAGGTGCGCAGGCGAAATGGCCGGCAGGGAACGCGGCCCTGATCTTCAGGTTGGCGGCATCAACGACAAGGAGCCGGCTTTCCGCTGCGGCACAGGTGATGGCGAGGCTCTGGCCGTCCGGGCTCAGGCACAGGCCGGAGGGAGGCGCCGGGCAGATGAGGCTGCGCAGGATCTTGCGGCTGGCCAGATCGACGGCGTCGATACGCTTGCCCTCGAGCTGGGCGACGAAGACCAGCCTGCCGTCGGCGCTGGCGACCAAGGTGGCGGGGCCGAGAGGGGCGGACGGAGCGTCTCCCGAAGCGGCGAGCGCCAGGGACTGTGCAGCCAGTGCGAAGTCGGACGGCGGCTCGGCGGCGGGCCCGGCCGGGCCGAGGGCAAGCAGGGCGGCGAGGAGAAGATTCATGGCGGGCTCCTGGGGATCTTGAGGTGAGCACAGTGCTTATTCGAGCATGGGCTTGACCACTTTGCCTTCGGCTTGTTCGCGGGTGTTTTCGTAGGTGCCGAAGAAGTTGGAGTTGAGGTCGAGCCAGAGGCTGAGGCGGCGGCGGTCTTCGGCGGGGAGCTGGACGCCGTGGTGGCCCTTTTCGAGCAGCTGCCAGAGCTTGGAGGCGCGGGCGCCGATCTGGCCGGGGATAGAGACCGGATCGGTCCATCCGTGAGAGGTGTAGCGGTAGGACCATGCGTAGGGCTGGAGCTTGACATAGGAGTTCGACCAGTGCTGGGGATGCTTCAGTGGCTCGCCAGGGCGGAGGTCGGGGGCTTTGCCGGGGTGCTTGAGGTGGCATTCGGTGCAGTGACGGTCGAGCACCGGCTGGACCAGGCGGGGGAAGCTGAAGGGGGCGGCGCCTTCGACCTCGGGGCGGAGGACGGAGGGCGGGCGGCGGAAGGCGTCGCCGACCTTGGTGGGCGTGGGCGCCTGGCTGGTCGAGGCGTGGCAGCCGACGCAGGAGACCCGTTCGCCCGGCTGGGCGTAGGTGGAGCTCTTCATGCTCTGCACCGCGCAGCCCTGTTCGTCGAGAAGCTGGAAGTAGACCGGCAGGCAGGAAGGCAGGGTGAAGTGGACCGAGCCGTCGGCCTCGACCGGGACGGTGCCGAGCACCTGGCGGGCGAGGGACTCCGGAGCGTAGCCGATCTTCGGCACATCGGCGACCGGGGTGGTCTTGGGGAGGAGCTGGATGACGCGCAGCTCCTTGATCTTGACCCCTTGGGGCAGGGGCGTGCGGCTGTCGTGGACATTGAGGATGCTGACCGTGGCGGGCGCGGGATGCGCGACGGGCGAGCTGAAGACGGCGGAGTTTTCGGGGAGCACCGGCGGCGGGGTGCGGGCGGCAAGGGGGATGGGGGCGAGCGGGCTGGTGCCGGCTTCGTCGAAGAGGACCTCCTTGAGGCCGGTGGGGGCGTGCAGGAGGATCAGGGAGTAGTGCAGGGGGCGGGCGGTCTCGGCCTGGCCGACAGGGTCGTAGACGCAGAGGAACCAGTCTTCGTCGATGGGCCAGGGAGTTCCGTATTTCCAGTTGTGGAGGCGGTGGCTGCGGGCCTCGGGGAACTGCGCGTCGGGTGTGAGGATCTTGACCTGCGACATTTTGCCGTCGTCGGCGACGGCGGGGTCGATGAGGACGAGGGAGCCGTAGGACTGGCCGTGGTGGGCCATGGCGGTGGCGACGAACTTGCGCGAGCCGGGGACGGGGCGGGCGTGGATCTCCATGATCGGGCCGTCGCCGCGGCGGGGCATGTAATTGCCGTGGAAGGAGCGGGGATTGCAGCCGTCGGGACTGGTGGTCCAGAGGTGGTGGGCCTGCTCAGCGCCGCGGTCGACATAGTCCCAGCGGGTGTAGACGATGCGGCCGTCATGGCTGACGACGGGGGAGAACTCGTTGGTGTCGTGCCAGGACAGGCAGCGCATGCCGGAGCCATCGGCCTCCATGGCGTGGAGGGTGAAGGTGGGCACGGGGCGGCCGTGGCAGCGGCCGAATTCGACGGGTTGCTTGAGGCCGTGCTGGAAGAAGCCGCGGCGGCGTTCGGAGATGAAGGCGATGCGGCCGTTGGGGAGGAAACAGGGGTCGAAGTCGTTGAAGGCGCCGTCGGTGAGCTGGGTGAGGCCAGAGCCGTCGACTTGGATCTTGAAGAGGTGATAGGTTGTTTCCTGGGTCCACTGGTAGCGGCTGAACGCGGCCTTGCCGGGTTTCTTGACGCCTTCGGTCCAGGCGAAGAGGATGGTCTTGCCGTCGTAGGAGAGGCTGGGGGAGATGACGGCGCCGCCGAGGAGTTTCTTCCCTTGGTAGCGGCCCTTGACGCAGACCGCGTCGGCGAGGAGATCGCGCTGTCTGGGATGTTCCGAGAAGGCATCACTGAGGACGATCAGGCCGGAGCTGCTGGTGTTGGCGTTGAAGCCGAAGTACTGGTCGCAGAAGTGGTCGCCGAGGTAGTAGTTGCCGGTGACCGGGTTGCCGGTGAGGTCGCGGTGGTCGCAGGGCTGGTGTTTGACGAAGAGGAGGTCGCGGGAGGGCAGGCCGGGGTGATTGAGGAGGATCTGGCGACGGAGCTGGCGGAGTTTCTGGGGCAGGGCGGGATCCCCGGGGCGGGTCCGGTGCAGGGTCTCGACTTCAGCGATGGCGGCGAGGGCGGTTTCCGGCCGGTAGGAGGGGTATTTGGCGGCGAATTCGGCGACCACCTGGCGCAGGTGGGGCAGGTCGCGCTCGGCTTGGCATTCAAGGGTGCTGAGTGCGGCGGCCGGGGCCGGGGGAGAGGGTTCGGCGGCGGCGCTGCCGAGGGCGAGCAGGGCGGCGGCGAAGAGGGCGGGGAAGAACTTCATGGGCGGGATCCCTTTTTCACTCGAGGATGACGAAGTTGTTGATGGTGCCGACTTCGGGGTCGGCGGGGAGCCAGTGCCAGACGACGCGGCCGGCGGCGTCGAATTCGATCAGCTTCCAGCCGGGCTTGAAGTCGCGGGCGTCGTGACCGGTCCAGTTGGCGACGGCGATGCGGCCGCTGGCGAGCTCCTGGACGCCGCCGTAGAAGTAGTTGGAGAGGCCGGGCGGCTGGGGCGCGACCAGCTCGCGGGTGAATTTGCCGTCGGCCCCATACTCGAAGAGTCCGGCAGCGTAACCGCCGCCCACCAGGGTGCGGCCGTCGGCGAGACGGATGCCCATGTAGGCGTTGCGGGGGCGGGGCAGGGGGAAATTGCGGATCACGCATTTCTCCGGCGCGAGCTTGAGGTCGACCTCGGCAACGCCGTTGTTCCAGGCGAGCAGCCAGGTGCCTTGCGCCGTGGGGCGGATCATCCGCAGGTAGTGCAGGCCGGGAATGGCCGTTTCCTTGACGGTCTTTCCTGCTGCATCGACTTCGGCGAGGACGATGCTCTTGCCGCGGTTGAGGCCGACGAGGGTGTGGCCACCGGGAAGGCCCCAGGCGCCGCTGGTGCCAGGAAGTCGATGGTGCTTGACCAGCTTGCGGCTCTTCAGGTCGAAGACGCCGTAGCCGTCGTCATTGAAGGAGATAAGGAGTTGATCGCCAGGGAGCAGCTGCACTTCCATCGGGATGCGAGGCACTTGGGCTGACCAGTTATTTTCGGGCCGGGCCTCGTCAACATGCCAGAGCTTTTTCTTCCAGAAATCGCAGGCGACGAAGCGGTGCTGGATGGGGCTGCCGGAGCTGGCGCAGGCACCGAGCAGGCAGCTGAGCAGAAGGAGCAGTAGTCTCATGGTTTTTTCTCCGATTCAGGGCGTTGGTAGTTGAGGCGGATCCAGCAGTTGCCGCAGCGGCAGTCATTGCGGGTCTTGATGTTCGGGCCGGAGGCGCCGCAGGTGCCGGCGATCTCCTTGACCTCGGGCGGGACGATGGCGGCGAGGACGAGGCGGCGCATGGTGACGAATTCCGGCGTTTCGCGGCTGGGCCAGAGAGGGCGGAGCTGCTCCCAGCCGCCGGCGGCGTGGCTCAGCGGGGCCAGGAGGATGCGGCTCTTCTCGGGCTCGGCGCGGTTGATCAGGGCGTCGATCGGCTGTTTCGCCACTTCCTCGCCGCAGCAGAGCTGGATGTGGCGGCGCAGTTCGGCCTCCGCCTTGGTGTCGATCGTGCTGAATTCCGGCTGCTTCCAGGACCAGGAGCCGTGTTTCGGGGCGTTGAGGTCGAGCCAGGCGGAGATGGTTTGGCTTTCGACTTCGCTGAGCTTGACGCCGTGGTGATCCTTGAGGATCTGCGTCAGGCGACTGGGATGGGCACCGTAGTCCTTTGGGGTGCTGAAGAAACTCTGCTGGTTGCGCTGGGCGATCTTGGCGAAGGGCACCAGGTTCAAGTAGGCGATGCTGGCATCAAGGTGAGTGGGGGCTCCATAAAGGTTATGGTGGATTTCCTTCTTGGTGCCGAGGAGATTGATCTTGTTCTCCTTGAGGCCGTGGCAAGAGATGCAGTGTCGATCGAGGACCGGCTGGACCGAGCGGGCGAAGCTGAAGCCGCCGGGATAGTCGCAGTATTGCGGCGGCCGCAATTCCTGCGGGGCGCTGAACTTGAGGGGGCGGACGCTGGCGGCGTCGCGCTTGTTCTCGTGGCAGCCGATGCAGCCGTGGGTCTCGCCGGGGTGGACGAAGACGAAGCTGCGCATGCCCATGATGCTCTTGCGCTCGGCATCGAGCACCTGGAAGAACAGCGGTTCGCCGGCGGGCGCCTTGAAGCTGACCGAGCCGTCCTCGCCCACCGGCACCTCGCCGAGGATCTTGTAGGGGGTGGTGCCGTGGACGATGCCGACCTTGGGAGCGAAATCGTGCGGCTGGTCGAAGATCTGGTTGACCCGCAGGAATTTGGCTTGGCCGGCGGGGATGGGCTGGCGTCCTTGGTAGACATTCTGGATGAAGTAGGTGCCGCTGGCCGGGGCACCGTCCTCGACGGGGCGGGTGAGCGAGGGGAAGGCCGGCGGCACCGGGCGCGCCTTGATGGGGATGGGGGCGTAGCAGGAAGTGCCGGGGGCGCGGTGGATGAACTCCTTGCCGCCGAAGCGGTCCATCAGGTAGACCGCCATCTGGCCGCTAGCCTCTTCCTGGAAGGAGACGAAGTAGAGGGTGTCGTCGAGAGGGAAGGGCATGGCGTAGCGGCCGACTTCGGGGCCGTGGCCGGGGGTTTCGGGGAAGGGCACTTCCGGGGTGAGGCGGGTGAGCGGCGCTTCGTCGTCCTCGCCCTTGGCGGGGTCGATGCCGATCACCGAGCCGGTGTAGTAGAAGTGGTGGGCGGTGGCGAGGGCCATCACCTGCCGGGTGCCGGGAATCGGCTTGGCCTCGGCGACGACGCAAGGCGAGCGGGTGGTGTTGCCGTAGTAGTGGGCCACCCCGGTGCCGTCGGGGCGCATGGTCCAGAGTCCCTGGAACCAGGTGTCGTGGCGGTCGATGTATTCCCAGCGGGTGTAGATGAGGCGACCGTCGGGCAGCACTTCGGGATCGTATTCGGCGATGTCGCCGAAGGACAATTGGCGGATGCCGGAGCCGTCGGCCTCCATCCGGTAGAGGCAGAAGGTGGGGCAGTAGCGTTCGCCGTAGGCGCAGCGGACATGGCCCTGCAGGCGGGTGGAGGTGAAGACGATGCCGCCGTCGGGCAGGTAGCAGGGGTCGAAGTCCTCGATGATCTGGGTCTTGCGGCCATGCTTGCCTTCGAGGGGATCGGTCTCGGTGCCGGTGATCTGGCGCAGACCGGTGCCGTCGACGCTGATCTCGTAGATGAAGAAGCGCTGCTTGAAGGGATCGGACTTGTCCTCTTTGCAGTAGCTGAAGAGGATCTTCCTGCCGTCGTAGGAGAGGGCCGGGTGACGGGCGTCGCCGATGGGCAGCTTGTCCTTGAGGAGCAGGGTTTCGCGGGGGACGGTCTTCCAGTCGCGCAGGAGGGCCAGGCCCTCGCCGGGGACGCTGTTGTGGCCGAGATAGTGGTCGACCATGTGCTTCTGTCCCTTCGGATGCAGCGGCCGCTTGTTGATGAGCAGCTGTTCGAAGTCGAGAAGGGGATGACAGAAGAGAATCTTGCGGCGCAGGGCGCGGATGGCGGCGGCATCGGGTTTTTGCTCCTTGCGCAAGGCCGCCAGCTCGGCGGCGAGCTCCGGCACCGGACGCGACTGCTGCACATAGTCGAGCGTCTTTTGCGCCAGCTCGAGGGCCTGCGGGACTTCGTCGACCGCGGGCTTCTCCGCCGCGGTCAAGCCGAGGGCGAGGCCGAGGAATAGCGAGAACAGGGTTTTCATGGTCAGCATCCTGCTTGGTTATTCAATGTTGAATCTTGAATTCCCGTTCTTGAATCTGGAATCTTGAATCTTGAATTGGTGCTCAGTAGGGATTGAGCATCTCGCGCACTTGCCGGGTGCCCCATACGTTGAGCTCCTCGATGACGCAGCTCGGCGGCACATCGAGGCAGTGGACGAGGCTGTGGGCGAACTCGGCGGCCTCGGGGAAGCCTTCCTGCCAGGAGTCGTCGATCTTCGCCGCCTCGCAGAAGCCGGTGCGGGCGGCGCCCGGGACGAAGCTGGTCGCCTTGCCGCCCCATTCCGCCATCTCCTTGTGCAGGCAGCGGGTGAAGCCGACCATGCCCGCCTTGGCGGCGGTGTAGACCGCCCAGTTGGCCCAGGAATGATGGGCGCAGGCGCTGGAGACGTTGACGATGGCGCCGCAGCCTCGGGGGCGCATCCGCCGCACCGCTTCGCGGCAGCCTGAGATCACGGAGGCGAGATTGGTGTGCAGCACCGCCTGGATGTCGGCATCCTCCATCTCCTCCACCGGCGCGATCTTCAGGGCCGCACCGTGGTTGTTGACCAGGATGTCCAATGGGCCGAGCTCGGCTTCGACGCGGTCTAGCAGGCGCTGCCAATCCGCCTGCGAACAGGCGTCGGCCTGCACCGCCAGGGCCTGACCGCCGAGCGCGGACTGCGCCGCCGCCAGGCGCTTGGCGTCGCGCCCGGTGATCGCCACCCGAGCGCCGCGTTCGAGCAGTTGACGCGCAGTCTCGAGGCCGATACCCGAGCTGCCGCCGGTGATGACGATGACTTTGTCTTGAAGGTAGTTGGGCATTTGCAGGTCTCCTGTTTTAAAGATTGATTTAAAATGATTGTTTATGGCTATGAGTCGTGGCGCTGGGTTGAGGTTCCCGGGTTCATTCGAGATTTTGCAAGCGGCGGGAGATGAGCTGGGCGCAGGCGGCGACCTTGGCGCCGAATTGGGGGAAGAGGGCTTTGGTGAGGCGGTCGGAGGGGCCGGAGGTCCAGATGGCGGCGACGGCCGAGCCAGAGTCGTCGGTGATGGCGGCGGCGACGCAGTGGCAGCCGGGCACGGCTTCGGCGCGGTCGAGGGCGTAGCCGGCCTTGCGGATGGCGGCCATCTCCTTGTCGAGGGCGCTGCGACTGCTAAGGGTGCTGGGGGTGAGAACGGCGAATCCACAGCGTCCGGCCTGCAGCTCGTATTCGGCGTCGGGCAGGCCGGCGAGGATGGCCTTGCCCGGGCCGGAGCAATAGAGTTCGAAGAGGTGGCCGACGCGGAGCTTGAAACTGAAGGAGTGGAGGCTTTCAACGCTATGCAGGATGATGCCGCGTCCCTCGTCGCGCAGCAGCACCGCGAGGGCGACCGACTCCTTGACTTCATCGCGCAGGGCGACGAGCGGTTCGCGGCAGCATTCGACCAGGTCGCGGCGGCCGTAGGCGGCCTTCAGGCCGAGCTTGAGGGTCTTGCCGGCGAGGAAGAACTTCTTCGCCTCGTCGCGGCGCAGATAGCCAAGTTGTTCAAGAGCCGAGGCGATTCGGAAGACGCTGTTCAGCGAGATCTCCAAAGCCTCGCTGATCTGCGCCAACCCCATGCCTTCGGGACGCGAACCGACCAGCTCCAGGATCGCCATGCCGCGCTCCAGGCTGGGGACACTGAAGTCCTCGCCCGCCGATGTCTCCGACCGTGCCTTCCCCATAGTTTTCTACCTAGAAAAGTTGTTTCTACATTGTCAAATAACACTCACTTCCGGGACCTGTCAAGGGGCGGGCGAAGCATAATCGCCTCCTGGCTGCTGGGGCGGCCAAGTGTGACAGGATCTCGGGAGAAGATGAGGAGACGTGAGGCTTGAGGTT
Organism: Verrucomicrobiota bacterium; assembly: GCA_039798785.1. GTDB lineage: Bacteria > Verrucomicrobiota > Lentisphaeria > Lentisphaerales > Lentisphaeraceae > CAMCSH01. Next base: position 6,736 of record JBDKFG010000082.1, on the reverse strand, counting down.
CCCTCCACGCCTGCGGCCTCCGGCTAGGCGCATAATTTTCTGGTCAATGGTGATGCATGGCGGAGCAATCTCCTGCGTCGCGCCACCAAGCCTAGTCTGATATGAAGTTGGACGTGGAGAAAGCCTGACTCAGCCCATCTGGCTCTGATTTTCTGATTCCTGCCGCAGCTCGCTCAGCCCGCTTCCTGCAGGGACTTCAACTTGGGCGATCCCAGCATCGATCCGTCGCGATGCTGATGTCCCCGTCAATCTCTCTCAAGAAGAGGGACGGAAGGGATTTGCCGGAGCTAATTCTCTTTATAGGCACATTTCCTGCGTGTTATTTTTGAGAGGAGGGTGAGTTTTTGCTCAGGTGTTGTCATTCCTATCATATGGGTGACGTTTAAGGAGGTGGAAGGCACCGCTCGCAGGTGCTCAAATGAACTGAGAACCTAAGGAGCATGTCATGTCTGATCATCAAATCTCTCCGCGCATCAGCGTGTTAAGTGACGATGAGTTGTTTGTCATCATGGAGGAATATCGCAAACGGAAACTACGGGAAAGCCTTCTTGGGCCCACAGTTTCCACAACTGCTCACATAATTCTTTTGATCTGTGCTGCCATGTTCCTGAAAGGAGCAGATCGAGAACAGCTCCCTGCTGTAGCAATTACTACTCAAGTAGAAAAAGTACCGCCGCCGCCACCGCCGCCACCACCGCCACCACCAGACGCCGTGACTCCGCCAGATGTTCCGACAGAATCAAATGACACTGCCGTCACGTCAACAGCAGTCAATGATTTGGCCAACTCTAGTGGCGTGGAATCTATAGATGATAGCACCCCCTCAACCAATGACAGCGCCCAGTTAGATTTGGTAGCCGACGTGAAATCGAGTGTATCTCCTACTACTTCAAGCAAAATGTTTGGTGGCCGCAGCGCCGCTGGCCGAGCTGGCATGATAAACAAATTCGGAGGTTCAGTAAAGTCTGTAACTAACAGTGATAAAGGGTTGAAATGGTTGGCAAAAGTCCAAAATCCTAACGGCTCTTGGGGGACCGGCGCTCAGGATGCTTTCACAGGTTTAGCACTTCTGTGTTTTCTTGCCAATGGAGAAACCCCAACGTCAAAGAATTACGGTAAAACTGTGGATCGCGCGATTTCGTTTCTAATTAATTCGAAGTCTGGATCAAGAGCCCATGCTGACGGGCATGAGTATTCTCATTCGATTAAAACTTATGCATTGTGTGAAGCTTACGCTATGACTGGAAACTATGCTATTGAAGAAGCGATGAACGCTAATGTTCGTAGAATTATTGATGGTCAACGCGATTCTGGTGGATTCTACTACGAATATTCGAAAAATAAAGCCGGGACGGTCGAAGGAGTTGCTGGCGACGATCTATCCTTTGGAGGATGGAACTTTCAAGCATTAAAGGCAGCAAAAGCCGCCGGATGTCAGGAGAAAGGATTGAAAGAGGCGATCAATAAATCAGTTGTGAACCTAAAAAAATTCGCGGCAGCAGGGTTTCCTTATACACCCAATAGCAATAGAAAGAATGGAGCCTTGAGGGGTGTAGGTGTTCTGTGCTTGCAATTATTTGATGAAGCTTGGGAAAAAAATGGCCGTCCTATACCTGAGCTAATCCCAACATGGAAGTTGCTGACAGAAGAGGATATCAAGCAAGTTGACTGGAATAACCCACCTCAAAATGCAATGTATTCTTGGTATTACGGAACTTATGCCGCATTTCAAGAAGGAGGATCCACATGGAGTGCGTGGAGAAAAAAATTTGAACCCATGTTGAGAAAAAATCAGAAACCTGAGGGTTATTGGACATATCCTGGTTCTTTTTGGGGTGATTATGATGATTTGACACAAAAAATACATGCAACAACTTTTTCTCTTTTAATGCTGTCGGTTTACTACAGATTTCTTCCTTCATCAAAGGGACGAGAAGAAAATAAAAATGATGCTAAAATAATCGCGCCGAAAATAGATGAGGAAATTGTACTGTGATGAAAAAACTTGAAAAGTAAGAAAGGTTTATTTATTAACCGCAATAAATGTGAAAACTAGAATATGAGTAAAATTCTCCAATGGCTTATCGGCACTATTTCGCTATCTGTCAGCGTTGCATCATGCAGCACTAACGGAGAGCTGGCGTCCGAGGGCGGATGGCGGCAGGACCGGTTTATGATCGCAGCATGGGGTGGGCCGGTCAACGACGTCCAGGCTGCTGCCTATGTGCAGGCCGGCTTCAATACCGTGATCACCAAGGCGGATCAGCTCGACCTCTGCGCCCGGCATGGATTGCGCTCGATCGTCACTGGTTCGACGGCTGAAACGGCCAAGAGCCTCAAGCAGCATCCTGCGGTCTGGGGCTGGTTCGTCCGCGACGAACCAAATACCAAGCAATTCGTGGAAGTCGCACCTCTTGTTGCAGCCTTTCACGAGGCCGATCCTCATCATCCCGCCTATGTCAATCTTGCCGGCTGGGAGAACCTTGAGCATTATTTTAAGACTGTAAAGCCGCGCTTCCTCAGCTTTGATGTCTACCAATGGTGGAGTCCTCCTCCTGCTGATGGGAAAGAGCGGCGTGAACTCCTGTGCGGTGAATTAAATCGACATCGACACGCGGCGCTCAAGGCGAGCGTCCCTCTCTTCTCATGGGTCGAGGCAAATGCCGACTGGCGCTATGCCAAAGGCGAATTCGGTGCTGGATATCTGACTGACAACGCGGCCATGCTGAATTATAGCGTCTGGCTGGCGCTTGCTCACGGAGCTCGAGGCATCCAGTGGTTCACCGGGGGCTTGGTCTTCGATAAAAATGGCCGTCGGACACGTTCAGGCAATGATGTCGCTGCAATCAACCGCGAACTGCAGATTCTTGGTCCTGTGCTCATGAATCTCAGGTGCGAGAAAGTCTATCACACACAGCCCGTCCCGGAAAAATCACTTGCCTCCGCCCCCGACTTTGAAGTGACCGCCGCCGCGGGACGTCTCAGTTTCGGCCTCTTCGCCGACCAGAAAGGGCGGCGCCATGTCATCGTGGTGAACCGCGAGATCAAACCGGGCGCCCTCGACGCCGAGGAAAGGAATGTGAAACTTTTGTTCAAGCAAGCCGCCGGATTCGAGAGGTTCGACAGCCTCGCCGGCAAATGGATCCCGATTGAGACCAGGCCGGACGGCTCGCTCATGCTCAGCCTTCCCTCCGGCGGCGGAGCGCTCCTCCGACACCGCTGACCAGCTCCAGGCAAGTGCCGCCTCCTTGCCCCGCCGGACACCGTTTTCAAAGCAACACAAAAAAGGACATACACAATGACACACGATGAAATGAGACACGCGCCGGAATTCGAATCCCTCGAAGAAAGGATCCTGATGTCGGCCAGCCCCGTCGAATCTCAGGAAGACGGCGCCGCCGTCGTCGCGGCCCTCGTCGCCGAACCGGCGGTCCAAGTTCCAGCCACGAGCGAGCTCGTCTTCATCGATGCCTCGGTGCTAGACTCGCAGGAGCTCCTCTCTCAAACCCCGGCCGGCGCTGAAATCCACGTACTGCAGCCTGATCGTGATGGGATCGAGCAGATCACCGAACTGCTGGAAGGACGGCGCGATGTCGCGGCCATGCACATCATCACCCACGGTTCCCCCGGGCTGGTGCATCTGGGCAGCGGCGGGATCGCTCTTGAGAATGTCGAGAGGACGGCCGCCTGGCGCTCCGCCCTCGCGCCGGACGCCGACATCCTGATCTACGGCTGCGAAGTCGGCAAAGGCGAGGTCGGCACCCTCTTCGTGCAAGCCCTAGCTGAAGCGACGCAAGCTGATGTCGCCGCCTCCGACGACGACACCGGCGTCGCCGCTCTCGGCGGCGACTGGGAGATGGAGATCGCCCAGGGTGCCATCGAAGCGGCCGCCCTGCAGGCCTTTGAGTGGAACCACCTGCTGGCGACCTATAACTTTGCCGGAGGCATTGACTCAGGCAATTACGTCTTGCTTGTTGGCGACATCTTCAATGTCACCGCGGACACCACCCTTTCCGGATCCCTCTCGGGGAGCGGCGGCTTCGACAAGACCGGCACCGCGATCCTCGTCCTCTCCGGCACCAGCACCTACGCCGGAAACACCACCGTTTCGGCCGGCACGCTCGCGCTCGGCGCCTCCGGCGTCATCCCCGACGGCAGCGGCAACGGAAATGTCAGCATCGGCAGCAGCGGCACCCTTGATCTCAACGGCTTCAGCGAAACCATCAACGGCCTTTCAAGTTCCGGCAAGGTCACCAACTCCGGCGCCTCAGCTGCGACCTTGACGGTCGGTGGCAATAACGCCTCCAGTACGTTCGGCGGCACCTTCCAGGCCGGCAGCAGCTCCTTGTTCCTCACCAAGACCGGCAGCGGCAACCTGACCCTCTACAGCGCCAATCCTTCTGGCCTGGCCGGTGTCACCATCGATGGGGGTGCCATCCTCCGCTGGGGCGACTTTTTGGGGGCCGACAAAACGGTGATTATCAACAACACAGGCAGGTACTACGCCACTGCAGGTGGCACCATCAACCAGAACTTTGACATCAACAGCACTTCTGGTGCCACTTCGGTGACTTTGGAATCCGGAAGCGGCGCCTATACATTGAACGGGACGATCATCACTTCCTCGGACGCAAAATTCGGAACGAACAATTATAACAGCCATAATCACGCTCATGCCTTCAACGGCAAGATCACAGGCAGCGGCGGCATCACTCTGGCAGGCCATGTTACTTATGACAGATTTGTTCTTAACAATGCTGCCAACGACTTCGCTGGCGATACGACCATCACTGCCGGCACCCTTACAATCGGTGCTTCGGGCGTCATCCCTGACGGCAGCGGCAAAGGCAATGTCAGCCTGGGCGTCAATGGTAGGCTCGATCTCAACGGCTTCAACGAAACCATCAATGGCCTCTCCGGCAGCGGCAAAGTCACCAACTCCTCAGCCTCTTCCAGCACCCTGACAGCCGGTGGCAATGATGCCACGAGCAGCTACTCCGGCGTCGTGCAAGACGGCAGCGGGACCCTGTCCCTCGTCAAGACCGGCAGCGGCACGCTCACGCTCACCGGCAGCAACACCTTCACCGGCACCACCGATGTCAACGCCGGCACGCTAGCCCTCAGCGGTTCAGGCTCTCTCTACACCGGCGGCACCGCTGCCGGTTCCATCAATATCAACAACGGCGGCACCCTGCTGTTCAGCCGCAATGACAGCTTCGGCACCTATCTCACCTCCACCCCCGTGCTGCTTACCATCGGCGCCGGAGGCGTGGTCAGCAATGGCGCTTACTTCACCACCCTGAACAACCTGACCATGAACGGCGGCGAGTTGCGCTCCACCGGTGGCCTCAACAGCAATTACGGCAGCTACCAGCTCAAGGGCACGGTCACCGTCAGCGGCAGCTCCGCCTCTGCCATCACTTCCACCGGCACTACCAACGCCTTGGCCAACATCCAGCTCGGCAACAACGTTGCCGGCGGCACCACCACCTTCAACGTCGCCGATGTCACCGGCGACGCCAATGCTGACCTCTCCGCAGACACCGCTTTCGTCGATGACTGGAACTCCACCGGCACCGCGCGCGTCGCCTCTGGTCTCGTCAAGACCGGTGCCGGCACCATGGTTCTCACCGGCACCAACACCTATACCGGCGCCACCAGCGTCAGCGAGGGCGAGCTCGCAGTCACCGGCAGCTCCAACGCTTCGGCTCACAGCGTCGCCTCTGGCGCCAGCATCTCCGGCGGCAGCGCCATCAGCGGCAGCATCGGCAACCTCAACTTCGAAGCCGCCAGCTCCAAGCTCAAGGTCAACGCCATCTCCGCCTCCAGCGCATCGAAGCTGAGCTGCAGCACCCTGAGCGCCGCCAGCGGCTTCACCGTCGATGTCGGCGCCGTCACCCAGCCCGGCACCTACGACATCCTTGTCTCCACTTCCGGCACCCCCACTCCCGTCCTCGGCAGCAACGCCACCGGCGCCCGCGTCACCTTCGAATGGGTCGGCAACACCCTCAAGATGCATGTCTCCCCCACCATCGATTCGGCCACCTACGACGCCGCCACCGGCACCCTCGTCGCCACCGGCAAGTTCCTCGCCGCCGCCGGCGCCGCCAACGACATCGATGCCAGCCTCCTCACCCTCACCGGCGAAGACGGCAGCACCTACACCCTCACCGACACCCCCGACGCCGACATCAGCTCGGCCACCAGCTTCACCCTCGTCCTCTCCGCCACCGACCAGGCCGCGGTCAACACCATCCTGAACAAGAATGGCATCAGCTCGACTTCCGGCACCGCATTCAACCGATCAGCTCGGCGACCTATGACGCCGCCAGCGGCGTCCTCACGGTCACCGGCAGCGGCTTCCTCAAGCTCGCCGGCGCCGCCAACGACATCGATGTCACCAAGCTCAGCCTGGAAGGCGAAGGCGAGTCCTACACCCTCACCGGCAGCTCGGTCGAAATCAGCTCCGGCACCAGTTTCTCGGTGACTTTAAACGCCACCGACAAGGCCGCCGTCAACCAGTTCCTCAACAAGAACGGCCTGAACTCCAGCTCCGGCACCGCCTTCAACCTCGCCGCCGCCGAGGACTGGGCCGGCGGAGCCGATGCCGCGGTGCTCTGTGTTGATGCCACCAGCTCCGTCACCGTCGCGAATGTCGCGGTCCCGGCGATCAGCTCGGCGACCTATGACGCCGCCAGCGGCGTCCTCACGGTCACCGGCAGCGGCTTCCTCAAGC
>JBDKFG010000081.1:0-19374 GCA_039798785.1 Verrucomicrobiota bacterium | reverse complement strand
GCCATCACTGCGCCTGACCCCATCTTCCACCACCAAATCCGCTGCCCGGGAGATTGCCTAATGGAAGACAGTCTTGCGCAGAAAGGTGTAAAGAAACTATTTTAATCTGCTTATTGAGGCCTGCGAACATGAGTAGCTGGAAAAAATTCATCGCCCTCGAAACCGCCATCCGCCTCCACCAAAGCCGCTGCGCCTGCCTCGACTACCTCGAGACCCACGGCCAGCCGCCGCTCGATCTCGCGACACTGGTCAAAGACGGCCTCCTCCAGGAAATCCCCATCGATCCCTGGGATGGCAAGCCGCTTCGCTACGACGCCAAACGCGGCATCCTGTGGAGCGTCGGCGACAACCTGACCGACGAGGGCGGCACGCCCAACGGCAAGTTCAGCGTCCTGCTCGGCGAGCAAGTGCCGGATCTTAGCACCTGTGGCTACGGCAACGATGTGGCTCTCCCCTTAAAACTCAAAAAGACCGATTCTTGGCAGCGGAAATCCCCAGGATCAACTTCTGCCGTTCACTGAGAGTGTTTTTTATCAGCGGCGTCCTTTCGGGCGCCGCTCTTTTGTGATTTAAACTTATTTCTTGGCTGGCGGGATTTCACGGCGGCCGCCCATGTAGGGGACGAGGGCGTCGGGGATGTCGATGCCGCCGTCCTGGCGCTGGTAGGTTTCGAGGATGGCGATCATGATCCGCGGCAGGGCGAGGCCGGAGCCGTTGAGGGTGTGGCAGAGCTGCGGTTTGGCGCCTTTTTCGGCGCGGAACCGGAGCTGGAGTCGGCGGGCCTGGAAGTCTTCGAAGTTCGAGCAGGAGCTGACTTCAAGGAAGCGGCCGACGCCGGGGGCCCAGGCTTCGATGTCGTAGCACTTGGCGGCGCCGAATCCGATGTCGCCGGTGCAGAGCTCGAGGACGCGGTAGTGCAGGCCGAGCTGCTGCAGCAGGTGTTCTGCATCGGCGACCAGCAGTTCGAGCTGAGTGTAAGACTGCGAGGGTTCGACGATCTTGACCAATTCGATCTTGGAGAACTGGTGGACGCGGAGGATGCCGCGGGTGTCTTTGCCGGCGGCTCCGGCTTCGCGGCGGAAGCAGGGGGTGAAGGCGGTGAGATTGAGAGGGAGCTGTTCCTTGTCGAGAATCTCATCGGCGTAGATGTTGGTCAGCGGAACTTCGGCGGTGGGGATGAGCCAGAAGTCGTCAGTCACCTTGTAGAGATCTTCGGCGAATTTCGGCAGCTGGCCGGTGCCGGTCATGGTTTTTTCATTGACCATGAAGGGGACCCAGTGTTCGGTGTAGCCGTGTTCGCTGGCCTTGTCGAGGAAGAAGTTGATCAGGGCGCGTTCAAGCTGGGCGCCGGCGCCGCGGAGCAGTTCGAAGCCGGAGCCGGAGAGCTTGACGCCGCGTTCGAGGTCGAGGATGCCGAGTTCCTTGCCGAGGTCCCAATGGGCTTTCGGGGTGAAGCCGAGCTCGGGCTTGGTGCCCCAGGTGCGGACTTCGCGGTTGCCGTGTTCGTCGCTGCCGACGGGAGTGCTGTCGGAGCAGGGGTTGGGGAGGCGCATCAGCTCATCGTTGAGAAGCCTGAGGTGGTTTTCGGCTTCCGTGTTGAGCGAGGCGATCTCGTCGCCGGTCTTGCGCACCTGTTCTTGCGCGGCCGCGGCGTCACCACCGGCTTTTTTGATCTTGCCGATCTCTTCAGAGGCTTTTTTGCGTTGCGCCTGCAGTTCTTCGGCGCGGCTCAGGACGGAGCGGTAATCGGCATCGATTTTGAGGAGGCGGGAGACCTCGACGCTGAGGCCGCGATCGGCCCATTTCTTCTGGAAGAATTCCGGTTGCTCACGCAGGCGCTTGATGTCGATCATGGACTCTCCTCATGGGGGCTGATGGTGCAAATGAGTCCCTAAACTAGCCTCGGATGCCTCTTGTTGCCACCGGCAATCCACGGCTCCCGGGGCGTTTCGACGGCGCATTTCCCGCCGCAGCTTTCTGCCGGATCGCAGTATATTGCGCGCCCAACCGGGTTGTTAAGGTTGAAAAGTTGAAAGGCAAACCAGTGAGCAGCAGCAACAGCCAGCAGAGAAGAAGCGCGGGGATGCGAGTTCCCGGGCGATTGGCCCCTGTGCTTGCGGCTTCCTCTTCTCCTTTCCACCTTTCAACCTTTCAACTTTTCAACAGCGGAAGCTTGTGATGAACCTCCGCGAAATCGGCGAAAAAATTGAGATCTATGCCCTCGACGTCATTCAACGGCGCCGGGACGACACCCTTGCCCGCGTCTGCCGCGTTGTCTTCTTCGGCATGTCGCGTCTCTTCCGCGGCATCGTCCAGCTCCGCAACGATCTCTATCAACGCCGGCTTCTCCGCCACCGCGTCCTCGGCTGCCTCGTCGTCTCCATCGGTAACATCACCGTCGGCGGCACCGGCAAGACTCCGGTCACCGAGATCTTCGCACGCACACTGGCAGCCAAGGGACGCCGCGTCGCCATCCTCTCCCGCGGCTACCGCAGCAAAGGCAAGCCGCTACGCCAGAAGATACTTGACACCCTTTTCCGAACACGCCACCAGGAGAGCCCGCCACGGGTCGTCTCGGAAGGCCAGGGGCAGGTCCTGCTCGGCTCCGACATGGCAGGCGACGAGCCCTACATGCTCGCCCGCAACGTCCCCGACGCCGTCGTCCTGGTCGACAAGGACCGGGTCAAGGCCGGCCGCTATGCCATCCGCCGCTACGGTTGCGATACACTGATTCTTGACGACGGCTTCCAGTACCGCCACCTCAAGCCGAAGATCAACATCCTGCTGGTCGACGCCACCAACCCTTTCTCCAATCACCACCTTCTGCCACTGGGCCTGCTCCGCGAGCCGATCAAGAATGTCAGCCGCGCCGACTACATCTTCCTCACCAAGTCGGATGCCAGCCCGCGCTTGCGCCTCCTCAAGAGCTTCCTCCGCCGTCACAATCCGCGCGCCGAAATCATCGAATGCACCCACCGTCCGAAATACCTGCGCGACCTCCGCACCGGAGAGCAGCTGCCGCTGGAGCACATCCGGGGACGCAAGGTCGCCGCGATCTCCGGCATAGCGGTGCCGCAAAGCTTCGAAACCTTCCTGGAGAAGCTCGGCGCGACCATCGTCTACCGCGAGCGCTTTGCCGACCACCACCGCTATCATGAAGAAGAGATCGGCTCCTTCCTCGAACAGGCCCGCGCCGCCGGTGCCGAACTCGCCCTGACCACCGAAAAGGACGCCGTCCGCTTCCCCACTCATGGTGAGCCCGATCCCAGCATCCTCTACCTGCGCGTCGAGATCGACATCCTCTCCGGACAGGAGAGTTTCGACCAGTGCATCTCCCGTATCTGCTTCGGCTAAGTCAGGTAAGTCCTGTCTCGTCACAGACCATCTCTTGATGGGCGGACCGGCATCTTTGTCCGGATTCCCTCTCTTTCTCCTGTAATTTTCTTGTCTTGGCTCGCGTCTCAGCACTAGACTGTCACAGTCGTCCATCCCAAACCCAGGAGCCCCGTCCATGCGTTTCCTCCTCCTCCCCGCCGTCCTCCAGTTCGCCCTCGCCGCCGCCCTGCACGCCCAGGACGACAAGGTGCCCTTCGATGAAGATTTCGTCCGCGCCCGCGACAGCGCCCTGAAGCAGCTCGCCCCCGGCAGCGCCGACAGCTTCTACTACCGGATCCTCGACGCCCAGCTCCGCCGCGATCTGCCCGCCGCCGACAGCCTGCTCAAGGAATGGAACGAATCCAATCGCGCCGATGCCCGCTTGCAAGTCCTCGCCGATCGCCAACTTCTCTTGCGCTACCCGCAAGATCCCGCCGCCGTCCGCGATGTCCTGGTCAATCGCCTCGGCGTCCAGCTCGGCCACTCGCGCCCGGGTCACGAAGCGGAACAAAAACTCCCCAGCGCCCTGCCCGCCGAGTTCTGGGCGATCGAGCCGCGCCTCAAGAAGATCCTCGCCGAAGATGCCGAGCTGAAAGGGATCAGCGACGAGGCCCTGCCCCTCCTCGTCGGCAAGCCCCTCACCAAGTTCCAGCGCCCCGCCTTGCTCAATCGCCTCGCCAAACTCCAGCGCAGCGACTTCCCCGGCCTCCTGCCGCTCATCGTCAAGGACATGGTCAACGGACGCCCCGGCTTCGGTCAACGGGAAATCGACAAACAACTCTCGACCGAACAGCTCCTCGAACTGGCCAAGCTCCGGCCGGAAATCCGCAGCGATTCGAACTGGGCCGACGCGGTCCTCATCCGCCTCCTCGCCGGCGCCGACGACTCCGCCGCCGGACGGAGCGCCCGCCTCGACAAGTCGCTCGCCTTCGCCCGCCCCCTCCCCCCGGCCCAAAACAGCGCCAAGGCCAGCCTGCTGCTGCAACTCATCGCCAGCCGCGAAGAACTCGGCCAGAACTCGCCCGAACTGCTCGCCGAATACCTGGCCCTGCCGCGCCAAAGCTTCTGGGCGCTGAAGAATGCCGAGGCCTCCCGCGGCCTCAACCTCGGCCAAACCCGCTGCGGCCTGCCCGCCCCCGCCTCCTGCGAAGATCTGGTCGTCCGCCGGCAACTCCTCGCCGCCTTCGCGGCGGGCGCAAAACAGGGCGCCTCCAATCTCGCGGCCGACCCCGCCGCCGCTCCCTTCCTCAAGCTGGTCGAAGCGGAAAAACTCCTGCCGATCTACGCCGAAGCTCGCCTCACCGGCGGCTGCCCCGATCCCGAAACCGCCGCCAGGCTCCTCAGCTCCGCCCAGCTCGAAGAGCTGAAAAATCGCATCGTCCTCGATCTCCTGCCCGACAACCCGCGCCAAATCGCTGCCGACGCCGTCCCCGAGCTGCACCTCGCAGTCAAGAACGCCAAGGAACTCAGCCTGCGGATCTACAAGATCGACGCCGCCGCGGCCTGCCGCCGTTTCGGCCGCGAAGCCGAGGCCGATATCGAGCTCAGCGGCTTGAAGCCGAGCCAGGAAAAGACGATCCCGCTCGACGCCGATCCGCTCCTCCGCCAGGAACTCCGCATCAAACTTGATGAGCTGAAGGAACCCGGCATTTACGCCGTCGACCTGATCGCCAACGGCGCCACCGCCCGCGCCTTCCTCCGCAAAGGCCAGCTCAAGGCCTTCGTCCGCGATTCCGCCGCCGGCCAGCTCGTCACCGTCCTCGATGAAGCCGGAAAACCCGCAAGCGGCGCCAGCATCGCCCTCGGCGAAACCCTCTTCAGCACCGATGCCGAAGGCGTCGCCGTCGTCCCCTACCTGAAACGCCTCGATCAAGGACGCAGTGGCTCCTCGCACCATCTCCTGATCAGCAAGGGCGGCCTCGCCACCCTGCTGGCTTTCGAGAGGAAAACCGAAAGCGCCGATCTGAAGGTCGAATTCGCCGAGGCCGCATCCTTCATCCCCGGCCGCGAACACTCGCTCCTCCTCCGCCCCAGCCTCAGCGTCAACGGCGTCCCCGCCGATCTCAAACTGCTTAAGAATTTGCGCGCCGAAATCGCCTATTTCTTCGAGACCAACAAGCTCGCCAGTCAGTCACGCAAAGACCTCAAGCTCGATGCCCTGGGACAAGTCAGCTTCGGCTTCGTCAGCCCCGAAGGCTGCAACCGGGTCGAGGTCACTTTTGAGGCGGATTACGACAAGCTCAACGGCGAGACCGACAGCGTCGGCGCCAGCACCGATCTTCTCTCGCAAGGGAATTCCAGCGCCATCAGCGGCCTCTTCTTCCGTCGCGACGGCGAGGAAGTTCTCCTGGAAATGCGCGGCGCCAACGGTGAGAAGCTGGCGAATCGCCTCGTCGAAGTGCACTTCTCCGGCGAAGTCTTCGAGACCGCTCCTCAATCGCTCAAGACCGACGAACAAGGTCTCATCCGCCTCGGCAAGGTGCCGGCGGGAGTCTTGGTCGTCGCCAAGAGAGATCACTTTGTCGCTCAGCTCGGCGCCACTGCCACGCCCTCGTCGGAATACTTTCAAGCTCCGGCGCAAGAGGTCCGCTACACCGACAAGCGCAGCCTCCTGCTCGGCGAAAGCCTCAGCCTGCCCCTGGCTGAAAGCCGCTGGAAGCCGCGCCTGCTCAAGATCGGATCCGAAATGATCTCGACCTCGTCACAACTCGATGCGCCTCGCGAAGTCCCTGATATTCCGTTTATGGTTCCGCCTGTTGCGGTAAAAATCGGGCGCGACGCTGAAGCCTCCTTCAACGGCATCTTGCTGGCCGATCTCAGTTCGCAATTGAAGATTGAAGGCTCCTCGGTGACTCTTGCCGGCCTGGAGGAAGGCGAGTACATCTTCCAGAGCGGCTCGGGTCCGGTCATGTCGATCAGCGTTTATGCCGGGAAGCGTCACGGCGAGGTCTTTGCCACCCGCCACGGCGTCGGCCAGGCGGCGGCGCCCGAAGCCCTGCCCCAGGTCGCCTCTTGGCAGCTCGACAAGGATCATCTGGTGATCAAGCTCAGCGGAAAACCAGCCGCCTTGCGTCTCAGCGCCGCCTGGGAAGACCAGGATGTGCCGGAGCTCCTGCCGGACTTTTCGGCGCACTGGAATCTCGGCACGGAGGAAAACCGCTACCTCGACGGCGGCCGCCTCGACGATGAAAGCCGCTACGTCTTGGAACGCCGCCAACAAGCCGCCCGCGCCGGCGTCATGCTGGCCCGCCCCGGCCTCCTGCTCAACCCGCGCGATGTCAAGGAATCGCTCACCGACGATATCAAGGCTTTCGGCGGCAGAAGCGCTTCAGGCCGCGCCGAGAAGCTAGGTAGTCTCGCTGACCTTGGTGGAGCAGGCGGCGGCGTTCTTTGTGGCGCGCCGCTTGCCCACGACCTCGCCCCCTGCCCGCTGAGCTTCGCCGCCGAAACCCCCTGGATCCGCAGCGTCATCCCGGACGCCAAGGGCGAGATCCGGATTCCTCTCAAGGAGATCGGCTCGCGCAATGTCCTCAGCCTCTCCTGCGCCGGCAGCGAGGCCTCCTGGACGCGGCGTTTCGTCCTGCCTCGTGCCGAGCTGCCGCTGAAGGATTTGCGTCTGGCGCAAGGCCTCGGCATTGATCGTCGCTTCGCGAGTCGCCGCGACTTCAAACTTCTTGCTCCCGGCCAGAGCGCCGAGATCAGCGCCCTCGGCGGATCGAAATCGGGACGCATCGGCAGCCTCGCCGAAGCCTGGACCTATCTCGCCAGCTTCCACCCGCAGACGAATTTTGCGGACTTCGCGCCTCTGCTGTCGTGGAACAAGCTCGACGACAAGGCGAAGCTGGAATTCTACCGCAAACACGCCTGCCACGAAGTCCACTTCTTCCTCTTCCGTCGCGACCCCGAGTTCTTCGCCCAACACATCCGCCCCTTCCTGAACAACCTGCTCCAGCCGAGCTTCGTTGATTTAGCGCTGCGCGGCGACGACCTGAAACCTTGGCTCGCTCCTGCCCGACTCGCCCGCCTCAACGGCTTCGAGAAGGCCCTGCTCGCCCAGCGCCTGCAGGATGCCGGCTTGAGTCGGCAGCTCGATGAAGCCGCCAAGGCCAAGCCCCTGTCGCCGCAGGAATTCGACTCGCTCTTCTCGGCCTTCATCCAGGGAGCAAGCTTGCCGCCGCCACCGTCCGAACCAGAGCCGGCTGCAGGGGAATTCGTCACATCTACCCTTACTTATGATGGAGCCAACCGGGCAGTTCCCAAGGTTGCTGGTTTAGCACCCATGAAAAAATCCAAGCAATCAACAGCTGATGCTGAGCGCCGCGCTGTTTTGGCCACGGGAGGCGTCCCCGTCTACGAAGAGGTCGGCGCAGTCCGCGAATGGCTGGAAGTCGGCTATTGGAAACAACCGATGCGGGAATTCTGGCCCAGCCTGGCCTCGGCCAATCGCTTCTGGGCCGATTACGCCGCGAATCCCAGCGGCCAGCCCTTCTTCTCGCCCGGGATCCTGGAAGTCTCGAAGGACGGAGCCAACGCCGCCTTGCTCGCCCTCGCCGCCCTCGACCTGCCTTTTGATGCCGAAGCGCCGGAGATCAAGGACGGCAAGATCACACCCAAGACGCCGCTGATCTTTGCGCAAGCCGCAGTGGTGGCCGACGCTACGCCGCGCCAGGAATTCCCGGTCAGCCTGCGCTTCTACCGCGCCGACGACGCCAAGCTGGTCGAGAACGGCAAGGAGCGCCTCAAGGTCCACAGCGGCCCCTTCGCCATCGGCGTCGTCTACGGCGCCGAGATCGTCGTCAACAACCCCTCCGACCGCGAGCTTGAACTGAGCCTGCTGAGCCAGATTCCCGAGGGGGCGATGCCGCTGGGCGACGTCACCTTGCTGGAGTCGAAGCAGGTGCCGGCCTACGGCTGCGCCCAGAGCGGCTTCCTCTTCTACTTCCCCGCCCCCGGCCAGTTCCAGGGTGCGCCGATCCAGGTCAGCCAGGAGGGCCGCGTCCTTGGCGCTTCGAGCGCGCCGAAATTCGAGGTCATGGCCAAACCGCCCAGCGGGAAGATCGACTCCTGGCCGCAGGTCGCCAGCGAAGGCTCGCCGGAGCAGATTTTGAGCTGGCTGAAGGAGCAGCCGCTGCACGGTCAGGACCTGTCGCTTTGCGCCCACCTGATGAGCGACAAGAAGCTCTTCACCGAGGTCCTCGCCACCCTCCGCGGCCGCCATCTCTACGACGCGACGCTGTGGGGCTACGCCTTGCTCCACGACGATCGCGCCGCCTTGGCGGAGTTCCTCTCCAATTCGCCCTTGGCCGGACAGGTCGGCCCCTTCCTCAGCAGCGAAGTTCTGAACGTCGATGCGGCCCAGAACGGCACTTACCTGCACCGCGACTTCCTTCCCTTCCTCAACGCCCGTGCCTTCGCCCTCGGCGGGGTCAAGCGCCTGCCGAACCAAGGTCTTCGGGCCCAGTACCAGCGTCTCCTGGAAGTGCTGCGTCACAAGCCGAGCTTGAGCGCCGAGGACCACCTTGAGCTGAGCTACTACCTGCTCCTGCAAGACCGCTTCGACGAAGCCGCGGCCGAGCTTGCCGCCGCGCCGCGCGACAAATTGCAGGCCAAGATCCAGCACGACGCCTTGAGCTGCTACCTCCTCTTCGCCCAGGAGAAGCCGCAGGAGGCGGCCAAGATCGCGGGCGTCTACAAGGACTACCCGATTCCGCATTGGCGTTCGCACTTCGCCGAAGTCCTCAATCAGGCCGAGGAGATCCGCAGCGGCGCGACCGGCGGCGACCCCGTCTCGAAGGCCCCGGCCTACAGCGCCGAGCTGAAGGAAGGCCAGATCGTCCTGAGCAGCAGTAACCTGAAATCCTTGAGGCTGGAAGTCTTCCCGGTCGACGTCGAAATGCTCTTCAGTCGCAAGCCCTTCGGCCTGGCCGGCGGCGAGTCCCCCGAGGCGCCGCTGACCCGCGCCGCGGCCAGCCTCGAGCTCAAACCCGGCGCCGACGGCGCCTTGAAACAAGCCCTGCCGGAGGAATGGGCCAAGACCCCCTGCCTCCTGCGCCTCAGCGGCGGCGGACGCCAAATGGTGCTCAGCCATCTTCCCAAGAGCTTCGAGTGCCGCCCGATCAGTTCGCTTGGACAGATCCAGGTTCTCGGCGCGGATGGCAAGGGCTTGTCGAAGGCTTACGTGAAAGTTTACGCCCGGCGTCACGGCCAGGTGGTCTTCCACAAGGACGGCTTCACCGATCTTCGCGGCCGTTTCGACTACGCCTCACTCAACACTGGTCTGGTCGGGATCGACTCCTTGGCCGTCCTGGTTCTGTCGGATAAAGGGGACTCACAAGTGCTCGAACTCAAGCCTCCCGCTGGCCTGGGACAAGAAAGGCCCCTGAGCGAAGCTTTTGTCCCTGATTCCGCAGCCGACCAATGAAGCCGAGTTGACAAGGTTGAAAGTCTATCCAAGCTGACAGCCCTGGCCGCCATGGCCGGGGCTCTCCCGTCTGAATCATGCGTGATCTTTGTCCCCCATCACTCAACTAAAGAATCACCAGCACTAGATGTTTAATGGTTTTTGCGTTAAAATTTCCAAAATCGATATGACTCTGAGTTCTTGTTACGTTTTTGTTCGCGTGGAATTTTGGCGTCCTCACACCATGACTCCCATGACACAAGATTTTTGACTGCATTCATTTTTTTGCTACATGCTTTCAATAAATGAGTTAGATTATGAAATAAACGGAATTCGAAAGAGCTTCAGGGAATCCTTACGAAATCCGTATAATAGGAATTTTGGACGGCATTCACGAGGGGGATACAGTGTCGCAGTGACAATCAGATCTTGAATGAGAAACAGCCAAGGAGAAGAGCCATGGACTACGGAGCCAGAGAACTGGGATTGAACAAGGTCGATCGCGGCCTGTACACTGCCGACACCGAGCGCGACAACTGCGGTGCCGGTTTCGTCTGCGACCTCAAGGGCCGCAAGTCGAACGACATCATCCACAAGGCGCTGCAGATCCTGGTGCGCCTGACCCACCGCGGCGCGGTCAGCGCCGACAAGGAGACCGGCGACGGCGCCGGCATCATGATCAAGATCCCGCACGACTTCTTCGCCAAGCGCTGCCTCGAGGAGGGCTTCACCCTTCCCGCCGCCGGCGACTACGCCGTCGGCATGGTCTTCCTTCCCCGCGACGTCGAGCAGCGCCAGTTCTGCGTCGAGGCCTTCAACACCGCCGTCACCGAGACCGAGGGCCTCAAGCTCCTCGGCTGGCGTGAAGTCCCGGTCAACCGCGACGCCGTCGGCCGCATCGCCCGCGAGACCGAGCCCTTCATGATGCAGGTCTTCGTCGGCAAGGAGAAGGGCGTCGACGCCCGCACCTTCGCGGCCCGCCTCTACCTGGCCCGCCGCATCGCCGAGAACAAGGTCTGGAGCAGCGACAACTGCGAGAAGGGCTTCTTCTACTTCCCCAGCCTGTCGACCACCACCATCGTCTACAAGGGCCTGCTGATGCCCGAGTCGATGGTCAAGTTCTACAAGGACCTCGCCGACCCCGAGATGGCCACCAGCCTCGCCCTGGTGCACCAGCGCTTCTCGACCAACACCTTCCCCACCTGGGACCTCGCCCACCCCTTCCGCTACCTCTGCCACAACGGCGAGATCAACACCCTGCGCGGCAACGTCAACCGCATGCGGGCCCGGGAAGAGCTCTTCGCCTCCGAGCTCTTCGGCGAGGACATCAAGAAACTCAGCCCGATCATCATCGAAGGCAAGTCCGACTCGGCCTCGCTCGACATGGCGGTGGAACTGCTCACCCACACCGGCCGCAGCCTGCCTGAGATCATGATGATGATGGTCCCCGAGGCCTGGGAGAAGCACGGCGGCATGTCCGACGACAAGAAGGCCTTCTACGAATACGCCTCCTGCCTGATGGAGCCCTGGGACGGCCCCGCCTCGATCCCCTTCACCGACGGCCACTACGTCGGCGCCCTGCTCGACCGCAACGGCCTCCGCCCCTCGCGCTACACCGTCACCAAGGACGGCATGCTGGTGATGGGCTCGGAAGTCGGCGTCATCGACATCGAGCCCGAGAACATCGCCAAGCACGGCCGCCTCGAGCCGGGCAAGATGTTCCTCGTCGACATGGAAGCCGGCCGCATCGTCGAGGACGAGGAGATCAAGTCCCTGATCTGCAAGTCCAAGCCCTACCGCAAGTGGCTCGACGAGAACCTCGTCCGCTTCTCGCAGCTGGAGAAGGTCAAGTACGACAAGCCGGTCGAGAAGCTGCCCCTGAAGCAGCGCCAGCAGATCTTCGGCTACACCCAGGAGGACCTCGGCGTCATCATCAGCCCGATGGCCGCCAAGGGCGAGGAAGCGATCGGCTCGATGGGCACCGACGCCCCCATCGCCGTCCTCTCCGACAAGCCCCGCCTGCTCTACGACTACTTCAAGCAGCTCTTCGCCCAGGTCACCAACCCGCCCCTCGACGGCATCCGAGAGGAGCTGGTCACCTCGCTCGACCTCAACATGGGTTCGGCCCACAACATCTTCCATGAAGGTCCCGAGCACGCCCGCCGCCTCAAGCTGGAAGACCCGATCCTCACCAACGAGCAGCTCGAGATCCTCCGCGCCCTCGACCAGGAGGACCTGCGCGCCGTCACCCTGCCCATCCTCTTCAAGGCCGCCGACGGCCGCCTCGGCCTCGAGCGCGCCCTCGAAGAGCTGGTGATCAAGGCGGTCACCGCCGTCGATGCCGGCAAGACCATCCTCATCCTCTCCGACCGCGGCGTCAACAAGGAGCTCGCTCCCATCCCCGCGCTGCTCGCCCTCTCCAGCCTGCACCACTCGCTGGTCCGCCTCGGCCGCCGCTCCCGCGCCGGCCTGGTGATCGAGACCGCCGAAGCCCGCGAAGTGCACCACTTCGCCACCCTCTTCGGCTACAGCGTCTCCGCCATCAACCCCTATCTCGCCTTCGAGACCATCGACGAGCTGATCGCCAGCGGCCGCCTCGCCGAGACCGACTCGAAGAAGGCGGTCAAGAACTTCATCAAGGCCGCCGGCAAGGGCCTGGTCAAGGTGATGACCAAGATCGGCATCTCCACCCTGCACAGCTACCGCGGCGCCCAGATCTTCGAGGCCATCGGCCTCAACCAGGAAGTCGTCGACCGCCACTTCTGCAAGACCCAGACCCGCATCGGCGGCATCGGCATGGCCGAGATCGCCGCCGACGCCGTCGCCCGCCACGCCAAGGCCTTCCCCAAGGTCGCCGTCCCCGGCAACCTCGACCTCGAAGTCGGCGGCGAATACCAGTGGCGCCGCAACGGCGAACGCCACCTCTTCAACCCCTTCACCGTCGCCAAGCTGCAGGACGCCGTCCGCCGCGACTTCCCGCAGTCCTACGCCGAATACTCGAAGGCGATCAACGACCAGTCCAAGACGCTGCTCACCCTGCGCGGCCTGATGGACTTCGCCGCCTCCGAGCCGGTCCCCCTCGACGAGGTCGAATCCTGGGAGGAGATCGTCAAGCGCTTCAAGACCGGCGCCATGTCCTACGGATCGATCTCGCTCGAGGCCCACGAGAACCTCGCCATCGCGATGAACCGCATCGGCGGCAAGTCCAACTCCGGCGAAGGCGGCGAGAACCCCAACCGCTTCGTCAAGGACGCCAACGGCGACTGGCGCAACTCCGCCATCAAGCAGGTCGCCTCCGGCCGCTTCGGAGTCACCAGCCACTACCTCGCCAACGCCCTCGAGATCCAGATCAAGATGGCCCAGGGCGCCAAGCCCGGCGAAGGCGGCCAGCTCCCCGGCGACAAGGTCTCGCCCGACATCGCCGCCTGCCGCCACTCCACCCCCTGGGTCGGCCTGATCTCGCCGCCCCCCCACCACGACATCTACTCGATCGAAGACCTGGCGCAGCTGATCTACGACCTGAAGAACGCCAACAACCGCGCCCGCATCAACGTCAAGCTGGTCTCGGAAGTCGGCGTCGGCACCGTCGCCGCCGGCGTCGCCAAGGCCAAGGCCGACGTCATCCTGGTCTCCGGCTATGACGGCGGCACCGGCGCCTCGCCGCTGACCTCGCTCAAGCACGCCGGCCTGCCCTGGGAGCTCGGCATCGCCGAAGCTCAGCAGACCCTGGTGATGAACGACCTGCGCGGCCGCATCGTCCTCGAATGCGACGGCCAGCTCAAGACCGGCCGCGACGTCGCCATCGCCTGCCTCCTCGGCGCCGAGGAGTTCGGCTTCGCCACCGCCCCCCTCGTCGCCTCCGGCTGCATCATGATGCGCGTCTGCCACCTCAACACCTGCCCGGTCGGCGTCGCCACCCAGGACCCCGAGCTGCGCAAGAAGTTCGCCGGCAAGCCCGAGCACGTCGTCAACTTCTTCCGCTTCGTCGCCGAGGAGCTGCGCCAGATCATGGCCCAGCTCGGCTTCCGCAGCGTCAACGAGATGATCGGCCGCTCCGACAAGCTGCAGATGCGCAAGGCCATCGAGCACTACAAGGCCAAGGGCCTCGACTTCTCGAAGATCCTCTACCGCCCCGAAGTGCCCGCCACCGTCGCCCGCCGCAACGTCGCCAAGCAGGACCACGGCCTGGAGAACGTCATGGACGAGCGCCTGCACGAGATCTGCCGCCCCGCCATCGAGATGAACCAGCGCGTCAAGTGGGAAGGCCGCATCTGCAACGAGGACCGCTCCGTCGGCGCCATCCTCTCCAGCAAGATCTCCCGCCGCTACGGCGCCGCCGCCCTGCCCGAAGACAGCATCCAGCTCACCTTCCGCGGCATGGCCGGCCAGTCGCTCGGCGCCTACACCGTCAAGGGCATCACCATCACCTCGATCGGCGCCACCAACGACTTCCTCGGCAAGGGCCTCTCCGGCGGCAAGCTCATCGTCCGCCCGCCCGAGACCGCCACCTTCAAGGCCGAAGAGAACATCATCACCGGCAACGTCTGCTTCTACGGCGCCACCTCCGGTGAAGCCTACATCCGCGGCATCGCCGGCGAACGCTTCTGCGTCCGCAACTCCGGCGCCACCACCGTCGTCGAAGGCGTCGGCGACCACGGCTGCGAATACATGACCGGCGGACGCGTCGTCGTCCTCGGCCGCACCGGCCGCAACTTCGCCGCCGGCATGTCGGGCGGCATCGCCTACGTCCTCGACGAGGCCGGCGACTTCGCCACCCAGCGCTGCAACCTCGAGATGGTCGGCCTCGAAGCCGTCTCCGGCGCCGACGAAGCCGAGCTCAAGGCCCTGATCAGCAAGCACGCCGAACTCACCGGCTCGGAGCTCGCCGCCCGCATCCTCAAGGACTGGGCCCGCATCCTCCCCCGCTTCGTCAAGGTCATGCCGACCGACTACAAGAAGGCGCTCGAACGCCTCGCCAAAGATCAAAGCGCCGTCAAGGCCTAAGCCCACGAACAGGAGAAACACACCATGGGCAAAATCACCGGATTCAAAGAATTCCCCCGCAAGGTCGAAGCCAAGCGCCCCGTCACCGAACGCCTGCAGCACTACAAGGAGTTCACCGAGCTCCTCAGCAAGGAGGAGCTGCAGAAGCAGGGCGGCCGCTGCATGAACTGCGGCATCCCCGTCTGCACCGCGGGCTGCCCCCTCGGCAACATGATCCCCGACTTCAACGACATGATCTGGCGCGGCGAGTGGGACAAGGCGCTCACCCAGCTCCACGCCACCAACAACTTCCCCGAGTTCACCGGCCGCCTCTGCCCCGCCCCCTGCGAGGAAGCCTGCGTCCTCGGCATCCATGAACCCGCCGTCGCCATCGAGACCATCGAGAAGCACATCGTCGAGAAGGGCTTCGAGATGGGCTGGATCAAGCCCCAGCCGCCCGCCAAGCGCACCGGCAAGACCGTCGCCGTCGTCGGCTCCGGCCCCTCCGGCCTCGCCGCCGCCCAGCAGCTCAACCGCGCCGGCCACTCGGTCACCGTCTTCGAACGCGCCGACCGCGTCGGCGGCCTGCTCCGCTACGGCATCCCCGACTTCAAGCTCGAGAAGTCGGTCATCGACCGCCGCGTCGCCGTCATGGAGGCCGAAGGCATCGTCTTCAAGACCAACGCCCACATCGGCGTCACCGTCTCCTCCGTCGTCCTCAAGGACTTCGACGCCGTCGTCCTCTGCGGCGGCGCCACCAAGGCCCGCGGCCTCACCATCCCCGGCTCCAACCTCGAGGGCGTCGTCCAGGCGATGCACTTCCTGCCGCAGCAGAACAAGACCAACGCCGGCGACAAGATCGAGGGCCGCATCATGGCCACCGGCAAGGACGTCATCGTCATCGGCGGCGGCGACACCGGTTCGGACTGCATCGGCACCTCGCGCCGCCACGGCGCCAAGTCGGTCACCAACTTCGAACTCTTCGGCAAGCCCGGCACCGAACGCCCCGCCAACCAGCCCTGGCCCTTCTGGCCGATGCGCCTCAAGACCTCCACCTCCCACGAGGAAGGCGTCGAGCGCTTCTGGTCGATCTCCACCAAGGAATTCAAGGGCGAGAACGGCAAGCTCAAGTCGCTGGTCACCGTGAGCGTCGAGATCGAACACACCAAGACCGGCCCCAAGATCAAGGAAGTCCCCGGCACCGAGAAGGAATGGCCCTGCGAACTGGCCCTCCTCGCCCTCGGCTTCGTCGGCCCCGAGACCGACACCATGATCGCCGACCTCGGCCTCGAGATCGACCCGCGCGGCAACGTCAAGGCCGACGAGAAGAACTACCGCACCTCCGTCCCCGGCATCTTCGCCGCCGGCGACATGCGCCGCGGCCAGTCCCTCATCGTCTGGGCCATCTCCGAAGGCCGCGAGGCCGCCTACCACGTCGACAAGTACCTGATGGGCTCCTCCAACCTCCCCCGCAAGGGCGAAGGCGACCTCCCCCGCGTCTGATCGCGCCCGCCGCAAAATCCAGCCGCCGCTCCCGCAAGGGGGCGGCGGTTTTTTTCGACCTGTATTGATCCGAATCAAGCTCAATTGAACCGCAGAAGACGCCGAAGAAGGCAGAAAGAGTGATCGGCAGAGTGACCGAGCGCCCTCGAACACCATAACCTCTTGCTTTTGTAGCTGATCCTTTCAACCTTTGAACCTTCCAATCTTTCAACTGCGGTTTTTAGGGCAACTCTGGCTGGCAGTCATGCAGGTCGAACTAGAATCGTCATTTGTCGCTGTTGTTCATATATTTGCCTTTCAACCTTCCAACCTTTCAACCTGGTTCCATTCCGCTGCTGCGGAATTTAGGGTGACCGCTCACCTTCTCTACTTTTGTGCTCATTGTGCCATGTGTGGCCTCTGCCTTTCTTCGCATCTTCGTTTCTTCGAGTGACACAGGTCGTTTTTTTTCGCGCCGTGGTCGTTTCCAAAACTTGCAATCGCTCCGCCACCCAGCCTATAATCAAGACAAGAGAATCTAATCGAAAACAAGCGAGGCCCACCATGTCACTGAGTTTCACCCTTAGTAAATTGCTCGTCAGCGAATCGTCCTCTCCCAGCCCAATCCGCCTCGGCGGATCCTGGGTCAAGCTCGGCAAGCTTCCCGCCAACGCCTCGGTGGAGTTCTCGGTTTCCGCTCAGGGGCACTGTCAATTCCTGATCGACGGTGTGGCGACCGACACCTTCACCTTGACTCAGCTCAAGAATGGTCAAGTCAGTTTCTTGCATGACGGCAGCGGCACCGCGCCAAGCTTCGTCCTCACCGCCACGCTTGGAGAAGAATCGCTTTCGGTCGCCAGTTCAAGCTCGAACTTGAGCTTCCGGGCCGTCAATGACCGGGCCGTGATCACCCAGAAGGATTTCGTCCTCCACGAAGGCGGTACGGTAGACCTGAGATCGATGATCTCGCTCCAGGATGAGGAGGACGAGGCGGCGGGGATTCTCGGGCAGGCCGTCTACACGGCCAAAGTCACTGGCGGCAAAATCCTGGTCGAGGGGCAGTGGCTTGACGGCAAGCTGATCAAAGGCTTCACCCAAGATCAACTGGAGAAGGGTCAGGTCCAGTTCGTCCATGACGGCTCGGAAAAGCGCCCGGGCCTGTCGCTCACCGTCAAAGACTCTGAGGGTCTCCGATCCACCAAGATCATCGACTTCTCCGGCAAGGTCTATGAGAAAGTGAATGACACGGCGGTGGTCACGGCGAACCGAGTCATCCTGGAAGAAGGGCTGGACCTCCGCCTGAAATGCTTCAGCATCACCGATGCCGACAGCCGTGCGCAAGACAGCGTCATCCGTCTCGATTGGGATGCAGACGAAGCCTCCTACCTCCTCAAGGTCGACGGCCAGTCGGCTCATTCCTTCACCTACGGCCAGATGCTCGCCGGCAAGGTGCAGCTCCGGCTGCTTGATGCAGACATGGCTTCGAGCCTGCGCTACTCCGTCGATGACGGCGATGGCGCCATCACCAGCGGCACTCTCCTGGTCGCCGTGAAGCACTCTGAAGTCTCGAAAAACGACAAGCCCCAAGCCGAAGCCGCCGGCCCCTTGGTTCTGCTCTCTCATGGCAGCCGGGTGCTCGACGACTCCTTCTTCACGATTGCCGATCCGCTTGCGCCACCCTCCGGCGTTTCGATCAGCGCCACCGGCGTCGTCAACGGCAGCTTCCAGATCGGAGGCCTCGCCGTCAGCTCCTTCACCTGGCAGGATCTCAAAGACGGCCTGGTCAGCTTTGTCCACGAGCCGAACAACGGCAATCCGGAACCGCGTTTCAACCTCAAGTTCTCCTATCTCGGCGGCGGTGTCGACGTCCTGCATGGCAAGCTGGTCATCGAGATGCACGAGGCGCCCGTACTTGTCAGTTCCGCCTCGTTGTTCACCGACGAAGACCAAAGCGCTGTCGGCAAGATCGCTAGTGCCGACCCCAGTGACAGACTTAGCTGCACCCTCGTCAGCGATGTGAAAAACGGCTCGTTGAAAATCGATGGCGATTCCTACAGCTACACCCCTGATAGCAATTTCAACGGTTCCGATTCCTTCGTTCTCGCCGTCAGCAACCAATACGGCGGCGTCTCGCATCAGACCATCAACATCCTCGTATATCCGGTGAATGATGTGGTGGAGGGCGAACTCCTCGTGTCAGGCGTCTTGGTGGAAGGCGGGTTGCTCCACGCCGATGCCGGCAGGCTCAGCGACATCGATGGCATGGGTGTTTTGAACTACCAGTGGCTCCGCGATGGCGTGGAAATCCCCGAAGCCACCGAGAGCACTTATCTCCTGCAAAGGGCTGACTCCGGCCATTCAGTCCAAGCCAGAGTCAGCTACGTCGATGCTGGCGGCAATAAGGAGCAGGTGATTTCTCTGGCGACGGAATTGATCGCCGTCGACAATCACCTTCCATCGGGGGATGTCCGGATCATCGGCCGCCTGGAACAGGGACAATCGCTGCAGGTGGCGAACACCCTCGACGATGCCGATGGCCTTGGCCTTCTTGAATACACTTGGCATGACTCGGACGGCAGTCTGGTCGGCAGCGGCGAGTCTCTGCTCCTGACAGAGGAGCTTGTCGGCAAATCTCTCCATGTCGTGGCCACTTACGTCGACGGCAACGGCACCGTCGAAACGGTCCGCTCGGAAGAGACGGAATCCATCCTGAATGTCAACGACGCCCCCACCGGCGCGATCAGCATCTCGGGCGTGCTCCAACAAGGCCAGATCCTGCGCGCCAGCCACAGCCTTGGCGATGCCGATGGCCTCGGTGCAGTCAGCTACGCTTGGCTCGATGCTCAAGGCCATTCCCTCGGCAGCGGCGACAGCCTGCTCCTCACCGAGTCTCTGGTCGGCAAGCAGCTCAAACTCCAAGCCGCTTACGTCGACGGCCACGGCACTCAGGAGAGTGTGTTATCGGCACTCAGCTCTGCCGTCGCCAATCTCAATGACACCCCTACCGGCGCAGTGAGCTTTTCCGGCACTCTCCAGCAAGGCCAGATCCTGCGCGCCAGCCACAGCCTCGCCGATGCCGATGGCCTCGGTGCAGTCAGCTACACCTGGTTCGATTCTTCCGGCACACAGCTCGG
>JBDKFG010000080.1:0-19788 GCA_039798785.1 Verrucomicrobiota bacterium | reverse complement strand
CCTGGGTTTCCTCATCTGCGTTCATCTGCGTCTTCTGCGGTTGATTACGTGTCCTCCGTGTCCTCCGTGGTTCAGCTTCGGTTCCGGCGGAGTCGGATTTAGGAAATATAAGACCTCAATTCGTGACTCTTTATTCTTCAACTCTTAATTCTAAATTCTTTGGCCCAGATCGCCAGGTTGGCGAGGAGCCAGAGATTTCGGCCACGGCACTGACTGGTGAGAGCGGAGCTTTGAAACCAGCCCTTTAAGAAAGGGGATTCGGCGACTTCGCGCCTGAGCTCCGCCGCGGCCTCGCCCTGCAGCCAGGATTCGAAAGGCACCGGGAAGCTAGCTTTGGGGCGCTTCAGGATGGCTTCGGGCAGGCGAGTCGAGAGGGCGCGGCGCAGGACCGCCTTGGTTTCGAGGAGTCCCCGGGCCTGGGCCTCTTCCGCCAGCAAGGGAGAGGCGAGCGGCCCGCCCGGCCAGAAGATCTTCATCTCGTCAGGCAAAGTGAAAGCGTGCTCGACCAGACGGTGATCAGTGAATGGCACCCGGGCCTCCACCGAAGCCGCCATGGTGCAGGCATCGACCCGCCCCAAGAGGCCTTGGAGATTCACCTCAGCCATGAGGTGAAGGCGGCGGTCGAAGGGACTGAGCTCCGAGCGCGATGAGAAGAAGTCCTCATACCAGGAGAACACCGCGTCGTCGCCCTCCAGATACTGCCACAGCTCAGGACGGATCAAGGCGGCTTTTTCGCCGGGGCTGATCCACGAAGTGGTGCTGAAGAAATGATCGGCGTCGTTCCAGAAATGCGCCCGGCCATGGCGGGAATACAGCTTCCAATGCAAGGGGCCGGCGGCATCCTCGCTCTCGGGTGAATGCGGCGCCCGCTCGAAATCCCAGGCGGAGGCGAGGGGACCGGCATAACCGCCGTAAACTTCGTCGCTGCCCTCGCCGGAGAGGATTACGGTGCAGCTCTTGCGTGCCGCCGCGGCCAGCCGCCAGATGCTGATTTCATTAGGGGTGGAAAGTGGCAGGCCACGATCGCGGATGAGATGCCTCCAGCCGGATAGAAAGCCCTCAACCCCGAGAGTGACGCTCTCCAGAGGCGCGCCTATCGCGGCCGCCATCTGACGGGCCCAGGGCTCTTCGTCCTCACCTTCCGTCGCGCGGGCGCAAAAGGCGGGAAAGGGATGCCCGGCAGCCGCCGCCGCGGCAAGACAGACGGCACTCGAGTCGAGACCGCCGGAGAGAAAACTGCCGAGCGGAACGTCCGACAGAAGGCGGCTGCCGACGGCGGCGTCGAGATGGGCCAGGACCTGCTCGCCGGCAGCTTCCCAGGAGACTCGCGGCTTGTCCGCAGCGGACAGCCTCGGCAAGGACCACCAGCGGCGGAGACTCACCCCTCCCCCACCCCGATCAAGCCGCAAGAGACATCCCGGTTCGATCTGCGACAAGCCGGCGATCAGCGTGCGGCCGCCAAGCGAGCTGCGGCAGGTGCCGAGATAATGCGAGATCCCGACCGGATCGGCCAGAGCCTCGCCCCGGCGCCAGAGCTGGCAGGCGGCGGCGGTGGAGGCAAAGGAGAGAGCGCCGTCCTCGACACAATAATGAAGCGGCTTCTCGCCGAGACGGTCGCGCACCAGGAAAAGCTGGTCGCGGCGCCGGTCCCAAAGGGCGAAGGCAAAGAATCCCTGCAGCCGCGGCAGACAGGCCTCGCCCCATTCCAGCCAGGCCGCCATCAAGGTTTCCGTGTCGCAATGAGTCCGGAATTGATGCCCCCGGGCCTCTAGTTCCGGGCGCAATTCAAGATGATTGAAGATCTCTCCATTGTAGGATAAAAGGGCGCTTGTCGCGAAATCCACCCAGGGTTGCTCCCCTCCCCGCGGGTCGAGAATCGCCAGCCGAACATGACCCAGCACCCATGACTCACCTTGGCACAAGCCCTGCGCATCCGGACCCCGTGACGCCAAGCTCTTGAGTATCCGTTCGGAACGGTCTACCTTATCAAGACCGAGGACGCTGCTGGAGAGAAGGGCGAACTGACCGGCGATGCCACACATGGGAAACCCCCTTTGAACTGAGACTGAACAAGGGCTGACGCAGGAGCGGTGCCAATGGACATGAAGAAAGTGATCGACAAGGCCGACTGGCCGATGGCTGCCGGGGTCTTCCAGGCTGTGGCTCTCGCCTGCCTGACCTGGGTGTGGTACGGGCATTTCCGCGATCCCGGCGCGAGCGGCGGCCGGCTCATCTATCTTCTCACCAGCGCCGGCTGCTTCCTGGTTCCTGCCCTGCTGTCGATCATCCTGGCGCGCGGCAATCCGGTCCGCTACGCTCTTTGCCTGACCGGCTGCCTCGCCTACATCTGGCTGATCCCCCTGACCGCGCTTTCCTGCGGCCTGCCGGTCCACATCGCCCTCACCGGCACCCTGCTTTTCACCGCCGCCTGCATCTGCCTCGCCCCCGCCGACGGGGCCGTCGCCCTGGTGATCAGCTCGGCGCTGATGGCCTTCTTCCTTCCTTCGATCGTCGGCGACGAGGAGCTCAAGTCCCATGCGCTGCTCCTCGGCCAGGCTTTCGCCGCCGCCCTCGCCCTGCTGTGGAGGCTTCTCCTCGTCCGGATCATCAGCGCCTATCTCTTCGCCCAGTCGCGCGATCCGGCGGTCGAGGAGGCATTGAGGGAGAAGGTCGCAGGGCTCAGCGCCGAGCGGAAACTCCTGCGGGAGGAGATGGCCACCCACATCGTCGAAATCAACCAGGTGCTGGCGGAGGCGAAGGGGCAAGCCTCTCCCGCCCCGGCCAAGATCGCCAAGGAGTCCCGTTCATGAGCTCACGCCGCGACCCAGATCCGCTCGATGTCAGCGACGCCGCGGCGATGAACCGCGTCCTGCGCCACCGCCTGCGCAATCACAGCGCCGGGATGAAGATGACCCTCGGGCGCATACAGGACGCCCTGAGCGCCGCCGGATCGCCCCTCGCCGACCGCTGCGTCCTGATGCAGTCGGAACTGGAGAATCTCGAGCTCTTCACCCGCCGCCTCGACCTCGCCTTCGGCATCCTCGCCGACCCCGAATCCTCGACCCTCCTGGAAACCGTGTCGCGCTGCCGCCGCTACTTCGTCGAGAACTTCCCCTACTGCGACTTCGTCATGCAGGGTGAAGAAGCAGAGCTCCGCCTCGTCGACGGCCCCCTCATCCTCACTGGCTTGAAGGAACTGCTCGCCAACGCCGGCGAGGCCTGCTCCCTCGAAGGCCGCGTCAGCTTCGCCTGGGAGATCCTCCCCGGACAGCTGCGCTTCAGCGTCGGAAACTCCTCCGACAGCCCCCTCCCCCCCGACATCCCTCTCGCGCCGCCGCGTCCCTTCCGCACCACGAGAGGACGGCACGACGGCCTGGGACTTGTCATTGTCCGCCGATGCGTCGATACTCTCGGCGGCAGCCTTTCGATCCGCCAGAGCCCGGACCACACGGTTCGGGCCGAGCTCACCTTCCCCACGGAGACCCCCTGATGCCTAAGCCCCGCGTCCTCATCGTAGAAGACAACTCCCTCGTCAGCCACGCCATCCGCGACATGATCACCGAGGCCGGCTACGAAGCCGAAGTGGCGGAGAACGGTCGTCTTGCCGACAAGATGGTCAAGACCGGCAAGTTCCCCCTCGTCCTGCTCGACATGATGCTGCCCGACATCCCCGGGGAGAAGCTTCTCAAGGCCTGGGAGAAGTTCGCCGGCCTGGCGGTGATCGTCGTCACCGCTCACGGCGAAGTCTCCACCGCAGTTGAATGCCTGAAGCACGGTGCCGTCGACTTCCTGGTCAAGCCGGTGGACAAGGAGCGACTTCTCGCCTCCCTCGCCTCGGCACGCCCCGCCGACAGCGTCAACACCAACGCCGCAGCGGCGCCGACGGCGGTCGCCGCCCCTCCCGAGAACGGAGCGGGCGCAAGCGCCGGCGTCCCGGTCAATCGCGCCGTCGACCTGGTCTTCTCCAGCGGCGCGATGCGCCGCACCGTCGAGATCGCAGCCCTGGTCGCCCAGAGCGATTTCTCCTCAGCACTGATCACCGGCGAGTCCGGCGCCGGCAAGGGCATGCTCGCCCGCACCATGCACAAGCTGTCGAACCGCGCCGCCCGCCCCCTGGTCGAGATCAACTGCTCGGCCCTGCCCGCCACCCTGATCGAGTCTGAGCTCTTCGGCCATAAGAAAGGCTCCTTCACCGACGCCAAGGAGGACAAGGTCGGCCTCTTCGAGATGGCCAACGGCGGCATCGTCTTCCTCGACGAGATCGGCGACATGGACGTCAAGCTCCAGACCAAGCTGCTCAAGGCGATCGAGGACCGCAGCATCCGCCGCGTCGGCGACGTCCAGAACATCAAGATCGACGTCTCCATCGTCGCCGCCACCAACGCCGACCTCCTCGCCCTGGTCAAGGAGGGCAAGTTCCGTCTCGACCTCTACCATCGCCTCAACGTCATCCCGCTGCACATCGAGCCCCTGCGCCAGCGTCGCGAAGACATCCCGCTGCTGATCCAGCACTTCCTCGACATCTTCTCGCGCAAGTTCCGCCGCAAGGTCACCGGCTTCACCCCTGATGCAATGGCGAGGCTGATGGACTACGAATGGCCGGGCAACGTCCGCGAACTCGCCAACGTTGTCGAGCGCGGCTGCATCCTCACCCGCTCGGAGCTGATCCCGGAAGACTACCTGCTTCTCCCTTCATCGTCGGCCGCCCCGGCGCCGGAAGCAGCTCAAGAGGAGGAGATCGCCACCCTCGCCCAGATGGAGGAACGGCTCATCCGCAGCGCCATGCGCAAGGCCGGCGGCAACAAGGGCGATGCCGCCAAGATCCTCGGACTTCACCGCTCCACCCTCTACAAAAAACTGGAGGATCTCGGCCTGCTTTGATCCGCCAGCAAATCGCCAGGAGAGAAAAAAACGTCGTCCGTGCTAGTCTTTGACTTCCCTCATCCTCAACCACGGAATGAAAGCTCCAGCATGAAGAACATCGTCTGCATCGGCGCCGGTTACGTCGGCGGCCCCACCATGGCCAAGATCGCCGAGAAATGCCCCGGCATCCGCGTCACCGTCGTCGACATCAACGAGAAGCGCATCGCCGCCTGGGCGGCCGGCACTCCGCCGATCTACGAACCCGGCCTCGACGAAGTCGTCGCCAAGGCACTCGGACGCAATCTCTTCTTCAGCACAGACGTCCGCGGTGAAGTGGGCAAGGCCGACATGGTCTTCATCTGCGTCAACACCCCGACCAAGACCTTCGGCGAAGGCGCCGGATGCGCCTCCGACGTCAGCTTCCTCGAGAAGACCGCCCGGATGATCAAGGAATGCGCCAGCCGCAACCTCATCGTCGTCGAGAAGAGCACCGTGCCGGTGAAGACCGCCGAGGTGGTCGACGCCATCCTTCACAGCGGCGACTCGAAGTTCCAGCACGAAGTCCTCTCCAACCCCGAATTCCTCGCCGAAGGCACGGCCATGAAGGATCTCGACAATCCTGACCGCGTCCTCGTCGGCGGCGGCGACAGTCCTGCCGGACGCGCCGCGGTGCAGGCACTGGTCGACGTCTATGCCCACTGGGTGCCGCGCGAGCGCATCCTGGTCACCTCGACCTGGTCCTCCGAGCTCTCCAAGCTGGTCGCCAACGCCTTCCTGGCGCAGCGGGTCAGCTCGATCAACTCGATCTCGGCCCTGTGCGAACGCACCGGCGCCGACGTGCGCGAGATCTCCCGAGCCATCGGCATGGACGCCCGCATCGGCAGCCGCTTCCTCAACTCCTCGGTCGGCTTCGGCGGCTCCTGCTTCAAGAAGGACATCCTCAACCTCGTCTACATCTGCCGCAAGTTCGGCCTTCCCGAGGTCGCCTCCTACTGGCAGGGCGTCGTCGACATCAACGAATGGCAGCAGGACCGCTTCGTCTCCCGGATGATCGAGGCGATGTTCGGCAGCCTCACCGGCAAGCGCATCGCCATCCTCGGACTCGCTTTCAAGGCAGACACCGGGGACGTCCGTGAATCGCCTGCCTTGAAGGTGATCCGCGGACTCCTGGCGGAGCGCGCCGTCATCGCCGCCTTTGATCCGGAGGCTAACGAAAACTCCCGCATCGAACTCGGCGAGCTGGCCACCCAGGTGCAGTTCTGCTCCAGCGCCGAGGAGGCGATGAAAGGCGCCCACGCCGTCGCGGTGCTCACCGAATGGCGCGTCTTCCGCCACCTCGACTTCGCCGCCGCGTACTCCCAGATGGCGCAACCCGCCTTCCTCTTCGACGGGCGCAACATCCTCGACCACGCCGCCTTGCGCCAAATCGGCTTCCAGGTTCATGCAATCGGCTCACGACCCTCGTGAGCTAAAACCAACCCGGCGAGACCAGGCCATGTACGACTCGCTCCACCAAGCTCTGTCCTGCTGCTGGGGACAGGAATTCCTCAAGCTCCTTCCGGCGGAGCTCTGCCGGGCCACCGGCGCCACCGCCGCCTTGCTGATGCGACTCGACGTCACCGAAGCCGAACGCCGACTGCAGGTGATCTCCGCCAGCGTCAGGGGAGCCGAGGGAGCCTCTTTCGTCCGCCAGATCCAGGGCAGCCCTTGCGGCGCCACCCTCGAACAGGGATCGCTCTGCCTCTTCAGCTCGATGCGCGACGACTACGCCAGCGACAGCCTGATGAAGATGTGGGGGCGCAAAGGCTACCTCTCGGTCCGCCTCGAGCTTCAGGGCCAGCCGATCGGCGTCCTGGCGCTCTTCTTCAACGAAGCTCTGCTGGCGATGGATCAATGCGTCGGCCTGCTGGAACGCCTGGCGCCCAGGGTCGGCGCCGAAATCCGCCAGGATCTCGTCGGCCTCCAGAAGCAGAAGGAGGAGAAGCTGGAGCAGCAGCTTCTCCTCGCCGGCATCATCCACGAAATCCGCAACCCCCTCGCCTCGATCAAGGGCTACACCGAGCTCCTGCTCCTCAAGGACCCTCACGCCGAGAAGCGCAAAGAGTCGCTGCGCATCATCCACTCCAACTGCCAGGTGATGATGCAGCTCCTCAACGACCTCCTCGACTTCCACCAGGACGCCCGGGAGATCAAGGTCGAATCGCAGAGCTTCAGCCTCGAAGACCTCATCGCCCACATCGTCGAGATCTGGCACCTGCGCGCCCAAGAGAAAGGCCTGGATTTCCGCCTCGAGACCCGCGGACGCCTTCCCCGCCTGATCACCGGCGATGCCCTCCGCATCAAGCAGATCCTGGTCAATCTCGTCCACAACGCCATCCGCTTCACCCGCACGGGATGCATCACCCTCAGCCTCGAAGCCGAAGCTCTCGGCGTCGACAAGGCCCGCCTCCGCTTCGCGGTCAAGGACAGCGGACCCGGCATGCAGCCTGAAATGGTCCAGGCCCTCAGGAAGGGGCTCGCCGAATTCCACGAGGCCGCCGCCAAGGTCTACGGAGGCAACGGACTCGGCCTCTACCTCTGCCGCCGCCTCGCCGAACTGATGGGCGGCGAGATCGACATCCGTTCCGCCCCCGGTCAAGGCAGCACCTTCACCCTCAAGCTCAGCTGCGGCGCCGCCAAACAGGAGTGGATCGAGGCCGGTGAGTTCGGCAGCCACGAATTGGCAAGGACGATGACCGACTCGCCCATCCTGCTCAGCACCGTCCGCCGCCTCAAAGGCCGCATCCTGGTGATCGACGACGACTCGATCACCCTGACCATCTCGCGCCAGCTTTTCGCCCGCCTGGGCCTCCAGGTCGAGACTCTTCTCGAGGCTCCCCTCGCCTTGAAAAGGATCGAAGAAGGCGAGAAGTTCGACCTGGTCATCCTCGACCTCAACATGCCTGGCATGGACGGCTTCACCGCCGCCCGCCTGCTGAAGAAGATCGCGCCGGATCTGCCGATCATCGCAGTGACCGGCGACGCCCATCTCTCCGATCGAGCCCTGAACCCGGAAACCGGCTGCGACGCCTTCACCACCAAGCCCTACAACTGGGACCGCATCGCCAAGCTCCTCGAAAGCTTCCTGCCGCCGCAGTGAAGCCTCAAGGGGTGATGAGATGCTCGACGTCAACCCGCTCGACCTTGCCGAGCTTCTCCAGGGATCCGGGCGGCAAGGCGGCCGCGTCGGCGATCAGGGTGGATACCGCCGGAGCCGCGCGCCAGGCGTCGAGGAATCTCTCGAGCTCGGCCTGTGAGCAGCTTTCCAGCGCCGCGAAGATCCGGACAGGATCGGGGGCTTGGGCGCCGAGCCGTTCGCGGCGGAACTTCTGCTCCGGCAGCTCGCGGAAGCTCTGCCGGTTCTGGGCGAGCAGACGGCGCGCGGAAAGTCGCCCCTGTTCGATCCCGGCAGGCGAGAAGATCGGCTGGCGGATCAGCTTCTGGCTCTCGGTGACCGCCTGCTCGAACTTCTCGGGATCGCAGGAAAGGGAGAAAGAGAAGCGGTCGCGGACTTCCGGAGCCTGGCTGCGCTCCCAGACGCCCCGCACTCCGTAGGCGAGACCACGGCGCTCGCGCAGCTCCTGGAAGAACATCGAACCGAGGCCGCCGTCGACCATCTGGTTGTAGACCTCGATCGCGGCTTGATGCTTCGCCGAGGCGCCCGGATCGCAGATCTCGCAGCTCAGGAAGGCCTGCACCGCAGGGCGGTCGAAGAGATAGACCTTAGACTCCTGCGCAGGAAGCCATTCCAAGGGGGCTAGATCAGGCGCCGGCTGCCGATCCCAGGGCAAATGGCTGGAGCAGAAGTCGAGCATCGTCCGGAGGCTTTGACGCCCGGTGTAGAAGACCCGCACTTCGCTGCGCTGCATCCGGCTGAGAGCCTCCTTCATCTTGGCGGCCGGCGCCTTCAAGGCGGCGTCAAGCGAAATCCGAGTGAGGAAGGGCGACTGCTTGCCGAAGCGCGAATAGGCGATCAGGGCGGCATGGACGAATTCGGGATTCTCGCTTTCCGCCAGTCGCTGCTCCCGGAAGGCCTGCTGCGCCTGGGGCAGGGCCGTCTCCAGATCGGCAACGTAGAAGTGACGGCTGAAAAGCTCGAGGGTCTGCTTGAAAAGACGGTCTTCCCCCCAGACGCTGATCAAGGTTTCATCGGGCCGGACATCGATGTCCCAGCTGGCGCCGAGGCGGTGATAGTTGAGGCCGAGCTCGACCGGATCGAGTCCGTCGTGGGCGGCTCGCTGCAGGCACATCGCGGCGAGCGGCAGAAGGGGCTCGGCACGGCTGCCGACGGGATAGCGCAGCTGCAGCTGGAAGACGCCGTTGACCGGGTTCTCCATGCGATAGACGGTGATGCCGGGGGCCGGGGAGAACTTCTCCACCGACTCGCAAGGATCGGCGGCGGCGCGCCGAGCCTCCGGCGTCTGCCTCGCCATCAGCTCATGATAAAAGACGGACTGGCGGGAGGCGTCAAAGGCAGCCGCTTCCGGCAAGGGGAAGTCGACCTTGCCGGTCTGGCGTTCGCCGTTGCGGCGCATGATCACGGCGCGGCCGGCGCCGAGCCACTTCTGCGCCACCCGCACCACATCATCTCTGGTGACCTTCCTCAAGCGCTCCGGCTGAAGCTGAAGATGCCGCAGATCGCCTGCGCCGACCAGGCACTCGACCAGTCGCGAGACCCGGGCAGCGTCGTCCTCAAGATCGACTTCAAGCTGACGGTTGAGCTCGGCCGCCGCCGCCTCGACCAGCCATTCCTCGAAGTCGCCGCGGCGCAGACGCTCCAGCTGCAGGTCGAGATGCGCCAGTGCCTGCTCGGGACTCTGGCCGTCGGCAGGTTCGGCCAGAATCTCCTGCCAACCGCAATCGCGCAGGAATTGCGACTGCGTCACCACCGAGCGGAGCTCGCCCTTGAGCACCGGACCGAGATCAAGCAGACCGGCACGCTGATTGGAGAGGATGACGTCGGCGATCGCCAATGCAGCGGCGTCGGGATGGCCGCTGCCCACCGTCGGCCAGGCGACGGCAAGAGCCTCGGCGCCGGGATAGGTGAAGCTCACCCGGCTCTCCTTCTCCAGTGGACGGGCCGGACGCTCCGGACGCCCGGGCGCCGGACGATCCGGCAGGCTTCCGAGTGTGCGCCCGATGATCTCCACGGCTTGTTCCGGACGGATGTCCCCGGAAAGGACCACGGCCATGTTCGCCGGCACATACCAGCGGTGCAGGAATTGATTCAGCCTCCGCTGCGAGGGCCTCTCAAGATGTTCGCTGTACCCGAGAATGGGCTGGGCCAGAGGATGGCCGGGAAATGCCGTCTCCAGCATCTTCTCGTAAAGGAGGTCGTCGCGATTGTCGAGCGAAGCGTTCTTCTCCTCGCAGATAGCGGCCAGCT
Source organism: Verrucomicrobiota bacterium (assembly GCA_039798785.1). Lineage (GTDB taxonomy): Bacteria > Verrucomicrobiota > Lentisphaeria > Lentisphaerales > Lentisphaeraceae > CAMCSH01. Next base: position 9,500 of record JBDKFG010000080.1, on the reverse strand, counting down.
CAGGCAGGAAGAGCCGCATCTTCGGATTGCGGAAACGCTCGGCCTCGATCTCGGCCCAGCGTCCGAAGGAGCTGCTCGGTACGCCGGACTGGTAGACGGTGCGGTCCCAGCTGGTGTAGGCGTTGACATCGACGGCGCCGGCGGCCTGCAGCAGTTCGTCAATCTCGTTGGGAGCAGCCAGTGGCGCGGCCTGGGCGGAAAGCCGGGCGGCCTCCCTGAGAAGGACCTCGGCCTCTTCCGGGCTGGCGCGGCGCCTCTTCTCCATCACCTCTCCGATCTTCTCCAGAAAAGGCTCTTCCGCTTCGGCATCGAGAGCCCCCATCCGGTCGGTGCCTTTGAAGAGCATGTGCTCAAGCATGTGTGCAAGCCCGCTACAATCAGCCGGATCGTCGAGACCGCCGGTCATGACCACCACTTCGCACCAGACACGGCCGGAACCGGGATTTTCGCTGAGGATCAGCTGAAGCCCGTTGTCAAAACGGTGGTGATGCAAGCGCAGCGGGTCGTCCCGGAGATATCCCGAAGAAGTGGAACGGCAGGACAGGCCGGCGACGAACAAAGCGAGGACGAGGAAGCGGGAAAGTCGCTTGAACATAAAAATCTCCGCGGATTGGACGGCGCTAAAGTATCCCGCTTCCGTGAAAGCGGCCCGGCTTTCGACTCAGTGCCCGGTCTTGCCTTTCTCCTGGCCGATCTTGAGGAGGAAGGCGTTGAGATCGCGGAGATCCTCGGGTTTCATCGCGCCCTTGTCGAGCAGGTCTTTGAGGGAGGGCATGGCGGAGATGTTCTGACGACCTTTGATGCGGCTCAGAGCGATGCTTTTCTCCTCATTGCCGACTTTGATCTTCAAGCTCGAGGCGTCTTCGCCGAGGTAGCTGCCGGCAAGTGAGCTTCCGTCTTCAAGGCTCAGACTGACGAAGCCGAAATGCGGGACGATATCGGCGCTGGGAGCGACGAGGGCGCGGAGGGCGTGAGCTTCCTTGTTTTGCGGGATGCGCGACAGGAATCCTTTCAGATTCGGCCCGGCTTCGCTGGCGCCGTAGTTGCCGACCTTGTGGCACTTCAGGCATTCGCAGGCCGAGGGAGGATTCAGGAAGACCGATTCGCCGCGCTCGGCATCGCCGCCTTGCGCCGCCAGGATCCAGACACCGGCCGGGCCGGTGTTGAGCTTGTCTTCCAAGGCCTTCACCTCGACGGCAAGGGTCGGCTGTTTTTTGGCGGCGAGATAGATGTCGAGAGCGACATCCGGCTTGAGATCGGTCAAACCTTCCCGGAGCGCCGTTATCGCTTCCGTCGACTTCATCGCGCCGAGTCCTTTCCAGGCGTTTTGGCGTTCGGCCAAATCCTGGGACTGACGGGCGGCGAGGAGCAGCGGCAAAGCCTGCTCGTGATGCTCGGCGACGAGGGATTTTATCGCCGCAATCCGCAGCAAGGGACTCGGCTCCCGGGCCAATTGTTGCAGAGCGGCCAAACTGACTTTCGAGCCGAGGTTCGCCAGGGCCTGGAGGCGGCTGGCTTCTTCGGTTTTGGAGCTCAGGACGATTTTCTCCAAGGTGGCGGCCTCGATCTGAAGTCCTGCGATTTCCGCCAGTTTCAGGGCGGCGGTGAGGGCTTCGCCTTGAGCGCTGCTCAGGATGGCGGGAAGTCGGCCTAAAATCAAGGGTTTTGCGTCTTCCGCGACTGGGCGCTTGACCCAGTCGAGTTTCTTGCCTTCGACGGGGTCCATCGGCCAGGGCTTGAGGAAGCCACGCAGGAGATAACCGGCGAGGCGGCGGGTGGATTGCGGCGCGTATTCGGCGCCGAGGACGTCGAGCAGGCGTTTCGCCCCGGCCAGATTGTTCAGTCGCAGATTGGCGTTGAGAGCGCGAGCCTGGTTGAGTTCGCTGAGCTGACTATTGCTCGCAGGGCCACTGATCTCGGCGAGAGCCGGCAAGGCTTCTTCGACATTCTCGAAACTGATCGCGGCGACGGCTTCGGCGACGACGGCGGGGGCCAAATCGCGAAGGAATCGTGCGAGAAGAGGCGAGCGGGCCTGACGGAGTGCCACCACGAGAGTGCGACGGGAAGCCGCGGATTTGAAGGCTTCGCGCAATTGATCTTGACCAAAGGAGCGATATCCACGTCCCATGCGTGAACCTCCTTGATTATCCCATGCCACTGCCGAAATGAAATGATCGAGTGCGTAAGCGCGCAACTTGCGTTGCGGTGAGGTCAACATTCGGGAAAAGGCATGGCAGATCGAGGCTCGCAACCAAGGATCTTGAATGTCCTCGCTGGTCATCCGCTTCAGCAAGGCTTGTAGGGCGGCGTCCTCGAGACCTGTTTGAAAATGTTTCATATCATAACGAGCATCCAGCTTGGCATCATAAGAGACATCATCCGGCTTTCTCGCCATTCCCACCAGAGCGGCCTGACGCACCCGGATTTCGGCGTCCTCAAGCGAGGGAACGAAGTCGCTGGTTTTTGCGGACTTCGCATCGGCCAAGGCGCGCAGGGCTTGGGTGCGGATCTCGGGGTGAACATCCTTGACGAAGCCGCGTAGTTCAGTCACCGCATCGAGCTGGCCGAGGCCGCGCAAGGCGTGGAGACGGGCAAAAAGGGCCGGGCCCTTTTGACCTTCACCGGAAGCCAGTTTGAGCAGCTCGTCTTTGGCTTGGAGTCGCACCAATTCGGCCTGGGCTTCGTCGCGGACCCGGATGTCGGCGCTGGCCAGCGCGCTCACCAAGCTGGGCAGATCGAGATTGCGGAAACCGGTCTTGAAGAGCGCGGCACTTGCGATCAAAGGCTTTTTGGCGCTGACCTGCCAGATGCCGCCTTTGTCGGTGGCGGACCAGCCGAGGCCGAAGTCGCCGACGAGGAGATTGCCGCTGAGATCGAGGGTGATGTCGGGGCTGTTGCAGCCTTTCAGCCACATTTCGCCGCCGATGATCTTGTGGCCGGCGCCGAAGGGCTCGAGCTTGAAGCGGCGGACGCCGGAGGCGGCGGAGCCGACGAAGTCGCAGACCAGGAAGCTGCCTTGATTCTCGGCGCCGAGGGAATCGGTGCTCAGGTAGACCAGTCCCGAGGGGCCGGAAGTGACGATGCCGGAGGCGGGCACGACCCACCAGGGCTGTTCGGGGAAAGGGGTTTCGTAGAGCTTTTCGCTGAGCCAGGCGGGCGGCACGCGTTCGGGACCGAAGAGCTCGTCGCCGAAGGTGGTGAGGGCCTGCCAGCCTTCGACCCAGCCGTAGTCGCCGCCTTCGATGAGGGTGTAGACCCGCGCCTTGTCGCCGAGGTCGGCGTTGTTGTCGACGGTGATCAAGTCGAAGGTGTCGTTGAAGGCGATTTCCTGCGGGTTGCGCAAACCGGTGCAGACTTCTTCGAGACCGGAGCCATCGGGATTGATCCGTAAAACCGCGCCGCGATTGCGACTGAAGAGCTCCGTGCCTTCCTGGGTTTTTACCTTGTAGCCGCGATCGCCGATGGAGAAATAGATCTTGCCGTCGGGCCCCCAGATCGGCGAGTGCATGTCGTGGCCAGAGATGCCGACGGCGATGCCCCAGCCGTAGGACAGCGACTGGCGCGATTCCGGCTTGCCGTCGTAGTCTGCGTCGCGGATTTTCCACAGGTGCGGGATGTTGGTGTAGAAGTAGTCGCCGTCGCGATCCAGGACGCCGATGCCGGGGCCGTCGAGCGCTTCGCGGAAATCGCCGAGCAGCCCCGTTTCTTCGAGGAAGCCGTCGCCATTTTTGTCGATCAGGACGCGGAGGCTGTCGGCGACTTCGGTCCACACCTTGCGGGGGTAGATCTTCTCGAACTTTTCGTACATGGCGAGGCGTTGCTCGACATGGTCATTGGTCAGGTCGGTGGCGACCCAGGGCAGGAAGTCGCGGTTGTCGACGACGGCATTGCGAAAGCGATTGACTTCGCAGACGATGACCCGTCCCTGCGAGTCGACACTGAGGGCGCCGACAGCCTTGGTGGTGCCCGGTTTTGTGACCGCTTTCACCTCGAATCCGGCCACTTCGGGATCGGCGTGGAGATTCAAGGTGGCGAGGAGAAGAAGAGCGCTGAAGGGACGCATGGTTGAGCTCCGAGCGGGGGGAGTGAGGGAGTGAGTGCCTCAAGCTAAACGAAAACGCCGTTGTTTCCTGCGCGGATGGGCTGATTTGCTCTTGGTTTTGCGCCTCTTGGTTTTTATGTGCGACGCAAGCAAAAAAATGTGCAAGGAAAGCCCAAGGTTTGTCCTCGTTCCTCGGACTACACCCTGGGCTTTCTGCCGGCTGCCCCTCCGGGGCAAAAACTACGATGGAAACCTCCTCGTCATGAGCTTGGTCTGGACTTGCTCAGGCCGAAAAAACTCGAGACTTCCGTCTCGAGTTCCTGGCGTTTTATTTGCTCTTCTTGCCGCGTGTCGGGCGTTCGGGGAGCTGGTATTGAGTCCGGAGGGCTTCGAGCTTGGCTTTCATCTCCTTGAGGACTTCGGCGTAGGCGGGGTCGTCGTGCACCGACTTGAGTTCTTGGGGATCTTTTTCGAGGTCGAAGAGATTGATTTCGCCGTCGGCGTAGAAGTTGATCAGTTTGTAGCGGCTGCCGGCGACGCCTTCGTGGAAGGGCACGGTGTGTTCGCCGCCATCTTCGTAGTAGTGGTAGTAGAGCGAGTCGCGCCAGGGGGCTTTGTCATCGAGCAGAATGGGGCGGAGCGAGCGACCTTGGACTTCTGCGGGAACCGCAAGGCCGGCGGCGTCGAGGAAGGTCGGGGCGTAGTCGATGTTCTGAACCATCTTCTGGCAACGGGACCCCGGCTTGGTGACGCCGGGCCAGCTCATGATCAGGGGCATGGAGAAGGATTCCTCGAACATCCAGCGTTTGTCGAACCAGCCATGCTCGCCGAGATAGAAGCCCTGATCGGAGGAGTAGACGATGATGGTGTTTTCGGTCAGGCCTTCCGCTTGCAGATAGTCGAGGATCTGTCCGACCGATTCGTCGACGGCGGCGACCGTGCGCATGTAGTTGCGCAGGTAGCGCTGGTACTGCCATCGCACCAGGTCGCGACCTTGAGGCGGATTGCCGAGCAGATCTTCGTTTTCGGCGCGGAACAAGGCCAGCCATTCTGCCTTCTGCTCGGCTGTCATGCGTTCGATCTCCGAGTCCTTCTTCTTCAGCTGCCCAGGCCGGCCGGCTGGCAGTCCGCCGTGCACCTTGAGATCATACTCCCATTGGAAATCACGGTCGATGCTCATGGTGTTTTTGCCCAGGACGGAGGAACGGCCGGAATAGTCGTCGAAGAGAGTGAGAGGTTCCGGGAAGACGGTGTCGGCATACAATTTGTAATGACGGGGCGCGGGCATGAAGGTGCGGTGCGGGGCCTTGTGCTGGCACATCAGGAGGAAGGGTTTTTTCGGGTCGCGCTGCTTCAGCCAGTCGAGAGACTTCTCGGTGGTCAGGTCGGTGGAATAGCCGATCTCCTTTTGGCGTTTGATCTCGCCCTGGGGATTGCGTCCGTAATATTGAGGGTTGTAATACCAACCCTGGCCAGGGTAGATGCACCAGGTGTCAAACCCGGTGGGGTCGGAATCGAGATGCCACTTGCCGAAGAGGGCGGTCTGATAGCCAGCCTGCTGGAGACTCTGCGGGAAGGTGAACTGCTTGCCGTCGAAGGGAGCCTGGCCGTCGTTCTTCAAGTAACCGTTCTTGTGTGAATGCTTGCCGGTGAGGACACAGGCGCGCGATGGACCACAGATCGAGTTGGCGCAGTAGCTCCGATCAAAGACCGTGCCCATCGCGGCAAGACGGTCGATGTTGGGGGTTTTGATCAGGGCCCCCTTGTAGGCGCTGATCGCCTTCAGCGCGTGGTCGTCGCTGAAGATGAAGACGATGTTGGGCGGCCTGGGGGCGGCAGACGAGGAAGTCTCCTCCGCAGCAAGACCGAGGGCGGCAAGGAGGACTGCGAAGAAAAAGGACCTTCGTTTCATGATTTCACCTGAGTTTGGGTTGGGGTTGCGCTAGCTTCGGAAATGCTGGAATCTCGGCAGGAAGTATCTCTTTCAATTGCGCCGTCGTCTTCTGCAACAAACGCAATGACTCTTCGTCGCCAAGTTTCATCCGGGAATGGAAAGGGCGCGCCATGGCCAGGATGACGCGCAGACGCCCCTCGTCGTCGCAAACAGGCGCGGCAATCCGCACGATGCCGTGAATGTTGCTGTCGGCATCAACCCCGCAGCCTCGCACCCGCACCTGTTTCAACAGCGCCGAAATAGCGGCCTTGCCGAGCTGCTGCTGGACGCCGTCGCTCCATACCCAGAACCTCTCCCGGCCAGGAGGCGAAAAGCTGTAGAAGACCTGGGCCACCGCCTCCAGCTCGTCGCCCAGCCGACGACGGAAGCCCATCTGCGCCTTGACCCGGATGGCCGCTTGAAGATCTTCAACTCGGGCGCAGATCTCGGGAGCGCCATCCCGCCATTCATACCACTCGCAAGTGGCGCCGGCCAAACGGCTGAGCTGCTCCAGAAGCTCTTGGCGCCGCGCGGGAAAATCGATCCGACCAGCAGCCACGGGCGCCAGATCCTGCAACAAAGAATAACTCAGGTTCTCGGGAGAACGGCTGACGACTCCGCAGGCGATCAAGGTATCTAGCAGACGCAGCAGCGACGCCTTGGGAAAACCAGTCGCCTTGGCAATCGTCTCGAGCTTCATCGTCTCCCGTCGCAGCAGCCGGATGATCTCGATGCCTCTCGCGAGGGCCGGAGCCGAACAGTCTTCCCAATCCATATTTGAACCTTGTTTCATATTTGAAACATAAACCTGATTCATCTCCTTGTCAAGCCTTCGGGAGAAGGGAATCAAGCCGGCTTCGCGTCACCAAGAACTCCTGAAGAAACTCGCCTTTCGACTTTTGAGGACTAGATTGCCGGATTGAAAACAGGATTACACCCCGCATGAAAACCTATCTCGACCTGCTGCGCAATGTCCTTGAAAACGGCTCCGTCAAAGCCGACCGCACCGGCACCGGCACCCGCTCGCTCTTCGGCGCCCAGGTGCGTTACGACCTGGGGCGGGGCTTTCCGCTGATGACCACCAAAAAGCTTCATACCAAGAGTATCGTCCACGAGCTGCTGTGGTTCCTATCCGGTCGCACCGACAACGCATGGCTGAAGGAGAGGGGCGTCAGCATCTGGGACGAATGGGCCAGCGCCGAGCAATGCGCCCGCTTCGGCCGCCAGGAAGGTGATCTCGGGCCGGTCTACGGCCACCAATGGCGTAATTTCGGCGCGACTCTGCTTCCCGACGGCAACTACGCCCAGGACGGCATCGACCAAATCCGCTGGCTGCTCGCCGAAATCAAGCGCAATCCAGATTCCCGACGCCTCATCGTCACCGGCTGGAACCCGAAGGAGCAAGGCCAGGTCGCCCTGCCGCCTTGCCACACCCTGTTCCAGTTCTACATCCAGGAGGGCCGGCTCTCCTGCCAGCTCTACCAGCGCAGTGCCGACATCTTCCTCGGCGTCCCCTTCAACATCGCCAGCTACGCCCTGCTCACCCACATGATCGCCCAGGTCAGCGGCCTCCAGGCTGGTGAATTCATCCACAGCTTCGGCGACCTCCATCTCTACTCCAACCACGAAGAGCAGGCCCGCCTCCAGCTCAGCCGCGAGCCGCTGCCGCTCTGCCGGCTCCGCCTCAATCCCGAAGTCGGGAATCTCTTCGATTTCCAGTTCGAAGACATCAGCTTCGAAGCTTACCAGTGCCACGCCGCCATCAAAGCCCCGGTGGCCATATGAGCCGCATCATCCTCATCGCCGCCCTCGGCAGCGATCGCGGCATCGGCAAGGATAACTCGCTCCCCTGGCGCCTCCCCGATGACCTCAAGCGCTTCAAGGAGATCACTCTGGGGAAGCCGGTGGTGATGGGACGAAAGACATGGGAATCCCTCGGTAAATTCGCACCTCTTCCCGGACGCCGTAACATCGTCCTCAGCCGCGACCCGGCCTACCAGGCCTTCGGGGCTGAAGTCTTCCCCTCCCTCGACCAAGCTCTCAACGCCTTGGTGATGGAAGCCAAAATCGCCATCATCGGTGGCGCCCAGATCTACACCCAGGCACTGCCTCTCGCCGATGCCCTTCGACTCACCTTCGTCGACGCAACTCCGCCAGCCGACGCATTCTTCCCTGAAGTCGACCTCACCGAATGGCGCGAAACGAGTCGCCAAACCCATGGAATCGACGCCAAACATGCGCACTCCTTCACCTTCGTCGATTTCGAACGCATCTGCTGACTGCCCCACATTAGAACCACGGATCCATCATCTCTCGAAGTTTTCATCTCATTGGCCAAAAAGTTGGCCTGTAATTGAGTGTGGAAACTTCATTGGAGAAGGGCTTATGGCCAGAAACAATCGTCGCTTGCATGAGCAAATCCGCGGCTTCTACTGTTGAGGTCAAGCGCGGCCTATAAGTCACGCCCCGATTCGGAGCAGACCTTGAGCACACCCTTGTCATCCATCTCAATCTCCAGGTCGCCACCAACACCGCTGGTGACATAGCCGTCGATTTCTTCTTCGATAAGCCTCCCTCCGATCTTCGCCTCCATTTTCAAGGTACCGTCTCCTTGAATCCAGAAGACCCGGCTCAAACTGGCGCCGGGTGCGAGATCGCCACAAGCGAGATCGACGCCGCCGCCATGGATCCGGATTTGCGTGACGGCCTGGGCATGGTGATTGCTTAGATCGACCCAATAAGGAGCAAAGACGAAGATCACAGCGAAAAGGATCGCCAGCGGCGCAAGAATGAGCAGCGGCATGATCAACAAGAGCGCCGGATGCCAGCGTCTTTGCCCGACCCAGAAATGGCTGATAAAAGCGAATCCCGCTAGCCCCAACAAGACCGTGGCGAGACCGATGCCGAGGTGACAAAGCAGCAGCTGCCAAGGATGAGTGATCGCTTGTGACGCGAAACAGCCCAGCACGGCAAGGATCAAGGCCATCCCGCTGCATCCGGCCGCTATCGGGAGACTGGGGTTTTTCATCGCAACTCCTGCTTTGTGGTGATGCCTTTACCCTCAGACACGAATGTGAATTCCCCGTGAATTGAACGCGATGAAAGTGAAAAATGACTCGCTCGACTCGAGTTCTCCCGCCGGCTTTGCCGCACTGCGCGAAATCTCAAAAAAATCGACCTATCTCGCTCTCCACTTCGGCAGGACTGGTCTCAGGGGGCAAAATTGGGCAGTGAACCCGTGTCGGCGAGGCCGGCGTCGGTGAAAGCGGGCGTGATGCTGGTGTTCATGGTGAGCCTCCGGCTTTGTTAAAAAGCTATCCCGGAGGGGTGGCGGGAAAAGGCGGAAAAGAGTCTGAGAAAAACCGTCGCTACGGTTTGTCTCAGCAGGAGCGGAGCGACGCCCATGCTTACGGGGTTCGGGGACTGGTCCCCGAGCGGGGTGCGGGGCGGCAGCCCTGCCTTTCTTTGTTCAGCGCCGCAGGCTTCGGTTCCGGCGGAGTCGGATTAGATAAAAGACGTTAGAGG
>JBDKFG010000079.1:0-27570 GCA_039798785.1 Verrucomicrobiota bacterium | reverse complement strand
TCAAAATTCAAGATTCAACAGAACGCGAACAAAATCAAAGATTTAACATTCAAGACTGAAGGCTGACTCACAGCTTCAACTTCGGAATCGAGGATAATCCAGACTGGAAGCTTTTTTGCAGGGGTTCCCCGCATGACTCGTGAGGCATCTTGGATACGAGTGGGGCCGAGTTCGACTTTTCTCGGGCACGCAAAGACCGCAGCTGGCGCTGCGGTCTTTGCGGATTCAGCAACTGGGCTCAGGGCGTCAGCTTGCCGGTGGCGAGGAGGTGACGGAGGATCAGCTCCGCCTCTTCGCGGCTGAGCATGGCGTTGTTGGGCGGCATGATCGAGGTGGCGGGCAGGCCGTATTGGCTGGGCTTGCCGATGGTGCCGTTCAGAATGTTGTCGACCGCGCCTTTGAACAAGGCCTCATCCTTGCCGAGACGGGCCTGGATTGCCTTCAGCGACGGACCGAGGCCCGCGGCTTCGGACTGATGGCAACCGGCGCACATTCCCGCCTTGCCCAAGGCGGCAGTGATCTTCGGATCTGCACCGGCGGCAGGAGCTGGCGCGGCAGCCGGAGCGGCCTCCTTCTGCAGCGGGCCTTGTGGTGGGGCACCCCCGGGGGCGTTGGTTCCTTTCAGGCTGATAACGAAGGCGGTCAAGGCCTCCAGCTCTTCAGGATTGAGCATCTGCGGCGGCATCCCGCGGGGCGACCCCTTGGTGATGATGCCCTTGATGTCTTCCGGATTGAATCCGTAGATGGCGACATCATCGCTCAAGTTCGGGAAGACCGCGGTGCCGCCGCCATCGGCGCGGTGACAGACGGCGCATTTGGCGGCGAAGAGGCCTTTGCCCTGCTCGGCGAGGAGCTTGCCCCGCTCGGCGTCGCTAAGCTGACCGAGGCTGGCCTTCTGGGCGTCCTTGCGCTGGACTTCGGCGGCGACTTCCGCCTTGTATTCGTCGTCGATGCCCCACTTGCCCATGCAGTGGACGTAGACCATGTAAAGGACGCCCCAGACGATGCAGCCCCAGAACATGATCAGCCACCAGGTGGGCAGGTCGTTGTCGAGCTCCTGGATACCGTCGTAATCATGGCCATGCATGAGCTTCTCGTCGCCGGGAACGAAGTCTTTCTTGGGTTCTTGATTCATGTCAGCGGTCTCCCGGGGTTTCGCTTTCCTCCAAGGGCAGTTTCGCCATGTGCTCGGCGTGGCTGCTGGTGAGGAGGAAGGCGAGGAGGCTTTCAATGGTGAAGGTGGCAAAGAAGGCGAGCAGGGCGATGATGCCGCAGAGGGCGAAGGCATTGCCGTCGCAGAGGATTTCCTTGATCATTTTCCGGCTCCTTCCTGGGGTGCTGCGGTTTTGGGCATGATGTCGCGGCCGAGGCGCTGCAGGTAGGCGATGAGGGCGAGCATCTCGGCGTCGTCGGCGAATTCGACCGGCTTTTTCTGCTGGGCGGCGTAGGCCTTGCGGATGTCCGCGGCGATGGCCTGGGCCTGCTTCATCGCGTCGTCGACGCAGGCGCCCTGATCGTAGCCTTTTTCATAGCAGCCGAGCTTGCTCAGGGCTTTCACCGAGCTGCGCAACACTGCCGCATCGATCTTCTTGTCAAGCAGATATTTGTAGGTCGGCATGACGGTCTTGGGGGAAGCCGACTGGGGATCGATCAGGTGCTCGAGCTGCCACTGGTTCGACAGGTTGCGCTGGGCCATGCGGTGCAGGTCAGGACCGATCCGCTTCGAGCCCCAGAGGAAGGGGCGGTCGTAGATGAACTCGCCTGATTTCGAATATTCGCCGTAGCGTTCGGTCTCGTGGCGGAAGGGACGGACCATTTGCGAGTGGCAGACGGCGCAGTTGTCGCGGACGTAGATGTCGCGTCCGTACTGCTCCAGCGCGGTGTAGGGCTTGACTTCGGCGATGGTCGGAACGTTGTTCTTGATCAGCATCATCGGGATGATCTGGACCGCGCCGCCGACGGCGACGGCGCCGACGGTGAGGACGGTGAAGAGCACGGCCTTGCCTTCGAGCCAGCGGTGGCGGTACATGAAGCCGGCGGGAGCTGCGTGGCCAGCGTCGTGATCGATGGCGGCGGCAGGCACCGAGGCCTCTTCATCGCGCGGAGATTCCTTGGCCGAGGCGGCGGTCTTGATCAGGTTCCAGGTCATGATCACGGCGCCGACGAAGTAGAGGAGGCCGCCGATGGCGCGGAGGACGTACATCGGGATGATCTCGGTGACGGTGAGAAGGAAGTTGGGGTGGGCAAGCGCGCCGTTGGCGTCGAACTGGCGCCACATCAGGCCCTGGGTGATGCCGGCCCAGTACATCGGCACGGCGTAGATGGCGATGCCGAGGAGAGAGAGCCAGAAGTGCCATTCGGCCGCCGCCTTGCTGTAGAGCTCGGTGCGGTAGAACTTCGGAATCAGGAAGTAAAGCAGGGCGAAGACCATGCAGCCGTTCCAACCCATGCCGCCGATGTGAGTGTGGGCGACGGTCCAGTCGGTGTAGTGCGACAGGCCGTTGACTGCCTTGATCGACATCAGCGGGCCTTCGAAGGTGGCCATGCCGTAGGCAGTGACGGCGACGACGAAGAACTTCAGGACGGGGTCGTTGCGGACGCGATCCCAGGCACCGCGCAGGGTGAGCAGGCCGTTGAGCATGCCGCCCCAGCTCGGGGCGATCAGCATCACCGAGAAGACCATGCCGAGCGACTGGCACCACTCCGGCAGCGACGAGTTGAGGAGGTGGTGCGGGCCGGCCCAGATGTAGATGAAGATCAGGGCCCAGAAGTGGATGATCGACAGGCGGTAGCTGTAGACCGGGCGGTTCGCGGCCTTGGGCAGGTAGTAATACATCAGGCCGAGGAAGGGCGTGGTGAGGAAGAAGGCGACCGCGTTGTGGCCGTACCACCACTGCACCAGGGCGTCCTGGACCCCGGCGAAGACTGAGTAGCTCTTGAACATGCCAGCCGGGATGGCGAGCGAGTTGACCACGTGCAGCAGGGCGACGGTGACGAAGGTGGCGATGTAGAACCACAGGGCCACATACATGTGCTTCTCACGGCGCTTGAAAATGGTGCCCATCAGATTGACCCCGAAGGCGACCCAGCTCACCGCGATGGCGATGTCGATCGGCCATTCCAGCTCGGCATACTCCTTGCCGGAGATCAGGCCGAGAGGCAGGGTCAAGGCGGCGCTGACGATGATCGCCTGCCAGGACCAGAAATGGAAGCGTGTCAGCGCGTCGCTCCACATCCGGCGCTTGCACAGGCGCTGGGTCGAATGGTAGATGCCGGCGAACATGGCATTGCCGACAAAAGCGAAGATGACCGCATTGGTATGCACCGGTCGCAGACGCCCGAAACTCAGCCACTCCAGGCCGCCACCGAGGCCGGGGAGGAACAATTGGCAGGCGACCACCAGGCCGCCCAGCATCGCCACCAGACCGAATACCACCGAAGCCCAGAGGAACTGCCGGGCGACGCGGTCGTCATATCTCTCTATCACGTTTGAACTCATTTTTCATCCTCTCGTTTGCTGGCCGCGGGGTCCTCGAAGAGCATGCGCTGCGCCGGCGTCTCGAGATCGTCAAACTGGCCGCGCCGAAGGGCGACGATGAAGCTGGCAAGGAAGACTCCCGCCAGCAGCAAGGCCAGAATGACAAGCATGGGGACGATGTTCACAAGAAGCTCTCCGGATTACGGGTTCGCGAATGCCCTAGCAAGGGCTTGCCAAGTCTCTCCATGGAAGAGTCGTAATAGATTGTAATGGAGAAAATTGAAAATTTTAATTCGAAGTGGAATAGTCCGAAAGCGGAAGGAGTCCCAGGGAAATCAGGGAGCCTCTTGCGCCCTTGTCTGCCTAGGTATATAATACCTTGTGATCCTAGGCATCAACCCATCTTTCCGGAGGCCTTCCATGATCGAGAAAGACTTGCTGCGCAGCGTTGCGGCGCCGATTGTTTTACGTCTAGTATCGGAGCAGGCGATGTACGGCTATGAGATCATCAAGGCGGTGCACGACCGGACCCAGGGCGAGTTCATCTGGAAGGAGGGGACGCTGTATCCCTTGCTCCACCGGCTCGAGGGGGCGGGTTGGATCGATAGTGAATGGCGCGACTCGGAGGAAGGGCGGGGGCGGAAATATTACCGGATCACCCGGGCCGGGGCGAAGGAGTTGGCGGAGCGTCTGCACGAGTGGCAGGGCTTCACCGCCTCGGTGAATGCGATCTTTTTTGCGCCCGGCGCGAAAGTCCGGGGCTGAGCCATGGACGCGCAGGACAAGCGCCGCGAGCTGGCGGCGGAACTGACCCGCGAACTGAGCGGCGACCCCGAGCTTCGCCGCGACGTCTGCCGCGAGCTCGAGTGTCATCTCGAGGACGGGGTGGCGGCGGCGCGTCGCCGCGGCGTGGGCGAAGCCGAGGCGGAGGCCGCGGCTTTGGAGGATTTCGGCCCGGCCAGCGGCTTGCCGCAGATGCTGGTCGAAGGCAATCTGAACCGGATGCAAAGCCGGGCGAAACTGAAGCTCCTGCTCGAATGGGGCCTGATTCCCCTGGCCTTGTTGGCGGCGTTGATCCTGGGGGGACGGGAGTTTCTGGAGCTCTATCGAGTCCGGGAAGCAACCAAGCACTGGTATGCACATACTGCCGCAGAAAGCCGGGCGCCGGTTTATGCCGACGAGGCACCACAGAATCTCGAGGAAAGGCAAGCCTTGGCAATCGAGAACTATCGATCGGCCAGGGGGAATGAGCAGGCTCTTGCTGCAGTCAAGCAGCTCGATCCTGACAATGGCCTAGTCGAGTTGGAAGTCTTGCACCAAAGCATCCGGGGAAAGGCTCCTAGGGATTGGCGCCAGTATGAGGCTTTCATGAAGACCTGGAGGGAGAGTGATGACTTTCTCAAGACCATGGACGAGCTGGAGCCGATACTGGCTAAGCCGGTGTTGAGCAGCCGGTATCACACCGAGGCTCAGCGCCAGATCCGGTCCATTGAGAAGCTTGGTTTATCCAGAACTCTTGAAAAAATTCAGGCGGTAAGTGTCAGCGCTCAGAGCTTTTTCACAGCCTTTGGTTCGACACGCGAGCTCGGCAACGCCTTGGGCCGCCGCGCCGTATTCGCCCATTTGGCTGGGCGGGAAGATGAGGCCGATCGGGCCTTGCGGCTGATGGAAAAACTGATGCAGAGCCTGGTGCTCAAGGATGAGCCGAGCCTCATCCATATCCTGGTAGTGAGCGCCGTTCCGGGCGAATTGTTGAAGGAGCCGGATTTCGTCAAGCTGCTTGAATCCAGTCCCTCCCGCCGGGCTCTGGGGGAGCGGCTGCGGCAGGTTTGCGACTTATGCGACAAATGGCGCAAGAAGCTGGAAGTCGAGCGGGCGAATTCAGCTCCCGAATGGCAGGAAAAAGCCTCAATCGAAGCACGGATGCTGCTGTCGGCGCTCGGTGCCGGCGAGATTCCCACTGAAGAGATTCTCGCACCCAGCCGGAATGCTGAATATCGATTCCTTGACAAATGGCTGGTGATCATGACGCTGAGCGGGCTCTTCCTGCTTCTCGCCTTTCTCTTGATCGCGCCTCTGACGCAGCGTCGCCGCCTCGGCAGCGAGGGCTTCCTGCCTCTGCCTCGCCTGAAGGATCTGTGCCGACATGTGGCTCTGACCTTAGTCCTGCCGGTGTTGATCTTCGAGCTCTTCAAGCTGACGCCATGGAGCAGTCATGCCTGGAGCCTGCCGCATTCGGCGGCGCAGTACATCTTCGAGCAGCTCGTGCTTTGGGCTTTGATCCTGCCGATTTCCTGGGCGATTTGGCAGCGTTCCTGCACCAAACGCCTGCGTGCTCTGGGGCTGGAACCGGCGAAAAACCCCGGCTTCAACTGGTGGCTGGCCGTGGTCTTCGGTGGAATCGGACTGCTGGGACTCCTCGGCTTCGCCTTCGAGACAAGCGACGGACGCTGGCTGAGAGAATTGCTTGGTCTGGAGCTGCTGCAGAAGTTATCGCCCACCCCCACGCCGATTCTCGGCTTCATGGTCACTTGCGGCGTCTTGACCTTGCTCAGCCTGGGCGCCTTGCTTTGGCGTTTTTTCCGCCGCGACGGCCTGCTGTTTCGCCTCTGTCTGGCCCGCAGCCTCGCGGTCCTGCTCGCCTTCCAGGTGCTGGCGCTGAGCGCCTATGTCGCGCTCCTGCGGGCGGAGGAGGCCCATTATCACCGCCAGGACAGCACCTTCCAGGCCGACGCCAACGGCTTCAATCGGATCGAGTCGGAGCTGGTGCGGAGCTGGCGCGACAAGCTCAAGGAGATCTGGCGCTAGAGCGAGTTTCCTCATGACGCCGCTACTCCTTTGAAGTCATTAATAAGGGCGGAGGGGAGACAGGCCATTGATACCGGAGAAATTTAAAAAAAATCCAAAAAATCTGATCAACACCTCTTGCAATGAGATGAAGTCGATGTTAGAATGAAAAATGAAGAACAGCAATTGACCAATCAGAAGGCCTTCCCTTCCGAGACCGTCTTGAGCAGCGTTGCACCCCTTAAGAAACCGGAAGTCATCATGTCCAGCAGCAATCAGCAAAGTCAGCAGCAGTCGTGCAATAGCATGACCTGCAGCATGAACTGCAGCTGCGACATGTCGTAACCGTTTCATCAGTTTGCCTCTCGGCCCCTGAACTGGCACACCGTTCTTTGAAAGCGGGAGTTGTAGGTTCGAGCCCTACCGGGACAGCCAATCATCGAGATTCCTTGATAGCACAATTGGTGGTGCAAGACCCTGTTAAGGTCAAGGTTGTTGGTTCGAATCCAACTCAAGGAGCCAAGTTTTCGCCGTGGTAGCTCAGTTGGTCAGAGCGAGGGTCTCATAAGCCCTTTGTCGCAGGTTCGATCCCTGCCTACGGCACCAGTTTGAACCGTGGAGATGTGGGTGAGTGGTTTATACCAGCGCTTTGCTAAAGCGCCGGCCGTCAGGCCCGAAGGTTCGAATCCTTCCAGCACACCGTTCTTTGAAAGCGGGAGTTGTAGGTTCGAGCCCTACCGGGACAGCCAATCATCGAGATTCCTTGATAGCACAATTGGTGGTGCAAGACCCTACCCTGTTAAGGTCAAGGTTGTTGGCTCGAATCCAACTCAAGGAGCCAAGTTTTCGCCGTGGCAGCCGCTCGTTCCTGGCATGCCGCAAAAATCCTGGTGATGATCGCCTGCCCGTCATTTGCCGCCTTCGAGCTCAGGCTCGATCCGAAATTGACCCCTTTTCGATCTAGGGAACTCTTGATTACCTTGACATGCCGGCCGCTTTCGCGGATCATCGACACATACTCCCGTGCCGCTTGGCCTGTTAAATCTTTGATTTTGTTCGCGTTCTGTTGAATCTTGAATTTTGAATCTTGAATCGGATTCCCGAGCTGAGCCCAAGCTCAGCTTCGGAATCCAGGCTGAGTCCTTCGACCTCCTGCGCCCAGGCCGAGAAGTCGAGCCACCAGCCCTGGATTTTTCTTTGCTGCGCCGCTCAGTACAATTCCAGCGCAGGAGGACCGGCCCTGAGGATTCGCAGCGTCTCTCCCAGTGCAGACAGGTTCTGAGCACTTTTCAACGGCTCGGCGAATCCCTCCCATGCCTCAGCCTTCCGCCTGTCCGTATGCCCGGTCGATTTCCAGACGCGGCGACTCCCTTCTTTGAATCGGACATACCAACAGTTGGAAGGCTGCCCATTGATCGTCCGCTTGAAGTCTTGACCTGCTCCTGAGCTCATTTGATCGCTGCCGCTTTGCTGCCAAACCCGGCGAGACACCAAGATATTCCAAGCTCCTCCTAAGGGCAAGCGAAGCGCCCCCTGCAATCTCTTGCAGGGGGCGCTAAGTGCTTGACAATCAAGCTTGAAACTGGTATACCCGAGTGGATTCGAACCACCGACCTAAGGTTTCGGAAACCTGCGCTCTATCCAGCTGAGCTACGGGTACAGATCGGCGCCGAATATGCTGCAGCATCGGCGGAAAACAAGCATGCCGCCGTCGGCGGGAGTAAAATGCGGCATTCTTTCAACACATAATCTTGTAAGCCTTTTTTTATAATGATATAATGATTCAGTCACAAGGAGTCGCACATGGTCTGGCCCAAAATCAGTGAACTGGCGGAAGCCGAACGTCCTCGCGAAAAACTGATGCAGGCCGGAGTGGCATCGCTGAGCGATGCTGAGCTTATCGGCATCATCCTCGGCTCAGGCTGCGCCGACACCTCTGCGGTCGAGCTGGGCCGGCAGCTGCTCTCCAGGGTCGATGGCCAATTGGGGCGGCTCGGCCGCCAAGAGGTGCAGGAGTTGCGGCGCGCCAAGGGAATCGGCGCCGCCAAGGCCTGCTCGCTGCGCGCCGTCTTCGAGCTGGCAAGGCGCCTTGCCCGGGAGCTGCCGGTCGAACAGCCGCTCCTCAGCGAGCCGGCGACGGTGGCGCGCCTCGTCCTCTCCCGCATCGAAGCGCCGGAACAGGAAGAATTCCACATCGTCCTGCTCGACACACGCAACCGCTTCCTGCGCAGCGAAATGATCACACGCGGGACGATCGACCGCAGCACCGTCCACCCCCGCGAAGTCTTCCGCCGCGCCGTTCGCCACGACTGCGCCCGGATCATCGTCGCCCACAACCACCCCTCCGGCGACCCCTCGCCCTCGCCTCAAGACCTCAAGGTGACGGAAGGCCTGATCTCGGCAGGCCAGATCATGGGAATCGAAGTGCTTGACCACGTCATCGTCGGCTCCGCCGCCCACGGCCCCTTGCGCTACTGCAGCCTGAGAGAGGAGGGCAGAGTGGTGTTCTGAAGCCGTCTCAGGCCGGATCAGTCCCGCCACGGCGGGGCATTTCCCGCACCTGGCCCGCCTCGTCGATCTCCAGACGCATCAGGTCGCGAGCGAGAATGAGCTGACCGGAATAGACGCTGCGGGCTTCTTCTTCAATCTCTTTTAAGGGCCGGCCGTTTTTGCGCTCGTTGTCGACGAAGCGCGGACTGAAATGAGTCAGGCATAGCGTCGGGAGATTTGCGGCTGCCGCAGTGTTGGCGACGGCGAGCGCGGTGGAGTGGCGCAGCTTGCGTTTCAGGCCGGCGCTGACTTCTTCGGTATGGGTCGCTTCGTGGATGAACAGGCAGGCGCCTTGCAGGGCTTCTGCTAGCAGCTCCGGCTTGTCGTTGTCGCCGCCGATGATGATGCGGCGTCCGGGACGCGTCGGGCCGACGAAGGTTTTGCCGTCGATGACGCGGCCATCGGGGAGGCTGATGCTTTCGCCTTGAGAGAGGCGACCGAAAAGAGGGCCGGAGGGGACGCCTGCGGCTTTTGCGGCGGCCGCATCGAAGGGGCCGGGGCGATCGGCTTCGGTGATGACAAAGGCGTGACTGACGACGTCGTGAGAGAGCTTCACCGCCTCGACCCGGATGTCCGTTTCTTCGAGGATCAAGCCGGTGCTGTATTCGACGAAGTCGATCTGGTAAGCGAGCTTGACCCGGCTCAACTCGAGGACGACGCGGACCATTTCGGCGATGCCGCGCGGGCCGTAGATGGTGACCGGCCTGTCTTCGCAGCCTTGCAGGAGGCCGCGCGAGGCGAGGATGCCGAAAAGGCCGTAGCAGTGGTCGCCGTGCAGGTGGGTGATGAAGATCTTGTCGATCTTGAGCAGGCTGAGTCCGGCGCGCATGAGGCGGCGCTGGGCGCCGTCGCCGCAGTCGAAGAGCCAGAGGCCGGGGCGGCGGCGGAAGCTGAGGGTGAGCCCGGTGACGTTGCGGTCGAGGGTGGGCGAGCCGGCCGAGGTGCCGAGAAAAGTCAGTTGCATTCCGTCATGTCTCCTGTGGCGAATCTGAGGCGCGCTATAGTTTTGGCAAACGAAAAATCCAAATTGAGGAATGAAAGATGAACTCCTTCGATCGCATCATCGACCGCCGCGGCACCGGCAGCATGAAATGGGAACGTTATGCGGGGAAGGACATCCTGCCGCTTTGGGTTGCCGACATGGATTTCGCCGCTCCGGCCGTCGTCCTCGATGCGGTCCGACGCGAGCTCGATCACGAGATCATGGGCTACCCCGTTCCGCGTCCGTCGCAAACCGCCGCGGTGATCGAGTGGCTGGAGAAGAAACACGGTTGGAAGACCCGCCCCGAATGGTTCGTCTGGCTGCCCGGTGTCGTCCCGGCCCTGCATGTCGCCCTCCGCGCCTACCTGAAGCCGGGCGAAAAAGCCTTGATCAACGCTCCGGTCTATCCCCCCTTCATCACTGCGCCGGACCTCTCCGGACGAGACTACCGCGATGTCCCTTTCCGCCTCAAGGATGGCACTTGGCAACTTGATCCGGCCGAGTTTGCCGCTGCTGCAAAAGAGACGCCGCTGCACCTGCTGTGTTCGCCGCACAATCCGGTCGGACGCGTCTTCAGCCGCGCCGAGCTCAAAGAGATGGCTAAGGTCTGGCTCGCCAACGACATGGTGATCTGCTCCGACGAGATCCACTGCGACCTCGTGCTCGACGAAAAGACCCCGCACATCGTCACCGCCACCTTGTCACCCGAGATCGAGGCTCGCACCGTCACCCTGATGGCGCCGAGCAAGACCTGGAACGTGCCCGGCCTGTGCACCGCCTTCGCCATCATCCCGGATGCCGGCCTGCGCCTGAAATTCCAGCGCACCTTGAAGGGGATTGTCCCGGATCCCAACGTCCTCGGTCTGGTCGCCTGTGAAGCCGCCTATCGCCATGGCGGTCCCTGGCTGGACGAGCTGAAGGATTATCTCCGCGGCAATCTCGACTACATGATGAACTTCTTTGCGGCGCGCCTGCCCGAGCTGACGATCTGGCGTCCGGAAGCGACCTATCTCGCCTGGATCGACTGCCGCAAACTGGGGGTGGCCAATCCCAAGGAGCACTTCGAGAGCTTCGGCGTCGGACTGCACGAGGGCGCCTTGTTCAACGCTCCCGGCTACTTGCGGATCAACTTCGGCTGTCCCCGCAGCACCTTGGTCGAGGCCCTGCACCGGATGGAGAAAGCGGTGGCCGCGAAGCGCTGAGAGAGGAAAGAGCGGAAAGAGGGATTTTCTTCTTGCAATCGGGACCGGATCGGTGCTAGAGTGGGGATGTCCGAAATCAAGCCCGAGCCCTTTTCATGACCCAACTCCATCCCGGCACAGTCGTCGCCGGCTACCAGATCCGCAGATTCATCGCCGCCGGGAACAACGGCGACGTCTACGAGGCAGTGCAGCTGTCGCTGGCCCGTCCAGTCGCCTTGAAGATCCTGCGGCCGCAGATCGCCGAAGACCCGGAATTCGTACGCGGCTTCATCCGCGAAGCGCAGGCGGCGGCGGCGATCCAGCATCCCTCAATAGTCCAGGCCTACGATGTCGGCCGCTCGGCCGAAGGCCATCTCTATTTCGCCATGGAACTGGTCGATGGAGTCGATGCTGGCGTCCTCCTGAAGAAACGCGGCCGCCTGCCTCCCGGTGAAGCGATGATGCTGATCCGGGCCGTCGCCGCCGGCCTGGCTCACGGCCACCGCAGCCGCGGCCTCACCCACGGCGACCTGAAGCCGTCGAACCTCCTGATCCGCAGCGACGGCCAGGTGAAGCTCGCCGACCTGGGTCTGGCGCGCATGCACGGCGAAGGTCACGGCGGCGACAGCGACGGCATCTGCCTGACCCCGCATTTCGCCGCACCGGAAGTGATCAGCGGCACCTGGAAACCCGGCGATCCGCGGGCCGACATGTATTCCCTGGGAGCGACCCTGCACTGTTTGATCAGCGGCGAGCCGCCCTTCGACGACGGCGATTACCGCCAGATCCTCACCCACCACCAGTTCAGCCCCCCTCCCCGCCTCGCCTCGCTGGTTCCCGCCTGCTCGGTCGCTGTCAGCGACTTCTGCCAAGCGCTGTTGGCCAAGAAGCCGGAGCAGCGTTTCCAGAATTGGGAAGATCTTCTCGGCGCCGCAGACGCTGTCATCTCGGGACTGACGATCAAAGTCAAAGAGCCGGTGAAGGCGCCTTACAAGCTGGCCTCCTTTGCCGTCGGCCTGGCCATCCTGGCGACTCTGCTGATGACCGCCCTGCTGATGACCGACCAGGAAAAACCGGCCATTGCTGGCGCCCCGGCGCCGGATGCAGCCGCCGCCAGCTCCGTGCCGTCGCCGGCCGACGACGATGCGGCGAGGCTCAGCTCCGCAGCCGCTGCGGCAGCCGAGCAGGCCCGCGCTCTCGAAGCCATCCGGCAGCAGCTCGAAGAGGAAAACCAGCGGAAGCTGGCTGAGATGGAAGCTGCCCGGATCAGGACCGAAGAGGATGCGAGACAGAAAGTCGCCGCCGCCGAAGCCGCGCGCCAGAAGGCCGAAGCCGAGGCCGCAAAAGCGAAAAACCAGCCAGCCACCTCTCCTGCCCTGCGCCTCAACCCAGAAGTCCAGGACGCAGCCGCAGCCGCGGCGAAAGCCAAAGCCAGGGAGGACGCCGAGAACCTCAAGGCCGTCGCGGCGGAAAAGGCCCGTGCCGAGGCTGCCCTCGCCCGCAAGGCCGCACTGCTGAAAGAGTTCTCTCCGGCTCTCGAACTGGCCCTCGGCGGCAACTACTCCGAGGCCTTGGCAAAACTGAAAACCGGCCAGGGCGAAGCCGTCTTGCGACGCGAACTGAGCCGCGTCGTCGCCTCGGTCCGCAGCCTCGATGAAAAACTCTCCGCCGGACTCTTCAAGACCCGCGAAGTCCACGCCCCCTACAGGGTCGTCAGCAACTACTACTCCAGCTATGACATCTACCCCGAACGCTACGACAGCCGCAGCAGGACCTGGCGCTGCTCCTGGTACGACAGCTCGACACGACGCACCGTGAACGGACCGATCTATCTCTCTCTCCGCATCCTCAGCAGTGAAGAGCTGGGAAAGCTGGTCGCCGATCAGGACGAACCGGTGAAGACTTTCTTCTTCAACCGCTTCGGACACTACCTGCCCCTCCAGGAAGACAATGAACTGCTCTGGCTCGTCGGCCAAAGCCAGACCGTCGGCTACCAGCTCTGGCAGGCGCTCGGCAGCAACTACGAAGTCCTCTACAAGACCGTCAACAACCTCTATCTCTCCGACCGGGAGCAGCCAAAGGGATCCGCTGCCAGTCACGTCATCTCGCCTTTCGGCGCCACCCACCAATTCGCCGTCCTCGAAGTCGCCGGCAGCCGCAACGAAGTGTGGAGCAAAGCCCTCGGAAAGAGCAAGCGCCTGCTGACCAAGGAGCTCAGCCTGTGCCCCGATCCTCGTGAAAAAGACCGGGCCCGAGGCCTGATCATCGAAGTCCGGCCGAAAGGGGAAGGCCACGAGCTGGTGACCCACGGCCCGGCGGGCGAAAAGATCGAAGCCGCCATCAGCGGCAACGGCACCTTCGAATTCAATGGCTGGCGGATCCATGAGCGTTTCACCGTCAACAACGAGAAGCTCGCCGCCCAGATCCGCAGCATCCTGGTCAAGGGCTATCAGGCGAAGTGAACTTAGCCAGCCACTCCAGGATGTCGCAAGGTGCCGACAGGTTGGCCAGATCAGACCGCATAGACGCAGCTTCGGCAAAGCCCCTCAGGTAGATCTTGGCGAACCGCAGCAGCGTGGCGGGATTCTTGTCCTCGTCCCAATCCGCAAAAAAGAGCTCGGCGTGACGCCGGAAGGCCGCGATCCGCTGGTCGCGATTCGGGACGAAACCGGGCGCAAAAAGCCAGGGATTGGCGAAGATGCCGCGGCCGATCATGACTCCGTCGAGCCGGTGGATCCGGCACTTTTCCGCGGCTTCCGCAAGATCCAGGACGTCGCCGTTGCCGAGGATCCGGGTGGCGGGGGAAAACTCGTCGCGCTGCGGCACCGCCTTGGCGATTTCATCCCACTCGGCGAAACCGGTGCTCAACTGGCTCTGGGTCCGGCCATGCAGGGTCAAGGCGGCGGGACGGGCCGCCAGCAAGCTCCGGCACCAGGCTTCGGTATCGGGGGTTTCCAGGCCGATCCGGGTCTTCACCGACACCGGCAGCGGCGAGGCTTCGCGGGCGGCGCAAATCAGCTCGGCCGCGAGGCTGGGACAGGCAATCAAAGCCGAACCCGCGCCCTGCTTCAGCACCTGCGGCACCGGACAGCCCATGTTGATGTCGACGCCGTCGAAATCGCCGCTCGGAGCGATCAAGTCGCGGATGGCTTGGCTCAGCTTCTCCGGCGACGCGGTCCAAAGCTGCGCCACCAGGCGGATGCCCCGGGCCCGGAGAAGCGCCTTTTCGCTGCTGCTGACGGCGAGACGGTGGCGGACCTTCTCCCGTCCGCGGGGATGACAGAGGGCGTCGGCGGAGGTGAACTCGGTGAAGAGCACCCGCAGGGCCCCGGGTTTTGCGCTCGACGCGACGATTTCGCGGAAGGCGCTATCGGTGACCTCCTCCATCGGCGCTAGGCAGAACCAGGGGCCGTCTTCGGCCCAGAAACTCATCGGCGCAGGAAGGAGTTCCGCAGCAGCCAGGCGCGGCCTTCGGGGTGCTGGCTCCAGAAGGGGGCGATGAACTGCGGGATGGCGATGGATTCCGCCACCAGGCCCTGGTCTTGGAGCTCGTCCGAGCACTTCTCGGCGTCGATCTTGCCGCTCAGGAAGTCGATGATCACCGGGGCCTCCTGGCGCAGTTTCGCCAGGGTTTTCTGCGCCGCGGCTTCGTCCTTGTTGCGGATCTGCAGGACGAGGGCGAGCGGCATCAGTTGCGCCGGCAGGCCCTCGAGCTCGTCGCCGAGCAGCATTGCCAGCATGTCGAAGTCGCCCGACAAGGCGGCGGCGAAGATCGCCAGGACGATCAGGCCCGAGGCCGATTCGTCGAGGCTCAGGCGCTGCAGCGCCATCATGACCAGGGGGTGGACCTCGGCGAATCGTTCCAGTTCAAAAAGGACTTCGACGGATTCGGTGACGACCATCAGCAGCTCGTCGCGCTGCTCCGGGCTGATGGGAAGTTCCGGATCGAATCCGAGCTCTTCGTCGAACTGGCTCTTGATCGTCTCCAGGAATTCGAGACGGACCTCCGGATCCATGCTGCATTCCACCCGGAGGAATTGCAGCACCGGGCGCAAGGCGCTGGGGTCGGCCTCCATCGCCTTGTCGAGGCATTTGAAGGCCGCATCGTAATCGTTGCGCGCGGCGGCCTGGTCCATCTTTTCGAGCTGTTTCAGGCACTCGGCGCGATGGCCCTTGAAGCCTTTCAGGCGCACCTGAACCCAGGCATTGATCCGCTCGGCCACTTCCGGGTAGGCGGCATCGTTCAGCTCGCGTTCCCGCATCTCTTGTTGCAGTTCTTTGAGGAGCTGGTCGACGGTCGCATCCCTCTCGGCCTTGGCCTTCTTGGCCTTGGGCTTTGCGGGAGCCGCAGCTTTGGCCTTAGGCTTTGCGGGAGCCGCAGCTTTGGCCTTGGGCTTTGCGGGAGCCGCAGCTTTGGCCTTCGCGACTTTTTTCTTTGGCTTCTCAGCTTCGTCCATCTTCTGGCCTCGTGTTGTGATTTTTCTGGTTCTTAACTCTTAACTCTTAACTCGAAATTGACCGTCCGCCGCA
Organism: Verrucomicrobiota bacterium; assembly: GCA_039798785.1. GTDB lineage: Bacteria > Verrucomicrobiota > Lentisphaeria > Lentisphaerales > Lentisphaeraceae > CAMCSH01. The sequence continues at coordinate 12,062 of JBDKFG010000079.1, read as the reverse complement.
GCCCTTCTTCGTTGTCGATGGCGGGTGCGTAGCCGAAGTCGCGACTGGCGGCGTCGTGGCGGAACCAGTGGCTGGTGGCGAGCTGGGCGGCGACGAAGCGGGTCATCGGCGGTTCGCCTTTCAGGCGTCCGAGGGACCAGGCGAGTTCGCAGCCGCGGCCGAGGAGGCGGGCGGCGGGGTAGGAGATCCGGCGCTTCACCGGCGGCAGCTTGAGCTCGGTCAGGAGGCGGTTGATCCAGGGCCAGAGCAGCACCGGTTCGGCATCGCCGATGAAATAGGCCTTGCCCGCCGGCGCGCCGGTGCTGGCGAGCGCGAGCGCGAGCGCCGCTTGAATGTGGGCGCACGCGGCGTTGTCGACATAGCTGACGTCGACCCGGTTGGAGCCGTCGCCGACCTGGATCAACTTTCCGGCCTTGGCCCGGGCGATGAGGCGGGGCAGGAGGTTACCGTCTTCGGGGCCCCAGATCAGGTGGGGACGCAGGGCGCAGGTGGCGAGTTCCGGGCTGTTGGCGGCGAGGACTTCCCGTTCCGCCTGGGCTTTGGTGGCGGGGTAGTGGGTCAGGTATTGGGCCGGATAAGGCAGCGATTCGTCGCCGCCTTCGACTCCGCTGTCGTCGTAGGCGACGCTGGGCGAGGAGGTGAAGACCAGGCGCGGCACCAGGGCCTGGCGGCAGGCCTGGATGACGGCGCGGGTGCCCAGGACGTTGGGGCGGAAGTAGTCTTCGTAAGCGCCCCAGACCCCGGCCTTGGCGGCGACGTGGAAAACCGTGTCGACCCCGTCGCAGGCGCGGCTGAGGGCTTCGGCGTCATCGAGTTCGCCGCGGATCCAGGTGGCGGCGCCTTCGCGCAGGAGGGCGTCGGGCGAGGAGCGGCCGTAGGCGATGACGCGGGCGCCGCGGCTCGCGAGCTGGCGGGCGATGACCCGGCCGAGGAAGCCCGAGGCGCCGGTGACGAGGCAGGTTTGAAGAGGAGTGGGCACGGCGGCAGATTCCGGAATGCGGTGAGTTCGCCCGACTGTAGCCGCCCGGAGCTATATTTCCTCCTCTACAAGATCTCTCTTAGTGCTTGCCTCGCTTCGAGAGCCACGCGTGCATAAGGAGCAGGGGAGTAAGGGAGTAAGGGAGTAACGACAAACGGCATGGACTTCGTCTTCACTCCTTCACTCCCTACTCCTTCACTCCCTTGAGTCGCTTCATCCTTCCTTCATCTTCGCCCCTTGCAGGAAACCGGTATCCGGGTAGAATCGGCAGCCGAAACAGCAAAGGAAGGCGCGATGAACCCGATTGACTTCATACTTCACGTCGATCAGCACCTGATCGAGTTCGTCCGTGATTACGGATTATGGATCTACGCCCTGCTCTTTCTGATCATCTTCTGTGAAACCGGCTTGGTCTTCCTGCCGCTGCTGCCGGGCGACTCCCTCCTGCTCGCCGCCGGCGGCCTCTGCGCCCTCAGCGACAACGAGATGAACCTGCTCATCATGATCCCGCTGCTCTGCGTCGCCGCGATCGCCGGCGACTTCCTCAACTTCACCGTCGGCCACAAGTTTGGCGAATGGATGCTGCGAAAAAACTGGGTGAAGCAGAAACATGTCGAGGCCACCCACTCCTTCTTCGAGGAGCACGGCGGCAAGGCGGTGATCTACGCCCGCTTCGCCCCCTTCATGCGTACCTTCGTCCCCTTTGTCGCCGGCATGGGCGACATGAGCTTCAAGCGCTTCGCCTTCTTCAACATCGTCGGCGGCATCCTTTGGGTCGTCAGCCTCTCGGTCCTCGGCTATTTCTGTTTCAACATCCCCTTCGTGAAAAACAACACCGAGAAGGTCATCCTGCTGGTGATCTTCGTCTCGATGATCCCGCCGGTTCTGACCTGGTGGAAACACCGCCGGAAGATGGCCGAGGCAGAGGCCGGGAAAAGCGCGGACTGAGCTTTCTTTGAGCTAACGATCAAAGCTTCCGCTTGCCGTCGCATTTCGGCCAAAGGCTACAGCCCCAAAACTGTTCGCCGCTGCGTTCGCCTTGGCGGACGCGGCGCAGGACCATCGGCTGTGAACACTTCGGGCAATCGAGCGCCTTCGCCCGCAGATCGGACCGATCCGACCGATCGGACTGATCTTGTTAGCCGCGCCGGTGTTCCAGCCTAGCCGCCGCGAGCTGTTCGCTGTAGCCGCCATCTTGAATGAAGCTCTGCTCGAGGGCGCTGATTTGCTGGTCGAGCAGGTAATTCGCCTGGTGGATCAGGCAGATCAGGGTGTTGGCGACCACTTCCCTTTTCGGGCTGGTCAGCCAGGGGAGATAAGGACCGAACTGGTCGCGCCGGTCCGGGGGTTCCGGGGATCGAAGGGCGGGAAATCCGCCTCGGAGAAGCGGATGCGCCGCACTTCGCTGGTCTCGGCATCGGTCTTCTCCCACATCTTGTGGCGCTTCTGCCGCAGGAAGTCTTCGTAGTCGAGGAGCAGTTCGTCGAGGCTGGCGCGGGCGACATTGACCAGGCGGATCTCGGTCTGGCTCGAGCCAGTGCCGACGCGGCTGCCTTCGGCGATGTTCTGGCGTCCACTGCGCGCCCCTTGCACCATCTGGTCGATCAAGCGCGAATGACAATCAACGAAACGCTCGCAGAAAAACACCGTGCCGTCGTAGATGATCGTGGTGATCTGGAAGCTCTTCAGTTGACGATAGCCGCCGCCAGAGCGCAGGCGCGGGCGGCTGCCGGGAAAACCTTGCGGCGGAAGATCGGTCCGATCCGACCGATCCGACCGATCTTGTTTCCCGTCTTCGCGGCGATCTTGTGGGCCGCGTTCGCGATCCTGCGGGTTCACTTCCCCCTCTCCGGCAGCCCCTTCACAATAAACAGCGGCACCAGCAGCATCAGCGCCGCCAGCAAATAGGGTCCGGTGAAGCCGAACTTGCAGAAGGCGAGGCCGGCGACGGCCGGGCCGATGGCGCGGGCGAGGGCGCCGAGGGAGCGGAAGTGCCCCATCACCCGGCCCTGATCGTGCGGCGGGGTGTAGATCGAGCACAGCGCGGTGATGCAGGGGATGGTGAAGGCCGAGCCGAAGACCATGAAGGTCAGGCCGAGATACAAAAGGGCCTGGCTCTGCCATTGGCCGGCGAGCGCCACCAGCAGCATCGAGGGGATGAGCAAGGCGAGGCCGCGGAAGGCCATCTTCTTCTCGCCGACGATCGGGGCCTTGCGGCGGACATAGCCGCCCTGCACCAGGGAGAGCATCAGGCCGATGAAGAGGAACATCAGGCCGTTGGCGCCGTGGCCGTAGCCGAGACGCTGGTCGGTGAGGAAGGTCAGCATCTGCTCGGCGCCGCCAAAGGCGATCAGGAAGAGGGCGTTGGTCCAGATCGCACCGGTGACCCCGGGGTAGCTCTCGCTGTGGAAAAGCTTGAGCGGGTTGACGGTGCGGGCCTCTTCTCGCGCCTTGCCGCGGTTCTCGTCGGAGAGGGTCTCGGTGAAGTGGGTGCGGACCCAGTAGAGGTTGACGAGCGACAGTCCCATCGCGACGAAGGCGGCGATCGAGAAGGGGTTCAGTCCGTATTGAACCAAGCCGGGGAAGGTCTGGGTCGGGTCCCACATCGCCGAGAGGGCGCCGATGGCGGGGCCGAAGGTGAAGCCGAGGCCGAAGGCGATGCCGATGCTGGCCATGCCGACGGAGCGGGTCTTGGCCGAGGTGATGTCGGCGACGGCGGCGGTGGCGGTGGAGATGTTCGAGCCGGAAATGCCGCAGAGGATGCGGGAGACCAGGAGCAGGGCGAAGCTGCCGGCGAAGCCCCAGATGAGGTAACCGAAGACGCCGAGGAGGATCGACACGGTGAGGACCTTCTTGCGGCCGATCCGGTCAGAGATCGAGCCGATCACCGGCGCCAGGAGGAACTGCAGGAAGGAGTAGAGGCCGCCAAGGGCGCCGCCAAGCAGCGCCGCCTTCTGCATCTGGCTGTCGACCCCGGTGAGCTGGGTGAGGCTGTTCATCAGCCAGCGGAAGATCGTCCCGGCGCCTTCGGTGGCTTCGTAGTGTTTGAGCATCGCCGGGAAGAGCGGGATGATGATGGCGAAGCCGACCAGGTCGAGAAAAAGAGTGAGGAAGATGACCTTGATGTTCTTGCGATCCGAGGGCGACAGCGAGCCGTCAGGGTGTTTGTTTTGGCCTTTGTAGGGGCAGGCGGGGCAATGGGTCTTGGCGGCGCAGCAGCCCTGCTCGAGGAGAAGTCCGTCCGGCAGCTCGCAGGGGGGCAGGCTATGCGCCGTGCCGCCGGCCGGCAGGGCGACGTCGCGGGCGAAGCCGGCGACCCAATCGGGATCGGAGTTGAGGCAGGGGACGAGGTCGTAGCTGGCGCCTGGACCGGCCTGTTCGAGGAACATCTCCTTCAAGCCCATACCGATTTCTTCGAGAGTCTCGAGGTTGTCGGCGGTGAAGGCGGGGCAGGCGATGGCGACCTTTTTGACCCCCTCGGCGGCGAGTTTCTTGAGGGTTTCCTCGGTGGAAGGTTCGAGCCAGCGTTCGCGGCCGAAGCGGCTCTGGAAGCTGAGGATGACACGGTCGTGATCGATGTTCTTGAGGCGTTGGCGGACCAGGGCGGCGGTGGCGCCGCACTGGTCGAAGTAGCGGTCGCCGCAACGGATGCGGCGGATGGGGAGGCCGTGGAAGGAGAGGACGAGGCGTTCGGCGGGTTTTTCCGCCAATTGCGCGTCGATTTTTGCGGCGAGCGCATCGATGTAGGCGGGAGCGGCGTGGAAGTCTTCGACGAAGTCGATCGTCGCGCCGGCGCCGTGCTCGGCGATGGCGGCGTCGAGGCAGTCTTTGCACGACAGGGTGGTGGTCTCGGAGAACTGCGGGAAGAGCGGGATGACGCGGATCCTGGTGCAGCCCTGCTCAAGCAGCTTCTTGTAGGCCTGGGCGACGCTTTGGCGGCCGATGATGTAGCCGGTTTCGAGGGGGATGCCGGCCATTTCGGGACGGTTCCGCAGCACCTCGGTGAAGTCGCGGGTGTGCTTGATCAGGGGGAAGTCCTGGCCGTCCCAGATCGAAGCGTAGGCGTGGGCCGACTTCGGGCTGCGCGAGGGCAGGATGAAGAGGTTGAGGATCAGCGGCCACATCGGCCCGCCGTTGTCGACGACGCGTTTGTCGCCGAGGAACTGGCGGAGGTATTTCTTGACGTCGGGGACGGAGGGGGAATCGGGCGAGCCGAGCTGGATGAGGAGGAGGCCGGTTTTCATGGTAAGAGATCGATTGGGCTGAGGATTGAGTGCCCTTGAAGTTAACCGAGAAACACGCGGAGGAAACAGCTGAAATCAGGGAAACCCAGGAAAGAGGCGGGATGAAGCTCCGGCCTCTTGCCTTCCCCGCCGCCTTGGCTAACTTGCAGCCATCAACCCCCAGAAGCCTCATGCTGAAAGTCTGCCTCGACACTTCCGCCTTCACCGTCAATGCGGCGCTCTACCGGGACGGCCATCTCCTCGGCCAGGAACAGGCCGACGCCTCGACCTCGGTGTCCTTGGCGGTGCCGCGGGTCCTGGAGGCCTTGCTGGCGCCGCAAAAAATCGCGGTGCGCGACATCGGCCAGTGGGATCTGGGGATCGGCCCCGGCAGCTTCACCGGCACCCGCGTCGGCATCGCCTTCGCCAAGGGGGTGGCGCTGATCAGCGGCGCCCGTCTTCGCGGCGTCAACAGCGGCTTCGCCTTCCTGCCCGCGGCCTTGCGCCGGAATCCCGGCCTGAAACGCCTGAGCGTCCTCCATGACGGCCGCCGCGACGAGCTGATCCTCAACCCCTTGGAAAAATCCGGCGAGACCTGGCAGGTCGCGGCGCCGGCCGAGGTGATCAAGACCCTGGATCTGGCAAAATTCCTGCCGCCCGGCGAGGACTTCCTCTTCGCCACCTGCTTGACTCCGGCCGCCTTCGCCGCCCTGCCGCCGGAATTGGTGGCGCGAATCCTCTTCGTCACCGGCCCGGAAGCCGCCGGACTCGAGCTCGACCCCCAGGAGGCGCTGGCCGCCGACGATCTCGGACTCGAAAAGGCGCTCGAGCCGATCTACGTCCGCCCGGCGGTCTTCGTCGCGCCGATTCTCAGCCGCCAGATTTAAACCGCTTCAGGAAACCCGGGAGGACGAGATGCTCAAGATCCGCTGTCCCGCCTGTGGCCGCAACGTCAAGATCAAGCCTGGCGCCACATCGGCGAGCTGTCGTCACTGCGGTGCCAGCATGCCGCTGGCGGGGATGCACGGGCCGTCGCGGCGGAGCAAGGATTGTCCGGTCTGCTCCGCGAAGCTGGAAGCAGCAGCTCAGAACTGTCCCCGTTGCGGCTGGAACCGGGTCGGGGAGGCGCCGGCGCTGTTGCGCCGGCGACGGCATGTGAAGCAACTGGCCTGGGTGGCGCCTCTGGCCTTGCTTGCGATCCTGCTTTTGATGACGATCGAATCCTGGCGGATCAAGGCCTGGATCCTCGCCGACGCCCTGCATCACGCCGCCCATTGCCTTGGCATGCTGGCAGCAGGTCGTGTCGATGCGATGCAGCCAGGGCTGCTTCCCGCCGGCGGAGCGGCCCAGACCGGTCTCCTGATGCTGCATCTTCTGCTCGTCGTCGGCCTGGTGATCCGCTGGCACAACCTGCCCTGGGTACGTTGGTCTGGCCTGGCCTGGCTGATCGCCGGCTCACTGATCCTGCATCACAATCTCGAGCTCGATTTCGGCCTGGCCCTGCCGGCCTTGGCAGGCCAGACCTGCGCCGCGGCGGCCCTCCTCTCCGGCCTTCGGGTCGACGGGCCGCCGACGCCTTTCCCTGCGAGATTCCTCTGGCTCGCCGTGGGCTTGACCATTCCCCTGCTGCAGATCCTCGAAATCCTCGGATTCTGCCCCTCAGGCGCCTTGAGCCAGGATCTCACGCTTCTCGGCGAACGCCGCGGCCTCGATGCTCAGACAACGGAAAAATCCCTGATTTTCTCCGCCGCCCTGCTGCCCTTCACCATCATGGCCATCAGTTGGATCCAGGCCAGAAAATCGCGGCCTTGAATCCGCTTCATCCTTCACCCTTCATTTCGAGGTCTTCATGCCGATCGACGAAGAATTCAGCCCGGCCTTCTCCTTCCAGAACTGGGAGCTCACCAGCCAAGGGATCGTCCTCTTCGGCGAGCTCGAGATGCTCGGCATCGACTTCCTCGGAGCGGGCCTCTTGCGCTTGCGCGCCAGCGTCGGCGGCATCTTCCTCGAACGGCCTTCGGAAGCCTTGGTTCCGCAAGTCTTCGAGACCCCGGAGTTCGTCCTGCGAGAGACTGAAGACGCGCTCCTGCTGATCAGCCCCGAACTGGAGGTGCGGCTGGGTCGCGGCGTTTTCTCGATCGAGGCGAAACGACGCCGCGACGGCGCCGTCCTCCTCGACAGCCGCGGTCACAACTTCCTCCGCTTCCTCAACGGCCACTGGTGCAGCGATCGCCGCAGCGACGGCACCGACGCCATCCTCGGACTCGGCGAGAAGGCCGGACCTTGGGACCGGAACGGACGCGAATGGCTGTTCTGGAACACCGACGTCCTCTCGCCCGACCCCTTGAAGCCCGCCGGCGATCCTACCTCGCCTGATTTCGACCCCTACTACCTGTCGATCCCCTTCTGGCTGCGGCTTCAGCAAAAGGGACCGGCCTCGGCGCATTTCATCGACCACCCGGGGCGTCTCAAGATCGCCTTCCGCGCCAGCAAAGGCGCCGGGCGCTGCCGCATCGAAGGCGAAGGGGGCGCCTACTGCGAATATCTCTTCACCCAGGAGACGATGCCGGAGCTGGTCGGTGCCTACGCCCGTCTCACCGGCCTGCCGGCCATGCAGCCCCTGTGGTCGCTCGGAGCCCATCAATGCCGCTGGAAGGCCTATTCGCAGGAGGAGGTGCTGAGCCTGGCCCGCCGACTCCGCGCCGAGGACATTCCCTGCGACGCACTCTGGCTCGACATCGACCACATGCGCGGCTACCGGGTCTTCACCTGGAACGACGAGCTTTTCCCGGACCGCGCCGCGATGAAGCGGGAGCTGCAGGCGCTGGGCTTCCGCCTCGTCACCATCATTGACCCGGGGGTCAAGCTCGAGACCGGATGGGAACTCTTCGAAGAAGCACGGAAAGCCAATCTCCTTTGCCGCACCGAAGACGGCGCGCTCTTCATCGGCCAGGTCTGGCCGGGCCGCACCGCCTTCCCCGACTTCAGCCGAGGCGAATGCCGCGACTGGTGGGCGGACCGCATCGCCGGACACGCCCGCGACGGAGTCGACGGCATCTGGAACGACATGAACGAGCCGGCCACCGGGCAGGTCGACTGCACCGCGATGCGCTTCGGCGCCCGCGGCCAGATCCCGCACTGGCGCCACCACAACGAATATGGTCTCTTCATGGCCGAAGCGACCCGCCAAGGCCTGCAGATCGCCCGTCCTGGGGAACGCCCCTTCATCCTGTCGCGCGCCGGATCGCCCGGGATCCAGCGCCTCTGCGCCCACTGGATGGGCGACAACGTCTCCAACTGGGAGCATCTCGCCTTGTCGGTGCGGATGGCCCTGGCACTCGGGCTCAGCGGTCAACCGCATGTCGGCGCCGATATCGGAGGCTTCATCGGCCCCTCCCAACCCGAGCTCTTCGTCCGCTGGGCCCAGCTCGGCGCCCTCTACCCCTTCTGCCGCAATCACAACGATGACGAGCGCGACCAATACCCCTGGAGCTTCGGCGCCGCGGTGGCTGCGCATGTCCGCCGCGCCCTGAAGCTCCGCTACCGCCTTCTGCCGCTGCTCTATTCCCTGTCGCTGGAGGCGAACGCCAGCGGTGCGCCGATCCTGCGCCCCTTGAGCTGGCACAGCGACGAGCCGCAATTGCGCCGCGTCGACGACCAGTTCCTGCTCGGACCGCATCTTCTCGCCGCCCCGGTGCTGAGGGCCGGGGCGAGTTGCCGCCCGGTGCATTTTCCCGCCGGCGAATGGCTGCCTTTCGAAGCGGATGGCGCCGCCGCGGTGCAAGGCCCGCAATTCCTGAGCGTCGCGGCGCCGCTGGAGCGGATGCCGCTTTACGTCCGAGCCGGCGCGGTCCTGCCGATGTCTTCCGAGGCGGCGACAACGGCGCAAATCGACCGCTCGGTGCTCGAGCTGCATCTGTATCTCCCGGAATCCGATGGGCGGACGTCCAGCCGCCTGCGTCTCGACGACGGCTTGAGCCTCGAATACAGCGGCCAGCTTTACGAATTCGACCTGGTGCGGAGCCGTGCCAGTCTGCGGCTGGAGACCCGGATCAGCGGCACGGCGGGGGGCTGGACGCCAAAGCTCTGGCGCCTCGTCCTGCATAGGAGCGGCAGGGCAACATCGACGAGGGAGCTGGCGCAGCTGCCGGCGAGCCTGCCCCTCGATTGCGCGGGAGATCTCTGATCAGGGGATGGACTGGATCGCGGCGACGCAAGGATCGGTGATCTTACGGGCTTTCCTGCCGTTTCCTGCGACAAAGATCTCCTGTCCTTTGATCAGTGCCTCCAACCTGGCTTTCCAGCCGGCTCGGAGAGCGGCGTCGGTGATTGCGGCTCCGAGGGTGCGGATGTCCGAGGCGAGGTCCTTGCAGGCCTTTTCTGTCCGCGGTGCCTTCACGCTGGCTTGCAAGCGCAGCTCCAGGCTCTGCGCCAGAGCGCTGTGCATCTGGACTGCCGATGGGCTCTTGACTCCCGCCGTCTTGGCCAGCAAGGAGACAGAGGGATCGACAAAGAGTTTGTTTTTTTCGATGTAGAGCTCCTTGCCGGAAAAAGCCTTGAGCTGGGCCGCGGCCCATTGACTGCGGCTGCTCTTGCTAGACAAAGCCGCTGTCCAGGCCTTGATCTGCGAGTTCATGATTCTCGCGGCTGTATCCGTCCGTGGACCGGCGAGGTAGTTTGCCACGGCTTCACCGCTGCGCTTGAGCAGGCCTGACTCGCCTTCAAGAGCAACCCAGTAGCGACAGAGAAGCGAAGGATGGTCGCAGCCGTCCTTTTCGAGACGGGCGAGCTGGGCGGCCAATGCGGACTTTTCCTGCGGGAGCGGCAACTTTTCAAGCTTGGAGAAGAGCAGGCTCCTGAGCCTCTTGCGATAAAGCGCCGTCTTCGGCGCGTCCGGTTTTGCGGCGAGCGCATCCAGAGACGCGGCGAGGCTGTCGTAAAGACGGAAATGCGTCGCAGCATCTAGAGCTCTGGACTGGGCGGCGTCGACAAGAGCGAATGAATAGGGATGGACAGCGAGACCTTTCTCCAAGAGACTCAAAGCCCTGGAGTTTAGCGGATCCTCAGGGAGATTGCGGACGATCTGCAGCAGCGCAAGACTGTCGAGATAGGAATCCAGGCCCTGATTCACCGCCCAGGCGATCGACTGATGGTAGACCATGCCGCGGCGGCCGGTGGTCTCGTCGAAATTCCAATTGTAGTGGACCGTCGTGACTTCATCGCCCCCGGTGGCGTACTGGCCGCCTTTGCAGGCGAAAAGACCGGTTTTGGGATCATGGGTCATCATCACCAGGGCGCAGTGACCGGGCTGGCCGGCGGTGGTGGAAGGGATGCCGCAGATGCGGTTGGTTCGCGAGCCGATGGCGCCCATGGTGCCGCAGACGCCGCCATCCTTCCACATCATTTCGATGCTGCCGTAGTAGTAGGGGAAAGGCGTCAGGCGACGCGCCGACTGCATGTCGAACTGCTGGGCGATGGCGCCGATGTATTCGCCGTAGGTTCGCATCTCGCCTTTATCGCGGAACTTGATCCAGATCTCCTCCCGCTCGCGCAGGGGCTGGTCGTCGTCGGCGAGCATCATCAGCACCGGCCAGGGTGCATTGAGAGGAAACCGCGGCCACTTGCGGCTTTTCTGCTCCTCGGCGGTGAAGACATGCCGGTCGTTGCGGATCAGCCAGGCCATGTTTTCGGCCGGGGTGGCGGCGCGGTCGCGGCTCTGCGGCAGACGGCCCTTGGCCCGGTAGGCGTCTCGGAAGAGCTCGAAGGCGCTGGCGATCTTCTTGCGCATCGTCTTCTCGACCCCGGCATGCGAATGCCAGTGCACCACCTTGTCGCCGGCATCGATGCTGATCGTCTGCCCATGCGCCTTCATGTAAGAGTTGAACTCCTCCTGCAGGACCCGGGAGGCGAGGACGTCGGCGGCGTAAGGCTTGCGCCTGATCATCTTCTTGACGTCGACCGCTTTCTTCTGCGGCTTGGCGACGCCACGCTCGTCATATTCGAGAGGCGGCAGCTCGCGAACGAGGGTCTCGACCTCGATGTCCGCGTGGTCTTCGAGGAAGTTGATGATGTGGTCGTTGAGGTCGAGCTGGCGCTTCGGATCCTTGGTGTCGATCCGGACGCGGGGATCACCGGGAATCTCCAGTTTCAGCAAGGGCCGTGGCGAGATGTCGGCCAGAGCCGGCTCCCCTTTCAGGTTGCGGCTGTCGTTCTGACTTTGAGGAGTGCTCTGCCAGCCGCGGTAGGAGCCGTTGATGGCGGTGGCGAGGGCGAGCTGGGTGTAATCCTTGCGGACGATCTGTTCACCCAGGTCGATCTCGAGGGATCGCAGACCGATGAGGACAGGCAGCGGATCCTTGCGGCTGCAGTAGACCGCGGCCTGGACCTGCGGATCGCCGTCGATCCAGTCGAGGAAGGCCTGAGGCAGGAGGAGCTGGCGCGTGCTGCACTCGGCCAGGGTTTTTGCCCGGATCGACTCGATATAAGCCTTTTTCAGAGAGGGCCCGTAAGTCCAATTGCTCGCTGCGCCGGCTTCGTGGAATCGCCGCAGGGCGGCATCGGCTTGAGCCGCGCTGACCGGCGCCATCAGGGCGATCTTGGCTTTGACTTCGGCTGGCGCGGCGCTGGAGCCCGAACCAGGATGCGCGGGAGGTGCAAGATTGGGACCGCAGGATCCCAAGAAGCAAAGAACCCCCATCGTCAGCAGTCTCGCAGGCTTCATCGCCGCTTCTCCTTCTCATTGATGGATTTAAATACTCAGGAAAGTTTCTTTACACCTTTCTGCGCAAGACTGTCTTCCATTAGGCAATCTCCCGGGCAGCGGATTTGGTGGTGGAAGATGGGGTCAGGCGCAGTGATGG